>NZ_JBWKDP010000006.1:24036-150671 GCF_056435905.1 Streptomyces sp. NPDC043861 | reverse complement strand
CGGGCACGGGTGCGGAGTCGAAGCCGGGTTCGGGTGAACGTGGCGTGGTGAAGGGCGTGGAGTCCAAGTCGGGCACGGGAGCCAAGTCGGGTGCCGGTGCGCGTGATGCGGTGAAGGGCGGGGCCCCCGGCCTCGGCGCCGAGGCCAAGGCATCGGGAAGCGGCACAGGCACCGGGGCGGACCGGTCGGGTGGCGGCGCAGTGCGGGGTGCGGTGCCGACCCCGGGCGAAGGGCGACTGCTGGCCGGGCGGTACCGGTTGGGCGGGGTGCTCGGCCGGGGCGGCATGGGCACCGTCTGGCGGGCCGTCGACGAGACGCTCGGCCGCACGGTCGCCGTGAAGGAACTGAGGTTCCCCAGCAGCATCGACGACGAGGAGAAGCGTCGTCTCATCACCCGCACGCGGCGCGAGGCCAAGGCGATCGCCCGGGTTCGCAACAACGGTGCAGTGACGGTCTATGACGTGGTCGACGAGGACGACCGCCCGTGGATCGTCATGGAGCTCGTCGAGGGCAAGTCCCTCGCCGAAGTCGTACGTGAGGACGGGCTCCTGACACCCCGCCGCGCGGCGGAGGTCGGGCTGGTCATCCTGGACGTGCTGCGTTCCGCCCACCGTGAAGGCATTCTGCACCGCGATGTGAAGCCGTCCAATGTGCTGATCGACCACGACGGACGCGTCGTCCTGACCGACTTCGGCATCGCACAGGTCGAGGGCGACCCCTCCATCACATCCACCGGCATGCTCGTGGGTGCGCCCTCGTACATCTCGCCCGAGCGCGCCCGTGGCCACAAGCCTGGGCCTGCCGCCGATCTGTGGTCGCTCGGCGGACTGCTGTATGCGAGCGTCGAGGGCTGTCCGCCCTATGACAAGGGCTCCGCGATCGCGACGCTCACCGCGGTGATGACCGAGCCGCTCGACCCGCCGAAGAACGCGGGCCCGCTGGAGGAGGTCATCTACGGCCTCCTGGTCAAGGATCCGGCGCAGCGGCTGGACGACGCGGGTGCCAGGACGCTGCTCCTGGATGTCGTCAACACGCCCGAGAAGCCCGCCGAGCCGGAGCTGCCGGCCGAGGCGACCAGGGTGGTTGCGCTGCCTCCGGTGCCCCCGGAGCCGGCGGTTCCGGCCGAGGGCACCGCGGATGCCGCGGCCGATCGGATCCGGGGCGCGCTGCGTTCGGTGCGGGCGGCGAAGTCCGAGCAGAGCCGGCGGAAGTCCGGGCAGGCGCCCGTGCCCCCCTCGCCGGCACGGACACCGGCCGGCGGTGGCGTGTCCCGCCGTACCCTGGCGGTGATCGTGGCCGCCGTCCTGCTGGCCGTCGTGGCCGCCGTTGTTGCGTTCTGGCCCAGCGGTGACTCCGGCAGGAAGGCCGACACCCGCTCGGGCGGAACGACTGCCGCGAGCGATGGGGCGGCCGACGACGGCAAGAAGGGCGGGGTGGCCGACGGCGGCAAGAAGGGCGGGGCGTCCCCCGGTTCGGGCCAGCCGTCGAAGAGCGGTGAAGCGGACCCAGGGACCCAGGGACAGAGCGGCGCCACGGCCGGGGACTCCGCCGGGGGCAGTGGCGGGACCGGGGACAAGACGGACGGCCAGTCGCCCCGGACCACCAGGTACCAGCACCACCAGGGCTTCTCCATCGGTCTTCCGGAGGGCTGGAAGTACACCAGCACGGACGGTGCCGGTGCCCGGTTCTCCGGCCCCGAAGGCCGGCGCCTGCTGGTGGGCTGGACCGACACCCCCAAATCCGATCCCGTCGCCGACTGGACGAGCCAGGAGTCCGGGATGCGACGTGCCGACTATCAGCGCATCAGGATCGCCCCCGTCGCCTACCGCGGATGGCTCGGTGCGGACTGGGAGTTCACCTTCACCGAGAACAGCACGAAGCTGCGCTCCCTCGACAGGGGGTTCGTGGTGAACAGGAAGCAGGGGTACGCCATCATGTTCACCGCTGCCGATGACGACTGGGGCAAGCCGGAGACGAAGGCGACGCTGAAGGCCTTCTTCGACACCTTCCAGCCCAAGTCCGCTTCCTGAGCCGCCCGGCCGGGCGGCTCAGGGGGTGAGTGCCCGCTGGGCCGCGTCCGTCACCCTCCGCCGGCCGGCGGCGAGACCACTCGAGCCGGCCGTCTCCTTCGGTCGTCTTCCTCTGGGACGGCGGACTCCACGGCGTTCCAGGTCTTCGGCAGGCCGACCTGGAACGCGCAGCGGACGTCGTGCGTCGCGACGGTACGTTCCCGCTGGTCGGCCTTGACGTTGCCGGAGAAGGCGGGGTCATGGTCATGGCGAGCGGCGACGCGCAGGAGTGGCCCGCCCGCTTCGTACAGAGGGACAGGCGGCCAACGGCTCGATGAAACGGGAGCCCTTGAGCGACGCCTCGTAACCCTCGACATCGATGGTGCGCGGTTTCCCGGCCGGGGCCGGCGGTGGGAAGCGGGGTTCGAACCTGTGGCCTCGGCCATCGAGGGGGGCGAGCGTAACATCGGGGTGAGGAGTCGATTCTCCAAGTCAGGGACGGGGAAACGGCTTTGATCGTTCCGTTTGCTTGTCTCCGCGGACACCGGCGCCCCTCCTGGCCGTCGACCGCGGATCGCAGCGGTGCATATCTGCCGGTCCCTCTTCGTTGTGCGGCTCAGCCACGTATCGTGAGACATCCTGAACACACAGGCAGCCTCAATCGACCGGTGGGGTACCGGAATTGACGGCCGCGTGGAGTACTCGGAACCGGGACAGCGCGCTGCTGGGGAGGCGTCGTGGACGACTATGCGGGAAGGGTGCTCGCCGACCGCTACCGCCTGCCGTTGCCGCCTTCGGACGAGTACGAGCTCGTCGAGACACGCGCATTCGACACCTACAGCGGTCAGGAAGTCCTGGTCAGGCAGGTTCCGTTGCCGGAGGTCGTGGACGCGGAGGTGCTCGACGGCACCGGCTCCGACGGCTTCGGCGCCCCGGCCGGTTCTCCCGTGCCCCGGCGCGCCTCCGGGCGGACGACGCGGCGGCCGACGGACCCTGCGGTCCGCAGGGCCGTCGAAGCGGCCCAGGCAGCGGCCCAGATCCCCGACCATCCTCGGCTGGACCAGGTCTTCGACGTGTTCGCGGAGGGCGGCTCCCTCTGGATAGTGAGCGAACTGGTCGCGGCACGCCCGCTCGCGGCGCTCCTCGCGGAGAAACCCCTGAACCCCTACCGGGCAGCGGAAATCGGCTCGGACGTGCTCACCGCGCTCCGCGCCCTCCATGCCCACGGCTGGACCCACCGCAACATCACGGTCCGTACGGTCCTCGTCTGCGACGACGGACGCGTGGTTCTGACCGGCCTCGCGGCCGGCGCTGCGGAGGAGGCCCTCTGCGGCTACGTACCCGTGCCCGACCCGGTCGACGAGGTGATCGAAGCCGATGTGGTCGGCCCGGACAGCCTGACGGATCCGGCGGATCCGGTCGATCCGATGGTTCCGCTCGACCCGATGGGCCGGCTCGGCCCGGCCGGACCCGTGGCTCCGGCCGCCGGGGAACAGGCCGCGGTCGAGCCGTATCCGCCCTGGCAGCCCTACGAGCCGCTGACGGGCGGTGCGATCGCCCCCGCCTCCCTGTCCGGACCTCCGGCAGGAGTCGCGCCCGGGGCGCTTCCGCCCGGAACGTCCGCGTCCTGGCCCGACGGCACCGAGGACCCGTACACGCCCCCTGCCTACGGGTACCGCTTCGGCGACGGATCAGGGGCAGGGGACGCCCGGGCCGCGCGCGCCGGAGCCATCGCCGCCTACCGGGCGGGCACTCGGGCCGCGGCCGGCCTGAGCGAGGAAGACTGGCGGCAGGACGAGGCCCGCAGGCGGATCGACAGCGGGCACGTGCCCGAGGAGAGTGATCAGGCCGGCGAGGAGGCCCCCGCCGGTCCGGACGGCGTCGGCGGCCTGCGCGGCGTCGGAGGCAGGGACGGCGGGGACGGTCGCCACGGTGTGGGCCGCCTGCACCACCCGGGCGTACAGGACGAGCCCGCGACAGACCCTGGCTCCGACCCGGTCCCCGGCACCACGGTGCCCGCTCCCCGGGCCGGTGTGCCGGCGCCGAACTGGTGGTCCCGGCCGGCGGAAGGCGTCGACGACCTGGACGACTTCGATGACGCCGACGACGACCCGTACGAGCGCGGGCCGGCCGGCGCTGTGCACCCGGACCCGCCGCGCGGCCCTCACCGTGCCGAGCTGGCGGGCACATGGCACGACGGCCCCCGCGGTGCGGACGGTCCCGCTCCGCTTGCGGCCGGCGGTGGACCCTCGCCGTACACAGGCTCCTTCGGCACCGATGCGCTGCGTGCCGACGCCCGGCGTGCGGATGCCCGGACCGACGACGAGAGCCGCCCGGGTGTCCGGGACGAGCGCTCCCAGCGGCACACGGCCGCAGCGGAGTTCGCTCCCGACGTCCGGCGCGACGAGGCGCAGCCGACGGGCAGCGGTCGCTGGGACGACGTCGTCGCGGGCGCCCCCGTCGGCGAGTACCGCGGCCCCGCCACGCCCCTCGCCGCCGAACGGGCCCGCCAGGCCCGGATCGCCGTCGTCGGCGCGGTCACCGAGCGCTGGGCGCCGGAGCAGGCCGGCCCGGTTCACGAGACCTGGCAGCTGGCCCCGCCCATCGGCCCGGCCACCGACCTGTGGGCGCTCGGCGCGCTGCTCTACCGTGCCGTGCAGGGCCATGCGCCGTACCCGGAGGACAGCGCGGGCGAGCTGGTCCAGCTGGTCTGTGCCGAGCCGCCCGCGTTCGCGGAGGAGTGCGGACCGCTGCGCCCTGTCGTCGAGTCGCTGCTGCGTCAGGACCCCACCGAGCGACCCGATTTCGAGGAGCTGCGTGGCTGGCTGCGGTCGCTCGTCAGATCGGCTCCCGAGCCGGACGCGGGCACCGGAGTGGTACCGCTGCCCTCCGTCGACCGCAGCCGGCTGCCCGTCGTACGCCGCCGCGGCGAACTCGTCCGCAGGCGTCGTGCGGGCTCGCCCGACACGACGCACGGCCGTCATCGCCACAAGAAGGCCAAGCAGCCGCGTGAACGGCGTCCGCGCGGGCCGCGTTCGCTCGGCCGCATTCTGCTGGTGCTGATACTGCTGGCGCTCGCCGCGGCGATCGCCTACGCCGTGATGTTCATGCCGAAGGCCGACGGGGAGGCCTCGTCCTCGTCGTCCTCCTCGGACGCTTCTTCGTCCGCGCCCGTCGGCACGGCGTCGAACGCTCCGACGGGCGACCGGTCCCCGGTTGCCGGCGGACCGACCCCGGACGCCCAGAGGTCCGACCCGGCCCCGGACGGCCGGCAGCCGCAGACGTCCGCGCCCGCAGCCGACCTCGCCGCAGGCTATGCGGTGCGCGTCGACCCGGAGGGCTTTCACATCGGTGTCGACAAGACCTGGCAGCGGCGGCCCATCAACGACAGCGGCCAGGTCCGCTATGTCGGGGGCGACTTCACCCTGATCGTCGTCCCCGGTCGTGACCCGGTCCGGACGAGTGGCTCGGACCCGATGGCGTACCAGCGCGAAAAGGAACGCGAGCTGCAGCCCTTCCGGGACTCCTCGTGGTCGTCCGCGTCCGGGCTGCGCCGCATCGACGTCGGCAAGCAGGCCATGGCGGAAGGGCAGTTCACCTGGCAGGACAGCAGCGGCCGTGAGGTGTACGTCCGGAACCTCGCCATGATCGTCGGCGATCGGTACCACGTCATCCAGGTCATCGGCCCCGAGGTTCAGCGGGACAAGGTCAGCGAGATCTATGAGCAGGCGACGGTGGCCTATCGCGCGACAGGCTGACCCCCGGCAGACCCCCACGGACCCGCGAACCGATCGCACCGCCCCGCAACCATCGAGTTACGGTGCGAGTTGGTGAGCCGTCCTGTGTTCCCCGTACGTACTTCCCCTCCGTAACCTGTCATTCCAAGGAACGAGCCGGGGGCACGGGGTACGTGGAGAACATGCAGAGCACGGAAGCAGGACTGCTGCTGGCCGGACGGTACCGGCTGACCGAGAGCATCGGCCGGGGCGGCATGGGCAAGGTCTGGCGTGCTCAGGACGAACTCCTGCACAGGACCGTCGCGGTCAAGGAGCTGACCGCCGGGCTGTACGTGTCCGAGGCGGACCGCACGGTCCTGCACGCACGGACCCAGAAGGAGGCGCGGGCCGCCGCGCGGATCTCCCACCCGGGCGTCGTCACCGTCCATGACGTGCTGGAGTACGACGGACGTCCTTGGATCGTCATGCAGTACGTCGACGGGCCGTCACTCGCCGATGCCGGCAAGGAGTCGGGACCCGTCGGCGCATCCGAGGCGGCGCGGATAGGCCTGCAGGTGCTGGGCGCGCTGCGCGCCGCGCACGCGGCCGGGGTGCTGCACCGTGATGTCAAGCCCGGCAATGTGCTGCTCGCCCGCGACGGCCGGGTCCTGATCACCGACTTCGGCATTGCCGCGATCGAGGGCGACTCGACCATCACCAGAACCGGCGAACTCGTCGGTTCCATCGACTATCTGGCCCCCGAGCGGGTACGCGGCGGTGATCCCGGTCCCGCATCGGACCTGTGGTCCCTGGGGGCCACGCTCTACACGGCGGTGGAGGGGAGCTCCCCGTTCCGCCGGACGTCACCGCTCTCCACGATGCAGGCCGTGGTGACCGAAGATGCCCCGCCGGCCGCCAAAGCGGGCGCGCTCGCTCCGGTCATCGCGGCCATGCTGCGCAAGGAGCCCGACCAGCGCCCGTCGGCCGCCGAGACCGAGCGGATGCTGCTCGATGTGCTGGAGGGGCGGAGCCCGAAGTCGGCGCAGGCGTTCGTTCCGACGCAGGCGGTCGATTCCGCGGACCTGCAGGCGGCGACCGCACGGCTTCCCGGACCTGCGTCGGCCACGACCGGATCCACGGCCGCTTCTGCGTTCGGGTCCACGTCCGCGTCCAGGTCGGGATCCACGTCCACGTCCGGGCACGGGCCGGCGCCCGACGCCCCGCCCGCCCGGAAGCGGACCGGCCGCTGGCGCTCCCTGCTCGTGGCCGCCGTGCTGGCCGCCGCCGTCGGCGGCGGTGCGGGATACCTCGCGATGCACTACGCGGGCGGCGACGGGGCGGGAAACTCCGCGGACCCGGCCGCATCACCCGATCCCGCGACGTCCTCGGTCGGCTCGTCGAAGCCCGGCAACTCCACGGCCGTACCCGCGGGCTGGCAGCAGGTCACCGACCCCGCAGGCTTCACCCTGTTCGTGCCGGACGGCTGGTCCCGGCAGCTGGACGGCGACCAGATCGACTACACGCCCGACAACGGCCGCCACCGCATCCGTATCAGCATCGACACGACACCGGATTTCAAGGACCCGTACACCCACATGCTCGATGTGGAGAACACCGTCGAGAAGCGGCTCCCCGAATACCGGAAGCTGACCCTGCACCCCATCACCTTCCGGGGCCGGACGCAGGCCGCGCTCTGGGAGTTCACCTGGAACGAGACCAAGGACCATCCGGGCGAGCGCCGGGCGATCGACCAGGTCTACTACGAGAAGGACGGGACGGAGTACGCGCTGTACATGTCGGGTCCCGCGGAGAACTGGTCCACGATCCGGCAGCAGTTCGACACCATGGTGCAGAGCTGGCAGCCGCCGGATTCAGGCCGCTGATCACGTCGGGCGGTTGATCGCTCCGTCACCGTTTCGCATCGCTGGACGCCGAAAGTGGCGGGCGCAGTCGCGTTTTCGCAAGGATGTGGGCATGACGAACGACGGGGGGCGGGCTCAAGAGCCCACCAGCTACGAACTTCTGCCGCCGACGCCCGCAGCACCGCAGCAGCACGTACCGCAGCAGGACCGGCCGAACGGGTCGGAGCCCCAGCCCACGCAATACGCCCCGCAGCCCACGCAGTACGTGCCCCAGGGCCGTGTCATCGGCGGCCGCTACCGCCTTGTCTCCCGCCTCGGCCATGGGGGAATGGGGACGGTCTGGCGCGCCCACGACGAGGTCGTGGACCGGGACGTGGCCGTCAAGGAGCCCCGGGTCCCGGAGCACCTCGGCGAGCGCGAGCGTGAGAACGTCTACCTCCGGATGCAGCGCGAAGCCCGAGCCGCCGCCCGGATCGACCACCCCTCGGTCGTCACCATGCACGACGTCGTCATCGAGGACGGCAAGCCGTGGATCGTGATGGAGCTGGTCCGTGGCCAGTCGCTCGGCGACCGGCTGCAGGAGGGCACGCTCGACGTCCGTGAGGCCGCCCGCATCGGTGTCGCCGTCCTCGGCGCCCTGTCGGCCGCCCACGAGGCCGGTGTCCTCCACCGGGACGTCAAGCCGGACAACGTACTGCTCGGCCGTGCCGACCGGGTGGTCCTGACCGACTTCGGTATCGCCCAGGTCGAGGGCGAGCAGGGCCTCACCGAGACCGGCGCCTTCGTGGGCTCGCCCGAATTCATCGCGCCCGAGCGCGTGCTGGGGCAGCGACCGGGCCCCGAGTCGGACCTGTGGTCGCTCGGCGTGGTGCTGTACGCGGCGGTCGAGGGCATGTCGCCGTACCGCCGCTCGCACACCCCGGCCACGCTCCAGGCCGTGCTCTCCGCCGAACCGCAGATGCCGGCGCGCGGCACCGGCGCCTTCGGCACGCTGGTGATGCAGCTGCTGCGGAAGGATCCGGCGGCCAGGCCCGGCGCGGCCGAGATCCGCGCCACGCTGGAGTCCGTGGCGCAGGCGCCGCAGCCGTCGATCGACATCACCCGGCTCCACGGCGGTACGGCCGGGGCGGACACGGGCTCCCGTTGGGTGCCGCCGGTGCTGCATCGCAACCGCCGGGCGCAGTTCGGGCTGCTCGGTGGCGTGCTTGCCGTTGCGCTCGCCGCCGCCGCGGTGATCGTCGATCCGTTCGGCGGCGACGAACTGCCCGTCGGATGGCAGGTCCGTCCGGAGAGCGAGATCCTCTCGGCGGACGTCGCCGTACCCGAGGAATACAAGCGCTCGGAGTTCGACGGCGGCTTCGCCGTCTCCTACCGCGACCCGAGCAATGTGTTCTCGATCTATGTGGAGCGGGTCCAGCCCGGCAAGAAGGACATCGGTGAAGACGAGGTCCTCGAGCCGAAGAGGGACGTGTGGGAGGCGTGGTACTCGAAGGGCGGCAAGAACGGCAACGAGATCAAGGACGCCGACATCGAGACCAGGGACGTCACCCACCAGGAGAAGAAGGCCTTCGAGACGACCGTCGACTTCACCCCGTACTCGGACCCCGAGGAGGATCCGGTGCGCTACCGGTGGCACGAGCTCGTCGTGCCGGGCAAGAGCAAGGTGCACTGGCGGCTCAGGGTGCAGATGCCGTCCGAGGGCGCGGCCCGCCGGGATGGGGAGGAGATCTTCACCAACGTCGTGAAGAACTTCAAGATCCAGGGACTCTGATCTCGCGCCGAGCGGCGGAAAAATTCGGTTCTGTCTGGCCTTGAGCGGCCACAAGCCCCTGATCAGGGGTTATCTGCCAGTGATCGCTGGCGTGATGTGTGGACCTCGCGAAAAGCTGTTACCGACGGGTACCCAAAGCCTTGATTGCGTCATACTCTCGCCCCCATGACGGACTCGCAGGCCCTCGCACCCAGCACCAGCGGCACCACCCTCGGCACGAACCCGGTCGCCGCCGCCCCGGCCGGCGCGCGCACCGCCGCCGATGTGGTCACTCCCGAGGTGGTCGCCCAGCTCACCCGTGGCGTGGTCGGCTCCGGCCGCACCGCGAACCACACCCCCTTCACCGGCGAGAAGCTGGCCGACCTGCCCGAGTCCACGCCCGAAGACGTCGCCGAGGCCTTCGCCCGCGCCCGCGCGGCCCAGCCCGCCTGGGCCGCGACCTCCGCGCGGGCCCGAGCCGCCGTGCTGCTGCGCTTCCACGACCTGGTCCTGGAGCGCCAGGCCGAGGTCCTCGACCTGATCCAGCTGGAGACGGGCAAGGCACGTCTGCACGCCCATGAAGAGGTCCTGGCCGTCGCGGTCGCCGCCCGCCACTACGGACGCAAGGCCCCGTCGTACCTGAAGCCGAAGCGGCACACCGGTGTCGTACCCGTCCTCACCAAGACCACCGAGCTGCGCCAGCCGCGCGGCGTCGTGGGCCAGATCGCCCCCTGGAACTATCCGCTGGAGCTGTCCGTCGGCGATGCGCTGCCCGCATTCGTCTCCGGCAACGCCGTCGTGATGAAGCCCGACACCGAGACCGCGCTGACGGCCCTGTGGGCCCGCGATCTCCTGATCGAGGCAGGGCTCCCGGCCGGTGTCTTCCAGGTCGTCCTCGGTGAGGGCCCGGTCGTCGGTCCCGAGGTCGTCAAGCACGCCGACTACGTCTCGTTCACCGGCTCGACCCGCACCGGCCGTGAGGTCGCCCAGGGCGCGGCCGCCCGGCTCATCGGTGTCTCCCTCGAACTCGGCGGCAAGAACGCGATGCTGGTGCTGCATGACGCCGACATCGACAAGGCGGCCGCTGGCGCTGTGCGCGCCTGCTTCTCCTCCGCGGGGCAGCTCTGCATCTCCATCGAGCGGCTCTACGTCCACGAGTCGGTGGCCGATGCCTTCCTGGAGCGCTTCGCGGCCCGTACGAAGGCGATGCGCCTCGGCAGCTCACTCGCGTACGGCGCCGACATGGGCTCGCTGGTCGGGGAACGCCAGCTGGAGACCGTCAAGCGCCATGTCGAGGAGGCCGTCGCCAAGGGTGCGACCCTCGTCGCCGGTGGCGTCCACCGCGCCGACATCGGCCCGCTGTTCTACGAGCCGACGATCCTCGACGGCGTCGAGGCACCGATGGCGGTGTGCAACGAGGAGACCTTCGGCCCCGTCGTCTCCGTCTACCGCTTCAAGGACGAGGACGACGTCATCGAGCAGGCCAACGCCACGCCGTACGGCCTCAACTCCAGCGTGTGGACGAAGGACGGCAGGCGCGGTCACGCCGTCGCCGCCCGGCTGCGCACCGGCACCGTCAACATCAACGAGGGCTACGCGCCCGCGTACGGCAGCGTCCGTGCACCGATGGGCGGCATGAAGGACTCGGGGCTGAGCCGTCGGCACGGTTCCGAGGGCATCCTCAAGTACACCGAGGCCCAGACCGTCGCCCAGCAGCGGCTGATGCCGCTCGCCCCGTCCTTCGGCCTGGACGACGAGAAGTACGCGGCGTTCATGAGCACGTCCCTGAAGGCGATGAAGGCCCTGCGCCTCAGGTAGGGGGTTCCGTCACCCCCGTGCACCACCCCGTACCCGCACCGAGGAGAGCCATGTCCGATCTTCCCGAGTTTCCCCCTGCCCGGAAACAGGACGAGAGCGAAGCCGACTCCGCGTACGACTACGACGTCATCGTCGTCGGTTCCGGTTTCGGCGGCTCGGTCTCGGCCCTCCGCCTCACCGAGAAGGGCTACCGCGTCGGAGTCCTGGAGGCGGGCCGCCGTTTCACCCGCGAGTCCCTGCCCAGGAACTCCTGGGACCTGCGCAACTACCTCTGGGCCCCGGCCCTCGGCCTCTTCGGCATCCAGCGCATCCATCTGCTCGGAAATGTCATGGTGCTGGCGGGAGCGGGCGTCGGCGGCGGTTCGCTGAACTACGCCAACACCCTCTATGTCCCGCCCGCGCCGTTCTTCAACGACCCGCAGTGGAAGGACATCACGGACTGGCAGGAGGAGCTGAAGCCCTACTACGACCAGGCCAAGCGCATGCTGGGGGTCCGGCTCAACCCGACCATGACCCCGTCGGACGTGCATCTGAAGGCGACGGCCGAGGCCATGGGCGTCGGCGACACCTTCCACATGGCGCCGGTGGGCGTGTTCTTCGGGGACGGCAAGGATGCCGACGGCAAGGCGAAGGCAAAGCCGGGCGCCGAGGTCGCCGACCCGTTCTTCGGCGGCGCGGGCCCGTCCCGCCGGGCCTGCACGGAGTGCGGTGAGTGCATGACGGGATGCCGTCACGGTGCCAAGAACACCCTCAACGAGAACTACCTCTACCTCGCCGAGAAGGCGGGTGCGGTCATCCACGCCATGACGTCGGTCGTCGCCGTCACCGAGGACTCACGCGGCGGGTTCGCCGTCAGGACGCTGCCCAGCGACAACAAGCGCAAGGGCAAGGGCCGTACGTTCACCGCTCAGCGCGTCATCATCGCCGCCGGTACCTACGGCACCCAGACCCTTCTGCACCGCATGAAGGACACCGGGCTGCTTCCCCGGATCTCGGAACGCCTCGGCGAGCTGACCCGGACCAACTCGGAGGCGATCGTCGGCGCCCAGACCGACAACCGGCGCTACCGCAAGCGGCACGGCACGGACAAGGTCGACTTCACGCGCGGTGTCGCGATCACGTCGTCGATCCACCCGGACGACAACACCCACATCGAGCCGGTCCGTTACGGCAAGGGCTCCAACGCCATGGGCGGCATGACCGTCCTCCAGGTGCCCTACAGCGCGACGCACCGCGTCGCCGCCTGGGCCGGGAACATGATCAGGCACCCCTGGCTCGCCGCCCGTGCGCTCTCCAACCGCCGTTGGTCGGAGCGGACCATCATCGGCCTGGTCATGCAGTCCCTGGACAACTCGCTGACGACGTACCGCAAGCCGAAAGGCCTCGGCAAGGGCCTGCTCACCGCCCGTCAGGGCCACGGCGCCCCCAACCCCAAGCAGATCCCCGAGGCGACCCGCGCCGCGTCCATCCTCGCCGAGGAGATCAACGGCTTCGCAGGGTCCAACATCGGCGAACTGATGGGCACCCCGCTCACCGCCCACTTCCTGGGCGGCTGCCCGATCGGTGCCTCCGCGGAGTCCGGCGTCATCGACCCGTACCACCGCCTCTACGGCCACCCGGGCATCTCGGTCGTCGACGGCGCTGCGGTCACCGCGAACCTCGGGGTGAACCCGTCGCTCACCATCACGGCGCAGGCGGAGCGGGCCATGTCCTTCTGGCCCAACAAGGGCGAGACGGACTCACGCCCCGAGCAGGGCGTGTCCTACGCACGCCTCTCCCCGGTGGCGCCGAAGTCGCCGGCGGTCCCGGCGGACGCGTTCGGCGCGCTGAACCTGCCGTTCCTGGGCATGCCGGCGCTCCCGCCGAAGAAGTAGCGACAGGCATCCCGGCACGCAGCCGTACCCGCCCAGGACATGAGAGAGGCGCTGCACCCCCCTCCGAGTGCAGCGCCTCTCCTGCTTCATGCGGCGGTCGCGGTGTCGCGATCGCCTTGTGCCGCGGTGTTACGCGGTGGCGTCGCCCTTGCGGCGCTTCATCGCGAAGACGACACCGGCGCCGGCGACGATGGCGATACCACCGGCGATCCCGAGCGTCGGCAGCACCGAGGAGGAGCCGGTCTCGGCGAGGTTGCCGGTGACGGGGAGGGCCTTGGCCTCACCCTGCGGCTTGATGTCGCTCTTCGGCTTGTCACCGGTGGGCTTGGAGTCCTCGACATCACCGGGGTTGCCACCGGCGGCGATGACCTGGAACTCGTAGACCTCGCTGTCGAAGGCGCAGTCCGAGCTCTCCTCGCTGAAGTCGGCACCCATCACGAAGGCACCGGCGTCACCCGAGGGAGCACCCTTGTCGATCTTGAGACGCAGATCGAGGGAGACGGACTTCCCGGCATCGAGAGCGAAGTAGCCCTCGAAGTAGCCGTTGTTCAGACCCTTCTCCACAAAGTCGCTGGACCACTTGCCCGACTTCGGGTCGCGCATCTCGAAGTGCGCGTACTCCTCGACCAGCTTGTTGCGGCGGGCGTCCATCTCGTTCTCGTACGAGGCGAAGGCGAAGGTCTCCAGGCGCTCGATGTCCGTGTCGCCCGTGTTCTTGACCTTGAACGTGAACTGCTTCCAGCCGCTGCCGGCAACGATCTTGTTCGGGAAGCCGGAGAGGCTGACATCGACGGTGGAGTCCTCGCACCACTCCTCGTCGTCCTCGCCGGGCTCCTCGCCGCCGTCGCCCGGCTCTTCGCCGGTCTCGCCGGTGGTGCCCGGCTCCTCGGGCTCTTCGCCGGTCTCACCCGTGGTGCCGGGCTCCTCGCCGCCGTCGCCCGGCTCTTCGCCGGTCTCGCCGGTGGTGCCCGGCTCCTCGGGCTCTTCGCCGGTCTCACCCGTGGTGCCCGGCTCCTCGCCGCCCTCGCCCGGCTCCTCGCCGGTCTCGCCGGTGGTGCCCGGCTCGTCGGTGCCCGGCTCTTCGCCGGTCTCGCCGGTGGTACCGGGCTCGTCGGTGCCCGGCTCCTCGCCGGTCTCACCCGTGGTGCCGGGCTCGCCGGTGGTGCCGGCGGAGGTCGTGCTGGTGGTGCCGTCGGTCGCGTACGCGGCCGGAGCCGCCAGGAAGGCGGCGGGGGCTATGACAGCGGTCGCGGCGGCGACAGCCATAGCACGGCGAAGCTTCATGAAGACCTCAGCGAAGTCCGGCGTACCGCATCGTGCGGTACGGAGTCGTGGGCCATCCCGGGATATGGGGGTAACGGGTGTGGCTGTTGGTTCCGCATGCATGACCTGTGACCAGGGTGAATGGTTGTCCCGGAACTCACAGAAACTTTATGTGTCCCGCGTCACATGCCTGGGGCATACGCAAGAGCCCCCGGACGCGACACGTCCGGGGGCTCTTGGCTGTCAGCACCGACGTCAGGGCTGCGCCGGTGCCGAGGGGCGGCGCCGGGGGGAGTGCGCCGCTCGTTGTGATGGTCTGCTCACCGGCGGGGCACGCCAGTGAGCAGACCGATGACAGTTGGTGGTGCGCAGTGCGAGGACCTCGACCGACCGCACGTCGTGGTGCAGGCGCCGCGGCCCTGCGCGACAGCCGGACCGGATGCGGTCGGCCCCGGGCGTCCCTGGGGCCGACCGCCTGGGGTGACCGGGCTGCTGTCCCCTGCCGACCGGTCACGTGCGCCGGGGTGAGGTCCCACGACGTACCGGTTGGTACGCCACACGCCCCGGCGGAGCCACGCGTGGTTTCTTACCTTCGGGGCCCGCCTCTGGCTGGGACGGACAACGGGACCAACGAAGCTCCGTCGGGCGCGGTCACGCGCCGTACGGGTGAGAGCGTTCCCGCACACCCGTACGTCTCAGATGCGCCCCCGGCACAGCTCCAGCAGCGTCATCGCCAGCGACGTTCCCGGCTTGCCCAGTGCGTCCCTGTAGTGGGCGAGCACCTCCATCTCGCGCGAGAGGTTCACCCGGCGGCCGCCGGAGGTGATCCGGGCCTGCTGAATGACGGCCGAGACCGCCATTCGCTCCTGGATCAGGCCGATGATGCGGTCGTCGAGGGCGTCGATCCGCTCACGCGCATCCGAAATGAGCACCGCGGCCTCGTCGGTGCGGGCGCCGGTGTCGGTGATGCTGCTCGTGCTCGTGGTCATGGTGAGGGCTCCTGCCGTGGGGCTCGTGGGCGGGCCCCGGAGCGACAAGGTCCGGAGAATGCGACAGGCGCCCCGGGCCTTGTCGGCCCGGGGCGCCTGGGAAGTCGCTTGTCAGTGGCTCAAGCAACACGACCATGGCAGCCGGCGGGCCGGGTGCCATAGGTAAAGACGAAGGTCGAGTGCTTGTGCATGGGGATCAGTATGGCCCGGCCATCGGACCAGGGCCAACGCGGGCTCGGATGGTGAGACGAAGAGGCCCCCGGCGCGCCGGTAGAATCGACAAATAAGAGACCCCCTCCCACTCCGCCGGAAGGCCGCCGTAGTGTCCTCAGCGTCCCCTGCTGCCGCGCCCGACGTCACCAACCCGGACTCCACTCCAGACGTGGTCCTCGTTGTCGACTTCGGCGCGCAGTACGCCCAGCTCATCGCCCGCCGCGTCCGTGAGGCCCGGGTCTACAGCGAGATCGTGCCGTCCACCATGCCGGTGTCGGAGATGCTGGCCAAGAACCCGGCGGCGATCATCCTCTCCGGCGGTCCGTCGTCCGTGTACGAGGAGGGCGCCCCGCGGCTCGACCGGGCGATCTTCGAGGCCGGCGTCCCCGTCTTCGGCATGTGCTACGGCTTCCAGCTGATGGCGCAGACCCTCGGCGGCACCGTCGACAACTCCGGCGCGCGTGAGTACGGGCGCACGGGACTGCACGTCAGCAAGACCGGGTCGACCCTCTTCGAGGGCACCCCGGCCGAGCAGCCGGTGTGGATGTCCCACGGCGACGCCTGCTCCGCCGCGCCCGAGGGCTTCACCGTCACCGCGTCCACGGACGTCGTACCGGTCGCGGCCTTCGAGAACGACGAGAAGCAGCTGTACGGCGTGCAGTACCACCCCGAGGTCATGCACTCGACGCACGGCCAGCAGGTCCTGGAGCACTTCCTCTACCGGGGCGCCGGCATCGAGCCGACCTGGACGACGCACAACGTCGTCGAGGAGCAGGTCGCGCTGATCCGCGAGCAGGTCGGCGCCAAGCGTGCGATCTGCGGTCTGTCCGGCGGTGTGGACTCCGCGGTTGCGGCCGCCCTCGTCCAGAAGGCCATCGGCTCCCAGCTGACCTGCGTGTATGTCGACCACGGCCTGATGCGCAAGGGCGAGACCGAGCAGGTCGAGAAGGACTTCGTCGCAGCGACCGGGGTCTCGCTGAAGGTCGTCGACGCGCAGGAGCGCTTCCTGGACGCGCTCGCCGGGGTCTCCGACCCCGAGGAGAAGCGCAAGATCATCGGCCGGGAGTTCATCCGGGTCTTCGAGCAGGCGCAGGCCGAGATCATCGCCGAGGCGGGGGCGCACGGCGAGCAGCCGGTCCAGTTCCTGGTCCAGGGCACCCTCTACCCGGACGTGGTCGAGTCCGGCGGCGGCACCGGCACCGCCAACATCAAGTCGCACCACAACGTCGGCGGGCTCCCCGAGGACCTCGAGTTCGAGCTCATCGAGCCGCTGCGCAAGCTGTTCAAGGACGAGGTCCGGATGGTCGGCCAGGAGCTGGGCCTGCCGGAGGAGATCGTCCAGCGCCAGCCGTTCCCGGGCCCCGGTCTCGGCATCCGTATCGTCGGCGAGGTCACGCGCGAGCGCCTCGACCTGCTGCGCGAGGCCGACGCCATCGCCCGCGAGGAGCTGAGCGCCGCCGGTCTCGACCGTGAGATCTGGCAGTGCCCCGTGGTGCTGCTCGCCGACGTCCGCTCCGTGGGCGTCCAGGGCGACGGCCGCACCTACGGCCACCCGATCGTGCTGCGCCCCGTCTCGTCCGAGGACGCCATGACGGCGGACTGGACGCGCATGCCGTACGAGGTGCTGGCGAAGATCTCGACCCGCATCACCAACGAGGTCGCCGACGTCAACCGCGTCGTCCTCGATGTGACGTCGAAGCCGCCGGGCACCATCGAGTGGGAGTGAGCCTCCCCGCGAGTCAATGCCGGCGCCGTCGCTCATCCGTTTGAGCGGCGGCGTCGCCGTTCACGGTGGGTAGTCTGATCCCACGAAAACCAGACTCACGGCCATGGGAGCACTCATGAGCGCAGAGATCTCGCACCACTGGCCGGTGCCGCCGCGCGACGGCTACACCGTGGACGACCTTCTGACCCTGCCCGACCTCCCGCCGCACACCGAGCTGATCGACGGGAGCCTGGTCTTCGTGAGTCCGCAGCGGGATTTCCACAGCATTGCGATCGACCTGTTGGTGCACGGACTGCGGAGCACCGTCCCGCCCGAGCTGAAGGTCCGCCGCGAGATGACCGTGGTGCTCGACAGGCGCAACGGTCCGGAGCCGGATGTGTCGGTCGTGCGCGCCGCCGCGGCGCGAAGCCGCGAGCAGACCTACTTCCAGGTCAGGGACGTGATGCTGGCGGTCGAGGTGGTTTCCCCGGACTCCGTGTCCCGCGACACCGACACCAAGCCGCACAAGTACGCGGGCGCCGGTATCCCGTACTTCTGGCGCGTCGAGATGACCGCTGACGAGCGGCCGGTGGTCCATGTCTTCGAGCTCGACAAGGAGTCGCGCGTCTATGTGCCGGGCGGCACCTTCCGTGACCGGCTCAAGGTGTCCGTCCCGTTCGACATCGACATCGACCTCGCGGAGATCGACCGGCTCTGAGCCCGTCGAGTGCGCGGGCGCACGAGACGGGTGCTCGTCGCCCCGTGCGGGCCCTTCCCGTCAGGGCTCGTCGAGCGTGAAGTCCTCGAAGTGAAAGCCCGGCGAGACGATGCAGGTCACCAGGACCGGTTCGGCTCCCGCCGGCTCGGCGGACTGCCAGGTGCCCGCCGGAACGAGCAACTGAGGCTGCTCGCCGGACTCGATCGCCGGCCCCAGGGCCAGGGTCCGGGCCGCCTCCGGCGTCTCGCCGGTGCCGCCCAGATGCAGCCGGAGCGGGCCGCCGCGGTGCCAGAGCCACAGTTCGTCGGAGCGGACCCGGTGCCAGCACGATGATTCACCGGGGTGCAGCAGGAAGTAGATCCCGGTGGCATACGCACGGGGGCCCGAGTATCCGGGCGGGGTCGTGGAGCCCGCCGTCTTCCAGGTCTCGCGGTACCAGCCGCCTTCGATGTGCCGTTGCAGGCCGAGGAGGGCGACCAGTGGGGATGTCGGTGCGGTCATGTGCACATTGTCGTGGCGAGCGGATCAGGACGTGGCACGGATATGGCCAGTTGGCGTACCCGGGGATACCTTCCGGGCTATGACGGACACTCAGACTCCGGTGCCGGTCCCGCTGGAGCAGCTGCACTTCGCAATGCCGCCCGTGCACGAGTCCGCGGCCGAGGAGCGGGCGTACCGCAAGCAGCGGATCGCCGGCGCGCTGCGACTGTTCGGGCGCCTCGGCCACGAGGAAGGGGTCTCCGGCCACATCACGGCGCGGGACCCGGAGTTCGAGGACTGCTACTGGGTCAACCCGTTCGGGGAGCCCTTCGCGTCCATGACGGCGAGAGCGCTGATCCTGGTCAACGGTGAGGGCCGGGTCGTCGAGGGCACCCGGCACGTCAACCAGGCCGCCTTTGCCGTACATGCGGAGGTGCACCGGGCCAGGCCCGCAGTCGTCGCCGTCGCGCACACGCACTCCCTGCACGGGCGTGCGCTGTCCGCGCTCGGCGACCTGCTCGACCCGATCACTCAGGAAGCCTGCGCGTTCTACGAGGATCATGTGCTGTACGACGCCTACACGGGCGTGGCCGTGGACGCGGAAGAGGGCCGGCGCGTCGCCGCCGCGCTCGGCGGTCACAAGGGGATCGTCCTGCGCAACCACGGACTGCTGACCGTCGGCGACTCCGTCGACGCGGCGGCCTGGTGGTTCATCGCCATGGAGCGCTGTGCCCAGGTCCAGCTGACGGCGCGGGCGGCCGGCAAGCCCGTGCTCATCGAGCACGGGGAGGCCGTGGCCACCCGCGAGCGGCTCGGCAGCGATCTTGCCGCCTGGATCAACTACCAGCCGTTGTGGCGGCGGATCGCTGCCACCGAGCCCGAACTCATGTCGTAGTACGTCAATTTGATCATTCGTCAATCACCCGTGCGCCGCCTTGATGACGCGTGCGGGGGCCCGTTCGTGCGGCACAATTCCTTGGAATTGCAAGGTTGTTGGTCGAAGGAGAAGGGCTCGTCGCCGTGGCGCTGCAAGAAGCGGGACAGAGCGTGCACGGCGGCGGCTGCACCGGTGGCGACTGCCCGCACGGCGCACGGGAAGGGCATCGGCGGGCGGTCGCCGAGTTCGGTGCCCGGCGGGACGAGCTCGCCTCGGGACTCGGACTGCCCCTGCAAGTCGCCTATTCCGAAGGCGGGTCCCGCCAGTGGATCTCGGACGAGCTGACCGAGTCGGCCCGCGCCGTCGCCGAGCGCAGCCGTGCGGCGGGCGAGGCCTGGCTGATGCGTGTCTGGCGGCGCACCCTGCTCGTGCTGTGGGGCTCGGTCGCGGTGCTTCTCGTCGCCCAGGCCGTGACCGCCGTCGGATCGGGCTGGACCGCGTCCCGCACTGCGGGCCTGGCCGCCGCGGTATGTCTCGCCGCGCTGCTCACCGGCGCTGCCCGGGTGCATCGCGCACACGGCGGCCTGCTCGCCCCGCTCGTCGGTGAGGACAACCGGCTGTCGACCTCGCGGGCGGTCGCCTCCGCGTGGGTGCTCTTCGCGTCCTACACCGTGCTGTTCCTGGCGTTCCGCCTGGCCGCCCCGGAGCGGGGCGTCGTTCGCGGCGACGGCACCGGCCAGGGAATCGGGCTCGCCCGTGGGGCCTCCCTGGTGACCGTCATCGCCGTCACGTGTCTGATCGCCGTCGTCGTACGCCGCGTCGTCACCGTGCGCATCCTCACCCAGCGGCTCCAGAAGGTGCAGGCGGATCGTCCCCGGCCCGCCGATCTGCTGTGCGACGACGAGGGGCGGGGCAGCTTCACGGACACGCAGTACGTCCTCGTCGACTCCGCCGCCCTGACGTACCTGGCCGTCCTCCTCGTCCGCAGCCCCGGCGGACTGCCGCACCTCCCCTGGGGCCTGGCCGTTCTCGTCATCGTCTCCGCCGCCGTCTACCTGGCGGGGAAGTACGCGGAGGGCGGCCGGCCGGTCGTGTTCTCCGTCGTCCGTGTCCGTGAGCCCGGAGACCTGGACGGCCCGATCAGGACCGGCGACGACATCGAGATCCGCGGCGCAGGATTCGTTCCCCCGGGTGCCGGCTCGCCGGACCGGCTGGCCCGGATGTCCGTGCGTATCGGCCCGGTCCATGTCCATGTGCCGCTGGTCCCGGTACCCGGCGGATTCACCAATCCGACCGACACGAGGGTCACGGTCCCCGTCCCGGTCGAGGTCGAGCCGGGCCGGGTCGACGTCCAGGTGGTGACCGCGGCCGGTGCCGAGTCCAACCGGGTGACGATCGACGTCACGGACTGAGCCGGACGGCCGTCACTCCCGTAGTCATATTTGCGGGGCGCGGAGAGAATCGTTCCAGCCGGGGATGACACGGAGGCGACGATGGCGCATGTGGACCGGACGGCGGCGACAGTGACCTACGGAACGATCGACGAACGACGTTTGGGCGGCGTGGGCGGCTGGAGGGAGACCGCGCAGCGGTATGCGCTGCTGCCCTTGCGGATGTTTCTGGGCGTGACCTTCATCTATGCCGGGCTCGACAAGCTCACCGACGATGTGTTCATGTCGGCGAGCGGCGCCGGGTCCATCGGCGAGCTCATGAACGCGGTGCGGGGCACATCCGCCGTACCCGGGCTGGTGGATTTGGCACTGAAGAACCCCGAGGGCTTCGCCTATGCCATCGCCCTCGGTGAGCTGGCCGTCGGGATCGGCACGCTGATCGGGCTCCTCGCGCGGCTCGCGGCGCTCGGCGGGGCGCTGATCTCGTTGAGCCTGTGGCTCACGGTGAGCTGGGCCACCACCCCGTACTACTACGGCAATGACCTGATCTATCTGATGGCCTGGCTGCCGCTGGTGCTGGCCGGTGCTTCGGTGTTCTCGGTCGACGCGGCCATGGTGGCGCGGCGCCGGCGGATCCGGTAGTGGACGAAGGCGACGACGCCTGCCAGGAACAGTCCGCCGAAGACGACGGGGAAGGCCATGAACCACTCGGTCTCCCAGGCCCCCGACGCGTCCCCGAGGTAGGCCGCGGCGGCCGTCAGTGCGGCCGCACCGGCGATCAGCCGGGCAGGGCGGAACTCATGAAGCAGCACGGGTGACCTCCACCTGTCCGAGCGCGACCCGGAGGTCGAGGTTGAGCGTGCCCGCGGGCTTGCCGCCCTTGGGCGGGGCGAGCGTCCGTATGCGCTGCTGGGCCGGGCCCACGTCCACGTCATCGGGTGAATCGCCGGGCAGCCGGATGTCGCCGAGTCCCGCTTCGGCGGTGAGCCTCACCGTCGCGTCCCTCGGCACGATCACCTTCAGCCGGCCCGCACCGACCTCGGCCTCGGTACTGACGGCCGACTTCGCCGGAATCGAGACACGGCTCAGGTCGACGGTGGCGACGCCCGTGCCGAGCTGGTAGCGCGGCTCGACGCCCGCCGCCGTGGCCGGCCGCCACTCCGTACGCATCCACTCCGTGCTGATCTCCTTCGGCAGCACGGACGCGCCCACCAGCAGCACGGCAGCGAGCATGGTCATCAGGACGGTGCCCGCCCCCGTGCGACCCAGGAAGCTGCTGGTCACCAGGCCGAGGCCGAACACCGCCAGGGCACAGGCGAAACCGGTCTGCAGGCTGGTGCCGAGCGGTTGTCCGCCCCAGCTCAGCCCGGTGCCCAGGCTGCCCGCCACCAGGGCGAGCAGAAAGACGAGGCCCCCGATACCCCGCGGTCCACGCGGACGAGCAACGGGGAAGTCGTTCCGGTCCGTCCTGGCCCACGTCGCACCCGGGCCCGGCGGCAGACCGCCTTCCGGTACCACCGCGTCGGGAGGACCCCACAGATAACCGGTGGCCACCGGGCCCGTGGTGCCGTCCTTGATGATCGGGTCGCGCCACCAGGAGGGGCTGCCCGGCGTCGGCGGCGCCTTGGTCTCCGGCGGTGCCTCCGCCACGGCGTGCGCGGTCACCGGATCGAGCGGGCCGCCCTGGGGAGCGGCGAGGGCACGCCGCTGCGACCAGACGGCGGCACCCGTCACAGCCAGGGACAGCATCGCGGCGAAGGAGAGCATGCCGTCGTTGCCGAGCATGGACAGGAACAGTGCGCAGCCGAGCAGTGCGAACAGCACGGCCACCAGCGATGCCCCGTCGACCCGGCCCGACAGTGCCCGGCGTGCCTCGTTCTCGTCCTCCCCTTCGAGAGGGACGAGAAGCCAGGCGAAGCCGTAGAAGATCAGACCGATGCCGCCGGTCACCGCGAGCACACCGATGGCTATCCGGAAGATCACCGGGTCGATGTCGCAATACCGGCCGAGGCCTCCGCACACACCGGCCATGACCTTCTGCCGCGGGGTACGGCGCAGCTGGGCAGGCGCGGGCTGCTGCTCCGGCGGCGGGGGCGCGGGCGGCGGCGCGGTCGGCTGGCTCATGACTCCATGGTGACCGGCCCCGGACCCCGGCGGCAGCCACCCCGACCCTGGCCCTTCCCTGATATTCCTCCGGGAACCCTGAGGGGGCAGGGCGTGCCGGGGACTGCGGGCGCCGTCCCGCTTCTCCTCCGGCCTCCCTCCGGCACCGCCCCCATCCCTCCGGCCGATGGCGCGGCAGCGATCGCATCCAATCGGAGGGCTGACCGCACCGGCGCGGATCCACGGGGCGAACACCCTGCGCTGCACCGGCGCGCGGGCCCGCAACGCCGGGCGGACCACCGGGGAAGCGGGGTTGTGCTCCGCCGTCGGCGAGATGCCGAACAGCGGCGCGAGCTGCCGCAGGGTGACGTCGTGCCCCGACAGAGGGCCACCGTCGACAACGGATCGCACCCGCAGTTCAGGGTTGCTCTCAGGGGCGGCCCTGATGCCCTGGCCCGTACAGGCGTGTGACGATCGGGGCATGCCCGTCGCCGCCGCCCGTCTGCCGGAAACCGATGAGCCGCCCGTCCGCAAGCTGTACCGCAGTGCCGACGGCCGGTGGCTGGGCGGTGTCGCGCGCGGACTGGCCGGACACCTCGGGCTGCCCGTCATCTGGGTCCGGCTCGTCTTCCTCGGCCTCTTCATGGCGGACGGGCTCGGTGCGCTGCTCTACGCGGTGTTCTGGATCGTCGTCCCGCTCGGCGTCGGTGGCAGGTCCGCCGAGCCGAAGTCGCTCTTCGAGACCACGCGTGACGGCCGAAGACGGCTGCGCAAGCCCGACATGGGGCAGCTTTTCGCGCTCTTCGCCCTGTTGGTCGGTGCGGTCGTCTTCGTCGGCAACGTCGACATGGGTGGTCCGGCCAACCGCTACATCTGGCCGGTGCTGCTGATAGGCACCGGAGTCGTCCTGGTGTGGCGCCAGGCGGACAACGCCCGCCGGGCGCAGTGGACCGGCGACGGCCGGCGCCGCCGGCTGCTGCAGGTCGCCCGCGCACTCGCCGGCGTCGCTCTGGTCGGCATGGGACTGACCGTCTTCGTGGTCGTGCGCGGCTCGGCGGCCCAGCTCGGCAACGTCCTGACCGCCGCGATCGCCGTGATCGTCGGGGTCTGTCTGCTCGCGGGCCCCTGGCTGGTGCGGATGACCCAGGACCTCTCCGCGGAGCGACTGATGCGCATCCGCGCCCAGGAGCGGGCGGAGGTGGCCGCCCACGTCCATGACTCCGTGCTGCACACGCTCACCCTGATCCAGCGGAACGCGGACGACGCGGGCGAGGTCCGCAGGCTCGCCCGCGCCCAGGAGCGCGAGCTGCGGAACTGGCTCTACCGGCCGGAGGGCACCGGCAAGGAGGAGGACGAGGAGCCCACCACGCTCGCCGAGGCGGTGAAGAAGGCGGCCGCCGAGGTCGAGGACAAGCACGGAGTCCCGCTCGAGGTCGTGGTCGTCGGTGACTGCCCGCTCGACGAGAAACTGACCGCGCAGATGCAGGCTGCACGCGAGGCGATGGTCAACGCAGCGAAGTACGGTGGCGAGGGGGGTGCCGTCCAGGTCTACGCGGAGGTCGAGGGCCGTACGGTGTTCGTCTCCGTACGGGACCGGGGGCCCGGGTTCGATCCGGATGCGGTCCCGGAGGACCGCATGGGCGTACGAGAATCGATCATCGGGCGTATGCAGCGCAACGGCGGGACGGCGCGGCTGCGTTCCGTGCCCGGAGGGGGCACGGAAGTGGAGCTTGAGATGGAGAGGGCGGACGGATGAACGAGCAGACCGACGCAAACGAGAAGACCACGGAGCGTCGTGTACGGGTCGTGCTCGTCGACGACCACCGGATGTTCCGGGCCGGCGTGCAGGCCGAGATCGGCCGCACGGAGGTGACGGGCGTGGAGGTGGTCGGCGAGGCCGCCGACGTCGATCAGGCGGTCACGGTGATCACGGCCACCCGCCCCGAGGTCGTGCTCCTCGACGTCCATCTGCCGGGCGGCGGCGGAGTGGAGGTGCTGAGGCGCTGCGCGAGTCTGATGGCGTCCTCGGAGCACCCGGTGCGCTTCCTCGCGCTGTCGGTGTCGGACGCGGCGGAGGATGTGATCGGCGTGATCCGCGGCGGCGCCCGGGGCTACGTCACCAAGACGATCACCGGTACCGATCTGGTCGACTCGATCTTCCGGGTGCAGGACGGCGACGCGGTCTTCTCCCCGCGGCTCGCCGGGTTCGTGCTGGACGCGTTCGCGTCGACGGACGCGCCGCCCGTCGACGAGGACCTGGACCGGCTCACCCAGCGGGAGCGGGAGGTACTGCGGCTGATCGCCCGCGGATACGCCTACAAGGAGATCGCGAAGCAGCTCTACATCTCCGTGAAGACGGTCGAGTCGCACGTCTCGGCGGTGCTGAGGAAGCTTCAGCTGTCGAACCGGCACGAGCTCACCAGGTGGGCCACGGCGCGCAGGCTCGTCTGATGCGGGTGCCACCGGCCCGACGCCGTTCCGCAATGTTTGAGGCCCATTTGTGATGTAACAGCCGGGCAGCGGCGGCAACCGGAGCGGGTCCCGTTCCCTCTGACTGTCCGTGATGAGCTTGACCGGTACTCCCTTCTTCGTGGCCGCGATCGCGCTGGCCGTGGTCGCCGTGCTGCTTCCGCTGGCTCTGTGGAGCCGGGTGCGTGGACCATCTCTCGTACGTGGAGCCGCCCGACTTCTCATGGTCGGATTCGCACAGGCGACGGCGCTGCTCGTGGTCTTCGTCGCCGTGAACAACAGCAATGGCCTGTACGGCAGTTGGGATGACCTGCTCGGCACCGGGGACCATGTCACGGCTGCGGTTGACCTCGGCCACGACGGCATGGGCGGGGTGCGCTTCGCCGATCTGCCGTCCTCGAAGCAGACCTTCAAGCCCGCGGACGATCCGAACGTGGGGCCGGATGTGCGGGTCACGGAGTTCGACGGACAGCTCTCAGGTGTACGGGGCGAGGTGTACGTGTGGCTTCCGCCGCAGTACGACGACCCCGCCTACCGGGACACGAAGTTCCCGGTCGTCGAGTTGCTGCCCGGCTACCCCGGCTCGTCCCGGGCCTGGTTCACCTCGCTCAGGGTGCAGGAGCAGCTGAAGCCCCTCATGGAGCGGGGTGAGGTCGCACCGTTCATCCTGGTCTCCCCGCGGACCACGCTGCTGGGCGGGATGGATACGGGCTGCGCCAACGCACCGGGCCGGATCAACGCGGACACCTGGCTCAGCGTCGACGTGCGCAAGGCGGTCATGGACAGCTTCCGCGCCTCGCAGCGGCCCGGCGGCTGGGCGGTCGCGGGCTACTCGGCGGGCGGCCACTGCGCGGCCAAGCTCGCCGTCGCGCACCCGGACCGCTACCGCGCCGGCGTGAGCCTGTCCGGCTACAACGACCCCGCTGCCGAGAAGGCCTCCATCGCCGCCTACGATCCCGAGCTGCGCCGCGCCAACAACCCCCTGAGCCTCCTGGAGGCGGCTCCGGTCGCACCGCGCACCGCGCTCTACGTCTCCGGGGCGAAGGGCGACGGTTTCGAGTCGGGGCTCGCCCTGCGTGCCGCGGCCAAGCCGCCGACTAGCGTCGATGTCGTCGAGGTCGGCGGCGCCCATGACACCGACGGCTGGAAGCAGCAGGTCCCGGACGTCTTCCGCTGGCTGACCCGCCAGGTCGCTGCGGAGGGGGCACCGACCACATCGGCGGCCGGCCGCTGACCCGGGGCGGACGAGGGCGGCCGGTGCCGCGGAACTCCTTCTGGGGTCTTTCGGTTGGACGGGCTGGATCGGTGAGCGGGGTCCGGTGCGTGCGATCGCAAGGCGGAGGAGGGAGCCCACGCGGAGCGTGGGCGACCGACGACAACGCTGCGAGCGTGCGTGCCGGGGCACGCGAGCCCGGCAAGATCCGAACGAGAGGCCCTAGGCGACCCGGGTGGCGCCCGCGAACGGCATCTGGTCGATCGGCGCGATCCGGACGGGTGCACCCGGCCGTGGGGCGTGGATCATCTGTCCGCCGCCGATGTAGAGCCCCACGTGCGAGATGCCGGAGTAGAAGAAGACCAGGTCTCCGGGCGCCAGCTGGGAGCGGGGAACACTGCTGCCCGCGTTGATCTGGGTGTACGTCGTCCGCGGGAGGGACACTCCCGCGGAGCGCCAGGCGGCCTGGGTCAGCCCTGAGCAGTCGTACGAGGAGGGCCCGGTGGCGCCCCAGACGTAGGGCTTTCCCAGCGCACCGTAGGCGTACGCAACAGCCTGTGCGGCACGGGAGTTGGGCGCGGCGACCGGCCCGCCGCCCGGAACGGCGGTGCGGGCGGCGTCCCGGGCGGCCCGCGAGCCGGCGGCCGTTCCGTCCTGGCCCGCATAGGCGGCGCGCTGCTCGGCGGTCATCCGGGCCAGCACCGCCTCGGCGGACGCGAGCTTCTTGCGTACGGTCGTCCGGTGCAGCGCCAGCTCGGCCTGCCGTGCTGTCAGTTCGGTCAGCCGCTCGTCCGCCTCCGCGCGAAGCTGGGACATCTCCCGCGCCTGCTTGCGCAGCCCGGCGAGCGCCGCGGTCTGCCGGGACCCGGCTCGCTCGGCCAGCTCCGCCCCGGCGAGATAGCGGTCGGGGTCGGAGGAGAGCGCGAGCTGCACGGCCGGGTCGATGCCGCCGGCCCGGTACTGCGCCGTGGCGATCGAGCCGAGCGCATTGCGGGAGGTGTTGAGCCGCTCGGTACGCCGGGCGGCCTCGTCCCGCAGCCCGTCCAGCGAATCGCGGGCCTGCGCCGCCGCCTCCTTCGCGCCGTTGTACTTCTCGGTCGCCTCCTCCGCCTCCTGGTACAGCTTGTCGGCCTTCGCCTTCAGCTGCTCGGGGGTGAGGCCGGGTTCGGCATGCCCGGCGCCTTCGAAGACCGTGCCGGTCGCGGCACCGGCCAGGGCGAGGGTGAGCGCGGTACGGGCAGCAGGGCGGGAGAGCGTGCGCTGCTTGGGTTTGCGGTGCGCTGCCACGAGGGCCAGTCCTTCCGGAGTCCTGCGGTTCACGTCGAAGGAGTCCGGCGGCGGGCCGCACAGGGGAAACAGCCCGTCGCCGGATCCATCGGCGTGGCGGCCGACGGCGCCGCCCCGGACGTGTGGCGGCGGTGGGAGTCGGCCACCTGGGGGAGGACGCTAAGCCTCGGCGGCGCCCGGGAGAGGCGTCATGACCGGAATTGGCGTCAGTCGGACCGGCCGGGTCGTTTTCGGACCGTAAGGCTAGGCTCCGGTGCCATGGACGTACTCATCAATGTCTTCGTCGCCCTGCACATCATCGGTATTGCGGCGCTGCTCGGCGGCTTCCTGACCCAGATGAAGGCGATGGGGCAGGGGACGGCGCGCTTCACGCCCGCGATGCTGCACGGGGCGCTGACGATGCTGGTCACGGGTGTGGCGCTGGTAGGGCTCAACGAGGCGGACGGCCAGGCGGTGAACAACCTCAAGGTCGGTATCAAGCTCGCGGTGCTGGTGGTGATCCTCGCCCTGGTCTATGTCAAGCGGGACGACGAGCAGGTGGACAAGGCGCTGTTCGGCGCGATCGGTGCTCTGACGGTGGCCAACATCTTCATCGCGACGTTGTGGACCTGACGCCCGCCCGGGTCCGG
Organism: Streptomyces sp. NPDC043861; assembly: GCF_056435905.1. Classification (NCBI taxonomy): domain Bacteria; kingdom Bacillati; phylum Actinomycetota; class Actinomycetes; order Kitasatosporales; family Streptomycetaceae; genus Streptomyces; species Streptomyces sp. NPDC043861. The sequence continues at coordinate 122,305 of NZ_JBWKDP010000006.1, read as the reverse complement.
GCCCGGACGGCGTGACGCGCATCCGGGCACGGTCCGGCTCCATGCCGGCAGCGGTGGGGCGAGCCGCCCGGCGCCGGCGACGTGGCGCGGGGTGATGCCGACGCGCCGCAACCCGCCCCGGTCGAAAGCGGTTTGCGGCACGGTCGGGTCTGTCCGGTCGGCAGTGCGGGCCCGGCACCGTCCGGACGGGGTGCCGGGACAGCCTTCAGACGGGGCGGACGCTCCCGTAGATCGGCATGTAGTAGATCGATTCCTCGCGGACGTTCGCACCCGGCTTCGGGGCGTGGATCATCCGGCCGTCGCCGATGTAGATGCCGACGTGGCTGATGTCGTCGTAGAAGAAGACCAGGTCGCCGGGGAGGAGATCCTTCGTCGCCACGCGACTGCCGACCTCGACCTGATCCCAGGTGGTGCGCGGCAGATCGACTCCGGCGGCCTTCCAGGCGGCCTGGGTGAGGCCGGAGCAGTCGTACGAGCTGGGACCGGTCGCGCCCCAGACATACGGCTTGCCGATCTGGGCACGTGCGAAGGAGAGGACCTTCTCGGCCTTCGCGGCGTACGTGCCGGAACTGGTCCCGGTACTGGTCCCGCTCCCGGTGCCTGAACCCTGGTCCGTGCCGGGCTGGTTCTGTTCCTGTTCCCTCGCCCGGCGTTCGGCCTCGGCCCTGGCCGCCGCTTCCGCCTCCGCGCGGGCCTTTGCCTCGGCCTTGCGGCGGGCCTCCTCCTCGCGCTTCTGCTCCAGTGCCTCGAGCCGCGCCTTCTCCTCGGCAGTCAGCTTCGACAGGAGCGTCCGGGCCTCGGCGAGCTTCTGCTGGACCTTCTCCTTGCTGGAGCGCAGCGACTCCTGGGAAGCCGTGAGGGTCTCCAGGCTCTTGGTCGCCTTCGCGCGCTGCTTCGCTGCAGCGGCACGCTGCTCCTCGAAATCGGCGACGGCGCCGCGCTGCTCGTCGGAGAGCCGGTCCATCAGATGGGTCTGGTCGAAGTACGCCTGCGGGCTGTCGGCGAAGAGCAGTGCGGCGGTCGGCGTGACGGCACCGGTCCGGTACTGGGCGGCCGCGTACGAACCGAGTTCGCGGCGTGCCTCGTTCAGGGATTCGGTGCGCTCGGCGGCATCGTCGAGGAGCCGGTCGACCTCGTGGCGCTTCTCGGTGGTGTCCTCTTTCGCCTGGTTGTACTGCTGGGTCGCAGTACCCGCCTGCCGGTAGAGGTCGTCGACCTTCTTCTGGACCTCTTCGATGCTGGGTCTCGGTTCGGCCTGGGCGCTCTGGGTGGAGAGCAGGGTGACACCCGCGAGGGCGGCCGTCGTGAAACCGACGGCGGAGTTTTTCGTACGTGGGCGCGTACGGGTCTGCGTCTTGCGATGCGACGCCAAGGCCGGCATCTCCTTCCGTCGACCGCCTACCGGGTTAGCTGTCGGGTTCGGACGGATCGGAAGGCTGTCCTACGGGCCGAGTTGAGCCAGGCCCGATTCACCCCAGTTGTGCATGGTGGGTCCCCGGTTCCGAACTTCCTTGCGGAAAGCCCGGATTCGGCGTGGCCGCCCGATTGGCGTCGGTCGCCGATGAGGGGAACGGGCCGCCTGGGCGAGCACGCTAGCCACATCGTGGTGCTTCTGTGAAGGTCGATGTGCGATATGCCCGATACATTTTCGTTACCTTTACGTATGGTGATTGATGCGCTACGTAGGGTGGTTGGCGGGTTGTCGTCGAAGGCGGGGACAGGCTGTCGGTGCGGCGGCCTAGACTCGTAGAGCGATGAGCAGCCTCTTTGACGACAGCTTCCTGGCGGACCTCCAGCGCACCTCGGCCTCGGAGGAGCCCCCGCCGCCCGAGCACGACGAGCACGGTGAGCACGGGCCCCACGAGGAGGTCCCGCACGACCTTTTCGAGGGCGCATTCGACGTGCCCCCCGCACGGGACGCGTACTACCGCGACGGTGCGCCGCGCCCCGCCGTGGACCCGGCCGTGCTTCTCGAGGGGCTGAACGAGCAGCAGCGCGCCGCCGTCGTGCACACCGGCGCCCCGCTGCTCATCGTGGCCGGTGCCGGCTCCGGCAAGACCCGGGTGCTGACCCACCGGATCGCCCATCTGCTGGCGACCCGCCATGTCCACCCCGGCCAGATACTGGCGATCACGTTCACGAACAAGGCCGCGGGCGAGATGAAGGAGCGCGTCGAGCACCTCGTCGGGCCGCGCGCGGGCGCCATGTGGGTCTCCACCTTCCACAGTGCCTGCGTCCGCATCCTGCGCCGGGAGAGCAAGAAGCTCGGTTTCACCTCGTCGTTCTCGATCTACGACGCCGCCGACTCCAAGCGGCTGATGGCACTCGTCTGCCGCGATCTTGACCTCGACCCCAAGAAGTTTCCGCCGAAGTCCTTCACCGCCAAGATCTCGAACCTGAAGAACGAGCTGATCGACGAGGAGACCTTCGCCGAGAGCGCGGCCGACGGCTTCGAGAAGACGCTCGCCGAGGCCTACCGGATGTACCAGGCGCGGCTGCGCGAGGCCAACGCGCTGGACTTCGACGACATCATCATGACCACCGTCCATCTGCTCCAGGCGTTCCCGGACGTCGCCGAGCACTACCGGCGCAGGTTCCGCCATGTCATGGTCGACGAGTACCAGGACACCAACCACGCCCAGTACACGCTGGTGCGCGAGTTGGTCGGCACGGGGTACGAGGACCTGGCCCCTGCCGAACTGTGCGTCGTGGGTGACGCCGACCAGTCGATCTACGCCTTCCGCGGCGCCACGATCCGCAACATCCTCCAGTTCGAGGAGGACTACCCGGACGCCACCACGATCCTGCTGGAGCAGAACTACCGCTCCACCCAGACGATCCTCTCCGCGGCCAACGCCGTCATCGAGCGCAACGAGAGCCGCCGCCCCAAGAACCTGTGGACGAACGCGGGCGCGGGCGCACAGATCACCGGCTACGTCGCGGACACGGAGCACGACGAGGCCCAGTTCGTCGCCGACGAGATCGACCGGCTCACCGACGCGGGCGACGCCAGGGCCGGGGACGTCGCGGTCTTCTACCGGACCAATGCGCAGTCCCGTGTCTTCGAGGAGATCTTCATCCGCGTCGGCCTGCCCTACAAGGTCGTCGGCGGGGTGCGCTTCTACGAGCGCAAGGAAGTCCGCGACGTGCTGGCCTATCTGCGCGTCCTGGCCAATTCCGAGGACAACGTCCCGCTGCGCCGGATCCTCAATGTCCCCAAGCGCGGCATCGGCGAGCGCGCCGAGGCGATGATCGACGCGCTGGCGCTGCGGGAGCGGATCACCTTCCCGCAGGCGCTGCGTCGGGTGGACGAGGCGTACGGCATGGCGGCCCGGTCGGCCAATGCCGTGAAGCGCTTCAACACGCTGATGGAGGAGCTCGGCACCATCGTGGAGTCCGGTGCGGGCCCGGCCACGATCCTGGAAGCCGTGCTCGAACGAACGGGATATCTCGCCGAGCTGCAGGCGTCGACCGACCCGCAGGACGAGACCCGCATCGAGAACCTGCAGGAACTTGCCGCCGTGGCCCTGGAGTTCGAGCAGGAGCGCGGGGAGGCCGGCGAGGCGGGGTCCGGCACCCTCGCCGAGTTCCTGGAGAAGGTCGCGCTGGTGGCCGACTCCGACCAGATCCCCGACGAGGACGAGGAAGGCACCGGCGTCATCACGCTCATGACGCTGCACACGGCCAAAGGTCTTGAGTTCCCTGTCGTGTTCCTCACCGGCATGGAGGACGGCGTCTTCCCGCACATGCGGGCGCTCGGCCAGACCAAGGAGCTGGAGGAGGAACGACGGCTGGCGTACGTCGGCATCACGCGCGCCCGCGAGCGGCTCTATCTGACGCGGTCGTCGATGCGCAGTGCCTGGGGTCAGCCCGCGTACAACCCGCCGTCGCGCTTCCTGGAGGAGATCCCGGACGCGCATCTGCAGTGGAAGCGCACTGGTCCCATGGCGGCTCCTGCCGGTCCGACGTCCGGGATCACGTCCTCGCTCTCGTCGGCCCGGTCGCGTTCCGGCCCTTCGGGCTTCGCGACGCGGCGTACGACCGACCGGCCGGTGATCGCACTGGCGGTCGGGGACCGCGTCACACATGACCAGTTCGGGCTCGGTACCGTGATGGCCGTGACCGGGGCGGGGTCGGATGCGCAGGCGACGATCGACTTCGGGGACGCGAAGCCGAAGCGACTTCTGCTCAGGTATGCGCCGGTGGAGAAGCTGTAGCGGGGGCACCACAGCCGGGCGGCCGTGGCTCCGACCGGGGCCGGAGCTGCCCGGCGGGCCCGGCCGACGGGCGGGCTACGTCGGGTTGAGGCCGTGGCTGCGCAGCCATGACAGCGGGTCGATCGCGGACCCGCCGCCCGGGCGCACCTCGAAGTGCAGGTGCGGGCCGGTGGAGTTGCCCGAGTTCCCGGAGTACGCGATGACCTCGCCGGCCTTGACCGAGCCGGAGCGGATCTTGGTGCTGCTGAGGTGGCAGTACCAGGTCTCCGTGCCGTCGGCGGCGGTGACGATCGCCATGTTGCCGTAGGCGCTGTTCCACTGGGTGCGCACGGTGCCGTCCGTGGCGGCCTTCACGGCGGTCCCGTACGAGACGGGGAAGTCGATACCGGTGTGCATGGACATCCAGTTGACGCCGGCCTGGCCGTAATAGGCGCTGAGTCCTTGCTGGCTCACCGGCAGGGCGAACTTGGGCCGAAGCGCCTCGCGGCGGGCGGCCTCCTCCTCGCGCTTCTTGCGGTCCGCCTCCTGGCGCGCCTTGAGGTCGATGCGCTCCTGGGTGCGGCTGGCGCGGTCGCCGAAGTCGCGGGCGTCGGCGCTCAGTGCGGCGAGCTGGGTGTCGAGCTTGTTGTTCGCGGCGACGGGCTTGACCGATGCCGGATCGGCGGCCGTGACCGCGGTCTTGCTGCTCTTCTCCTCGCCCCCGGTGAGTCCGCCGACCGAGGCCGCCGCGACACCGGCGACTCCCATGACACAGACGGAAGGTACGGCCACGGTGAGCATGGCCGAGCGCTTGGCGGGGGTGCGGCGACGGCCGCGGCTTCCGCCGGAGCGGCGCACAGGGCGGACAGCAGGGGCGGTGACGGTGGCCGCGGCGGCGATGAGTTCGGTCTCGTCGTAGCCCTCGTGCCCCTCGTAGGAGTCGTGGCCGACGGGGTCGTGCTCGTTCGCGTGCTCGGCCTCGAGCCCGGGCTGCGGATCGTGCTCGTGCGGGAACTCCGGGCCGGACTCGGGCTCGATGACGGGGACGTTCTCGGCATGAGCCGTGAACTCGCCCTCGGGGGAGAACTGTTCCGGGATGGGGACGTGCTCGGTGTAGTAGCCGCTGTATTCCGAGTGCTCCGTGTGCTCCGTGTATGCGGAGTGCTCCGCATACACCACGGCATGTTCCCCGTGTTCCGTGTGCTCGGAATGTTCCGCATGTGCGGGGTGTTCCGGGTGCACGGGATGTTGCGCGTACTGCGCCTGGTAGGCGTCGGACACCGGCTCGGGGGCCGTTTCGGCGCCGGAGTTCCAGGCAGTTGCGTCGTATGTACCGGTTTCGTACGTGGTGCCGTACCCTCCGGCCGCAGGCCACTGGCCCGTCGCGTCGTACGCGAAGCCGGCTGCGGTGGTCTCGAACTGCCCCGTCTGATTCCAGGCGTTGGCGTCCCACTGGCCGGTGGAGTCGTACTGCTGCTGGTGTCCTTGAGTGCCGTAGGCGTCGTACCCCGCTGTCGCCGACTGCCACTGCGTCGCGTCGTACTGCCCGCTGTAACCGGTCTCGTAGCCGTGGCTTCCCGGAAGGGCGCCGAAGAGCGGGTCGGTGTCGAAGCTGCCGGAGGCGTAGGGCGCGTACCCGGCGTCGGGGTGCTGGTCGTTCACCAACTTCTCTCTCGCCTCGGCAGCAGGACCAGGATTCGGGGCCACCGGCGACGGGGGCTCCCGAGGAAGCAGTGGGCGCGACTGTACCCGGCGGTATGCGACGCCGACAATCTTCCGCTGGTTTTGGGTGAGCGGGAAACGGGCATTCGGCCGTCTTTCGGCGGACTGCAGGCGGAGCTTTGGCCTTACGTTCGAAGAGTGTTCGATGTCTGTCCCTGTGCCTGGCCTCAGGCGACCGACACGACTCCGGACGTTCCGGCCTCCGATTCCGAGACTTCGAGCGCCTCGCGGACGCTCGCTGCCACGGCGGGGTGCACGGGTAGTGCGAGGTGCCCGATGCCGCTGACGCGGATGTTCTGGACCAGAAGGTCCGGGTGGTCGAGGCGAGCCGTCTCGAGCGGGACCATGATCTGGTCCAGGTCGCTCCAGAAACTGACGAACCGCGTCCGGCACCCCGGCGCGGGCAGCCGCAGCTCCTCCAGTACGGCGGAGCCGGGGCGCATCTGTCGCACGAGGGGGTGGGCGCTCGCGAAGGGGGCGACGGCCGTGCCCGAGTGGGGAGTGCCGAGGGTGACGAGGACCCGGACGCGCCGGTCGCCGCCGAGCCGCTGCACGTAATAGCGGGCGATCAGGCCGCCGAGGCTGTGCCCGACGATGTCGACCTCCGGACGGCCGGTGCGTGCGCAGATCTCCTCGATGTGCCGGCCGAGCAGTTCGGCTGCCGTCCGTACGTCACAGGTCAGCGGTGAGTAGTTGAGCGACTCGATGTGACGCCACCCGTTGCGTGCGAGGGAACGGCGGAGCAGGACGAAGACGGACCGGTTGTCGATGAAGCCGTGGAGGAGGACGGCGGGGGGATACGGCCGCGCCTGAGTGGGCAGTGTGGTGGCCGCAGGGTTCGCGGGGGCTCCGGGCTCCGGCCGCCCGGGGCGTTCCTGGCTCATGCCCGATGGATACAGAACGAGATGTCCGGCGAGGATCGCCAGCTCCAGTGCGGTGGCGCGCAGCAGCGCCAGCGACAGTCGAATCCGCAAGAGCGGAAGGAACCCCATGGCCGACCTCCCGAATGGCGCACGGGTCGACGGCTCCGTCCCCCGTATGCCCTCATGGGGATGCTGACGGGCCGCACCGCCGCGCCGCGCGGCTGGCGGCACGGTGGTGCGGCGACCGTGTAGCGGCTCCCCTGGCGCTCGTCCCGTGCCGGCGGCGGCCCTGTCGGATATGACTGTGTGCCGCCCGATGCGGGTACGACGCGTAGCGAACATGTCCCACGTGTGATTTCCCCCTCGCTATACACCGTGAAACGGACGGTTGCGGGATGCTGTAGATAACGTTCGTTCACCTCCCCGGCCCTTCCGGTGCGGGGTCCGTGCCAATGACGGCGCAGTCGGTATCTGGAGGCAGTGATGGGTGTGACCGGTCCGATCCGCGTGGTGGTGGCCAAGCCGGGTCTCGACGGCCACGATCGCGGCGCGAAGGTCATCGCGCGGGCGCTGCGCGACGCCGGTATGGAGGTCATCTACACCGGGCTGCACCAAACCCCGGAACAGATTGTGGACACCGCGATCCAGGAGGACGCCGACGCGATCGGACTGTCCATCCTCTCCGGCGCCCACAACACCCTCTTCGCCAAGGTCATCGAGCTCCTGAAGGAGAGGGACGCGGAGGACATCAAGGTCTTCGGCGGCGGGATCATTCCGGAGGAGGACATCCCCCCGCTCAAGCAGAAGGGTGTCGCCGAGATCTTCACCCCCGGTGCCACGACGACCTCCATCGTCGACTGGGTCAACGCGAACGTCCGTCACCCGGCCGACGCCTGACCTGAGCACCAGGGCGCGCCGCCCGGCGGTTGCCCTCCCCGGTGCCCCGGTGTGCCGCGGCCCGGCGATCGTCGCCGTCCCGGCGTCCGTACGAGGGCATCGCAGTCGCCGACGGACGGTCGTCCCTGCCGTGATACTGCCGGCCGGAACGGTCACCGCACGGGCCGTCGCCACGGCCGCCGCCCGGCGCACGGCCGTGGCACCCTTCGCTCAGCCACCCTTTGCTCAGCCACCCGGCGCCCGGAGGCCCTACGGGCCGGACGGTGACAGCTCCTCGTGCATCGCCGCGCGCAGGCGAAGGGTGGAGACGAGCCGCTGGAACGCCTCGGACCAGTAGCCCCCCGCACCCGGCGACGCCCCCTCCGCCTCGTCCGGCGTCGCCGTCAGCAGCTCCAGCCGGGATGCCTCCGCAGGATCGAGGCAGCGCTCCGCGAGACCCATCACACCGCTGAAGCTCCAGGGATAGCTGCCGCCGTCCCGTGCGATGTCGAGCGCGTCCACCACGGCCCTGCCCAGGGGTTCCGCCCAGGGGAGGGCACAGACCCCGAGCAGCTGGAACGCCTCGGACAGGCCGTGTGCGGATATGAAAGCCGCGACCCAGCGGGCCCGTTCCTCCTCGGGCAGGGTCTCCAGCAGCTTGGCCCGCTCCGCCAGTGACGATGTCCCGGGCCCGGTCGAGGGTGGCGAGGCGGGTGCGCCGAGCAGGGCGCGGGACCACTCGGGGTCCCGCTGCCGCACAGCCGCCCGGCACCACGCGGCATGCAGCTCATCGCCCCAGCCGTCGCCGACCGGCAGCGCGACGATCTCCGCAGCCGTGCGGCCCCCGAGCCGGCCCGGCCAGGTGGACAGCGGTGCGGCCTCGACCAGCTGGCCCAGCCACCAGGACCGTTCACCCCGTCCGGAGGGCGGATTCGGCACCACGCCGTCCCGTTGCATCTCCGCGTCGCATTCATGCGGAGCCTCCACGGCGATCGCGGCCACGCCGTCGGTCCGGTCCTGGCCGATGCAGGTGGCCGCTCGCGCCGCCATCCTGGCGGCGAGCGCGGAGTGCGGGAGAGCGGACAGCAGCTCGGCCGCGGTGGCGCGCACATTGCGGCTGCGGTCGGACAGCGCCTGCTCCAGGAACGGCTCGTCCGTGTCGGACAGTCCCGTCCGCAGCGAGTCCAGGAACATGAGCCGGTCCTCGGCCCGCTCGGTCTGCCATGTCGCGGACAGCAGGGCCAGTGCCGCGGCCGGGTCGTGCGCCCGTACGGAGCCGAGGAGGGCGACCCGCTCCGCGAAGAGCCCCTCCTCCCACAGCTGCCGTACGGCGTCCATGTCCTCGGGGTCCGGAAGCACCGCCCCTGCCGCGGCACCTCCGGCCCGGAGGGACCCCCAGGTGCCGCGCAGCGCGAACTTCCAGTCCGTATTGAGACGGGCGAGCCACAGTCCCCGCGGTCCGGCGAAGCGCAGGGCCAGGGGCCGCAGATCGGTGCGGGCACGGGCCGCGTCGAGCAGTGCGGGCAGTGCGGAGGCCGGGGCGCGGTAGCCGTGCTCGTTTGCGGCGGCCAGCCACTGCGGCAGCAGTTCCGTCAGGTCCGGCGCAGTACCTCGGCGGCCTCCCGACCCCGCGGGCGCGGCACGGTCGGCCAGCAACTGGGCGAGCCGCCGCCGGGCGGGCTCCGGCAGCGTACGCCGGGAGTCGTGCGGTGCGGGCTCGGGAAGCGGTCGCGCCGATGCGGGCCGCAGTCCTGCCCGTCTCCGCACCGTGGCCACCGCAGCCGCGTCGAGCAGTGCGACCGGCGCATCCTTGCCGGATGCCGGCACACCGGCGGGCGGAGTCCTTCGCTCGGTGCCGAGCAGAGCGGAAGTGACGAGCTCTTCCCAGTCGGCTGTGCGGTTGGTGCTGGTCATCTGGTCCTCCGTCGTACGTTCGGACTTCAGGTGAGGGCGACCGTCTCGGGAGTCGCGACGGACCAGGCAGCCAGCGGGACGAACCCCCGGTGGCCGGACTCGCCGAACACGGTGACGGGTCCGCCCCCGGACAGCGCGGCGAGCTTCCAGAGCCCCGGCCCGGACAGTGCGGCGGGCGTGACCGGCAGCGCGGTCTTCCCGTCGCTGTCCGCGAGTTGCCAGCCGTCGTCGGCCGGGACCGGTATGACATCGGCGAGCGTGACCGGCCAGGAATCCAGCCACGGGTCCTCACGCAGGGCCGACCCGTACGCGGCGAGGGCATCGGTCACCGAACCGCCCGGCGGTGGCGCCTCGATCGGGGCCGGGACGCCGAACCGCTCACCCAGTTCGGCCCGCAGCTGCCCCGCACCCGTGTGGGGCACCAGTTCGGCCTCGATCATCAGCCCGGTGGGCAGGGCCAGTTGCGGGGCCCGCCCCGCGGCGCCGAAGGAGAGGAGCAGCGCCGCCCGCCCGGTCCCCCGTCCATGGAGCCAGATCCGGCGCGTGGTGATCCTGCCGTCCGTCGTGTCGTACTGGGCGAGCACCAGCCAGTGGTCCCGCACAGGGGACTCCTCGGCGGGCGGGGTCAGCCCCACCCTCGTGCGGACGGTGGCGGCGAGCGGTTCCGGAAGCCGCTCCCGGTCCAGCCACGCACGGTCGAGGAGGTGCACGAGCGCGCACTCCTCCAGGAGCCGCACCGGCCAGCCCGGCCCGGAACCGGGAATGGCCCCCAACTCGCGCACCCGGGCCGCGAGTCCCGGTGCCTGCGCGTCGACCATGCGTGCGGCCGTCTCCTCCCACAGCCCGTACCCGGATTGTTCCGCCGAGGCAAGGCCGCCGCGCAGCACGTCCGCCAGCCGCTGCTCCAGCTCCGTCGCCCCGGCGGTGATCCGGGCGGCTCTGCGCTCGGCCCTGCGCCGGGCGGCCTCGGGATCGGCCGCCTTCGCGGGCCGGCCCTCGCCCGCGCTCCGTTCCTTCTGCCCCGTCGTGCGCCCGCGGCGTCCCGACAGCCATTCGCCGGCCCAGTCGGGCTCCTCGGCGTCCCGGACCGCCTGCTCGTCGCCCGCCCAGAGCAGCAGCAGTCCCAGCGCGTGCTTGCACGGGAACTTCCGGCTCGGACAACTGCACTTGTACGCCGGACCCGTCGTGTCCACGACCGTCCGGTACGGCTTGCTGCCGCTGCCCTTGCACAGGCCCCAGACGGCCCCCGCGCCGCTGCTGCCCGCGCCCGACCACGGTCCTGCCGTGCCGAGTCTGCTTCCCGCCTTGCGCGACGAAGCGTCAGGAGCCAGAGCCAGCACCTGTTCCGCCGTCCAGCGCACCCCCTGGTGAGTCATGGGGGAAACGCTAGGCGGCGGCACTGACAATGGCCCTGACCTGGGTATTCACCTCGTGTGCAACAAGTTGACTTTACCTTCGCTTTACGGTTCGCTGCCGGTGACAATCAGACGATCCAGGGGGGATCCCCATGCGCCGAACCATCCGTACCGCTGTCTGCTCGCTGGCCGTGGCCGGCCTCGCCCTCGGCCTCACCGCCTGTTCCGAGGCGGCGGACAAGGCCGTCGACCAGGTCGACAAGGCGGTGACCGACACCTACGAGGTGACCTACGAGGTCACCGGCAGGAACGTCGACTCGATCGACTTCCACGCCGGAGGCGGCACGGCGATGGAGCCGAAGGTCGAGACCGTGCAGAAGCCCACGCTTCCGTGGAAGAAGACCGTGACGCTGAAGGGCATCATGCCGCCCGCCGTCATGCCGGTCGCGGTGGACGCCGCCGGCGCCGAGGTCGGCTGCCGGATCCTGCACAAGGGCAAGGTCATCAAGGAGTCGAACGGCGCGGGAATCGCGGCCGCCGGCGGTTGCATCGCGGTGTCGCCGATCGCGCAGTAACTCCTGCCGACAGCCGGCGATTTCGGCCCCCGCCTGCGGAAACGGGCCGTTGTCAGTGGCGTGGTGCACGGTGGAACCCACATCCGGTCGAACGATCTGGAGGGGGATCCATGACTGTGCCCGAAACCACTGCGGACACCGGCAGCGAGGCCCTGCGGCCGCACGCCGAGGACACCTTCGCCGATGAACTCGTGGCGCTCGCCGCGGCCGACGACCGGCCGCGGCCCGCCCGTTGGCGGCTGTCCCCGTGGGCCGTGGCCACCTATCTCCTCGGCGGCACCCTGTCCGACGGGACCGTGATCACGCCCAAGTACGTGGGCCCGCGCAGGATCGTCGAGGTCGCCGTCACCACGCTCGCCACCGACCGCGCACTGCTCCTCCTCGGCGTACCGGGCACTGCCAAGACCTGGGTGTCCGAGCATCTCGCCGCTGCCGTCAGCGGAAACTCCACCCTGCTCGTGCAGGGCACGGCAGGCACACCCGAGGAAGCCATCCGGTACGGATGGAACTACGCACAGCTGCTCGCCCACGGCCCGAGCCGTGACGCGCTCGTGCCCAGCCCCGTGATGCGCGCGATGTCGGAGGGCATGACCGCGCGTGTCGAAGAGCTGACCCGCATCCCGGCGGACGTCCAGGACACGCTCATCACGATCCTGTCGGAGAAGACCCTGCCGATCCCCGAGCTGGGGGAGGAGGTCCAAGCGGTCCGCGGCTTCAATCTCATCGCCACCGCCAACGACCGGGACCGCGGGGTCAACGATCTGTCGAGCGCGCTGCGACGCCGCTTCAACACGGTGGTGCTGCCGCTGCCCGCGACTGCGGACGCGGAGGTGGACATCGTGTCCCGGCGCGTCGACCAGATGGGGCGCTCGCTCGACCTGCCCGTCATGCCCGAGGGCATCGACGAGATCCGACGTGTCGTCACGGTCTTCCGGGAGCTGCGTGACGGGGTCACGACCGACGGGCGGACCAGGCTCAAGTCGCCTTCGGGCACGCTCTCCACGGCGGAAGCGATCTCCGTCGTCACCAATGGCCTCGCTCTCGCGGCCCACTTCGGCGACGGAGTGCTGAGATCCGGCGACGTTGCGGCGGGCATCCTCGGCGCGGTCGTGCGCGATCCGGCAGCGGACCGCGTCATCTGGCAGGAGTACCTGGAGACGGTGGTGCGCGAGAGGGACGGCTGGAAGGACTTCTACCGTGCCTGCCGCGAGGTGAGCGCATGACGGCGACTGTCGTGGCCGACGGCCGGAGGGACCCCTGCGCCCCGGCGCCGGCCACCGCTTCCGGAGGGGGGAAGCGGTGGCCGGTGGACGGACCGATGGTGCTCGGGGTCCGGCACCACGGGCCCGGGTCGGCGCGGGCGGTGCGGGCGGCACTCGACGCCGCAGGGCCCAGGGCCGTGCTGATCGAGGGCCCGCCCGAAGGGGACGCCCTGCTGCCGCTCGCCGCCGACGAGGCGATGGTTCCGCCGGTGGCCCTGCTCGCCCACGCCGTGGACGACCCCGGGCGGGCGGCCTTCTGGCCGATGGCCGAGTTCTCGCCGGAGTGGGTCGCGATCCGCTGGGCGCTGGCGCACGACGTGCCGGTGCGGTTCATCGACCTGCCCGCCGCCAACTCCCTGGCCGCAGCAGCCGACCCCACGTGGGGTGACGGCGAGGAGGAGGAAGCGCACCCGGGCGAAGAGACGGCCCTGCGGATCGATCCGATCGCGGTGCTTGCCGAGACCGCCGGATACGACGACCCGGAGCGCTGGTGGGAGGACGTGATCGAGCACCGTGGTGCGACGGTCGGCGCAGACCCGCTCGCCCCGTTCGTCGCCCTCGGCGAGGCCATGGCAGCGCTGCGCGAGAAGTACGGACACGGGGGGCGCGACCAGGACCTCGTCCGCGAGGCCCATATGCGCATCCGGTTGAGGGCGGCCCGCAAGGAGTTCGGGGACGAGATCGCCGTCGTCTGCGGGGCCTGGCACGTGCCCGCCCTGACCGGCAGGTCGGCGGTCACCGCGGACCGTGCCCTGCTCAAGGGCCTGCCCAAGGTGAAGGCCGAGATGACCTGGGTGCCCTGGACACACCGCAGACTTGCCCGGCGCAGCGGTTACGGCGCGGGAATCGACGCGCCGGGCTGGTACGCGCATCTGTTCAGCTCCCCGGACCGTCCCGTCGAGCGCTGGATGACCAGGGTTGCGGGACTGCTCAGGGAAGAGGACAGGATCGTCTCGTCGGCCCATGTCATCGAGGCCGTCAGACTCGCCGGCACGCTGGCCGCGATGCGTGGCCGCCCGCTCGCCGGGCTGAGCGAGACCATCGACGCGACAAGAGCCGTGATGTGCGACGGCTCCGAAGTGCCACTCGGGCTGATCCGGGACAAGCTGATCACCGGCGATGCCCTGGGCGAGGTCCCCGGGACCGCACCGGCCGTCCCGTTGCAGCGCGATCTGACCCGCCTCCAGCGCACGCTCCGGCTGAAACCGGAGCTCCTGGAGCGTGAGCTGGAGCTCGATCTGCGCAAGGAGACCGATTCGGCGCGCAGCCGACTGCTGCACCGTCTCCGGCTTCTGGGCATCGGCTGGGGAACCCCGTCGCCCGGCCGCGGTTCGACCGGCACGTTCCGGGAGACCTGGCGGCTGCGCTGGGAGCCCGAGCTGTACGTCAAGGTTGCGGAGGCGGGCATCTGGGGCACCACGGTGATCTCTGCCGCGACCTCCAGGGCCGAGTCCGATGCCGTATCGGCCACCGCTCTCGCAGAGGTGACGGCGCTGGCGGAGCGCTGTCTCCTGGCCGAACTGCCCGATGCGCTCCCGGTCGTGATGCGGGCGCTTGCCGACCGCGCGGCTCTGGACGCGGACGTCGGCCACCTCGCCCAGGCCCTGCCCGCTCTCGTCCGCTCGCTGCGGTACGGGGATGTGCGGGCCACGGACACGGCGGCGCTCGGCGAGGTCGCGGCCGGGCTTGCCGAGCGGATCTGCGTGGGGTTGCCTCCCGCCTGTACCGGGCTCGACGCCGACGGTGCCGCCGAGATGCGGGGACATCTCGACGGTGTCCACACGGCGATGGCCCTGCTGCCCGAGACCCAGGAGCTGATCCGGCGCTGGACGGATGTCCTGCGCAAGCTCGCCGTGCGGGACACCGTGCCGGGGGTGATACGCGGGCGTGCGGCACGGCTGCTCCTGGATGACGGACGGCTTGCCGAGGGCGAGGCCGCACGCCTCATGAGCCTGGCGCTTTCCCCGGGCACCGCGCCGGCCGACGCGGCCGCCTGGGTCGAAGGATTCGTCGGTGGTGCATCGGGCGGGGGCATGCTCCTGGTCCACGACGAGCGTCTGCTCGGGCTCGTGGATGCCTGGCTCACCTCCGTTCCCGCCGAAGCGTTCACGGACGTACTGCCGCTGCTGCGCCGCACGTTCTCGGCGTACGAGCCGGGCGTCCGCCGCACCCTGGGCGAGCTGGTGCGGCGCGGCCCGGCCACCGTGGGCGGGCCGCCGGTGCAGGGCGAGGCCGGTGTGGCCGGATTCGGGGCCGGCCTCGACGAGGAGCGGGCCGACGCGGTGCTGCCGGTGCTGCGGCTGATCCTGGAGGGGGACCACGTATGACAACGTCCGGCACGACGGCGGACGCCGTCGGGGACATCGCGTCGGCCACCACGGCCGACGAGCGACTGAGGCGCTGGCGCCTGGTGCTCGGGGGCGGCGCGGCCGACGGCACCGGCTGCACGCTGACCGGCACGGACACGGCAATGGACGGGGCCCTCGGCGCGCTCTACGGACGGGGGAGCCGCCAGGAGTCCGGGAACGGGAAGCGTTCGGCCGGTCTCGAGGGCTCGGCCCCGAACGTGGCGCGCTGGCTCGGCGACATCCGGACGTACTTCCCGAGTTCCGTCGTCCAGGTCATGCAGCGCGACGCGATCGACCGGCTCGGCCTCAGCACACTCCTGCTGGAGCCGGAGATGCTGGAGGCCGTCGAGGCGGACGTCCATCTCGTCGGAACCCTGCTCTCGCTCAGCAAGGCGATGCCGGAGACGACGAAGGAGACCGCACGGGCCGTTGTGCGCAAGGTCGTCGACGACCTGGAGAAGCGGCTGGCCACGCGCACCCGCGCGACCCTCACCGGAGCGCTCGACCGCAGCGCACGCGTCAACCGCCCGCGCCACCGGGACATCGACTGGGACCGCACGATCCGGGCGAACCTGAAGAACTACCTCCCCGAGCACCACACCGTCGTGCCCGATCGCCTCATCGGATACGGCCGTGCCTCGCAGGCCGTGAAGAAGGAGGTCGTCCTCTGCATCGACCAGTCCGGCTCCATGGCGGCATCGGTGGTGTACGCCTCGGTGTTCGGGGCGGTGCTCGCATCGATGCGCTCGATAGCGACCCGGCTCGTCGTCTTCGACACCGCCGTCGTGGATCTGACGGACCAGCTGGACGACCCGGTGGACGTGCTGTTCGGAACGCAGCTCGGTGGCGGAACGGACATCAACCGCGCCCTCGCCCACTGCCAGTCGCAGATCACCCGGCCCGCCGACACGGTCGTCGTGCTGATCAGCGACCTCTACGAAGGCGGCATACGGGACGAGATGCTCAAGCGGGTCGCCGCCATGAAGGCGTCCGGTGTGCAGTTCGTCGCACTGCTCGCACTTTCCGACGAGGGTGCCCCCGCCTACGACCGCGAGCACGCGGCCGCGCTGGCGGCGCTGGGCGCACCGGCGTTCGCATGCACACCTGATCTGTTCCCCGAGGTCATGGCCGCGGCGATAGAGAAAAGGCCACTGCCCATACCGGACATGGCGACTCATCAGTAACAAGGGGCTTGCGTGACCCCGGGAGTCTCGTGCAAGCATCGTCCCCGTTGCCCACGATCGCCGTGATCCACTACCTGTGAAGGCCCGTCCCGCTTTGACTGCCACCGCTGCACAGCCCGCAGCCGCCGTGCGCTTCGTGCGCGGGGCGGCACAGCGGCATGCGGTGCGGGCGCTGCAGGTACTGCTGTTCGCCGGCGGGCTGTTGGTGCTGGGGCTCGTCCTCGGCGGTCAGGCGCAGGCTGCGGAGCGGCCGGCAGTGGGCGCGGCTGCGGACACCTCGCTCGAGAGGATCGCCCGCGGCGAGCCGACCGGGCAGCTCCGCGACGCGGTGGAGCCGGTGGCCGAGCGCATGACGGAGCCGGTCACGAAGCCGCTGGGCGCACGCGGCTCCGAAGGGACGCCGGTCGAACCGGTCTCCTCGATCGGTGCCACGGCGGTGGAACGGGTCGTCAAGCCCGTTGCCGAGCCCGTCGAGCAGGTCGTGGACGGTGTCGTTCAGGGTGTTGCGGACGGTGCCCTGCAGGGCGTGGCGCATGCCGTGTCCGAGCAGCCGCTGCCCGCACCGCCCGCGGAATGGCCCGGTGAAGGTCCGCTCGTGCCCGTCGAGGACGGCCCGCAGGACATCGTTCCCGCCACCGGCGGCCACGACGAGCCCCGTGCCGGCAGGCCCGCGCCCGCGTCGGAGCCCGCCCACGACCGTGGTCGTGACCGCGCGCTCCCGTACCGGCACCACGCTCCCGAGGGGTACCGCACCGACGTCGTCTCCGCAGCGGCGCCGGTGACTCCTGCGCTCGGCGGCCCGATGGACGTGCCGCTGCCGCTCGTTCCCGGGCGCGCTCCTGCCGGACCTGGGGGCAGTGCCGTTCTCCAGACCGTGGGCGACGGACACACACAGCGGACCGGAGACCCGCAGGGTGCCTGGTTCTCGCACGCCGCGGTGTTCGGGCTGGTGCGCGGTTCCCTGCAGTCCGCCGACGGTGCCAGGACACTCGAGCGGCACCGCGACATCCTCGAATTCCCCGGATAGGGCAGGCCGTTCCCCCCGTCTGAGACCTGCCGCGCGGGGGCGGAGCAGGTCTGCCCGAACCCCCGGAATCCGAAGGAATCTCCCGAACATGAACAAGAACATTCGCCGTTCCATAGCCGTCGCAGCCGGCGCCGCCGGTATGTGGGCCGTCGGCACGGCCGCCGCCAGCGCGGACGAACTGCCGTCCCTCTCCCTGTCCGCCCCCGACCGGGCCGTCGACACGGCTGCGGACACCGTCGAGGACGCGGCCCCCGTTGCCGTCGAGAACACGGTCACTGCCACCGCCCAGGACGCGGCCCGTGGCGCCGTCGCCGTCCAGGACACGGCCCGCGACGCCGTGCAGGGCAGGGACGCCGGGCCCGCCGCGGACCAGGTCCGCCAGTACGTCGAGGGGCAGTCGGCCTCGCGCGGCCTCCAGGCGCAGGGCGCCTTCGACCAGGTGCGCGGCGATGCCAACGGTATCGCCGGAGGCGTGGCCGCCACTGCCGAGGCCACGGCCACCGGTGCCGAGGGTGAGATCGACTACCTCTTCGGTCCTCTCTCCGCGTTCGCTCCCGAGCTCGTGGACCAGGCACCGGACCGGATCGCCCCGATCGTCGCCGAGACGTCGCAGGACGTCCTGCCGCCCATCGCCGACCGGGCGGTGGACGGTGCGGTCCCGGTCGCCGGTCAGGCGGTCGGTGACGTCGGTGGCCTCGCCACGGGCGTCGTCGGCGATGTGCCCCCCTTCGCAGGCGGTGTCGTGAGCGAGGTGCAGCCCTTCGCTGGCGGCGTCGTCGGTGAGGTCCAGCCGTTCGCGGGTGGGGTCGTCGGCGCGGTCCAGCCGCTCGTCGAGACCGTCGTCGACCACGTCGAGCCGGTGGCCCACGGAGTCGGCGGCAGCGCCGGCACCCTCGCGGGCGGTGTCGTCGGCGACGTCGAGCCGTTCGCGGGCGGGGTCGTCTCCGAGGTGCGGCCGTTCGCACAGGACGTGGCCGGCACGGTCACCGCGACCCCCCTCGCGGGGAACGCCGTCTCCGGTGTCCAGGGCGTGGCCACGGCCGTCACTCCGAGCTACGCCGACGCCCTGGCGCAGAACGCGGTCGCCGCTATCTGACACGCACCGTGCGACCGGCGGGTCGACGGTCTGCGCAATGTACGGACTGTGCGGAACGTACGGGTCCGGGCGGAGCCGCGCGGGCGGTCCCCATTGGGGTGGGGGCCGCCCGATCCGTACCCGGTCCGCCGCCGGGACCGTGTCCGTCCCGTAACCGCAGCGTCCCGCCGTGCGCGCGATCTGTGACCGGTATCACCGCTGCTGTGTGATCTGCGATTTAGGGGTCCACGGCCCACGGGGATAACCTGCGAGACGGACATGCCGCGTACCCGGCCACCGTGTACGCCTCCCTAGTGACAGCGCAGTCACGTTGCCCTTCGCGGCACGCCCACGCAGACAACGAACCGCGAATCACTGAAAAGGGACGGACGCGCGTGGACCTGTTCGAGTACCAGGCGAGGGACCTCTTCGCCAAGCACGGTGTACCGGTGCTGGCCGGTGAAGTCATCGACACGCCTGAGGCGGCGCGCGAGGCCACCGAGCGACTGGGCGGCCGTTCGGTCGTCAAGGCGCAGGTGAAGGTCGGCGGCCGTGGCAAGGCCGGTGGCGTCAAGCTGGCCGCCACGCCGGACGAGGCCGTCGCCCGCGCCACGGACATCCTCGGTATGGACATCAAGGGCCACACGGTCCACAAGGTGATGATCGCCGAGACGGCTCCCGAGATCGCCGAGGAGTACTACGTCTCGTACCTCCTCGACCGCACCAACCGCACCTTCCTGGCCATGGCGTCCGTCGCGGGTGGCATGGACATCGAGGAAGTCGCGGCGACGACGCCCGAGAAGCTCGCCAAGATTGCGGTCGACGCCAACGACGGCGTGGACCTGGCGAAGGCCCGGGAGATCGTCGAGGCCGGACAGTTCCCGGCCGAGGTGGCCGAGCAGGTCGCCGAGATCCTGGTGACCCTGTGGAAGACCTTCGTCGCCGAGGACGCTCTCCTCGTCGAGGTCAACCCGCTGGCCAAGGTCGCCGACGGCCGCGTCATCGCGCTCGACGGCAAGGTGTCGCTGGACGCCAACGCCGAGTTCCGTCAGCCGGGACACGAGGCGCTCGAGGACAAGGACTCGGCCAACCCGCTCGAGGCCGCGGCCAAGGCCAAGGGCCTCAACTACGTCAAGCTCGACGGCGAGGTCGGCATCATCGGCAACGGCGCGGGTCTGGTCATGTCGACCCTCGACGTCGTGGCCTACGCCGGTGAGAAGCACGCCGGCGTCAAGCCCGCCAACTTCCTCGACATCGGTGGCGGTGCCTCCGCCGAGGTCATGGCGAACGGCCTGGAGATCATCCTCGGCGACCCGGACGTCCGGTCCGTGTTCGTCAACGTCTTCGGCGGCATCACCGCGTGCGACGCGGTCGCCAACGGCATCGTGCAGGCCCTGGAGCTCCTCGAGTCCAAGGGCGAGGCCGTGACGAAGCCGCTGGTCGTGCGCCTCGACGGCAACAACGCGGAGCTGGGTCGTCAGATCCTCGACGACCGCAACCACCCGCTCGTGCAGCGTGTGGACACCATGGACGGCGCGGCCGACAAGGCCGCCGAGCTGGCTGCTGCCAAGTAACAAGGGACGAGGTCACAGACTCACCATGGCTATCTTCCTCACCAAGGAATCCAAGGTCATCGTCCAGGGCATGACCGGCTCCGAGGGCCAGAAGCACACCAAGCGCATGCTCGCTTCCGGCACCAACATCGTCGGTGGCGTGAACCCGCGCAAGGCGGGCACGACGGTCGACTTCGACGGCACCGAGATCCCGGTCTTCGGCTCCGTCGCCGAAGCCATCGAGAAGACCGGCGCCGACGTCACGGTCATCTTCGTTCCGGAGAAGTTCACCAAGGACGCGGTGATCGAGGCGATCGACGCCGAGATCGGCCTCGCGGTCGTCATCACCGAGGGCGTCGCGGTCCACGACACCGCGCAGTTCTGGGCGTACGCGGGCGCCAAGGGCAACAAGACCCGGATCATCGGCCCGAACTGCCCGGGTCTGATCACTCCCGGCGAGTCGAACGCGGGCATCATCCCGTCCGACATCACCAAGCCCGGCCGCATCGGTCTCGTGTCCAAGTCCGGCACGCTGACCTACCAGATGATGTACGAGCTGCGTGACATCGGCTTCAGCTCCTGCGTCGGCATCGGTGGTGACCCGATCATCGGCACCACCCACATCGACGCCCTGGCCGCCTTCGAGGCCGACCCCGAGACCGACCTGATCGTGATGATCGGCGAGATCGGCGGCGACGCCGAGGAGCGTGCCGCCGACTTCATCAAGGCGAACGTCACCAAGCCGGTCGTCGGCTACGTCGCGGGCTTCACCGCCCCGGAGGGCAAGACCATGGGCCACGCCGGCGCCATCGTCTCCGGCTCCTCCGGCACCGCGCAGGCCAAGAAGGAGGCCCTCGAGGCCGCCGGTGTGAAGGTCGGCAAGACGCCGACCGAGACCGCGAAGCTGGCGCGCGCGATCCTCGCGGGCTGAATTCTGCGAAGGCGCTTCTGAAGCGCGCATGCGAAGCCCGTATGCGAAGCGCGCTTCCGACGTGCCGCGCAACGAGCGCACGGAAGGGCCCGCACCCCGGGAGAACGGGGTGCGGGCCCTTCCGCGTTGCCTTTGGCTGCCGCGTGCACGGCCCGGTTCCGGCGTCCTTGTGGTCCTTGGCGTCATGGAGGTCCGGCATCGCGCATGGTCCCTCCCGCCGTCGCCCCTGGGGCGTGTGCACATGGATCCGCGCCACGGTCTCAGCGGGCGA
The DNA here is from genome assembly GCF_056435905.1 of Streptomyces sp. NPDC043861. Taxonomy (NCBI): domain Bacteria; kingdom Bacillati; phylum Actinomycetota; class Actinomycetes; order Kitasatosporales; family Streptomycetaceae; genus Streptomyces; species Streptomyces sp. NPDC043861. Next base: position 101,153 of record NZ_JBWKDP010000006.1, on the reverse strand, counting down.
CGGGTGCGAGGCGTTCCGGACCGTTCAGCGGGTGGTTCCGAAGCATCGTGCGGAGTGTGATGTCGGCCGGTGCCAGGGCCGGAGGGCCGGGGTTGACGGGTACACCGCGGACCGTCTGGCCCGGTGTCTGCGGCGCCCGGGGCTGTGCGGTGGCCATGCTGAGCACCGAGGCACCGATGATCACAGCGGTGAGGCCGATCGAAGCGCGCGTCCAGAACTGGGTGCGGCGTTCACTGCCGGCCCTGACATCGCTGGCGGAGACGACCTCCGGCGTCGGCAGGGCGATCACCAGATCGGCGAGCCGGGCGTGCAGCAGTTCCGGATCGGCCAGCTCGGGCAGGCGCTCGGCGACCGCGGCGCGTGCATGCAGCAGGCGGTTCGCGGCTGCCGGGGTGCTCGCCTCGGTCTCGGCGGCGGTGTCCGGGAGATCGAGGCCCAGGCCGTCGTAGAGGAGCAGGGTGCGACGGTACGGCGGCGGCAGTTCCAGCAGCGTCTCGCGCAGCGTGTGCCAGCGGGGATCGGAGACCGAGCCCGGCACCGAGACATCCGGGCGCCGGTGGCCCCGGCGAAGCCGGTGCCAGGGCGACATCGCGTACTCGTACGCCACCGAGCGCACCCATCCCGCGGGGTCGCGGTCGACGGCGACCTCCGGCCAGCGCTGCCAGGCGACGTGAAAGGCGTGCTCGACCGCCTCGAGGGAGAGCTCGCGTCGGCCGGTGAGCAGATAGGTCTGGCGCGCGAGGCTGGCGGCGATGCGGACGTACAGGGCGTCGAAGGCCTGCTCGGCGGTGAGGGAGGGGGCCTCGGCGCGGGAGTGCGCCGGACCGGGACGAGGACCGTCCGACGGGAGTCTCCCGCGGTCTTCGCCCATGGGCGGGGCTCCGGGCCGACCGGCCGGGGCCCCGGGGCCCTTCCGTGCCGACGGATGCTCGGGGTCGGCCAACGGCAGCCCGGTCCTGGGCAGCACCTCCGTGTCGTCGTCGGCCCCGGGCACCGCCCCGGACTCATGCGCCCGGTGGAGCGGACGGACGTCCTGGGCGTCAGGGCCTGCCGTCCTCCCCGGCCGGTTCGTCCTGCCGGCATCCCGCGACCGTTCCGGCCGGACAGCCACCTCCGGCCGGCTCATCTCCCCGGGCCGGTGCTCGCGCCGTGTGCCGGTCCCGTTTTGAACGCGGTGCCGTTCCTGGACCCGGGGTGTCTGCGTGGTCCGGGATGCGCCGTCCACCTTCCCGGCGGCCTTGTCCGTCCTCCCCGGCCGGACGGGACTGCCGGGCCGCTCGGGACTGCTGGACCCGGCGGCGTACCGGGTCCTGCCGGCAGGCGCAGGGCTGTCCGTGTGCTCGGCCGCTCCGGAGCTCCTGGCCGCGATCTCCGCCTCGTAGGTGGCGAGGAGCTTGGCGTACGCCTCCCGCTTGCGTCCGCGCGGATTGGTGCGGCCGGTTTCCCAGGACCTGATCGTCGCCCGCGTGACCCCGACCGCTTCGGCGAGTTGCTCCTCGCTCAGTGACTTGGCCTCACGCAGCCGGCGCCGCTCCTTGGGGGAGGGCAGTCCGTCGGCGCCGTCGGCCTCCTCGGCGTTGTCCTTGGTGTTTCGCCTCATGGAGGACTCCCCGCGGTCGGGAGGCAGCATTGGGACGAAAAATACATATGTGTATTTTGTGCGACACCACGGCCGTGCGCTTGTTGCGCGGATCAAGCGGGTGGCGTTGGCAGCATGGCCGCGTGACCCAGATCACTGATCGCAGTCCGGCCTTCGTGGCCGTGCAGGGCGCCCGGCCGCCCGCTCTCGTCCTGACGGCGTCCCTCCTGCGTGGGGCGATCGCGGCGGGGCTCGGGCTGGGCGTTCTCACCGTCCTGGTGATGGTGCTGTGGATCAGTTCGCCCTACCCGGACAGCGGTCCGGACGGAGTCCTGCACATGGCTGCCGGGCTCTGGCTGCTTGCCCACGGCACGGAGCTGGTCAGGGCGGACACCCTTTCGGGTGCACCGGCGCCCGTCGGACTCGTACCGCTGTCACTGATGGTGCTGCCCGTCTGGTCGGCACACCGGGCCGCGCGCGACACGGTGGAGTCAGGCGCCGGGGCCCGCGGTGCGGTGGGCATCGTCGTGTCCGGGGTGACCTGCGGCTATCTGCTGGTGGCGGTGGCGGTGGCGGTGTACTCCGCCGGTGGGGCGCTGGTGCCCGAGCCCATCAGTGCGGTGCTGCATCTGCCCGTGGTGGCCGGTCTGTCCGCGGCGGCGGGGGCGTGGACGGCGCACGGGTGGCCGCTCGGGCCGCTGCCGGGATGGGTGCCGGAGGGCGTCAGGGCCGCGCTCGCGCGCTCCTGGGCCCCGGTCGCACTCCGGTCTGCCGGGGCGGCGGGAGCGGTGCTGATCGGCGGCGGGGCGCTGCTGTTCTCGGTGTCCCTGGCCTTGCACGCGGGTGCGGCGCAGGATGCGCTGATGCGGCTGGCGTGGGACTGGCCGGGGCGCTTCGCGGTGCTGCTGCTGGCGCTGGCGCTGGTGCCGAACGCGGCGGTGTGGGCGGCGTCCTATGGACTCGGCCCCGGATTCGCGATCGGTGCGGGTGCGACTGCAATGCCTCTGGCGTCCACGGGAAGTCCCGCACTGCCCCGGTTCCCCCTGCTCGCTGCGGTTCCGATGGAAGGCCCCGGTACTCCGCTGACCTGGGTGTCCGCGGTGGTGCCGGTGGTGGCGGGCGGCGTGGTCGCCTGGTACGCGGCCCGGGCGGCGTCCGCCTCGCGGGCGGTGTGGGCGCGGCGCGAGACGGCTCTGGCCGCGCTGGCCGCCGCGGTGCTGTGCGGGGTTCTGATGGGCGTGCTCGCGGCGCTGTCCGGCGGCCCGCTGGGCACCGGCTCGCTGGTCTCCTTCGGCCCGGTGTGGTGGCTCACCGGCGCGGCGGCACTCCTCTGGACGGCGGCCATCGGCGTCCCGGTGTCGGTCGCCGTCCACACCTGGCGTCTTCACCGCGAGGCCCGGCACGGCCGGCCAGCCCTGCGCAGTGTCTGCTGGGCAGGTCTGAAGCGGGCGGCGGGCGCCGCGACGGCGACGCTCCGTGCGGTCCGGGGCGCACCGGCCCCGTCGTCCTCGTCCCTCGGCGCACGGCTGCCGGTGCCGATGGCGGGTGACGTCTCCGCAGCTCAGGACCCCGTGGTCCCGGGACTCCGGGGGAGCGGCGACGACCACGACCCTGCCGCCCCCGAGGCGCCGGGAGCCGTTGCGATCGACCGGACGGCGGGCTCGGGCACCGTTGAACACGTGGAGCCCACGTCGACCGCACTGCCCGGTCCCCCCGTGGAGGCCCGGACCGGCACGTCCGGCCCGGTCGGCCAGGGCCTGCCGTCCGTGTCCGCCGAGCAGGCCGGACCGCCGGTGCCGCCCGTGCCTGTCCTCGGCGACCGGACCGCCGAAACGCCGCGCACCTCGGAGACCCTGCATGGCTGGACCGACGCCGTGCAGCCCCTGCCCTACGGCGACGAGGCCACTCAGCCGGGGGCGAGCCGTCCGGGTCCGGCGGGGGACTGAGGCGCCGCTTCGGCAGCGCCCTGGCGCCCTCGTGGCCGCCCGGCGGCCAGGACGCGGCACCGGTCCGGGCGCTGAGCGGCCCGCGGCACCGAAACGCCCCACTGGGGCCAGGTATCAGCCGGTGAGGCGCTCGCTGCCGGGAGGCCCGGGAGGCCCGGGAGGCCCGGAAGGCCCGGAAGGCCCTGAACACCCGGGAGGCCCCGAAGCCCCGAAGACCCGGAAGGGCTACTCCTGAACGCCGATCAGGTTCTGCAGGGGGCCGGGCAGGAGATCGTTGCAGGCGAGCTGGCCCGTCTTGGTGAGGGCGTCGTCGCGGCAGGTGTAGAAGTCCTGGTAGACGAACTGCATCGTGAAGGTCATCACCACGATCGCCAGCGCGATGGCAGCCATCACCATGCCGCTGACCGCCGCTGTGATCTGGGGCCGGCCACCGTTCGTCGGTGCCGGGGAAGCGGCCGGGGCCGCCGGGGCACCCCCGTCGGCCCGACGGGACCTGGCGCGCAGTGAGCTGCCGCCCCAGTACAGGGCGAGCGCACCCAGCAGCAGTGCGACCTCGGGGAGGTCGAAGAGGGAGAAGAAGAACGCCCACATCCCGGCGAGCAGGGCATAGCGGGCCCGGCGCTGGGCCGGGTCCGTCGGATCCCAGCGGAGACCCGCGCCGGGACCGCCGCCCTCCGGGCCGCCCTGGCCGTTGTTCTGTCCTCCGGGCCGGCCTCCGAAGCCGCCGCCCGAGGACCGCCCCGGCTGGCGGCTGCTCCACTGGCCGCCCCAGCCCGTGGACGGGCGCTCGCCGTCCGGGCGCTCGCCCTCCGGGCGGTCGTCCTGCCGGTCGTCGTCGCCCGAGCCGTGCCGCGGCTGCCAGGGACGGTCCGGGGCGCCCTCCGGCGGCGGTGCGAACGGGTTGTTCTCGTCCGCGGGCCGGGTGGGCGCCGCGGGCCGCGCCGGATCGGCGGGGTCCGTGGACTGGCGTTCCCGCAGCAGAACGAAGCCCCGCTCGCGGGCCGGCGGGAGGCGGAGAGCCGTGCGGCGGCGTCGGTCCGGCATGTGGTGAACGTCTTCCCCTCTGTACCCGGGTACTCCGTCTGGGGACGGGCCCTGCCCCCAGACGCTACCTCCCGGCCCCGCCCCCGTCCCGTGGGGGCCGCTCGGTGTGCCGGTATCGTTGCTGACGGTCGACGGCTTCGTAGAGTTCCCCTATCGCCGGACTCGTTTCGTTCGTACGACCGCACAAAGATCTCATGCGGGAGTCCCGAGCGGCTCCCCGCAGAGGTCGACACACTGCCGTACCGCAACGCGAAAAGAGTCCTCCAGTGGCTGCCGCCCGCCTCGTCGTCCTGGTCTCAGGATCCGGCACCAATCTCCAGGCGCTCCTCGACGCCATCCACGAGGATCCCGACGGGTTCGGCGCGGAGATCGTCGCCGTCGGCGCCGACCGCGAAGGAATCGCCGGTCTGGACCGCGCCGCCCGTGCCGGACTTCCCACCTTCGTCCGCAGGGTCGGCGACTATGCGACCCGGGAGGAATGGGACCGGGCGCTGACCGAGGCCACCGCCGGGTACGAACCGGATCTCGTGGTGTCCGCCGGTTTCATGAAAATCGTCGGCAAGGACTTCCTCGCCCGCTTCGGCGGCCGGTTCGTGAACACCCACCCAGCCCTGCTGCCCAGCTTTCCCGGTGCCCACGGAGTGCGCGACGCGCTCGCGTACGGCGTGAGGGTCACCGGATGCACCGTCCACTTCGTCGACGACGGCGTCGACACCGGCCCGATCATCGCGCAGGGCGTGGTGCAGGTACGGGACGAGGACGATGAAGCCGCTCTGCACGAGCGCATCAAGGAAGTCGAGCGCGCGCTGCTCGTCGAGGTCGTGGGGCGTCTGGCCCGCAACGGCTACCGCATTGAGGGACGAAAGGTAATTATCCCGTGACTGTTGAGGCTGAGAAGCGGGCCATCCGGCGGGCGCTGGTCAGTGTGTATGACAAGACGGGCCTCGAGGAGCTCGCCCGAGGGCTGCACGAGGCCGGCGTGGAGCTCGTCTCCACCGGCTCGACCGCCGGACGCATCGCCGGTGCCGGCGTCCCGGTCACCAAGGTCGAGGAGCTCACGGGCTTCCCCGAGTGCCTGGACGGCCGGGTCAAGACCCTGCACCCGCGCGTGCACGCCGGGATCCTTGCCGATCTGCGGCTCGAGGCGCACCGGGAGCAGCTTGCGGAGCTCGGCGTCGAGCCGTTCGACCTCGTGGTCGTGAACCTCTACCCCTTCCGTGAGACCGTCGCCTCCGGAGCGACGCCCGACGAGTGCGTCGAGCAGATCGACATCGGCGGCCCCTCGATGGTCCGTGCCGCGGCCAAGAACCACCCGTCCGTGGCAGTCGTGACGAGCCCCGGGCGTTACGCCGACGTCCTGAGCGCCGTCGCGTCGGGCGGCTTCGACCTCGCGGCCCGCAAGCGTCTCGCGGCCGAGGCGTTCCAGCACACCGCCGCGTACGACGTCGCAGTGGCGTCCTGGTTCGCGTCCTCGTACGCCCCCGCGGACGAGAGCCGGTTCCCCGACTTCCTCGGCGCCACCTTCGAGCGCTCGAACGTCCTGCGCTACGGCGAGAACCCGCACCAGGACGCCGCGCTGTACGTCACCGAGGCGGGCGGCGGCCTCGCACAGGCCGAGCAGCTGCACGGCAAGGAGATGTCGTACAACAACTACACGGACACGGATGCCGCGCGTCGTGCCGCGTACGACCACGCCGAGCCGTGCGTCGCGATCATCAAGCATGCGAACCCCTGCGGTATCGCCATCGGCGCCGATGTCGCCGAAGCTCACCGCAAGGCGCACGCCTGCGACCCGCTGTCGGCCTTCGGCGGGGTCATCGCGGTCAACCGCCCGGTGTCCGTGGCGATGGCCGAGCAGGTCGCCGAGATCTTCACCGAGGTCATCGTCGCCCCCGGGTTCGAGGACGGCGCGGTCGAGGTCCTCGCCCGCAAGAAGAACATCCGCGTACTGCGCTGCCCCGACGCCCCGGCGGCCCCCGTCGAGCTCAAGCCGATCGACGGCGGCGCACTTCTCCAGGTCAGCGACCGACTCCAGGCCGACGGCGACGACCCGGCGAACTGGACCCTCGTCACCGGCGAGGCGCTGAACGCGGCCGAGCTGGCCGAGCTCGCCTTCGCCTGGAGGGCCTGCCGCGCGGTGAAGTCCAACGCGATCCTGCTCGCGAAGGACGGCGCCTCGGTCGGTGTCGGCATGGGCCAGGTCAACCGTGTCGACTCGGCGAAACTGGCCGTGGAGCGGGCGGGCGAGGAGCGTGCGGCGGGCGCCTACGGTGCATCCGACGCGTTCTTCCCGTTCCCCGACGGTCTGGAGATCCTGACGGCCGCGGGCGTCAAGGCGGTGGTCCAGCCGGGCGGTTCGGTCCGCGACGAGCAGGTCGTCGAGGCCGCGAAGAAGGCGGGCGTGACGATGTACTTCACCGGGACGAGGCACTTCTTCCACTGACACCCGACCGCCCTGGTCTCTGCACCCCGGGCGTGTGCGTGCGGCCCCGCCGGTTCCCGGCGGGGCCGCACGCGCTGGGCGCCCGGTGAGCCCCGCGGCCGTGCGCGTGGCCGCGGCCGTGCCCGTGCCCGTGGGGCTGTGTCACCGACGTCGAACCCTGACCCCCGCCGGCGAGCCAGGGCCTCTCGTTTGGATCTTGCCGGGCTCGCGTGCCCAGGCACGCATGCTCGCACGCACCGGACCCCGCTCACCGATCCAGCCCGATCCAGACGAAAGACCCTGGACCGGCTCGTCCGCGGCTTCGTGGCCTGGCCGGGACAGCCGTGGTGATGGTGCGTCAGGTGCCGTCCCGGACCGGGTGGTCGCCGCGACATGAGCGGTGTCTCTCCCCGGACGGCGGCCCGGACACCCTGAAGGCCGTAACACCCCATGTGTCATGGGGTGTTACGGCCTCCTGCAGCGCGTCGGACTACGCCGGGCGCGTTACTTCTTGATGACCAGGGTGCCGGCCGCACGGTCGTGCCAGCCCTGCAGCTTCCCGGAGTTGTCGAAGAACGGCGACAGGAAGACGAGGATCGTGCCGATGTAGCACAGGAGCGCACCGGCGATCGGGATGATCCAGCGGATGAAGCCGCCGCCCAGCCCCGGGTTCTGGCCGGTGCTCTCCTTGACGACCCTGAGGCCCAGCGCCATCTTGCCGAGGGTCGCGCCCACGAACGAGATCATCAGCCACTCGTACAGCATGGTGGCGATACCGACCAGGGCGAGCATGCCGAACAGCGCGGCAATCATGCCGCCGGCGGCCTCGGCCTGGTCGTTGATGCAGGTCTGGTACGCCGGCGACAGCGGGTCGAGACCGGTGCAGTCGTTCTGGGCCTCCTTGGCGACGCCGAGGATGCCGGCGACACCGATGGCCATCAGGATCCACACGATGATGGAGATGGCCACACCGTCGATGAGGCGGGCGCCGAGGCGACGGCCCATCGAGGCGACCTGGACGGTGCCCAGGGCAGGGATGTTGATGTAGCCGTTGTTGGCCTGGAGCGTGCCGGGGGCCTGCGGGGCCTGCGGGTACTGCCCGGGCTGCTGCGGGTAGCCGTAACCCTGCTGGGGTACGCCCTGCGGCGCCTGCTGCGGGTAGCCGTAGCCGGGCTGACCTCCCTGCGGCGGCTGCTGGGGCTGCTGCCCGTAAGGGTTGTTCGGATCGCCGAAGCTCATGGCGGGTTTCCTCCGTCGGTTTGCGGGGACGACGCGGTCCTGACCGGAGGAACTTCACAAAAACAAGCGGTTTGCCCCCCGACACTGTCCGCGGCACTGCGCGGATCATCGTGGTAGTAACGTCGGTTTTTTGTCCAGTCGGTATCCGTAGGCGTTGTGCAAGTGCAACCTCGTGTGCCTGTCGGGGTCCCCGAATTGGAACAGGGGCGGGGTCATCCGCGAGGATGGAGCCATGACCGCCCAGATTCTCGATGGCAAGGCCACCGCAGCCGCGATCAAGTCCGACCTGACCGCCCGCGTGGCGGCCCTCAAGGCTGCGGGGGTGACTCCCGGCCTTGGAACGCTGCTGGTCGGAGACGATGTCGGCAGCCAGAAGTACGTGGCAGGCAAGCACCGTGACTGTGCGCAGGTGGGCATCGCGTCCATCCAGCGCGAACTGCCCGCCACCGCCTCGCAGGAGGAGATCGAGGCGGTCGTCCGGGAGCTCAACGACAACCCGGAGTGCACGGGCTACATCGTCCAGTTGCCGCTCCCCAGGGGCATCGACACCAACCGGGTGCTGGAGCTGATGGACCCGGCCAAGGACGCGGACGGCCTGCACCCGATGAACCTCGGGCGGCTGGTGCTGAACGAGAAGGCCCCGTTGCCCTGCACCCCGGCCGGCATCATCACGCTGCTGCGCCGCCACGGCGTGGAGATCAACGGCGCTCATGTCGTGGTCGTGGGACGCGGTGTCACGATCGGGCGGCCGATGCCGCTGATGCTGACCCGCAAGTCCGAGAACGCGACGGTGACGCAGTGCCACACCGGCACCCGCGACCTGTCCGACCAACTGCGGCAGGCCGACATCGTGGTCGCGGCCGCGGGCGTGCCGCATCTGGTCAAGCCCGAGGACATCAAGCCGGGTGCCGCGATCCTCGACGTCGGTGTCAGCCGTGACGAGAACGGCAAGATCGTCGGCGATGTGCACCCCGGTGTCGCGGAGGTGGCCGGCTGGGTCGCCCCGAACCCGGGTGGCGTCGGCCCGATGACCCGGGCACAACTGCTGGTCAATGTCGTCGAAGCGGCGGAGCGCGCCGTGTCCGGCGCTGCGGGCTGACCGGAGATGGGTAAGCCCACACCGGGGCCGGAAACCCCGGACCGCGACTCCGACAACGGCGACGCCGGCCGAGCGGCGGACGCACCGGCCACGTCCGGTCCGGCCACGTCGGCGAACGGTTCTGCGGCATCCGACGGTCCGGTGAGGGGCGCTGCAGGGTCTGCGGCGTCGGCGAACGGCTCCGCGGGCACGGGTCCGGTGAACGGCTCCGCAGAGTCCGCCGGGGCGTCGTCCGGTGCGCAGCCGTCCATGAACGGCCACTCGGCGCGCTCCGGGGCCGGGGCGGCCGCCGACGGGCACACGGGGGAGCCCGGTGACGGGGAGCCCGCCGCCGGTGAGCCCGGCGACGCGGGAGACACCGGTGCCGACGGGCACGCGGCATCCCGTGCCGCGGGCAGGTCCCGGCGCCCGCCCACCGTCACCCGCGACACGGCCCGTCCCGAGGGCGGCGGCCGTGCCGCACCCGGGGACGCCCCCGCCCCCGCCCGTCAGTGGCCGCTGCTGACCGTGATCGGGCTCGCGGCGCTCGGGCTGCTGATCGTCGGAACGGATCCCTTCCCCCAGGCCTTCCGCATCGGCACGATCCTCGTCGGGGCCGCCCTGCTCGCGGGCGCGGTGCTGCGTCGTGTCCTGCCCTCGGTCGGCATGCTGGCGGTGCGCTCGCGGTTCACCGACATGGTCACGTACGGCCTGCTCGGTACGGTGATCGTGCTGCTCGCGCTGATGACCCAGCCCAGGCCCTGGCTGGAGATCCCGTTCCTGGAGGAAGCCGTGCGTTTCACGGTGCGGTAGCCGACGGCCCGCGGCGCCCATGAGGCGCTGTACACCGTCCTCGCGGTGGCGCTCCTGCCCCGAGCCGTCGTCACGGACAACATGCCGCGCCTGCTGCCTGGTTGGACCGCGCGGGCCGGCGTCGGACTCACACCTTCGGCGGGTCCGGACCGCAGCGGCAGCCGGGTCGAACCGCAGGTACCCGAATCCGCAGGTACCCGAATCCTCGTGCGCCGAAGTGGCGTTGTCCGATGTCCGTGTGCGTTCCTGACGGACGGCCCGAAGGCCCGGAGTACGAGCCTCCGTGGCTTCTCGCGGGGGCGTGCTCCCGCCGTCGCGGTACTTGCCCGGCCCCATGTGCGCAGTGACGGCGGCCGCCCTCTCCCCCGTGGGAGGACGGCCGCCGTCCTGGGCAACAGCGTCATGCACGCGCCAAGCGGCTTCAAGCCGCGCCGGGTGCCTGTGGCACGGAAGTGACGGTTCCGCCATGGTGTGATCGGCGGGCAACGGATGCGAAACTGGTCCGGGCTCCGGGACGCGGGCGCACGCGGGGGTACGCAAATGTCCCGGATGCCCCCGTGCGCCCCGGGCCCAGGAACTGTCATCCTGGCTCTGCGCATCCCTCAGGGTGGTCCACACCCGGAGAGTCCACATCGCGGACGAACCGGTCAGGCCCCCGAGGTGTGGCAGGGGGCACCACAGCGCGGGGCACATCAGGCACGTTCGGGGGACAAGGGGGAGGCAATGCCTCGTTGGAAGGCGCTACCGGAAGAGCTCGACCCACAGGTCAAGGAGTTCACGAGCCAGCTGCGCCGGCTCGTCGACCGCAGCGGGCTGAGCATCGCGGCGGTCTCGGACCGCACCGGCTACAGCAAGACGTCGTGGGAGCGCTATCTGCACGGGCGGCTGCTCGCCCCCAAAGGCGCGATCGTCGCACTCGCCGAGGTGACGGGGACGAACCCGCTCCATCTCACCACCATGTGGGAGCTCGCGGAGCGCGCCTGGAGCCGTTCCGAGATGCGTCACGACATGACGATGGAGGCCATACGGATATCGCAGGCGCGGGCCGCGCTCGGCGAGTTCGGGCCGACCGCCCAGGCCGGGGCGTCGCGGACCGCTGCGCCGCCTGCCGGTCCCGGCGGCCGCGGCGACGAGCCGTACGTTCCCGTGCAGGGCGGTGGCCGCTCCGGTCCGCCGCACGCCGGGGGGCGCGCGCCCCAGGCTTCCGCCGGCAAGGGGAGCGGCCGCAAGGTGGCGATGTTCCTCGCGGGAGTCGTCGGCGCCGTGCTGGTGATCGCGGCTGCCGTGCTGCTGACCGACCTCGGGGGCGGCGGCGATGACGAGGGCGGCGCCAAGAACGTGGCCACGTCGCCGAGCGCGGCCCCCACGACCAGTGAGCCGGAGCTGCCCGCCGGAGTGAAGTGCACCGGCGACGACTGCACCGGTCAGGACCCGGAGAACATGGGGTGCGGCGGCCAGTTCGCCACGACCGCCTCACGGGTGACCGTCGGCACAGCCGTCGTGGAGGTCCGGTACAGCAAGACGTGCTCCGCGGCCTGGGCCCGGATCACCAAGGCGACACCGGGCGACAAGGTCTCGATAGCGGCGGGCGAAGCGGCCGAGAACGGCTTGGTGAACGCCGACAAGGACGCGTACACCCCGATGGTCGCGGTGACTTCCGAATCGGATGCCAAGGCGTGCGCCACGCTCACGACCGGCACGAAGGGCTGCACGGCCGAGCAGTAGGCGGCTCCAGTGAGCCGCACCACAAGGGTCCGGCGGTGCGCGGGTGCCCGGGTCGGATAGCCTGACCGCTGGATATCTCTTCACGTCGAGAGATCGATCAGTACGGTGGAGATATCCAGCCTCAGGGGCAGGGACCCCCACCGCCAGCTGTCTTACGGAGATCGCCATGACCCGCACTCCCGTGAATGTCACCGTCACCGGCGCGGCCGGCCAGATCGGCTACGCGCTGCTCTTCCGCATCGCCTCCGGCCACCTGCTCGGCGCGGACGTGCCGGTCAAGCTCCGCCTCCTGGAGATCCCGCAGGGCCTGAAGGCGGCCGAGGGCACCGCCATGGAGCTCGACGACTGCGCCTTCCCGCTGCTCGAGGGCATCGACATCACCGACGACCCGAACACCGCCTTCGACGGCGCCAACGTGGCCCTGCTGGTCGGTGCCCGTCCGCGTACGAAGGGCATGGAGCGCGGCGACCTGCTGTCCGCCAACGGCGGCATCTTCAAGCCGCAGGGCAAGGCCATCAACGACCACGCCGCGGACGACATCAAGGTCCTCGTCGTCGGCAACCCGGCCAACACCAACGCGCTCATCGCACAGGCCGCCGCCCCGGACGTACCGGCGGAGCGCTTCACCGCGATGACCCGCCTCGACCACAACCGCGCGATCTCGCAGCTGGCCGCCAAGACCGGTGCCGCCGTCTCCGACATCAAGCGGCTCACGATCTGGGGCAACCACTCCGCGACCCAGTACCCGGACATCTTCCACGCGGAGATCGCCGGCAAGAACGCCGCCGAGGTCGTGGCCGACCAGGACTGGCTCGCCGACACGTTCATCCCGACCGTCGCCAAGCGCGGTGCGGCGATCATCGAGGCCCGCGGCGCCTCCTCCGCGGCCTCCGCCGCGAACGCCGCCATCGACCACGTCCACACCTGGGTCAACGGCACCGCCGAGGGTGACTGGACCTCCATGGGCATCCCGTCGGACGGCTCCTACGGCGTTCCGGAGGGCCTGATCTCCTCCTTCCCCGTCACCTGCAAGGACGGCAAGTACGAGATCGTCCAGGGCCTGGACATCAACGAGTTCTCCCGTACCCGCATCGACGCCTCGGTCGCGGAGCTGGCGGAGGAGCGCGAGGCGGTTCGCGGACTCGGCCTCATCTAGTGCTGTGACCCGATAGGTTCACCGGCTCGCGACGCCCTGCACGGCACCTCGCTGCGTTGTCGAATCACCCGAGTACATCCAGTACGAGGGCGATACTCCGCCTTAGATGCACCGCACCGGACGCCGCGAGCTTCCCGGCAAACGTACCCGGTCACAGCACTAGTACCCGGGACCGGGCCGGTACGTACGTCCAGTACGCCGGTACGTACGTTCTGTCCGTATTCATTCGCATGAGTCGCCACAGTGGGGTGCTGCGCAGCCGCGCAGCACCCCACGGTGCGCATACGGGCGGCCCGTGACCGACGGCTGTGCGAACCTGGGCGCATGGAACCAGGTCCCGGGGACGAGCGAGGCGCTGTCCGGCTGGTGCTGCTGCGGCACGCCAAGTCCGCCTGGCCGGACGTCGAGGACCATGAGCGTCCGCTCGCGCCGCGCGGCCGCCGGGACGCCCCGGTCGCCGGAAGGCTGCTGCGGGAGACGGGATGCGTACCCGACCTGGTGATCTGCTCCACGGCCAGGAGGGCCCGCGAGACCTGGGAACTCGCTGCCGGACAACTGGGCGGGGACGTGCCGGTCCGGTACGACGAGGACGCCTACGGGGCGGATCCGGCCGGTCTGACCGGCATTCTGCGGCAGGTGCCCGCCGACGTACGGACCGTTCTGCTGGTCGGCCACAACCCTGGTGTGGAGACTCTGGCGGCCGGACTCGCCGGTGAGGCCGAGGGCGATGCCCTTGCCCGGATGACCGAGAAATTCCCCACGGCCGCCTATGCGGTGCTCCGCCTCGACGGTGGCTGGGCGACGCTACGGCCCGGTGCCGCCAGGCTGACCGCCTTTGTCGTCGCCAGGGGAGCGTGACCCGGAACCCACGGACGTGGTTCCGGGCGGACACAAAACAGTCCCCGGTAGGCCGCGTCGGTCACCTGTGCCTCAGTCGTCGCTGACGGCGCGGTTCTCGCGCGGTGCTGCCGGGGGCCTAGCCAGAGCCGAGGGACGGGTCACGCTGGTCGGTGGACGTCTCCGCCGACGGGTGCGGCTCTCTCCGGTTGTCCGGTGTAAGGAACAGTCTCCTCCCGATATGGCCTAAGTCAAGACATATGCCGATGTAAAGGCGCGGAGGGTGGATGCCGGACCGATCGCCCTCGGCTCTCCGTCCGTCGGGTGTCGAGGGCCCGGCATCGCCCGTCCCGCCGGCCCCGGCCCCAAGGGGAGCCCCTGACGGGTCCCGGCGGCGCCGTCGCGTCGACCGCCGGGCTGCGGTGTCCCGGTGTCCCGGTGTCCCGGTGCCGTTCTCGCTCCGCGCGCTCCCTGCTGATGTGGTCCGGTGATCGCCTCGATCAGTCCCCCACGTTGCAGAGATCCACTCGAATGTAGTACTTCTTATACATGAGCGAGCAGGTGCACAACAGGCTGGCCGTCGTCAGGGCTGAGCGGAAAGTCTCCCGTCAGCAGCTGGCCGAGGCGGTGGGCGTCCACTACCAGACCATCGGCTACATCGAGCGCGGGCAGTACAACCCGAGCCTCGACCTGGCGTTGAAGGTCGCCCGGTTCTTCGGGCTGCCGGTGGAGGCGCTGTTCTCCCTGGAGCCCTTCCAGCCGCTCACCGACGAGGTCTACGGGAGGAAGTCATGACAGGCATGGGGACGAGGGCGGATGCGGAAGCCGTGACGCGGTTCGACCGGCGGATGTACACGCTCATGAACAGGCGGGAGGCGGCGGCGCTGCACGCCACGGCCGGGCGACGGCGGGCGCTCGTGGCCGCGCACATAGTCCTGACGGCCGGCGGAGTGGCGGCCTGGCTCGCGGGCGTGGTCGGTGATCAGTACTGGGCCCTTCTGGTGATGATCGGGCTGCTCGTGCCGTGGGCCGTCAGCACCGGTGGCCTCAACGCCGCCACCCGCGGACTGCTGGAACTGCGGGCCCGGATCCTGGACGAGCGGCAGCTGGCGGAGCGCGACCGGGTCCGTGCGCGGGCGCACAAGCTGACCACGTGGCTGCTGGCCGGCGGTGCCGCCGGCAGCGGGCTGGCCACGTGGTTCGGTGATCTGAAGGCCGAGACGCTGATCTTCACCGTGCTGTTCGTCGTTCTCGTCGTGCACTGGCTGATGCCGCTGTGGGTGGCGGGGCTGTCGGTCCAGGACGAACCCGCCGACGAGGCGATGGACAACCCCGTCGCCTACCCCGGCGGGGAGTGAGCCCGGCCACTTCCGGCCACCCGTCGCGCATGCTTTCCACCGCCTTGGGCAGGCGACCCGCTCACCGGTCTTCGCTGGTGAGAGACATAACGGGAATGGAAGGCCAAACGCGACGTGTCGGCACAACTGACCATCCACGTGGGCGGAGAGTGGCGCAAAGCCGCCTCCGGCGCCACGCGCGAGATCCTCGACCCCGTCGACGCCACCACCTTCGCGGTCGTGGCGGAAGGCGGGGCCGAGGACACCGACGCCGCGATCGCCGCCGCGCGCCGTGCGTTCGACCAGGGGGAGTGGCCGGGTACACCGGTGGCCGAGCGTGCAGCGCTGCTGCGGCGGGTCGCGGAGCTGCTACGGCGGGACCGGGAGGAGCTCGGCCTGCTGGAGAGCAGGGACGCCGGCAAGACGCTCGAGGAAGGGCGCATCGACGTCGACTGCGTCGCCGATGCCTTCGCGTACTTCGCCGACCTCGTCATGAACGAGAACGGGCGGGTCGTGGACGCCGGGTCGCCCGACATCCACAGCGTCGTCGTGCATGAGCCCGTCGGCGTCTGCGGGCTCATCACGCCGTGGAACTACCCCCTCCTGCAAGCCAGCTGGAAGGTCGCCCCGGCGCTCGCCGCGGGCAACACCTTCGTGATCAAGCCGAGCGAACTGACCCCGCTCAGCACCGTCGCGCTCATCCGCCTGCTCGCCGAGGCCGGACTCCCCGACGGCGTCGCCAACATCGTCACCGGTGCCGGCCACACCGTCGGCGCGCGTCTCGCCGAGCACCCGGACGTCGACCTCGTCTCCTTCACCGGCGGACTCGTCAGCGGCACCAAGGTCATGCGCGCCGCCGCCGACAGCGTCAAGAAGGTCGCACTGGAGCTCGGCGGCAAGAACCCGAACGTCGTCTTCGCCGACGCGTGCACGACCGACGACGCTTTCGACACCGCCGTCGACCAGGCACTCAACGCCGCCTTCATCCACAGCGGCCAGGTCTGCTCCGCCGGATCCCGGCTCATCGTCGAGGAATCCCTGCGTGAGCGCTTCGTCGCCGAACTCGCCCGCCGGGCCGAGAAGATCCGCCTCGGCCGCGGCACCGACAAGGACGCCGAGTGCGGACCCCTCGTGTCCGCGCAACAGCTGGCGAAGACCGAGGACTACGTCGCCTCGGCGCTGGCGGAAGGCGCCGTACTGCGGGCGGGCGGAACACGGCCCGACGGTCCCGGGTACTTCTACCGCCCGACCGTCCTCGACCGGTGCCACCGCGAGATGCGTGTCGTGCGTGAGGAGGTCTTCGGGCCCGTCCTGACCGTGGAGACGTTCCGCACGGAGGACGAGGCCGTCGCCCTCGCCAACGACACCGAGTACGGACTCGCGGGCGCCGTCTGGAGCGGCGACCCGGGGCGGGCCAGGAGGGTTGCGGGGCGGCTGCGCCACGGGACCGTCTGGATCAACGACTACCACCCGTACCTTCCCCAGGCGGAGTGGGGCGGTTTCGGCAAGTCGGGCACCGGGCGCGAGCTCGGGCCCGCGGGACTCGCCGAGTACCGCGAGACCAAGCACATCTATCAGAACCTCGCTCCGCGCCCCGTGCGCTGGTTCGCGGGCTGAGCACGGGGAACGGAGAAGCATGACCAAGCATGAACACGAGTACGACTATGTCGTGGTCGGGGGCGGCACCGCCGGTTCGGTGATCGCCTCCCGTCTCACCGAGAACCCGGATGTCACCGTCGCCGTCATCGAGGGCGGCCCGAGCGACGTGGACCGGGACGACGTCCTGACGCTGCGCCGCTGGATGGGACTCCTCGGCGGTGAACTCGACTACGACTACCCGACCACCGAACAGCCCCGCGGCAACTCCCACATCCGCCACAGCCGCGCCCGCGTCCTCGGCGGCTGCTCGTCGCACAACACGCTGATCGCCTTCAAGCCGCTGCCGTCCGACTGGGACGAGTGGGCCGAGGCCGGGGCCGACGGCTGGGACGCGGCCGCCATGGACCCGTACTTCGACCGGCTGCTCAACAACATCGTGCCGGTGGACGAGCGGGACCGTAACGCCATCGCCCGTGACTTCGTCGACGCCGCCCAGACCGCGCTCGGCGTCCCCCGAGTCGAGGGCTTCAACAGGAAGCCCTTCGACGAGGGAGTCGGCTTCTTCGACCTCGCCTATCACCCGGAGAACAACAAGCGGTCCTCGGCGTCGGTCGCCTACCTCCATCCGGTGATGGAGACGCGGCCCCATCTCACGCTGCTGCTCGAGACGTGGGCGTACCGGCTGGAGCTGGACGGGACACGGGCGACCGGCGTCCATGTGCGGAGCAAGGACGGCACGGAGCGGCTCATCAAGGCTCGGCGCGAAGTCGTCGTCTGCGCGGGCGCCGTCGACACTCCGAGGCTTCTCCTGCACTCCGGCATCGGCCCGAAGGCCGACCTGGCCGCCCTCGGCATACCCGTCGTCCACGATCTGCCGGGTGTGGGCGAGAACCTCCTCGACCATCCCGAGTCGGTGATCGTCTGGGAGACGCACGGGCCGATTCCCGAGAACTCGGCCATGGACTCCGACGCCGGGCTGTTCGTCCGCCGGGACCCCGAACACCAGGGCCCCGACCTGATGTTCCACTTCTACCAAATCCCGTTCACCGACAATCCGGAGCGACTCGGCTACGAACGCCCGCCGTACGGCGTGTCGATGACGCCGAACATCCCCAAGCCGCGCAGCCGCGGGCGCCTCTACCTGACCAGCGCCGACCCGGAGACCAAGCCCGCCCTCGACTTCCGCTACTTCACGGACGAGGACGACTACGACGGCCGCACGCTCGTCGACGGCATCCGTCTCGCGCGTGAGATCGCGAAGGCCGCGCCACTCGCGGACTGGTTGAAGCGTGAGGTGTGTCCCGGGCCCGAGGTGACCGGTGACGAGGAGCTGAGCGAGTACGCACGCAAGGTGGCGCATACCGTCTACCATCCGGCCGGAACCTGCCGAATGGGTGCTTCAACTGATGAACTTGCCGTGGTGTCGCCGGACTTGAAGGTACGCGGACTCGACGGAATACGTATTGCGGATGCTTCGGTCTTCCCGACGATGCCCGCTGTGAACCCGATGATCGGGGTCCTGATGGTCGGCGAGAAATGCGCCGAACTGCTGACGGGAACAGGGAGTGAGGGCCGATGACCAAGCCGCCGGTTTTTTCCGTACGTGAACTGTGGAAGGTCTTCGGACCGAAGCCCGAGCGTGTGCCCGGGGCGCCGGATCTCGCCGCCCTCGACCCCGCCGAGCTGCGTGAACGCACCGGCTGCACCGCCGCCGTGCGAGATGTGAGCTTCGATGTCCGCCATGGCGAGGTCTTCGTCGTGATGGGTCTGTCCGGCTCCGGCAAGTCGACGCTGGTGCGCTGTCTGACGCGGCTCATCGAGCCGACGTCCGGCTCGATCGCGATCGACGGCGAGGACGTGCTGTCGATGGACAAGGCACGGCTGCGCGAGCTGCGCAGGCACCGCGCATCCATGGTCTTCCAGCACTTCGGACTGCTGCCGCACCGGTCCGTGCTCGACAACGTCGCGTACGGGCTGGAGATCCAGGGCATGGGACGGGCGCAGCGGCGCACCAAGGCGGCGGAGGTGATCGCCAAGGTGGGTCTGGAGGGCTTCGAACACCGTCGTCCCGGCCAGCTCTCCGGCGGTCAGCAGCAGCGCGTCGGTCTGGCGCGGGCGCTCGCCGTCGACCCGGAAGTACTGCTCTTCGACGAGCCGTTCAGCGCCCTCGACCCGCTGATCCGCCGCGACATGCAGGACGAGGTCGTGCGGCTGCACCGCGAGGAGAGCCGCACGATGGTCTTCATCACCCACGACCTGAGCGAGGCGCTGCGCCTCGGCGACCGGATCGCGCTGATGCGGGACGGACGGATCGTGCAGCTCGGCACGCCCGAGGAGATAGTCGGCGCGCCCGCCGACGACTATGTGCGGGACTTCGTCCGTGATGTGCCGCGCGAACAGGTAATGACGGTCCGTACGGCCATGCGCCCGGCGTCCGAGGGTGAGGCCGACTCCGGCCCCGCGGTCGCACCCGACGCCACGGTCTCCGAGGCGATCGAGGCGGTCGCCCGGTCCGGGAGCGTGGCACGCGTCGTGGAGGACGGCCGCTGCATCGGTGTCGTCGACCACGCTGCACTGCTCGCGGTGGTCGCGGGACTGCAGAGCGAGGGGGTGGCGGCATGACCCCCGTCATGACGGACCCGCTGGCCGCCGCGGGGCGGTGGTGCGGATGAGTGTCACCGTGGACGCAGTGTCCAAGACCGCCGAGACCGTGGGCGGAGCGCCGACGTCCGGGCAGCCGGGCGGGGTGCGCGCGTTCGTGCGCCGCCGTCGGGGCCTGGTGGCGGGCGGCGGACTGCTCGCCCTGCTCGTCGTGCTCGGTGCCGTTCTGCTCGGCGGCGGAAGCTGGCCCGGCGGGCTGACCGCCGACATCTCGCAGCCGCTCGACGACGCCAACGCCTGGGTCGTCGAGAACCGCGACACCCACCCTCTCTTCCTCTACTTCCTGCTGCACCTGTCCAATACGGCGACCGACGCGGTCAACGGCGTGTACCAGTTGCTGGACGCGCTGGGCTGGCTCGGCGTCGTCGCGGCGGGCGTGCTGATCGCCTGGCGGGCCGCCGGGCTGGGGATGCGCGGCGCGCGTGTCGCGCTCACCGCGCTCGGGGCGTTCGCCGTGTGCGGACTGCTGGGCATGTGGGACGCCACGCTGCTCACCATCGCGCTGATGGTGGTGTCCGTGGCGGTGGCGGCTGTGCTCGGCGCGCTGATCGGGCTCCTGGCCGGAATCTCCGAACGTGTGGACCGGGCCCTGCGGCCGGTGCTGGACACCATGCAGGTGCTTCCGGCGTTCGCGTATCTCCTGCCGTTCGTGCTGGTCTTTGGCACGGGTACGCCGGCTGCCCTCTTCTGCACCGTCATCTACGCGGCCCCGCCGATGGCCCGGCTCACCGCGCTCGGCCTGCGCAGCGCCGACCCGGCCGCCCTGGAGGCGTCCCAGTCGCTCGGCGCGAGCGGCTGGCAGCGGCTGTGGACGGCCCGGCTGCCGCTGGCACGCAAGCAGATGCTGCTCGGACTCAACCAGACGATCATGATGGCTCTCTCGATGGTCGTCATCGCCGCGCTCGTCGGTGCGGGCGGCCTCGGTGAAGAGGTGTACTCGGCGCTGTCGACGACGGACGTCGGCAAGGCGTTCGCCGCGGGCATCCCCATCGTGCTGATCGCGATCTGGCTGGACCGTACGACTGCCGCCGCGGGCGACCGTCTGGGCGAGAGCGCACCGGGCGGCGGATGGCTGCACGGCGGCCGTGCCTGGGCGCTGGCCGGCGCCGGCGTCGCCGTCGCGGCGGCGGTACGCACCACCACCTGGCCCGAGGCGTGGACGTACGAGATCTCCACGCCGGTCAACCGTGCCCAGGAGTGGATCACCGAGAACCTGAGCTTCATGGAGGTGTGGGCGCGGGAGTTCACGCTCTGGATCCTCAATCCGCTGCGGGACACGCTGTTCTGGCTGCCCTGGTGGTCCGTGCTGCTGCTCGTCGCCGCCGTGGCCTGGCTCGTGGGCAACTGGACCGCGGCGCTCACCGCCACCGGTGCGATGGCCGCCGTCGGTGTGCTGGGTGTCTGGACGAAGTCCCTGGACACGCTCTCCCAGGTGCTCGCCGCACTGGTGATCACGCTGGTGCTGGGCTTCCTCGTGGGTGTGCTGTGCGCCCGTGCGGGGCGGCTGGAGCGGTGGGTCCGGCCTCTGCTGGATGCGATGCAGACGATGCCGCAGTTCGTGTATCTCATCCCGGTCGTCGCCCTCTTCGGCGCCACCCGTACATCGGCGATCGTCGCGGCGGTGGTGTACGCGCTGCCCGCCGTCGTACGCATCACCACGCAGGGACTGCGCGATGTCGACCCGGCCGCGCTGGAGGCATCGCACTCGCTCGGCGCCTCGACCCGCCAGCAGCTCCTCGGCGTGCAGCTGCCGCTCGCCCGCCCGGCGCTGCAGCTCGCCGTCAACCAGGGCGTGGTGCTGGTGCTCGCCGTGGTCGTCGTCGGCGGCCTCGTCGGCGGTGGCGCGCTCGGCTACGACGTCGTGAAGGGCCTTTCCCGGGGCGAGATGGGTCTCGGTATGACGGCCGGCCTCGCGATCGTCTGCCTCGGGCTCGTCCTGGACCGGATCACCCAGCCCGCGACCGCGGGCTCCCGCAAATCCCGCTGACCCCCCTCGTTTTCTCTCGACAGGAGCACCATGCGTACCGTCCGTACACTCCGCACCGTCACCGCAGTCGCCGGCACCTTCGGCATACTCGGCCTCACCGCGTGCGGCGCCGCCGACACCGGCAAGAGCAATGACATCGGCGGCAAGAAGACCGTCACCCTCACCGTCCCGTCCTGGGTCGGTGCCCAGGCCAATGTCGCCGTCGCCGAGCACATCCTGGAGAAGGAGCTCGGCTACACGGTCAAGGCCCAGCAGATGGGTGAGGTGCTGGCCTGGGACGCGCTGTCCAAGGGCGACGTCGACGCCGTCCTCGAGGACTGGGGTCACCCCAAGGAGGAGAAGCAGTACGTCGAGACGAAGAAGACCGTCGTCAAGGGCGGCGAGCTCGGCGTCACCGGCCACATCGGCTGGTACGTGCCGAAGTACTTCGCGGACGCGCACCCCGATGTCACCGACTGGAAGAACCTCAACAAGTACGCCAAGGACTTCAGAACCGCGGAGAGCGGTGACAAGGGTGAGCTGCTGGAGGGCTCGCCCGACTACGTCACCAACGACGACGCGATCATCAGCAATCTGAAGCTGGATCTGAAGACGAACTACGCCGGCTCCGAGGCGGCCCAGATCACGGCGATCAAGAAGTACGCGAAGGAGAAGAAGCCCTTCCTCACGTACTGGTGGACCCCGCAGTGGCTGAACAACGAGATCGACATGGTCGAGGTCAAGCTCCCCGAGTACAAGGAGGGCTGCGACGCCGACCCGAAGAAGGTCGCCTGCGCCTACCCGCAGACCCCGCTGCAGAAGTACTTCAACGCGGACTTCGCGAAGGACGGGGGCGAGGCCGCCGAGTTCCTGAAGAACTTCAAGTGGACGACCGAGCAGCAGAACGAGGTCGCGCTGATGATCGCCGACCAGAAGCTGTCGCCGGAGGCGGCGGCGGAGAAGTGGGTGAAGGCCAACGAGTCGACGTGGAAGGCGTGGCTGCCGAAGAAGTAGCCGGGGGCCTTTCGGCCACCCCGACTTCCCCCGTTCACTCGGCCGGGGTCTGTGGGCCCGGCGTGCGGCCCTCTGAACTCCGAGCCCTGCGCGGCGCCCGGCGTGGCGTCCCCGGTGCCCACCGTGCCCGGGGCGCGGGGACGTGTTCGACGGGGCGGCGCACACGTTCGCCCGTCCGGCGTCCGATGACGGGCAGGCGGGTGGCCGGCAGGTGGCGGTTCGTCCTCCCGCCCGCCGGTGCTGCCGCGACGCAGCGTGGCCCGCTGCCCGGTCCCGGCTCTGCTCGCTTCACGAGGAGCAGGACCGGGACCGGTCCCGTTGGGCGGCCGGGGTGGCCGGGTGGCGTCGCGGCCGGCCATGACGACGGGACACTCCGGGGCACCTCACCCGAGCCGCGAGACGGTTCCGGGGCCGTACGTGCGCGGGGCACCCCGTGGCCCCGGACCCGTACGGGGTCAGGTGTGCAGGGTGGCCGCGATGTCGCGGACCGCGTCGAGGGTGCGCAGAAGAAGGCCCGGCCCGAAGGTGATCCGGGTGGCGCCGAGGCGGCCGAGCTCGGCGACGGACGGGGCGCCCGCGAACTTCCCCGCGTTGACCGGCCCCGGAACGGCCTCGCGGAGCCGGGGCAGGGCCTCCGGCGGGGCGCCGATCGGGTAGACGCAGTCCGCGCCCGCGGCGACGTACAGCAGGGCCCGCTCGACCGCCGCCGCGGGATCGGTCACTCCGCGGATGAACGTGTCCACGCGAGCGTTGAGGAACAGTGCATCGCCCGCATCCGCACGTATCTCCGCGAGCCGGTCGGCCTGCCGACGCGGGTCGACGAGCGCTTTGCCCGGGCCCGAGTCCTCCAGGTTGATGCCGACCGCCCCGGTGCCGAGGACCCGCTCCACCAGCTCTGCCGAGGAGAGCCCGTAGCCCGCCTCGACATCCGCCGAAACGGGGACGTCAACGGCACGGACGATGCGTGCGACCGCCGCGAACATCTCCTCCGCCGGGGTCTCGCCGTCCTTGTGCCCGAGGGACGCCGCCACGCCCGCACTGGGCGTCGCGAGCGCGGGGAAGCCCGCGTCGGCGAACACCCGGGCGCTCGCCGCGTCCCATGGGCCGGGCAGGACCAGCGGGTCCTCGGGGGCCCTGTCGTGGTGCAGGGCGCGGAATTGGTTCACCGACACAGTACCGACCCCTCAGTGCCTGAACTGACCGGGCGTGTAGTGGCCCGGAGCCATCCGTGTCGAGACGGCGAACCGGTTCCATGCGTTGATGACCGTGATCGCCGCGATCAGCTGTGCGAGCTCCTCCTCCTCGAAGTGCCGAGCAGCCCTCTCGTACACCTCGTCCGGGACGAATCCGTTCGTCAGCACCGTGATCGCCTCGGTCAGTTCGATCGCCGCGGTCTCCTTCGGCGTGTAGAAGTGCCGCGACTCCTCCCAGGCGCTCAGCTGGATGATCCGCTCGACGGACTCACCCGCCGCCAGTGCGTCCTTGGTGTGCATGTCGAGGCAGAAGGCACAGTGGTTGAGCTGCGAGGCGCGGATCTTGACGAGTTCGAGCAGTACGGGGTCGAGGCCCTGCCCCGCCGCCGAGTCCAGTGCCAGCATGGCCTTGTAGACCTCGGGGGCCAGCTTCGCCAGCTCCATGCGCGGGGTGTGCTCGTGGTGGAACTCCGTGGTCGTCATGATGATCACCGTACGAGCCCCATGGCGCATCTGTATGGTCCATTTCCATGACGGATGACTGGGCCACTTCCGATACCGACCCCGAGGCCGCCCACGGCTCCCGAGCGGACTCCGAAGCCGGCGCCGAGGCTTCTCCCGCAGGTGCTTCGCGCGCCGCATCCGGGTCCCCGCTCGGCGCGGACTTCCATCTCGAGCTGCGTGGTTCCGGGCTTCGCACGGGCCTGATGGACGCGCTGCGCGAGGCCGTGCGCACCGGGCGCCTGGCGCCCGGCACCCGACTGCCCTCGTCCCGTGTGCTTGCCGCCGATCTGGGCCTCGCACGCAACACGGTCGCCGACGCCTACGCCGAACTCGTCGCGGAGGGCTGGCTCACGGCCCGGCAGGGCTCGGGCACCAGGGTCGCCCGCCGTGCCACCCCCAGCCGTCGCAGGGCCGCCGCCGCGCCACGGACGAGTCCGCCGCAACGCAGGCCCGCGTACAGCCTGATGGCCGGCTCGCCCGATCTTGCGTCCTTCCCCCGCGCCGAGTGGCTCAAGGCGGCCCGCCGAGCGCTGACGGCCGCCCCGCACGAGGCCTTCGGCTACACCGACACACTCGGGCGCATCGAACTGCGCACCGTCCTCGCCGAATATCTCGCACGGGCGCGCGGGGTCTATGCGGAGCCCGACCGGATCGTCGTCTGCTCCGGGTACGTCCACGGGCTGATGCTTCTCGCGAAGGTGCTGCGGCAGCGACGGGTGCGGGAAGTCGCCGTGGAGGCGTACGGGCTCGATCTCCACTGGAAGCGGCTCAGTGACGCGGGGCTGCGGCTGCCCGCGCTGCCCTTCGACGAACGCGGGACGCGGACCGAGGAGCTGGCCGGGCTGAAGGGCGTCGGCGCGGTGCTGCTCACGCCGGCGCACCAGTTCCCCATGGGCGTGGCGCTGCACCCGGACCGGCGGACCGCCGCCGTCGACTGGGCCCGGCGTACGGGAGGGCTGATCCTGGAGGACGACTACGACGGGGAGTTCCGCTACGACCGCCAGCCGGTCGGCGCGCTCCAGGGCCTCGACCCGGATCGGGTCGTCCATCTCGGTACGGCCAGCAAGTCCCTGGCGCCCGGGCTGCGGCTCGGCTGGATGGTCCTGCCGGAGAGCCTGGTCGCGGAGGTGGCCGCGGCGAAGGGCGAGGCGGACTGGGCGTCGGGCACGCCGGACCAGCTGACGCTCGCGGAGTTCATCGAGTCCGGTGCGTACGACCGTCATGTACGGGCGATGCGACTGCGCTACCGACGGCGTCGCGACCAGCTCGTCGAGGCCCTCGCGGAACGTGCCCCCGGCATCCGGGTCAGCGGCATCGCCGCCGGGATGCACGCGGTCCTCGAACTGCCCCCGGGCACGGAGCGCTCGGTCGTCCGGGCAGCGGCCCGGCAGGGCCTCGCGATCGAGGGCCTCTCCCGCTACCACCACCCCCGCACACCGGTCGCCCGGGATGCGCTGGTCGTCGGTTACGGCACCCCGTCGGACAGCGCCTGGCAGGGCACGCTGGACGCGCTGTGCCGGGTTCTGCCGTGAACCGGGACGCTGCCCCGGCTGCGGCTGCGGCTGCGGCTGCGACCGTGGCCGCGATGGCTACCCCGGAGCGGGCGGGCCACCGGGCACATCCTCCGGAGGGACGGGGCCCGGTTCCGCCGGGGCCGGGATCTCGCCGAAGCGGGCCAGCACCAGCGCCCCGGCCACCGAGATCACAAAGCCGGTGACCGCGAGCCAGGCGAGGCCCTCGCGCGTGCGGTCGCCGAGCCAGACGACACCGACGGCCGACGGGAGCAGGGTCTCCGTGAGGACCAGCCCGGCCGTGGCCGTGGTCACCGAGCCGTGGGCGAAGGCCGAGGTGAGCAGCAGGAAGGCCGCGGCCCCGCCCAGCAGCAGGGCGTACAGCGCCGGGTTCGTGAAGTCCACCGAGTCCAGCAGCCGGACCGCCACCTCGGGCACTCCGAAGCCGATACCCGCGCCCAGGCCCAGCACGAGCGCCCGGGAGCGCCCCGGCAGCCGGCCCGCTGCGGCGCCGATCAGCAGCACGCCGACCGCCGTACCCAGCAGCACCCATTTCAGTGCGGGCGGCGGGGTCTGGGAGCCCTCCGGCCCCGAGGCCAGCCCCAGCATCCCGAGGCCCGCGCAGACCACTGCGACCGCGGTCCATTCGATGCGGGTCAGCCGTACCGACAGCACCCGGGTCGCGGCCACCGCCGTCACCGCCAGGCTCGCCGCGAGTGCCGCACCCACGGCATAGATCGGGATCAGTCGCAGTGCCACGATCTGCAGTGCGAATCCGATCCCGTCCAGGGCGAGTCCCAGGATGTACCGCCACTGCCGCACCGCCCGCAGGAGCAGTGCGGTGTCGACCCCGGAGGCAGGGCCCGGCTCGACGACGGCACGGGCGGCGACTGCCTGGAAGACCGTGGCCAGGCCGTAGCAGACCGCCGAAGCAATTGCGCAGAACATCCCAAAGAACACAAAGCGACTCTAGTTGGGGAGGGTTCGTGGACCGGGCTTACGGACGGGCGGGGCCGCCATCTAATGTGTGCGGCGGTTCGTCGACTGGCTCGACATGCACAAGGACGGGGAGGCCGGGAAGATGGTGCGGCGCAGGCTGAGGTCGGGCGCGGTGGTGCTCGGCGGCATGGGGGTGCTGGCGGCGACACTGACGTCCTGTGGCTCGGAGCCCGACGAGCGGTGCATAGACCCCGTGACGGAAGAGGTACTGCCCGACTACGAGTGCGAGGACGACGACGGCCACGGCCGCTACTACTACGGCGGAAGCGTCCACGGCAACGGCAAGGTCTCCGGCGGCAGCTTCAACAAGGCGGCCGTCGACAGCGGAGGCTTCGGTTCCTCCCGCACCGGCGGCGGCTGAGCCACAGGGGCACGTACTGATGAAACGTCACACCATTGACCCGCGTCCCGGCTGGCAGGAGATCGTCGAGGAGCAGGGGCTCATCTATCCGCTCACCCGGTACCCGGACGGTTCCCTGCGGCCGTACTGGGACGAGAGCGCCTACTACGAGTTCTCGCTGCCCGAGGTCGAGGCGCTGGAGGAGGTGGTCGAGGAGCTGCACACCATGTGTCTGGCCGCGGCCGCGCACATCGTGGAGCACGACCGCTTCGCGGACCTCGGCATCACCGACCCCCGGCTCGCCGGACGCGTCGCGGAGTCCTGGCGGCGTCGGGCCGAACTGCCGTCGATCTACGGGCGGTTCGATCTGCGCTACGACGGCACGGGCCCGGCCAAGATGCTGGAGTACAACGCGGACACCCCCACGTCGCTCGTCGAGGCGGCCAGCCCGCAGTGGTTCTGGATGGAGGAGCGCTTTCCCGGCGCCGACCAGTGGAACTCCCTCCATGAACGGCTCGTCGATGCCTGGAAGCGGCAGGCACCGCTCCTGCCGCCGGGGCCGGTCCACTTCGTGCACTCCGACGGTGACCTGCTCGGCGAGGACCTGATGACGGTCGCCTATCTGCGGGAGACCGCACAGCAGGCCGGCCTCGCCACCGAGGCGCTCTCGGTCGAGCGGATCGGCTGGGACCGGTTGTCGAGGCGTTTCGTGGACGACCGGCTGCGCTTCATCCGCAGCTGTTTCAAGCTGTACCCGTGGGAGTGGCTGACCACCGACCGCTTCGGCCCGCATGTCCTCGACACCCTGGACAACGGCGGCGGCACCGGAACCACCTGCTGGATCGAGCCCGCCTGGAAGATGCTGCTGTCCAACAAGGCGCTGCTCGCCGTCCTGTGGGAGCTGTATCCGGGGCACCCGAATCTGCTCCCCACCTATCTCGACGGGCCGCGTGAACTCGCCGAGCGGAACGGCTACGTGGCCAAGCCGCTGCTGGGCCGCGAGGGTGAGGGCGTCACCGTCCATGAGCCCGGCGGGCAACCGGTGGTGCGGGAAGAGCCGTGCTGCTACCAGGAGTTGGCATCGCTGCCCGACTTCGACGGCAACCGCGTCGTGCTCGGTGCCTGGGTCGTCGAGAACGAGGCTGCGGGGCTCGGCATCCGGGAGTCGTCCGGCCTGATCACGGACGAATACGCCCGCTTCCTCCCGCACGTGATTCTCTGACCGCTCGTCTGACCGCTCTTCGAGCCCTGCGCCCGTGGCCGCACAGGCTGAAGACTCACGTGAGTGCCGTGACCGGAAGGTCCACCGGCCCGTGACGCCCTGCCAGGGCGGCGGGCCACGCCCGGCGGGATCCGCCCGCGGCGCCCGGGCACGGCCGCTGTGCCGTGGTCCGCTGGGCCATGGCGCCGTGCCCCGGTGCGCCGGGTCCCCCGCGGACCCGGCGCACCGCGACGGGTCACTCGCCGGCCAGCACCCCGCGCAGCTGGTCGAGGCCCCAGTCCAGGTCCTCCTTGCTGATCACCAGCGGAGGCGCGATCCGGATCGTCGAACCGTGTGTGTCCTTCACCAGAACACCACGGTCCATCAGCTTCTCGGAGATCTCCCGGCCCGTGCCGTGCGACGGAACGATGTCGACCCCGGCCCACAGCCCACGCCCACGCACTGCCTCCACGGCACCGCCGCCGACCAGCAGATTCAGTTCATGGTGCAGATGCTCGCCCAGCTCGGTGGCGCGCTGCTGGAACTCGCCGGTGCGGAGCATTCCGATGACCTCGAGCGCCACGGCACAGGCCAGCGGATTGCCGCCGAACGTCGAGCCGTGCTCACCGGGCCGGTAGACCCCGAGCACCTCGTTCGAGGAGACGACCGCCGACACCGGCACGACGCCGCCGCCCAGCGCCTTGCCCAGGAGATACATGTCCGGGACGACGCCTTCGTGCTCGCAGGCGAAGGTGCGGCCGGTGCGGCCCAGACCGGACTGGATCTCGTCCGCGATGAACAGCACATTCTGCTCGCGGGTCAGCTCCCGCACCCCGGCGAGATAGCCGTCCGGCGGTACCAGGACCCCCGCCTCGCCCTGGATCGGCTCCAACATCACGGCCACCGTGTTCGCACTGACCGCCCGGTGCAGGGCGGTGAGATCGCCGTACGGGACGATCTCGAAACCCGGCGTGTAGGGGCCGAAGTCGGCACGGGCCTCCGGGTCGGTCGAGAAGCTGATGACCGTAGTCGTCCGGCCGTGGAAGTTGTTCGCCGCGACGACGATCTTCGCCTGTCCCGGCGGAACGCCCTTGACCTTGTATCCCCATTTCCGTGCCGTTTTCACGGCGGTCTCCACCGCCTCCGCCCCGGTGTTCATGGGGAGCACCATCTCCATGCCGCACAGCTCCGCGAGCTGGGTGCAGAAGTCGGCGAACCGGTCGTGGTGGAACGCCCGGGACGTCAGCGTCACCCGCTCCAGCTGGGCCTTGGCGGCGTCGATCAGCCGCCGGTTGCCATGGCCGAAGTTGAGCGCCGAGTACCCGGCGAGCATGTCGAGGTAGCGCCGCCCCTCGACGTCCGTCATCCACGCGCCGTCGGCCGAGGCGATGACGATGGGCAGCGGGTGGTAGTTGTGGGCGCTGTGCGCCTCTGCGGAGGCGATCGCTCTGTCCGTAGCAGACACGGGTTCTCCGTTCGTCCTGCGGCTTGGTCGTCGGACCGGGGCCGGGATGAGGGCCCGGACCGGGGCCTGGGCGGTGGCTCCTTTCTATCGTCGCTCGGCCGTCGGGTGAAGAAACATCGGGCTTCGGACCCGATTCACCGCAGACCTTTCCGTTTCCCCGTAGTTTCGGAACCCGCGACCGGCCCCCGGGGCTGCTGCGAGTAGGGTTGAGGGCACGCACGGCGACTGGCGTACGCGGAAAGGACCGCGGGGAAGCCGTGCGCGGCAGAACGACGAGGTGCCGCTCGCCTGGGCACCCCGGGACCGTGAATCCCACCGACTGCCTGCCCGGAGGACGCCATGACTCTCCCCGCTCAGCACAACCACCCCGCCCTCACCGCGACCGATCCCGAGCTGGCCGCGCTCGTCGGTGCCGAGGAGCGGCTGCAGGCCGACACACTGAGGCTGATCCCCAGCGAGAACTACGTCTCGCAGGCGGTCCTCGAAGCCTCCGGCACCGTCCTGCAGAACAAGTACAGCGAGGGCTACCCCGGGCGCCGCTACTACGAGGGCCAGCAGAACATCGACCAGGTCGAGCTGCTCGCCATCGCCCGTGCCAAGCAGCTCTTCGGCGTCGAGCACGCCAACGTCCAGCCCTACTCCGGCTCCCCGGCGAACCTCGCCGTCTACCTGGCCTTCGCCGAGCCCGGTGACACCGTGATGGGCATGGCCCTCCCGATGGGCGGCCACCTCACCCATGGGTGGGGCGTCTCGGCAACCGGCAAGTGGTTCCGCGGCGTGCAGTACGGCGTTCGTCAGGACACCGGCCTCATCGACTTCGACGAGGTGCGCGAACTGGCGCTCAAGGAGCGGCCCAAGGTCATCTTCTGTGGTGGCACGGCTCTTCCCCGCACCATCGACTTCGCCGCCTTCGGGGAGATCGCCCGCGAGGCAGGCGCCGTGCTGGTCGCCGACGTCGCACATATCGCGGGTCTGATCGCGGGCGGCGCCCACCCGTCGCCGGTGCCGCACGCGGACGTGATCTCCACGACCACGCACAAGACGCTGAGGGGGCCGCGCGGAGCGATGCTCATGTCCCGCGAGGAGCACGCCAAGGCCATCGACAAGGCGGTCTTCCCCGGTCTGCAGGGCGGTCCGCACAACCAGACCACGGCGGCGATCGCCGTGGCCCTGCACGAGGCCGCCCGGCCCTCCTTCCGTGACTACGCCCACGCGGTCGTCGCCAACGCCAAGGCACTTGCCGAGGAGTTGCTCGCCCGGGGCTTCGACCTGGTCTCCGGCGGTACCGACAACCACCTGATCCTGATGGACCTCACGCCCAAGACCGTCCCGGGCAAGGTCGCGGCCAAGGCGCTGGACCGTGCCGGGATCGTGGTCAACTACAACACCGTTCCCTACGACCCCCGGAAGCCCTTCGACCCCTCCGGTGTCCGGATCGGCACCCCCTCCCTCACTTCCCGGGGCCTTGGTACGCAGCACATGTCCACGGTCGCCGACTGGATCGACCGGGGTGTCACCGCCGCCGGGACGGGCGACGAGGATGCCCTGGCCGTCATCCGCGCCGAGGTCGCGGACCTGATGGCCTCCTTCCCGGCGCCCGGCCTTCCGGCGTAGCCGGAAGGCGCGACGACGGCTCGACCGGTCTCCGGAGGGGAAAGTGCCCCCTCCCCGTCGTGCGGGCTCTTCCGTTCGGCCCTGGCGGGCCCGGGGAGACCCCTGCACCGGAGGCCGCGAGCTTCCCGGCAACGGTCACAGCACTAGGCATCCAGCAGCTGCTGGCGCGGCCCGGTCTCCCGGTCTTCGCCGCGTCCGCCGAACGGCGGACGCGGCAGCCGGGCCGCGAGCGGGCGCAGGGCCAGCCCCAGGACGGTCCCGGCCACGAGACCGGGTATCGCCCACCACCATGCGACGGGACCGCCGGCCTCCCCGGCTGCCCCGGCGGCCGGTGAATCCCCCGACACCTCTGCGGATTCCGCGCTGCCCGCACCGGACGGCTCCCGAGAGCCGCCGTGGACGTCCTGCCCGCCGGTCTTCCTGCCCATGACGCCGACCTTCTTCAGCAGCGCGGTCAGCTCCGCCGGCTTGTCGGCCTTGTGCCACAGGCCCTCGTACGACGTCGGCAGTCCGACTGCCGTGTGGATCCAGACCGTGCTCGCGTCGTCCGACGGATGGATCTCGTCCACCCGCCAGGGACTGATGTCGTGCGCCATCCAGGTCACATTGATCTGCCGCAGTCCCGTCACCGAATCCAGGGACGGAGGCCGGTCCGTGTCACCGGACGAGCCTTGGCCCAGCAGATCCGTGAGGGCCTGGTACTCCTGAGCGGAGTAGTAGTAAGCAGCTGCCTCGCTGCTCTCCGGAGAGACGATCAGCACACTCGTGGGACCCCCGGCCACCGCTCCGGGGGCGAGGAACAGTCCCGCACCCAGAGACATGGTCAGCAGCCCCGTCACGGCGGCGAGCCGTCGTAGCAGTCGCATCGGTCGCATGCTTCCCCCTGCCCAGCCGACGCCCGGTGCGGACCGTCCGCACCGTCCCGCGTCACTTCTGGTACACCGCCCGAGCCGGTCCGGTTCCCGTTCCGCGGGCGGGGATTTCAGGGGGTCGATTCCGCGATGCTCCGCGCCCGGTCCAGGTCGGCCACGCCCTCCAGCCGCAGCGTCGTCCGCTGGTCCGCCGACATCCACAGCAGGGTCGGACCTGCCGTGCGCCTCGACTCGGTCCACTGCTCTCCGGTCTCACCTGTGAGCGGGAACCGCAGCACATGCGGCCGGGCGAACCACAGGCCGTTCCGGCCGCCGGACAGCTCCAGCCACTCCGGGTGGACCCGCACCTGCTTGGCGAACCCGGGGTCCAGCCGTGCCGGGAACTCGTCGAGCCGGAGCGTCCCCGACCGCTCGTACCAGCAGAGACTGATCACCCGGCGCCCGCCGGACGCCACGCCCACGGAAACAGCGTCCGGCTCGCCCAGTCGCTCCGGGACCCGGGCGCCGAAGCCGGCCAGGTGCCCGGCCTCCGCCAAGGGCACCGGCGATGCGCACGAGGGCACGGCGGCCCTGGGCGGGGGCGTCGCCGAGGGGTCGTACCGCACCTGGACACCGCCGAAGCCGAACCAGTCCGCGACGGTCGCCCGCACCGGGGGAGTGAGTACCAGCACGATCAGGACACCGGACAGCGTGACGCCCAGCGCGCGCCGGCGCCGGCGCACCCAGCCCCCCAGCCTGCGCGTCCGCCCGGCGACCGGCACCGGAGCCGGCACCGACTCGGCCACTATCCGGGCCAGCACCCGCTCGGCCATCGTCTCGCCGTCGACATCCGGGACCGGCAGCCGCTGTCCCAGCCTCCGCAGCTCCTCCGGCAGCCCCCCGGACGGCTCGCGCTCAGCCATGCTCGTCACCTCCCTCCTCCGGGCCTTCCGGCAGCAGACGTCCCAGCTTTTTCAGCGCTCGGTTCAGCCGCGACTTGACCGTCCCCCTCGGCCAGCCCAGCGCCTGTGCCGTCTCCGTCTCGTCCAGTTCCAGCAGATAGCGGTGGACCACCACCTGCCGCTGCTCCTCGCCCAGTTCGTCCAGGGCGGCCAGCAGAGCGGCCCGGCGTTCCTCCGCCACGGCCGCTGCCGCAGGCTCGGCGGAATCCGGTATCAGCGGCTCGGCCGCCCCCAGCAGCATCGCCTCCCGTCCGGCGAGGCTGCGCAGACGGACTGCCGACCGCACTGTGTTCTTTGTCTCATTTGCGACGATCCGTAGGAGCCAGGGCCGGAATGCCGAGCCGTCCCGGAACCGGTCCAGCGACCGATAGGCCTTGAAGAAGGCGGACTGCACCACGTCCTCGGCGTCCGCCCCGGCACCACAGGTCACCGCCGCGCGCAGCGCCACCTTTGTGTACGCACGCACCAGCTCCGCATACGCCTCGGGCTCCCCGGCACGTACGCGCGCGATCACCGCGGCCTCGTCGACGACGGTCAGAGTGCGGCCCCCCTCCAGGGTCCCCTTCCGCATGCTCACACCCTTGGTACACCGCCCACCGCCGATCGGTTCCCCCCTGAACCCCCTTGAACTTCCCGGGAACTCCCTCGGAACTCCCTCGAACCGGACGGGAACTCCCGTGTCCTTCCGGAGATCGGTTCCCGTCCTGTCGGCGGTACCTGAGAGAATGCTGAGCATGGCCTCTGACAGTCCCCGTGTGCTCTCCGGAATCCAGCCCACCGCAGGCTCGTTCCACCTCGGCAACTACCTCGGAGCGGTCCGCCAGTGGGTCGCGCTGCAGGAGACGCACGACGCCTTCTACATGGTGGTGGACCTGCATGCGATCACCGTCCCGCAGGACCCGGCCGAGCTGCGGGCCAATACCCGCCTCGCCGCCGCCCAGCTGCTCGCCGCGGGCCTCGACCCCGAGCGGTGCACGCTGTTCGTCCAGAGCCATGTGCCCGAGCACGCCCAGCTCGGCTGGGTCATGAACTGCCTCACCGGCTTCGGCGAGGCCTCGCGGATGACCCAGTTCAAGGACAAGTCCGCCAAGCAGGGCGCCGACCGTGCCACGGTCGGCCTCTTCACCTACCCGATCCTCCAGGTCGCCGACATCCTGCTGTACCAGGCCAACGAGGTACCGGTCGGCGAGGACCAGCGCCAGCACATCGAGCTGACGCGCGATCTCGCCGAGCGCTTCAACGGCCGGTACGGGCAGACGTTCACGGTCCCCTCGGCGTACATCCTCAAGGAGACGGCGAAGATCTACGACCTCCAGGACCCGTCCAGCAAGATGAGCAAGTCGACGGCCAACCCCAAGGGCCTGATCAACCTGCTCGACGAGCCGAAGGCGACGGCGAAGAAGGTCAAGAGCGCGGTCACCGACACGGACACGGTGATCCGCTTCGACGCCGAGAACAAGCCGGGCGTCAGCAACCTGCTCACCATCATGTCCACCCTCACCGGTACGGCTGTCGCGGATCTGGAGCGGAACTACGAGGGCAAGGGCTACGGTGCGCTGAAGACCGACCTCGCCGAGGTCATGGTGGACTTCGTCACGCCGTTCAAGGCCCGGACACAGGGATACTTGGACGACCCGGAGACGCTCGACTCCATCCTCGCCAAGGGAGCGGAGAAGGCCCGGGCCGTTGCCGCCGAGACCCTCGCGCAGACCTACGACAGGGTGGGCTTCCTGCCCGCCAAGCACTGAGTCCAAGGACTCTGGCGGGATGCCCGCCGCAGCCGTCACACTGGCGGCTGCGCGGACATTCCGGCCCGGGGGCCGGACGCGGCTCCCGGGACGCGGGGACCCGCAGCAGGAACGCACCACAACGCCAGATCATCGAGAACCGTCATCGAGAACCCGGATAGGAGAACGACGTGGGGACCGTAACGCTCGGCGTTTCGATCGCGGTCCCGGAGCCCTACGGCAGCCTGCTCCAGGAGCGGCGCGCGGGCTTCGGGGATCCCGCCGCGCACGGCATCCCCACGCACGTCACTCTTGTTCCGCCCACCGAGGCCGACGCCTCGGCCCTTCCGTCCGTCGAGGCGCATCTCGCCCGCGTGGCAGCGACGAGCAGGCCGTTCCCGATGCGTCTGTCGGGAACCGGCACCTTCCGTCCCGTCTCGCCCGTCGTCTTCGTCAAGGTCGTCGAGGGTGCCTCGGCCTGCACCAGGCTCCAGCAGCGGGTCCGGGACAGGTCGGGGCCACTGGTCAGGGAGCTGCAGTTCCCGTACCACCCGCATGTGACCGTCGCCCATGGCATCGCGGACGAGGCGATGGACCGGGCGTACGAAGAACTGTCCGGGTACGAGGCGGAGTGGACCTGCACCTCGTTCGCGCTCTACGAGCAGGGCCCGGACGAGGTGTGGCGCAAGCTCCATGAGTACGCCTTCGGCGGCGGAACGACGCTGCCCAACGTGCCCGCTCAGGGGACGTCGGTCGACGAACCGGCCACCACGCCTCGCTAGCCCTTCCACGACACGCTCGGGCTTCCGGGGCCCGGGAAGCGCGGAACCGGGGCTCCGGCCCCCGTCCCGCCCGCGCCCGGCGCATCCGTTCCGGGCGTCCGGTCACACGGGCAGCCGGCGGAAGACCGCTCGCGGTACGTGCCGCAGCACCGACATCACCACACGTAGCGGGCCGGGCACCCAGACCGTCTCCGAGCGCCGTCGCAGCCCCGTCTCGATCGCCAGAGCGACCTCCTCCGGGGTGGTGGCCAGTGGAGCCTCAGGCAGACCCGCCGTCATCCTCGACCGCACGAAGCCCGGCCTGACCACCATCACGTGCGCACCAGTCCCGTACAGGGCGTCGCCCAGCCCTTGGGCGAAGGCGTCCAGACCCGCCTTCGACGACCCGTAGATGAAATTGGCCCGCCGCGCCCGCTCGCCCGCGACCGAGGACAGCACCACGAGCGAGCCATGGCCCTGGGTCTGCAGGGCGCCCGCGCAGATCAGTCCCGACGAGACCGCTCCGGTGTAGTTGGTCTGGGCGACCCGGACCGCCGAGAGTGGCTCGGCCTCGTCCCGCGCCTGGTCGCCGAGGATCCCGAAGGCGAGCAGCACCATGTCGATGTCGCCCTCGGCGAAGATCTTCCCCAGCACCTCTTCGTGCCCGGCGGGATCGAGTGCGTCGAAGGGGACGGTGCGCACCTCCGCACCCAGACCGCGCAGCGAGGCCGCAGCCGACTCCAGTGCGGGGGACGCGCGCCCGGCCAGCCAGACCTTTCGGGTGCGGCGGACCACCAGCCGGCGTGCGGTGGCGAGGCCGATCTCGGACGTACCGCCGAGGACCAGCAGGGACTGGGGGAGGCCGAAGGCGTCCTTCATCGGGAGTGCTCCTTCATCGTCGGAGTTCGTGTCGTCGTGCGGGCGGCCGGAGGGACGCGTCCGCGGTCAGAGGCGAAGACGGCGGGCCAGGTCCGACATGAACACCCCGCGCGGGTCGAGTTCGGCGCGCAGGGCCCGGAAACGGTCCAGCCCGGGATACATCGAGGCCAGCAGTTCCGGCCGCAGCCGCGAGTCCTTGGCCAGGTACACCCGCCCCCCGGCCGCGGCCACCTGCTCGTCCAGGTCGTCGAGGAAACGGCCGAGCCCCGGCAGTCCGGCCGGGATGTCGAGGGCGAGCGTCCAGCCGGGCACCGGGAACGACAGCCAGCCCGGATCGCCGCTGCCGAACCGCTTGAGCACGGCCAGGAACGAAGGACAGCCGTGCCCGGCGATCCGCCGCACCATGCCGCGCAGTGCCTCCTCCTGTCCGTACCCGACCACGAACTGGTACTGGACGAAGCCGCTCCGTCCGTAGATCCGGTTCCAGTGCGGCAGTCCGTCGAGCGGATGGAAGAACGTGCCGATCCTCTGGAGCTCACCGGTGCGTGAGCGAGGCGCCCTGCGGTACCAGAGCGCGTTGAAGAGGGACACCGACGTCCGGCCGAGCAGCCTTTCGGCCACCAGGTCCGGAGCGTGGCCCACGAAGCCGGGAGCCGACGGGAGCCGACCGGGACGGAACCCCAGGGGCCGGCGCCGAGCGCGCGGCGGAAGTGCGTCCAGGGGCGCGTGCTCCCCGCGGGTGAGGACCGAGCGTCCGGTCGCGGCCCCGCGCGCGAGCAGATCGATCCAGGCCACGGAATAGCGGTAGCGGTCGTCGGTCGCGGTGAGCCGCGCCATCAAGTCGTCGAGGTCCGCGGCCCGTTCGGTGTCGACGGACATCAGGGAGGTCTCGACGGGGTGCAGCTGGAGCGTGGCCGAAAGGATCAGCCCGGTCAGGCCCATCCCGCCCGCGGTCGCGTCGAACAGATCGGTGCCGGGCAGGACCGTACGCACCTCACCGTCGGCGGTGAGCAGTTCCAGCGACCGCACATGGCGGGAGAACGAGCCGCAGACATGGTGGTTCTTGCCGTGGACGTCTGCGCCGATGGCCCCGCCCACCGTCACCTGGCGGGTTCCCGGTGTGACGGACACGAACCAGCCGAGCGGCAGCATCACCTTCATCAGCCGGTGCAGGCTCACACCCGCGTCGCACACCACGACGCCGGCCTCCGCGTCGACGGTGCGGATCCGGTCGAGGCCGGTCATGTCGAGGACGACGCCGCCCGCGTTCTGTGCGGCGTCACCGTAGGCACGGCCGAGGCCGCGTGCGATGGAGCCGCGTTGACCACAGGTGTGCACGACCGCCGCCGCCTCCTCGTAGGTACGGGGCCGGACGAGCAGCGCGGCCGAAGGGGCGGTGCGGCCCCAGCCGGTCACGGTCACGGGCAGATCGCCGGTCATGGCACGGCCGGGAGCGACACAGGAGTCGGCAGACATATGCGCGAC
The DNA here is from genome assembly GCF_056435905.1 of Streptomyces sp. NPDC043861. Taxonomy (NCBI): domain Bacteria; kingdom Bacillati; phylum Actinomycetota; class Actinomycetes; order Kitasatosporales; family Streptomycetaceae; genus Streptomyces; species Streptomyces sp. NPDC043861. The sequence goes on along the minus strand of NZ_JBWKDP010000006.1, from coordinate 63,245 downwards.
GCTATCGCCACATATAGGTGAATTGCTCCAATGTCGGCTGACTCGCCGAAATGGGTGATTAAACGAGTGTCATCAAAGATTGCCGTGAATGAGAGCGTCCGGTTGAGAAGAGTCGCCCCTGGTCCAAGTGAAAGGGGTGGCAGATGCGATGCCTCGAGTGGGCGCACCGGGCAGTGGGCTCGGCGACGGGCCGCGCGGCCGGCGGTCCGGGCCGGACGACGGGTCGGGCGACGGGCCGCGCAACGCACCGGGCGGCACACTGGAAGCGCTTGGCGGATGCCGATCACCGGCTGCTCGCCGCCCTGCGCGACTGCGGACGGGAGCCGAAGGTGGCCACCGCCGCCCGGGCGCTCTCGCGCAGCGGCGAGCACGGCGCACTGTGGATCGCGACGGGTCTCCTGTGCGCGGCTGCCGACCGGGAGCGCTGCCGCGGCTGGCTGCACGGCACCGTGCTGATCGGCGTTGCCCATCTGGCCAGCATGGCCGTCAAGCTGGTGGTACGCCGTCCGCGGCCGCGGCTGCCCATGCGGGAACCGCTCGTGCGCACCGCTGGCCCGCACTCCTTTCCCAGCTCCCATGCCACTGCCGCGGCGGCCGCGACCGTCGCCTTCGGTGCGCTGCGCCCCGCCGGCCGCCGATTGGTGCCGCCTCTGGCCGCGGCGATGTGTGTGTCCCGGCTCGTCGTCGGCGTGCACTATCCGACCGATGTGGCCGCCGGCGCGCTCCTGGGTGGGCTGACGGCACGTCTGGGGAGGACATGGCTGCGGTCCCGGCCGGAGGCGGACGGTGCGCAGAGCAGGACCGCCGGCCGCGCCCTGCACAGGGCGGTGGGCAGGACCGCGCGCGGCGCCGCAGGTCCGGTCAAGGGCTCGGCCACGGGCCCGCTCGCGCGCAGGTCTGCGGGTGTGGTCAGCGCGGTCGTCGTGAACCGCTCCGGTGCCGGGGGCACTCGTGGCTGAGCGCAGCACCGCGGTCCTCGACCAGCCGGAGCGCCGCCCCGACGGCCCGCCGCCCACGCGTGCCCCCCGCCCCCTGAGGCTGTCCGCCGGGCTGATCAGGACCGCACGGCCGCGCCAGTGGATCAAGAACGTGCTGGTCGTGGCGGCCCCCGGGGCCGCCGGCGAACTGGCTTCCCGGCAGACCGCGGTCCAACTGGCCGTCGTGTTCACCCTTTTCACGGCGGCTGCCGCCGCCGTGTATCTGATCAATGACGCGCGGGACGCCGAGGCCGACCGGGCGCACCCGGTGAAGTGCCTGCGTCCGGTGGCCGCCGGAGAAGTGCCGGTGGCCGTCGCCTATGCCGCCGGTGCCTTCCTTGCCGTCGCCGCGACCACCGCGGCCGTGGTCCTGTGCAATGCGATGACGGCGGCGCTGCTGGCCGCGTACGTCACGATGCAGCTCGCGTACTGCGTCCGGCTCAAGCACGTCCTCGTTGTCGATCTTGCCGTCGTCACCACCGGGTTCCTGATGCGGGCCATGATCGGCGGGGTCGCCCTGTCCATCCCGCTCTCCCGTTGGTTCCTGATCACCACCGGTTTCGGCGCGTTGTTCATGGTGGCGGCCAAGCGCTATTCGGAAGCCGTGGAGATGGCGGGCGCGGGCGGCGCGACCCGGTCGCTGCTCACCGCCTACACCACCGGCTATCTGCGGTTCGTCTGGCAGTTGGCCGCTGGGGTGGCGGTGCTCGGTTACTGCCTCTGGGCCCTGGAGGGCGACGGCACCGCGGACGGCTCCTTGCTGCCCTGGCGTCAGATCTCGGTGATCGTGTTCATCCTCGCGGTGCTGCGGTACGCGGTGTTCGCGGACCGGGGGACGGCCGGTGCCCCGGAGGAGGTCGTCCTGCGCGATCGGCCGCTCGCCGTCATCGGACTGCTGTGGCTGTCGATGTACGTCATGGCCGTCATGGACCTGTGACGGATCGGGATCGGTCCGGCCGAGAAGGGGCAGGCGTACGACATGGACTGGCTGAGCCGACTTCCCGTCATCGGCCCGCTCGCGCAGCGGCTGATGAAGACCCACGCCTGGCGCTCGTACGAGACCCTCGAGCGGGTGCACTGGACGCGGCTGGCCGCCGCCATCACCTTCATCAGCTTTCTCGCACTCTTCCCGCTGATCACGGTGGGTGCCGCGGTCGGCGCGGCACTGCTCAGCAAGGACCAGCTGGCGAAGCTCGAGGAAAAGCTCTCCGATCAGGTGCCGGGTATCTCCGACCAGCTCGACATCGGGGCGCTGGTGGCCAACGCCGGAACGGTCGGGCTGGTCGCGGGTGCACTGCTGCTGCTCACCGGCATCGGCTGGGTCGGTTCGATGCGGGACTGCCTGCGCGCGGTCTGGGAGCTCGACGACGAGGACGAGGGCAACCCGGTCCTGCGCAAGGGCAAGGACACGGTCGTGCTGCTGGGACTGGGCGCGGTGGTGCTGGCGTCGTTCGCCGCCTCGGCCGTGGGGTCCAGTGCCGTCGGCTGGAGCGCGGACCGGCTCGGCATCGACCGTGGCGGGGCGAGCGGTGTGCTGCTCCAGATCTTCGCCATCGCCATCGCGGTCCTGGCCGACTTCCTGATGCTCCTCTATGTGCTGACGCTGCTGCCGGGAGTGCAGCCGCCCCGGCGCCGGCTCGTCGTTGCGGCGTTGCTCGGGGCGGTCGGCTTCGAACTGCTGAAGCTGCTGCTCAGCGGCTATATCTCGGGTGTCGCGACCAAGTCCATGTACGGCGCGTTCGGTGTGCCGGTCGCACTGCTGCTGTGGATCAATTTCACGTCGAAACTGCTGCTCTACAGCGCCGCGTGGACGGCGACGGGAAGCGCCGCCGCCCAGGGCGAAGAGCCTTCTAGCGACGGGGCAGACGGCGGACCAGATCCGGCAGCGGCCAGCGCCGGTTGACCAGGAACGCCGCACCCGCGAGCAGGACCAGCACACCGCCGGTGATGCCGAGTGCGACACCGACTCCGCTCGAGCCCTGGTGGGCGGCAGCGGATGCCTTCGCCGGTCCGTGCTGGTTGGCCTTGCCGTCCTTGCCGGGGCCGCTCGCCGCGCCGCCCGTCGGCTCGGAGCCGTTGGAGGGACCCGTGGGGGCGGACTTCGGGGCGACCAGTTCGCCGACCGGCTCCACCTTCCCGGCCGCCTCGAAGCCCCAGTCGAGGAGGCGCGCGGCCTCCTTGTAGACGGCCTGCGGCTCGTCCGACGACGGGTTCATGACGGTGACGAGCAGCACCCGGCCGTCCCGCTCCGCGACGCCGGTGAAGGTCGCGCCCGCGTGCGTGGTGTTGCCGTTCTTGACGCCCGCGATCCCCTCGTACGGCTCGATACCGAAGTCACCGGTGAGCAGCCGGTTGGTGTTCTGGATCTCGAACGTCTCGCGCTTCTTGCCCGGCTTCTGCTCGCCGGGGAAGTCGGCGCGGACGGTCGAGCAGTACTCCCTGAAGTCCTTCTTCTGCAGTCCGCTGCGGGCGATCAGGGTGAGGTCGTATGCGCTCGACACCTGGCCCGTCTCGTCGTAGCCGTCCGGCGTCACCACGTGGGTGTCGAGCGCCTGCAGTTCCTCGGCGTGGTCCTGCATGTCCTCGACGGTCTCCTCCACACCACCGTTCATCGCGGAGAGCACATGGACGGCGTCGTTGCCCGAGCGGAGGAACACGCCCAGCCAGAGATCGTGGACCGTGTAGTCCTGGTCCTCCTTGACCCCGACGAGGCTGCTGCCCTCGCCGACACCGGCGAGCTCGTCGGTGGTGACCGTGTGCTCCTCGTCCTTCGGCAGCTTGGGCAGCAGGGTGTCCGCGAAGAGCATCTTCAGGGTGGAGGCGGGCGGCAGGCGCCAGTGTGCGTTGTGGGCCGCGAGCACATCACCGTTCTCCGCGTCCGCGACGATCCAGGAGCGGCCCGTCACCTTCTTGGGGAGGACCGGGGCGCCGGAGCCGAGATCGACCTGGGTGCCTGGTTCGCCGAGCAGTTCGCCGCCGACCGTGGACATGACGGCCGGGGGCTTCGGTGCCTTGTCATCGGTCCTGAGGGTGCCGGCGGCCGTGGCCGTGGGGGTGGCGGCCATTGCGGGCGCAACGGTGAGGCCAGGCAGCAAAGCGGCAGCAGTGACCGTCAAAGCGGTCTTTTTCAAAGCAGACACGATCGAGAAAGTACATGGAGTTGTCAGCGAAACGGTCACCGGCGGGATGACCCGCCGCGAGCTCCGCCGGTACAGCCCATCGCCCGGACCCCGCCGCACCGGTATGGAGCACAGCGGTGATACTGAGTCCATGAAGCTCAGCCGCCCGGTCTCCTGGTTCCTGCTCGCGTTCGGGGTGTGGAGCTGGGTCATCTGGGTCACTTTCGTCAAGAACCTTTGGCAGGACGCCAGCGGGCTCGCCTTCGACGACGCGGGTGACCCGACTGCGTATTTCTGGGTCCATCTGCTGCTCGCCATCACGTCCTTTCTCCTGGGGACGGTGGTCGGGGTCATCGGGTTGCGTGGCGTACGCGCGTTGCGCCGCGAGCGCGAATAGAGGAACGGTGCCGTGCTGGTTGTCCTGTTGGTGATCGCTGTCGTCCTCGCCCTGCTCGGGGGCGTGCACTGGTACGTGTGGCGTCGTCTGGTCCGCGACACGACGCTCGCCGGGAGCGGGGTGCGCCGCATGGGCACGGTGGCGGTCGTGGTGCTGCCTTTGCTGTCGGTCGGCGCCCTGACCTCGGGGCGGGCGGGCGCGCCTTTCTGGCTCCAGCAGGTGCTGGCATGGCCGGGATATCTGTGGCTCGCCACGCTGCTGTACCTGACGCTGGCGCTGGTGGTCGCGGAAGCCGTCCGCCCGCTGCTGCGTCGGGCGCTGCCGCGTCGGGCTGCCGCACGGTCGGACACCGGTGCGGTCGCGATACCCGCGGAGAGTGCGCCGGTCATGCCGACGCCGACGCCGACGGTGGCCGTCGCCGGCGGTGGAGGGTCCGGCACGGACGCAGGTCCGGGCGGATCCCTGGCGACGGCCGACACCCCGGATACGGACGTCCGCACGGCCGACGACGACGGTGGCGACCCTGAAGTGCACACGGCCCTCCCTGCCGACGGGCGTCCGGAGTCCGCCCCGGGCGACATCTCCCGGCGGCTCTTCGTCGCTCGCGTCGCCGGCGGGGCCGCGGCCGCGGTCGCCGCCGGTACGGTGGGGTACGGGACATACGGCGTGATGCGCGGGCCCCGGGTCAAGAAGGTGACCGTGCCGCTCGCGAAACTCGCACGCGGGGCGCACGGCTACCGGATCGCCGTCGTCAGTGACATCCACCTCGGACCGGTTCTCGGCCGGGCCCACACCCAGCGGATCGTCGACACGATCAATGCCACGCAGCCCGATCTCGTCGCCGTCGTGGGCGACCTGGTCGACGGCAGCGTGGCCGATCTGGGCCGGGCCGCCGAGCCTCTTGCGCAGCTGAGGGCGCGGCACGGCTCGTACTTCGTGACCGGAAACCACGAGTACTTCTCGGGCGCCGACGCGTGGGTCGACCATGTGCGCGAGCTCGGACTCACTCCGCTCCGCAACGACCGTGTCGAGATCGCGGGCTTCGACCTCGCGGGCGTCGACGACGTCGCGGGGGAGAACGAGGGGCAGGGCCCCGACTTCGCCCGGGCCCTCGGTGACCGCGACCGGACCCGGGCCGCCGTGCTGCTCGCACATCAGCCGGTGGTGATCCATGACGCCGTACGCCACGGTGTGGACCTCCAGCTGTCCGGTCACACCCACGGCGGCCAGCTCTGGCCCGGGAACCTCATCGCCGACCTGGCCAATCCGACCCTCGCCGGCCTGGAGCGGTACGGCGACACCCAGCTCTATGTCTCGCGCGGCGCGGGCGCGTGGGGTCCGCCGGTGCGGGTCGGTGCGCCGTCCGACATCACCGTCGTGGAGCTGGCGTCCCGTCAGGCCTGACCGTCGTCACCGGAGGGTCCCGTGCGCTTGCGGTTCGCCGTGCCCCGGGGCCTGCCCGATGCGGCCATGCCCGCCGCCGTCGGCATGAAGTCGCTGAGCAACTCGTGCACTTCCTTGACCAGGGGGCGCAGCAGGCGGAAGCGGGAGAGGGAGATCGCGCGGGCCGTGACCGGAGCGAGCCGCTCGACCAGGCGGCGGCTGTTGGCGCAGCCCTCGGACCGGTCGTACACCCAGAACAGCACGAGCCCCATCTGCTGGAGCCACAGCAACCGCGGCAGCGGCTCCGCGAGTTCGGGATCGACCTTGACGTCGGCGCCCGCGATCACCCGGCGGTGGACCTCGATGGCCGCCTCCCGCGGCTCCTCGGACTCGGGGGAGAACGGGCTGAGCGGGCTGTCCGGGTCGGCGGCGTTCTTGAAGAACTGGGCGGCGAACTCGTGGTACGGCGCCGCGATGTCCAGCCAGCCCAGAAGGACCCCGCGGATACGTGCCGTGAGGTCCTTCTCGCCCCCGTCCAGGATGTCCGCGACCGCCGCCCGGTGCTGCTCGGCGATCCGGTCGTAGAAGCCCTGGACGAGGTGTTCCTTGGAGGCGAAGTAGTAGTACGCGTTGCCGACGGAGACGCCCGCCTCCTGGGCGATGGCCCGCATCGTCGTCCTGTCGTATCCGCGCTCCTGGAAGAGGCGGAGCGCGGTCTCGAGGATGAGGGTGCGGGTCTGCTCGCTCTTGGCGGGCTTGGCGGCGGGCTTGCCGCGCTTGTCTTCCTGGGGGTCGTTCGCGTCGGTCACGGTGCCCGAGCCTAACGGGGCGCGGCCGGCAGCTCGCACCGCCCGTCGTCGCAGGAAGCCGCCGTCGCCTCCCGGTACTTCGCGGCTGCCAGGACGGTCACCCGCGCAAAGGGCGCTCCCGCGGGTGTCGCCAGCCAGTGGGCCTTGGGCCTGTGGTCGGCCAGGGCCCAGAGGCAGACGATCCATGCGGCGGTGGACCGGTAGACCTGGCCCCGGTCCCCGACCACGGTGATCTCCCGGAGGGTGCTGTCGTGATCGAGGTCCGGGAAGCGCCGCCTGGCCTCCTGCGAAGCGGCCGGTACGAGGTCCAGCGGGACCAGTTGGCGCTGTCGCAGCAGCCAGTGCCGCAGATGGACGCAGAGCGAGCAGTTCGCGTCGTACAGCACGGTCAGACGACTCACCGGTACGCCGGTCATGCCGCTCAGGCCCCGGTGGCGGGCGCGGCCCAGGGCCCCTTGCCGGCGGGTCCGGTCCAGCCCTGCGGCGGGACGGGCGGGGTCTGCTCGCGCTCCATCACTCCGCGTCGGCGGATCTTGTTGAGGACGTAGACGTTGCCGAGGTGCATGATGCCGAGGACGAGGAGCACCACGCCGAGCTTGACCGAGAGCGCCTCGAAGAGCCCGCGGGCGGTGGTGACGGCGTCGTCCTGGCCCAGGTAGAGCGCGACGAAGCCGAGGTTGACGAGGTAGAAGCCCACCACCAGCAGGTGGTTGACGGCATCTGCCAGCTTTTCGTTCCCGCGCAGTACATCGGCGAGGAAGATCCGTCCGTTCCGGCTCAGCGTGCGGGCCACCCAGACGGTGAGTGCCACGCTGATCAGCAGGTAGACGGCGTACGCGACAACAGTGAGGTCCATTCCCCACCCTCCCTTGAACACGTTCAAAAGGTCTTGTCATGGACTGTAGACCTGTTCCTGAACGTGTTCAAGTCGTCGGGAAATCGAATGACGCCGCGGGGCCGGTGGGCCTAGGGTCGGACGGATGACAATTTCTTGTGATGTGGCGGGGGACGGCCCCGCGGTGGTGCTGCTGCACTCGTCCGTCGGCGACCGGCGTATGTGGGACGCCCAGTGGGGAGCCCTGGTGGACGCGGGTCACCGTGTCGTGCGCTGCGACTTCAGGGGATTCGGCGACACCCCGGCCGAGGCGGTGCTCCCGTACCGGGACGCGGACGATGTGCTCGCCCTGCTGGACACGCTCGGCATCGGCCGTGCCGCTCTCGTCGGGGCGTCCTTCGGCGGCCGTGTCGCCGTCGAGATCGCGGCCCGCCGCCCGGACCGGGTGAGCTCGCTCGTCCTGCTCTGCGCCGGGCTGCCCGGACATGAACCGGGGCCGGAGCTCGAGGAGTTCGATGCCCGGGAGGACGAACTGATCGAGGCGGGCGACCTCGACGGCGCCGTGGAGCTGAACGTGACCACCTGGCTGGGCCCCGAGGCGGACGAGCCGGTGCGTGAGCGTGTACGGGTCATGCAGCGCCATGCGTTCGAGGTGCAGCTGGCGGCGGACGAGGAGGCGGAGGCGGCCGGGACGGGGTCTCAGGACGAGGAGGAGCCCGCCGGGCCGCGCATCGACCTCGCGGCCGTGGAGGCGCCGTCTCTCGTCGTCACCGGCGCGCACGACCTGGAAGACTTCCGTGCCATGGGTGCCCGGCTGGCCGGGGTGATCCCCGGTGCCCGCGCCGTTGAACTCCCCTGGGCCGGTCATCTGCCGTCCCTGGAACGCCCGGCCGAGGTGACGCACCTCGTCGAGGGCTTCCTCCGCGAGCACGCCCCCGTCGAGCGGGCCTGAGGGGCGAGGGCCTTCCCCGCCCTGCCCGCCCCTTTTGGCGCCGGGGCCTCGTACGGCTGGACGGCGGCTGCCTGTGTTCGCGGCCGTCGTCCCGCCCCTGTCCGCACCGGTGCGCGAACCGCGGGCGGTGTCGTCCGTGGAGTGGAAAGTCGCGGTGTCGTCCCGAGGGCCGGCGCGGGACGGCGACCCCACTGGCAGCGGCCCTCCGGGGGCAACGCCGCCGTCAGCCGCGGACGCGGCGGACCCGGTCCGTCCCCGTCACCGACATCACCAGCGAGTACAGCGATGTGGTCGCGGTGATGAACAGCCGGTTGTTCTTGGGGCCGCCGAACGCGAGGTTGGAGACGGGCTCCGGCACGAGCAGTCGGCCCAGAAGGGTGCCGTCCGGGTCGTAGCAGTGCACGCTGTCGCGGAGCGCGGCCGCCCACAGACGCCCCTGGTCGTCGAAACGGATGTTGTCGAAGCTGCTCCGCGCCGCCTCCGCGAAGACCTTGCCGTCCGACAGCGTGCCGTCGTCGCGCACATCGAGGACGCGGATGTGCCCGGCGCGGCTGTCCGACACGTACAACTGCCGCTCATCGAGGGAGAAGACCAGTCCGTTGGGCCCGGAAAAGCCGTCCGCGGCCAAGCGGACCTCTCCGGTCCCCGGATCGATCCGGTAGACGTTGCACGCGCCGATCTCGCTCTCCGCGCGGTGTCCTTCGTAGTCGCTGGTGATGCCGAAGTCGGGGTCGGAGAACCAGACCGAGCCGTCGGAGCGCACCACCGCGTCGTTCGGCGAGTTGAGCCTCTTTCCGCCGAACCGGTCCGCCAGGACTGTGAGGGAGCCGTCGTGCTCGGTGCGGGTGACGCGCCGGTTGCCCTGCTCGCAGCTGATCAGGCGGCCCTCGCGGTCCAGCGTGTTGCCGTTGCTGTGGCCTGCGGGGGTGCGGAACACACCGACGGTGCCGGTCGGCTCGTCCCAGCGCAGCATGCGGTCGTTGGGGATGTCGCTCCAGATCAGCTGGCGCCAGGCGGGGAGATAGACGGGCCCTTCCGCCCATCGGCAGTCACCGAAAAGCTGCTCCAGCCGGCTGTCGCCGTTGGTGCACCGTCCGGTCCGGAACCGCTCGTCCAGGATCTCGTACCGTCCATCTTCGATTTCGCCTGACACAGTCCACTCCTAGTTCTTATTTACCGAATGTCATTCGGAGTGATCTGAGTATGACAGAACGGGATATGGTTATGGCATGGCTGTGGACAACCTGGACGAGACCGACCGTGCGCTGCTCGCACTGATGCAGCAGGACGCCGGGCAGGCCTACGCGGTGCTGGGCAAGGCGGTCGGTCTCTCGGCAGGCGCCGCCCACGAACGCGTCCGCAAGCTGCGGGATCGCGGGATCATCCGGCGTACGACGGTCGAGGTCGACCCGGCGGCCATCGGCCTCGGTGTGCTGGCCTTCGTCATGGTCGAGTCGTCGGCCTGGATGGGGGACTCGGCGGAGGCGTTCGCGGCGATACCGGAGATCGAGGAGGCCCACATCATCGCGGGCAGCGCATCGGTCCTCGTGAAGGTGCGCACGGCGACCACCGAACGGCTCCAGGACGTCCTACGGCGGCTGTATGCGATCGACGGGGTGAGCGGCACCCAGGCGACGGTCTCCCTGGAGACCTTCTTCGAACGCCCGCCCGCACCCTGAAGCGTGTTGCGGTGCCGCCCGGCCCGGTGTCCGAGGTCTCGTCCGGTCCGTGCCGCCGAGCCGGTGCCGGGTGCTCCGGCAGTCGTTGGGCACGAGCCCGACGACATGTACCGGCTGTGTGAACTCGCGGTAGGCCCCGGCGTACTGGTCGCACGGGTCACGGAGCCGGCATACCCGGCTCCGCAACTCGGGGAGCAGGCACCGCAGTTCCACCTGGTCCGGTGCTGCCGGCCTGGGGATCGCCGCCATCGGCCGCGGACCGCCGGCCGTCCTCCGCTCCCCGCCGCCCGGACCGGCTCAGGAGCTCAGCGACCGCGCGTAGTTGATCTGGCCCATGACCCAGTGGATGGTGTCCGGGCGGGTCGCCGGGATCATCGTCATGTGGTGGCGGCCCCCGCTGCTGACGGTGATCTGGATGTAGCCGGTCATCCTCTTCTCCTTCATCAGGAGGAAGAACAGGCCCACCAGGCACAGCAGCGAGAACACGACCGCCAGGACGACGGCATGCGTGGGGACGTACTCCTCGGTCCGCGACATGTCCATCGCGTTCCACACCGCGCCCTTCAGTGGCAGCGTCCCATTGGGCGTGACGATCGAGTCCTGGAGGATCGTGATGTCGCCGAGCACCAGCAGCGGAACCCCGGCTCCGCCCAGAGGTGCCAGCGGACCCTGCGGATACCCGTAGCCGTTGGCGGAGCCGTACGGGTGGGCAGGGCCCCACTGGTAGTCGCCGTTGTCCAGATAGGGGTTCGGGTTCGGCTCGGTCATCGGTCCCCGCTTTCGTCCGGCTCGTCCGGAAAGGCCGCACGACGAAGGCCCGCTTCCGGTACGGCGAGCGTACAGAAACGGGCCCCTGTCGGTGCGTTGACCCGACGGACAGTCGCCGCCGGGTCGGCGCGGGTGACTCAGAAGCGGCGGGTGATCAGCGCGCGCTTGACCTCCTGGATCGCCTTCGTGACCTCGATGCCACGCGGGCAGGCGTCCGTGCAGTTGAAGGTCGTGCGGCAACGCCACACGCCGTCCTTGTCGTTGAGGATCTCCAGGCGCTGCTCGCCCGCCTCGTCGCGCGAGTCGAAGATGAAGCGGTGCGCATTGACGATCGCGGCCGGCCCGAAGTACTGCCCGTCGTTCCAGAACACCGGGCAGGACGACGTGCACGCGGCGCACAGGATGCACTTGGTGGTGTCGTCGAACCGCTCGCGGTCCTCGGCCGACTGGAGCCGCTCACGCGTGGGCTCGTTGCCGGTGGTCACCAGGAACGGCATGACGTCCCGGTAGGCCTGGAAGAACGGCTCCATGTCCACGACCAGGTCCTTGAGGACCGTGAGGCCCTTTATGGCCTCGACCGTGATGGGCTTCTCCGGGTTGATGTCCTTGATCAGCGTCTTGCAGGCGAGCCTGTTCTTGCCGTTGATCCGCATCGCGTCGGAGCCGCAGATGCCGTGCGCGCAGGAGCGCCGGAAGGTCAGCGAGCCGTCGACGTCCCACTTGATCTTGTGGAGACCGTCGAGCACGCGCTCCTTCGGGTCGATCTCGATCTGGAAGTCCTGCCACTCGGCCTCGGCCGAGACCTCGGGGTTGAAGCGGCGGATCCGGAAGGTGACCGTGATGTACGGGGAAGAGGCGGCCTCCGCCTCCACCTTGTCCATGGTCGGGGTAGCCATCAGTACTTACGCTCCATCGGCTGGTAGCGGGTCTGGACGACGGGCTTGTAGTCGAGACGGACGGTCTCGGAGCCGTCGGCGCCGACCTCGCGGTACGCCATGGTGTGGCGCATGAAGTTGACGTCGTCGCGGTTCGGGAAGTCCTCGCGGTAGTGACCGCCGCGGGACTCCTTGCGGGCCAGCGCGGAGACGGCCATGACCTCGGCCAGGTCGAGCAGGTTGCCCAGCTCGATGGCCTCCAGCAGGTCCGTGTTGAACCGCTTGCCCTTGTCCTGGATGGACACGTTGCGGTAGCGCTCGCGAAGCTCGGCGATCTTCTCGACCGCCGTCTTGATCGTCTGCTCGGTGCGGAACACCATCACGTTGGCGTCCATGGTCTCCTGCAGCTCCTTGCGGAGCACGGCGACCCGCTCCGAGCCGGTGGAGTTGCGCAGCCGCTCGACCTGCTCCTCGACGAGGGACGCCGGGTTCTCCGGCAGGTCGACGTAGTCGGCCTTCGCCGAGTACTCGGCCGCGGCGATACCGGCGCGCTTGCCGAACACGTTGATGTCGAGCAGCGAGTTGGTGCCGAGGCGGTTGGCTCCGTGCACCGACACGCACGCGACCTCGCCCGCGGCGTACAGACCCGGGACGACGGTGGTGTTGTCGCTGAGGACCTCACCCTCGACGTTGGTCGGGATGCCGCCCATGGCGTAGTGCGCGGTCGGCTGGATCGGGATCGGGTCCGTGTAGGGCTCGATGCCGAGGTACGTGCGCGCGAACTCGGTGATGTCAGGGAGCTTGGCGTCCAGCTGCTCGGGCGGCAGGTGGGTGAGGTCCAGGAAGACGTGGTCGCCCTCGGGACCGCAGCCGCGGCCCTCGCGGATCTCCGTGTAGATGGAGCGCGAGACGACGTCGCGCGAGGCGAGGTCCTTCATGACGGGGGCGTACTTCTCCATGAAGCGCTCGCCGTCCTTGTTGCGCAGGATGCCGCCCTCACCGCGGGCGCCCTCCGTGAGGAGGATGCCCATGCGCCAGATGCCCGTCGGGTGGAACTGGAAGAACTCCATGTCCTCCAGCGGCAGACCGCGCCGGTAGCAGGCGGCCTGGCCGTCACCCGTGAGGGTGTGCGCGTTGGAGGTCACCTTGAAGAACTTGCCGGTGCCGCCCGACGCGTAGATGACCGCCTTCGCCTGGAAGACGTGGATCTCGCCGGTGGCCAGTTCGTAGGCGACCACACCGGCCGACTTGCGGACGCCGTCGACCTCGGTGATCAGCTGGTCCAGGACGTAGAACTCGTTGAAGAACTCCACGCCCTCCTTGACGCAGTTCTGGTACAGCGTCTGGAGGATCATGTGGCCGGTGCGGTCCGCGGCGTAGCACGACCGGCGGACCGGGGCCTCGCCGTGGTTGCGGGAGTGGCCGCCGAAGCGGCGCTGGTCGATGGTGCCGTCCGGGGTCCGGTTGAACGGCAGGCCCATCTTCTCCAGGTCGAGGACGGCGTCGATGGCCTCCTTCGCCAGGATCTCGGCGGCGTCCTGGTCGACCAGGTAGTCACCGCCCTTGACCGTGTCGAAGGTGTGCCACTCCCAGTTGTCCTCCTCCACGTTCGCCAGCGCGGCGGCCATGCCGCCCTGCGCGGCGCCCGTGTGGGAGCGGGTGGGGTAGAGCTTCGTCAGCACGGCGGTGCGGCTGCGCTTCGTCGCCTCGATGGCGGCGCGCATACCGGCACCACCTGCGCCGACGATGACGGTGTCGTACTTGTGGATCTTCATCAGTGTTTCGCCTCAGCCCCGTGCCTAGCGGATGTTCGGGTCGAAGGTGAAGATCACCAGCGTGCCCAGAAGGATGGTGAACACCGTGGCGGTGTACAGCAGGCCCTTGAGCCACAGGCGCGTGCCCGGCCGCTCCGCGTAGTCGTTGATGACGGTACGGAGGCCGTTGGCGCCGTGCAGCATGGCCAGCCACAGCATCAGCAGGTCCCAGATCTGCCAGAACGGGGACGCCCAGCGGCCGGCCACGAAGGCGAAGCCGATCTTGGAGACGCCGCCGTCGAGCACGAGCTGGATCAGCAGGTGGCCGATGACGAGGACGACGAGGACGACACCGGACAGGCGCATGAAGAGCCACGCGGCCATCTCGAAGTTGCCGCGGGTCGACTTCGGGGTCTTCGCGGTGCGCTTGCGCGGCGCCTCGATGACGGGAGCCGGGTTGTCGGCGTCGTACAGTCCGACGCCCTCGACGGCCCCGATCGCGGAAGAGGTCTCAGCAGACATGTGTGACGTCAGCTCCCGAACAGTTCACGTGCGGCGTGGCCGAGGACGGGGTAGATGGCGCCCGCCATCAGCACGACCCAGATGCCCATGACGGTCCAGAGCATCTGCTTCTGGTAGCGCGGGCCCTTGGACCAGAAATCGACGGCGATGACACGAAGGCCGTTGAGCGCGTGGAAGAGGATGGCGGCCACGAGGCCGTACTCCAGCAGCGCGACGAGCGGCGTCTTGTACGTGGCGACGACCTCGTCGTACGCCTCGGGCGAGACGCGGACGAGAGCGGTGTCCAGCACGTGTACGAACAGGAAGAAGAAGATGAGGACGCCGGTGACTCGATGAGCCACCCAGGACCACATACCTTCCCGGCCGCGGTACAGCGTTCCAGCCGGCACGGAAAAACCCTCCGGGAGCGGGGATTGGAGCCGGCCGCCAGCGTTCTACCAAAAGTGACAGCTCTGTCGGTCTGGCCCGGCCGGGTACGGTCCACCGGCCCCGGCCATCGTAGCGACGAGTTGTCGGTTCCCTCGCCCGGGGTCGTTATGTGTGATCAAACAGGCACGGACGGGCTATCAGGACGGGTTCCACGGCGGCTGGAACCGCTGCTTTCCGGGTGATTGGCCACCATGTGCGCCAGCCGGGTGCGGGCGAGTCGGCGCAGCTCGTCGGCGGCGACGACCCGCTCATCGTCCGGATCGTTGCCGAGTCGTGAGCGGATCGCGGCCAGCACCTGGTCGGGCTGCTCATCGGGGCGGAAGCCGTCGAGGCAGATCACGAAGGCATGGCCGAATCTGCTCTCGTACGCGGCCTGCGCGGCGCTCAGCGCAGTGTGGGCGCTGGCCGGTGCACTCGGGTGCAGTGCCGAGGGCGACTCGTCGGCGAGGGCGTCGTCCAGATCGGCGGGTGCGAGGTCGTAGCCGGCCTCGTCGGCGGCGGCGAGGAGGACATGCAGATCCGGGTACGGCCGGTGGGCGACGATGCGCCGGCACCATCGGCGGCTGCCGCAGCAGGCGAGCAGGGCCGCCTCGGCTGCGCCGGCGGGGGCGGTGTTGAACCGCTCGAGGCCGGGCAGGGGCGCAGGACGGGAGGGCCCGGCCGGGGCCGGGATCCGCAAGAGGCCGGTGTGCGATTCGCTGGACAGCGTGTGCTCCTCGGCTCCTCGGCTGCTCCACCCGGGCACGGAGGTGCCTGGGAATGGTGGGGTGGGTGAGCCACAAAGCTATCCATCTGCGGCGGAAGCTGTCCGGCTGTTGCACGATTTTCACCCGGACGGGAAGGTTCAGGCGCGCATGATAGACGATCCCGCCCGACTTCACCCGGTTCATCTTGATTAGTCATACTTCACCGGGAAGAGGAGGCTGATGGGATGACATGGCAGTGCAGGAGCGCACGGCTCGCGGGTTCGGTGACGGCGGCCGCTGCGGCGCTGACCACCCTGGTGTCCTGCTCGTCGGGCGGCTCGGGCGGCGGCACGTCGACGGGCGCCCGCGGCGACGCGCAGCCACCGGCGGCCGTCACCCCGTCGCCGACACCGACGCCCACGAAGAGCTACCCGCTCTCCACGGTGCCCCGCACCATCCCCTCCGTACGGACGCACGAGGCCGCGCGCGGACCCGGCTGGAAGCCCGGGCCCGGCAGCGCCGTCGTCGTGGCCAAGGGCAGCGAGACCCTCGCCGACGAGGCCCGGCTGCTGTCCCGGGAGCTGAAGACCGGCGTACGCAACAGCGGCCCGGTGCGGGCCGGTGACATCGAGCTGGCACTGGGCTCCGCGCAGCCCGACGCCCCTGAGTCGTACACCATCACGACCCGGGGCAACCGTGTCCGGATCACCGGCCCCGACGAGGCCGGGGTCTTCTACGGCACCCGCACCCTCAAGCAGTCGCTGCGCTCGGGCGGTGTCATGCCCGAGGGCGTCGTACGCGACCGGCCCGACCGTCCGCAGCGCGGACTCAACCTGGACATCGCGCGCAAGCACTACACCGCGGGCTGGATCGAGGCCAGGCTGCGCGAGATGGCCGACCTCAAGCTCAACACGCTCGGGCTGCACTTCTCGGACGACCAGGGCTTCCGCATAGCCTCCGACTCCCATCCCGAGGTCGTCTCCGCACAGCACCTCAGCAAGGCCGAGGTGCGCCGGATCATCGCGCTGGCGCAGAGCCTGCACATCACGATCGTGCCCGAGATCGACTCGCCGGGGCATCTGGGCGCGGTCATGCGGGCCCATCCACAGCTCCAGCTGCGCAATGTCGACGGTGTGCCCCGGCAGGGCGCCATCGACATATCCAAGCCCGAGTCGGCACAGATCGTCGACGATCTGCTGCGGGAGTACGCGGCGCTCTTCCCCGGCGCGTGGTTCCACGTGGGCGCCGACGAGTACCAGGCGCTGACCGTGAGGAATCCCGCGGCCTCGTATCCCCAGCTCGCCCGGGCGGCCGTGCAGAAGTACGGACCCGACGCCGGCGTGCAGGACCTGGCGACCGGCTGGCTGAACGACCGGGCGGCGGTGGTGCGCGCGGCGGAGAAGAAGCCGAAGGCCTGGAACGACGGGTTCTTCCGTGGTGGAGTCACCTCCGCGGACAAGGACATCGAGGTCGAGTACTGGACCGGCAAGGAGATCGGGGCACGGCCGCCGCAGGAGTATCTGGCGGAAGGCCGCAAGGTGGTCAACCTCAACGACGAGTACCTCTACTACGTGCTCGGCCAGCCCAACCAGTTCACCTACCCCACGGGCCGCCGCATCTACGAGCAGTGGAACCCGCTCGTCCTGCGCGGCACATCGGCGGTCCCCGCACGCTACTCGGACCAGATACTCGGCGGCCGGCTCGCCATATGGAGCGACCTCGCCCAGGCCCAGACCCAGGACCAGGTGGCGGCGGGCGTCCGGATGCCGCTGCGGGCGGTCTCCCAGAAGCTGTGGACACCGGGACAGCCACCCCTGGACTGGGCGGCGTTCATGGCTCTGGCGAACCGGCTGGGCTGAACCGCCGCTGCCCCGCGGAACCCGCTGGACGGCGATCGCCCGTGCCACGTATCGTCCGCGGGCGGCCGAGGGCGGCCGTGTCGTGCGGCCCCGGGGGGAAGTAAGGGGCGCACTCGACCGGTTCGTTCATGGGGGATCCTCGACCGTGCTCTGCTCCAACTGCTCCCTGCACAAGGCCACGACCGGCGAGGGGCTCTGCGACGGCTGTGCCGTCGCGGCCGGCAACACCGCGCCACCGCCGGCCGCGCCGCCGGTGTCGACATCCGGGCCGCGGCCGGTGCTGCGTTCGCCCGTGGGCCTCTCCCGTGCCGTCCTCGCCCTGCTCGGTGTCGTCGTGCTCGCCGATCTGTCGAGCATCGCCGCGGCCACCCATGTGCGCGGGCTGATGGACGACCTGACGGCGCACACGGAGGACGAGCTCGACCGGGCCGATCTGTGGATGGCGGGTTCCGGATTCGCCTACTCGGTCGCCCTGCTCCTGACGGCCGTCCTCTTCGTCATCTGGTTCCACCGCGTGCGCATCAACGCCGGAGTCCTCAGGCCCGATCTGCAGCGGCGCGGGCCCGGCTGGGCGATCGGCGGCTGGTTCATCCCGGTCGCGAACCTCTGGATCCCCCGCGGGATCGCGGGCGATGTCTGGGACGCGAGCCGGCCGGCGTCCGGTGGACGGGGTTCGTCGCATGCGTTCCTCAATGCCTGGTGGACGATGTGGGTGGTCGCGCTGCTGATCGACCGGGTCGCGGCCAGGGCGTACGACAAGGCCGAGGACCCCGAGGCGATCCGCATGGCCGCGGGGCAGCTGATGTTCTGCAACCTCGTCGATCTCGCGGCGGCGCTGCTGGCGATGGTGGTCGTCCGGAGGCTGACGGCGATGCAGCACGCCAAGGCCACGGGCGAGCCGGTACCGGCCGCCGTGTGAGCCCAGCCCCGGCGCGGCACGGCTCACAGCTGCTCCGGGCCTGCGCCGCAGCACCTTCGACGGGGCAGTCGTGGACGCCTCGCTCGGTGCGTGGCGGCCGGCCGTTCCGGGAGTGCCGCGCCCGGCACCGTGAGTCTGCCGGTGACCGTTGCCCGCACGACCGCTGCCCGCACGCCGTGGAGCCCGCACCGACGGGGTGTCGCTGATCCGCGAAGGTGTCGCCGGACGCGTTGGTACGGACGGCCCTGACCGTGACCGGCTCCGTGGGCGGCGGGCCGTCCGGCCGTGGACGGCCCTTCGGGCGCAGCCGTCCACCCCGCGGCAGGGGCCGCCGGGCCGAGGGTCGGTGGTCGGTGGTCGGTGGTCCGGTGGGCGGCGGGCCGTCGAAACGGGAGTGAGCACGAGGTGAGGGGCAGGGACACCGCCCCCTCCATCGTGCTCCCCGTGCCACCCGTGATCGCCGACGGACGTGAGGCCGGCCGGACGGGCGGGAGTGCGCACGGCCCGGTGGCCGGAGTTCTCGGGCGGAACCTTTCCCGTGTTTTCTCGACTGAGCTCCCCACAAGCCCTGTTGAATGTGCGCAGAATGTAACGGAGCTGTGGTGCAAGTGTGTTGCACGTGAACGGTGTGGCGCGGTGCAACGCGCCACCCATCACGCTGGAGTCGGGAGCGGAGCTGAGCAGGGGGCAGGCATGGGCTTCTGGGGCTATTTTCTCGTGGGCAGGGGCGAGCGGCCGCTGGCCGAGCAGGACGCACTCGGGCATGTACGGGGCGGGCTTGTGCCGCACCGGCCGCGTCCTGGCGGCTGGCAGGTGTGGCGGGCTCCGAGTGAGCCCGACCTGGGTGACATGACGGCTCTGGCCCGGTCGGCCGGTGCGCCGGTGCTCTTCGGCTTCGTCATGGACAGCGCCTGTGTGGCGGTGGAGGGGGCGGCGCCGGGCAGTGGCGCCTGGTACGCCTGTCTGGCCAGGGAGAACATGGCCGGATTTCTCGCCGCCAGTGGCACGGCTCTCGATGACCTCTACCCCTCCGCCGAGGATGCGGCACAGCGGGCCTCCGAGTGGGCGGCCGAGGCCGGGACGGCGGCGGAAGCCGGGGCGCTGCAGGAGATCCTGCGAGCGCCACGGCCCGAGCCGCTGGCCGCCACTGCCGAGGAGCTCTTCTTCGGCTTTCTCCACCGGCTGGGCATTCCGGACGAGTTGGGTGATTCGGATGACGTCCGGTGACGATTTTGAGCCATCCGGCGCAGTAAGGAACAACTGCGTCCGCACTGTCGGGAGGCGTCGATGAGCCTGGTGGAACTGATCGCTGAGGCGGATGAGCGGAGCCTGGCCGCGAGCGGTCTGGCCTGCCTCGACCGCTGCCTGCCCCTGCTCGTCGACGAAACGGATGTGCTGCGCCCGCTCTGGGCGGGTATCGCCGACGGCGAGGACGGCTGGGCGGGGCGCCTCGCGACCACCAGGGCCACGCTCGACGACACGCCCGTCGCCGACGAGGCGGCCGCTCCGGTGCGGAAGATGATCGGCGCCGCTCCTTCGGAATGGGCCACCGCGCCGCTGGCCGAATGGGCCACGGCCTGCTCGGCCCTGGCGCTCCGGCTCCACCAGGAACTCGACCCCTCGCGTGGCACGGAGGGCCCGCTGGTCGCCGGCGAGCAGCGCCGCCAGGTCCAGATCCTCGAGGTCCTGTCGGCCACCCCGGGCGGTGCGGGTCTGCGCAGGGCCCTGGACCTCTCGGTGGAAGGCCGGCGTGTGCTCCGGGCGGCTCTCTCCCGCCGGGCGAGGGCCGCGCAGGACCAGGACGCCGGCCGGGCTCCGTCCGGGCGTCCCTGACCGGGGGCGACCGCCGCCCCGGCAGGCGCTGCGTGGCCGGCCGACGAGAAGGCCGATGACGCCCGTGAAGGGACCGTCGCGCTCCTCGTGACCGGCGGGCGGAGCGAACGCTCCGCCGGAACGGGCCCGGTCTCCGCCCGGCCGCTCGGGCCGGACGGAGATAGGGCGGTCACAGCAGCAGGCACGGACGAGGACCTAGGGTCTTTCGTCCGGGTCGGGCTGGATCAGTGGCCGGGGCGCGCGAGCCCGGCAAGATCCGAACGAGAGGCCCTAGACGTCCGCGGGCTCCACGCCGTCCGGGCCGCCCCTCGCGATGACCACCCCGCCGGCGACGACGTCGTCGTACCCGTCACCGTCGGTGTCGCGCGTGGTGAACGACGGGACGGCTCCCCAGTGGCCGTCGAGCGTCGGTGCGCCCGTGGTGGTGAGTCCGTGGGCCGAGCCGTGGAAGGTGTCGATCCCGTGGCCGGTCAGGACGACGAGGTCGGCGTACCCGTCCCCGTTGAGGTCACCGGAGGCCACCGCCTGGCCTCCCGCGCCGTGCAGCACCGCGGGCGAGCCGGTGTCCAGACCGCTCGCGGTGCCGTGCAGCAGCACGAGCGGCATGGCACCCGCCGCGGTGCGGTGGACGACCACGGCGTCCGGGAACCCGTCCGCGTCGAAGTCGCCCGTCGTGACGTCGACGAGGCCCGAGAGCAGCCCACCGGCCAGGCCGGCGCCGGGGTGGGCGTCCGGTGTCACGCCCGGTTCCGGGGCGGCTCCGGCGGCGACGGCCCCGGCGAGAGTACGGATCTCCGGCAGATCGGCATACAGGCTGTCGCCCGGGCAGTCGGTCGCCGAGCCGTCCCGGTGTCCTGAGATCCGCTTGAGCCTGACTCTGTCCCCGGCCTGGAAGTTCCCGTTGTCCGCGCCCACGGTGAGAACGACGGAACCCGCCGGATCATGTCCGTAGAGCCCGAGCTTCCAGGCCGCCACCGAGGCGATCGCCTTCTTCACGGCCGGGACCGCCTTGGCCGTCATGTAGTCGCCGAGGACCGAGATGCTGCTCGTGTCGACATTGAGGCCGTAGGTGTGCGCGCCCTGGATCGGCCGGTCGATACCGCCCGCGCGGCCCTCGAAGACCCTGCCGCACTTGTCGACGAGGAAGTGGTAGCCGATGTCGTTCCAGCCCTGGCTCTGCACGTGGTAGCGGAAGATGGCCCGGATGATCGAGGGCGACTGGGCGCACGTGTAGTTGTTCGTCCCCGCGGTGTGGTGGACGAAGAGCGCCTTGGTGCTCCTGTTGTAGCGGGGCGGGTCCTTGACGAGCGATTCGTCGGCGCCCCACCCCGCACGTGAGATGACGGGCGGCGCGCCCGCGGGTGCCTGGGCGAGGGACGGCGCGGGCGTGGCCGGAGCTTCCTGGGGCGGTACCGGACCGGACGGGGACGACGGCGACGGGGGAGTCGTCGGGGTCGCGGACACGGACACGTCGTCGCCGGCGCCCGGGTCGATCAGCTCGACGCGCAGCCCGTCCGGCAGGGTCTCGCCCCTGGCCCGCAGCTGGACCCCGTCGGACGGTCCGGTCCACAGGGGGGAGGTCCCGCCGCGCAGCGCGTTCCCGGCCTGCTCGCGTCCCGATTCGGGGGCGCGGACGTCGGCGTCGAGCACACGCCATCCGGACCAGACGCCGGTACGGCTGTCCCGGGTCCGGACCTCGGCGGTGCCGTTCAGTTGCTCGGCGGGGTCGTCCCAGGTCAGACCCATCATGCTGAACGGCTGTGTCGTGCGGGCGGGGAGCAGCCGGAGCGCCGGGTCGTCGCCCGCGGGCACGGGCAGGCTGTGAACGTCGCCCCCCTGTTCGGCAGGGACGGGAGCGGGCACAGCGGGTGCCGCAGGCCCTGCGAGCGAGAACCCCATGGCGACGGCAGCGGCGAGCACGGTATTACGGGAGCACCTCATGGCGCGGCTGGTCATGGGGCGCGAGCATAGGGAAATGCAGGGCGGTCCGAGGACGCGACCCGGCCCGCACAGTCGTTGATCGCCCGAAATGAGGAAGTGATTGACGGGCCATCGGGGTGACGCCCGCTCAGACGATGTTGGTACGGTCCGGGCATGGCCGATGATCACGTGCCGACGCGCACGCCCGTCACTGCCGATGATGTGCAGCACGCCGTGCGGCTCGCGCTGACGACGCTCCGGGCCGGGCTGGGTGCCGACTGGGAGGCCAAGGCCGGGCCCTTG
Organism: Streptomyces sp. NPDC043861; assembly: GCF_056435905.1. Taxonomy (NCBI): domain Bacteria; kingdom Bacillati; phylum Actinomycetota; class Actinomycetes; order Kitasatosporales; family Streptomycetaceae; genus Streptomyces; species Streptomyces sp. NPDC043861. Next base: position 41,226 of record NZ_JBWKDP010000006.1, on the reverse strand, counting down.
GAGTGGACGTGCTGGGAGACGGCGGAGCATCTCGCCGACGACCTCTTCGCGTACGCCGCGCAACTGGGCCCGGAAGCCCCTCCGCTGGATGCCGAGGTCCCGTTCGACTGGGTGTTCCGACGTGAGGGCGGCCCCGCGAACGTCACCTTCGCGGACCGGGGCACGGGACCGGCGGGGCTGCTGCTGGTGCTCGAGGCCTGCGGTGCGATGCTCACGGCGATGGTCCGGACGGCACCGCCCGATGTGCGGTCGTTCCACGGCTTCGGGGTCTCCGACCCCGAGGGTTTCGCCGGTATGGGTGTGGTCGAGACGCTCGTGCACACCCATGACATGGCCGAGGGGCTCGGCGTCTCCTGGACACCGCCCGCGGGTCTCTGCGACCGCGTCCTCACCCGTCTTTTCCCGGACGCGCCGACCGACACCGACCGCTGGGCCACCCTGCTGTGGGCGACGGGACGCGGCGAACTGCCCGGGCGGGGGCGGCTGGAGTCCTGGCGCTGGCACGGCGCGGTTCCCGACTGAACGGTCCTGATCCCGCGCAGGCGGCCGGGCGCCCCGGACGGGATCCCGGCCGCGGCCCTCATGGCGGCAACCCTGGTCTGCCCGTCAGCGCCAGGCCTCCCGGGCCATGGCGAGGCCGGGTGCGAGGCGCACGGGACGCGCAGTTGCCCACGGGCTCGCAGGCGGGCCCAGGACGCACCGGTGCGCCGGCGGCCGACGCCGCCCGTTGTCGTATGTGTGTCTCACCACCCCGGAGCGGCAGGACGAACCGCCCGGTGCGGAGCCCGCGGGCGGTGGCCGGAGGGTGTGGCAGGCCATGGTGAGTGCGCATACGCGGCCGGGAAGCGGCAGAAGGGACCGGGGCAGGCGCCCGGTTGGAGTTCACCGGGCGACTCCGGGTACGAGCGGAAGGAGGCTCCTGCAGCGGAGCCGGGGAAAAGGGCTCCAACCGTGGAGCCGACCGTTGTTGACGAGCCGTCAGGCCTCCGCGCCTGGAGCGGAGGGGGACGCGCCACGTGGGGCAGAAAGGACGACCGGGGCCGCCACCCCCCACAGGAGAGGCCCCGGTCGTCGTCCGCCGGGGCCGCTGGGCGGCCCCGTACTACCTTCAGCGCCGGGGATGCGTTTTCTGTCACACGTATGGCTCCAGCAGAATGTTGCAGGTTGTACAAGACATGGACGTACGCAGCGGTAGGCACGTAGCGTGCTCCTGCGCGATGGGGCGCGCGGTAGGTGTGACCAGCCGCGATGACGAACGGGTAGTGGGAGTGCTGGGGGACGACGCGGAGCTGACCACCGCGGTGCTCGCGGCTCAGGACGGGGACGAAGACGCGTTCCGGACTGTGTACCGCGCGGTGCATCCGCGACTGCTCGGCTACATACGCACGCTGGTCGGTGAAGCGGACGCCGAGGATGTGGCGTCCGAGTCCTGGCTGCAGATAGCGCGGGACCTGGAGAGGTTCAGCGGGGACGCCGACCGGTTCCGAGGCTGGGCGGCGAGGATCGCCCGCAACCGTGCTCTGGATCACATACGGATGCGCGGCCGACGGCCTGCGATCGGTGGTGACGAGACGGAACTCACAGGGAAGCCCGCCGAGTCCGACACCGCCGGAGAAGCCATGGAGGCCCTCGCCACCGGCAGGACGATGGAGCTGATCGCCCAACTGCCGCAGGACCAGGCGGAGGCCGTGGTCCTCCGGGTGGTCGTCGGCCTCGATGCGAAGACTGCCGCGAAGGCGCTGGGGAAGCGGCCGGGCGCGGTTCGTACCGCTGCGCACCGAGGGCTGAGGCGGCTGGCGGAGCTGATCGGAGCGGACCCCGGCGATCACGGTGACGATGCTGCTCACGGCGGTCTCGGCGGCCTCGGTGACCACAGTGCTCACGGCGGCGCGGAGGGCGCCGGACACGGTTCCGAGCTCGGCGGAGTACCCCCGCAGCGCACCCCTCGCCACGGTGCTGCGCGGTCAGCCGGTGTGACGCATTCGCCTCTGCGGACGCAGAAGGACATGTGATGGCCGACGAGCGGTACGAATGGCTCGACCGGGTGGCCGCGGAGCGATTGCTTCGGGGCGAACCGGTCGAGACCGTCGGCGTTGACGCGCGTAGCGATGCGCATCGGCTCGCCGAGGTGCTGGACGCCGCCCGTGTGCACGAGGCGGGGACCGAGCCGCTGCGCGGCGAGGAGGCTGCGCTCGCGGCGTTCCGCAAGGCGCGCGACGGCGGGGCGGCGGAGCTGCTTCCGGCCGTTCAACTCGCGGCACCCGCCAACCGGCCGGCTCGCTGGAGCCGGCCCATGCGCTGGGGACTGGCAGCCTCGCTGGCCGGATTTGCCGTGGGCGGTGTGGCCGTCGCGGCCGGTGCCGGTGTGCTGCCGGCCCCCTTCGGCGACGACCGTGCCCCGATGCCCGCGTCTTCCGTCTCGGGAGCCGTCACGCCCGGACCGGTCGTCTCCGAATCGCCGGCGGGCGGTGTCGACGTGACGGCGCCGGTCGCGCCTCCGTCCGGCGATGGCCCCGCGAAGCCCCCGCCCTTCTCGGGCACCACCGAGCCCACCGGCGGGGCCGGTCTCGGGGAGGAGACCCCGGGCGGCAACGACAGGGGCAGCGGCACGGACAAGTCCGGGGACAGGGATCGTTACGGGAAGGGCGACTGGTACAGCAGAACCGTCGACGCCTGCCGTGACTACCGCAGCGGGAGCCTCGACGAGGAGCGCAAGCGCCGACTGGAGGACGCGGCCAAGGGCCCGGAGCAGCTCAAGCGATTCTGCGACCGGGTGCTCTCCGGTGGCGGGCAGTCGGACGACGGCCGGGACCACGACGGCGACGGCGGAAGTGCCGATGGCGGAAGCGGCGACGGCGGGGACGACAGCGGCAGCGGCAAGGGCGACGACGACGGCGACGGGGCTCCCGACGCCGCCGGCGGGCTCCCGGCTCTTTCGATGGACCTTTCCGCGCCCGCCCCTGCACACCCGGTCGCCTTGCCGCCCCTGTACGTCCCGGGCCTGCCGATCACCGTATGACGCCGCCGCCCGGCCGTTCACATGTCCGGGCCCGCCCGTGACCTGCCTCGCGGTCCCCGTGTGAGGTAGCCCCTTGCGCCTCCGAGGCCACGCCCGGCGCTCCTCGGACGACGCCGCCGCGCGGCGGTCCCGTGTGCCCGCGCCGCTCCTCTGCCGGGGCCTGGCCGCCCTTGGGCTGTGACGGCCGGAGCCGGGTACGCGGGTTCCCCGTGCCCGCCTCGGCTGTGCCCCCGCGCGGGGCGGTGGTCGACCTCGGGTCGCCGCCGGCGGCCGGGTCAGGGCGCCCGCCCCTTCCGTGCCGACCCTGCCGGCTCTCGTGCGCCGCCGCCGCACAGGCAGCGCCGGTGTCCGGGCAGCGGGGGCGTCGTCGGGCGCCTCGGCTTTGTTCCCTCTCCCCGCCCACCGTGGCCGCAGTCCGTCACGCCTCCCGCACACCCCTCGTGACCTGCGGGTTCAGCAACGCCGGAAAAACTTTCGGCCAGGTGTGACGTTTTTCGACGCGACGACGCAGTAGTAAGTGCCGACTGGTCATCGGCCGCGCCTGAGCCGGGGTTCCCCCCGTACCTACGGCTCGGCGCATATGGCGCGGGCGGGACACGTTCCCCCGGTCCCGCCCGCGCCCATCAACTTTCCTGGCGTCACCAGTGGACGACGACCTTGTCGCCGGCCTTCACCTGGTCGAAGACCGCCGCGATCTTCGTCTTGTCCCGGACATTGACGCATCCGTGCGAAGCGCCGCTGTAGCCGCGGGCCGCGAAGTCCGACGAGTAGTGGACGGCCTGGCCGCCGCTGAAGAACATCGCGTAGGGCATCGACGTGTGGTAGATCGTCGACGTCCACTTCTTGGCCTTCCAGTCCACTTTGAAGGTTCCTTCGCGGGTCGGCGTGTTCTCCGAGCCGAAGCGGACATCCATCGCCGCGACGACCGTGCCGTCGATCATCCAGGCGAGCGTCCTGCTCTCCTTGCTGATGCACAGCACACGGCCCTTCAGACAGCGAGGGTCGGGCTTGTCCAGCGCGTTGGTGGTGGCCGGTCGCAGCTCGTCGGCGGTCGGCTTGCGGGTCGCTCCGGTCAGGCTCGTCCAGGTGGTCCCGTCGACCGTGCCGGTCGCGGTCAGCCCGTGCTTCTTCTGGAAGCCGCTGACGGCCTCCGCGGTCATCGAACCGTAGAAGGCCGTGGGTGCGCGGTGGAAGAGGCCGAGCTGGCGCAGCCGTGCCTGCAGCTCGCGTACCTGCTCGTTCTCCGTGCCCTCCTTCAGCAGCACCTGGGGCGTCGCCGAGGCGGACCCGGAGGCCGACGAGGACGGCGCCGCCCCGCTCGGCTTGGAGTCCGTAACCGGATCGGCCGAAGAGGCGAGCGGCTTCGCCGGCTTCCCGCTCGCGGACGGCTTTGTCGCAGCGCCGCCGCCCCCCGCGGTCTGGGCGCTGCAGCCTGCGGCCAGGGCGACCGCGATCACGGTCATCAGTGTTCTGTGCAGGACGGACGTGCGGTGCATAGGAGCCCCCCGGGACGGTCGTGTGTGAGTAGGGATGCTTTCCGACCGTGCTCGGTTGCGGACAGGGGAGCATGCTGTGAGGAAAGTCCCAAGCGTGCGGCGCTCCACCCGCCGGACGCCCGTCACTACGTTCCGCCGCAACAGTCGCAGCATGTTGAACCGGTCGGTGGCTCCGGTGGTCGGCCGGTGGTTCGGTCGGCAGTTCAGCCAACGAATCAGAAGCTCAAGGGACACCTTTCAGCAGCAGCTCCAGCGGGAGGCACAGCACATGGCGCGCGAGTCGGAGTCGGGACTGCCCATCCAACCGGTCTACGGGCCGGAGTCCCTGGAGGGGTGGGATCCGGCCGAGAAGCTGGGTGAGCCCGGTGCGTACCCCTTTACGCGCGGTGTCTACCCGTCGATGTACACCGGTCGTCCGTGGACGATGCGCCAGTACGCCGGCTTCGGCACCGCGGCCGAGTCCAACGCCCGTTACCGGCAGCTGATCGCGAACGGCACGATGGGCCTGTCCGTCGCCTTCGACCTGCCGACCCAGATGGGCCACGACAGCGATGCGCCGATCGCCCACGGCGAGGTCGGCAAGGTCGGGGTCGCGATCGACTCCCTCGACGACATGCGCGTCCTGTTCGGCGGAATCCCGTTGGACAAGGTCTCCACATCGATGACGATCAACGCTCCGGCCGCTCTTCTGCTGCTCCTCTACGAGCTTGTGGCCGAGGAGCAGGGGGTCCGGGCGGACCAGCTGACCGGCACCGTCCAGAACGACGTGCTCAAGGAGTACATCGCCCGGGGCACCTACATCTTCCCGCCCAAGCCCTCACTGCGGCTGATCGCCGACATCTTCCGGTACTGCAGGGCCGAGATGCCGAAGTGGAACACGATCTCGATCTCCGGCTATCACATGGCCGAGGCCGGGGCGTCGCCCGCGCAGGAGATCGCCTTCACCCTTGCGGACGGTATCGAGTACGTCCGGACGGCGGTGGCTGCGGGGATGGATGTGGACGAGTTCGCGCCCCGGCTGTCCTTCTTCTTCGTGGCGCGTACGACGATCCTGGAGGAGGTCGCCAAGTTCCGCGCCGCGCGTCGTATCTGGGCGCGGGTGATGCGGGACGAGTTCGGCGCCCAGGACCCCAAGTCGCTGATGCTGCGCTTCCACACCCAGACCGCGGGCGTGCAGCTGACCGCTCAGCAGCCCGAGGTGAACCTGGTCCGTGTCGCCGTCCAGGGGCTCGCGGCCGTACTCGGCGGCACCCAGTCGCTGCACACCAACTCCTTCGACGAGGCCATCGCCCTGCCGACGGACAAGTCGGCGCGTCTCGCACTGCGCACCCAGCAGGTGCTTGCCTACGAGACCGATGTCACGGCCACGGTGGACCCGTTCGCCGGCTCGTACGTCGTGGAGAGGATGACCGACGACGTGGAGGCCGCGGCGCTGGAGCTGATGGCGAAGGTCGAGGAGCTGGGCGGCGCGGTCAGCGCGATCGAGCGCGGCTTCCAGAAGGACGAGATCGAGCGCAGCGCCTACCGGATCGCGCAGGAGACGGACAGCGGCGAGCGGGTCGTCGTCGGCGTCAACCGCTTCGCCCTCGAGGAGGAGGAGCCCTACGAGCCGCTGCGTGTCGACCCGGCCATCGAGGCACAGCAGGCGGAGCGCCTGGCCAAGCTGCGCGCCGAGCGGGACCGGACCGCCGTCGACTCCGCTCTCGACGAGCTGAGGAAGGCCGCGCGAGGAACCGCGAATGTGCTCTACCCGATGAAGGACGCGCTGCGGGCGCGGGCCACGGTGGGCGAGGTGTGCAACGCGTTGCGCGAGGTGTGGGGGACGTACGTCCCCTCCTCCTCCTTCTGACGGCCCGCCGGGCTCCGCCGGAAGGGCACGGCCAGAAGGGATCGGCCGGGGGGTTTCCGTCATACGAAACGCAAGGGCGGAGTGTCGCACTCGTGTGCGAGACTCCGCCTCATGCTGGGTGTGACCGATCTTCCGACCTATCTCGTGGGCCTTGTGCTCATCGTGCTGCTGCCGGGGCCGAACTCGCTGTACGTGCTCTCGGTCGCCGCGCGTCGTGGTGTGCGCGCGGGCTACACGGCGGCGGCCGGTGTGTGGTGCGGGGACACGCTTCTGATGACGCTGTCCGCTGCCGGAGTCGCCTCGCTGCTCCAGGCCAATGCCGTGCTCTTCGGGATCGTGAAGTTCGCCGGCGCGGGCTATCTGACCTGGTTGGCGATCGGGATGATGCGGGCGGCCTGGGGCATGTGGCGCACCCGGCACGAAGGCACCTCCGACGGTGCTGCCGAGGCCCCGGGCCGGGCGGCGGGGGAGCGGCCGTTCCGGCGTGCCCTGGTGGTCAGCCTCTTCAATCCGAAGGCGATTCTCTTCTTCGTCGCCTTCTTCGTGCAGTTCGTGGATCCGGGCTACGCCCACCCGGCGGTCTCCTTCCTCGTTCTCGGCGCCTTCGCCCAGCTCGCGAGCTTCCTCTACCTCACCCTGCTGATCTTCACGGGCACACATCTGGCGTCCGCCTTCCGCCGCCGCAAGCGACTCGCGGCGGGCGCCACTTCCGCTGCCGGGACGCTGTTCCTCGGCTTTGCGGTGAAGCTCTCGCTCAGCAGCGCGTGACTCGCGCCAGCCAGTCGCCCAGCCCCGTCGTGTCCTCTCCCGCCCAGCCGACGTAGCCGTCGGGGCGGACCAGGAAGAGGCCTTTGCCGTAGGCCTCGCAGGGCCCGGTCCGCAGTACCCGGACGACGCCGGGGAGCTGCCGTGGCGGTTCCGCGTCCGTACCCACGGCCAGGAGGGTGAAGTGCGGGCCGCGGAAGGCGTCGAGGATGCGGGTGCCGTCCGCGAGCCGCCCGTCCGGTGCGCGGTCGCCCGCCGTCAGGGCCCCCGCGGCACCGGTGGCGAGCGGTCCGCCGTGGTAGCCGAGGCCCAGTTGACGGGTCTCGCTGCCGCGTCGTGATTCGCCCCGGTGGATCCGGGTGGACAGGCCGAGGACGTGTGCCGCGACGGGCCTTCGCTCCTCCTCGTAGGTGTCGAGCAGCGACTCGGGCGCGCCGTGGCGCAGCACCTGGCCCAGCTTCCAGCCCAGGTTGTACGCGTCCTGGACGCTGGTGTTCAGGCCCTGGCCGCCGGCGGGGGAGTGGACGTGGGCGGCGTCGCCTGCCAGGAAGATCCTGCCGTCGCGGAAACGGTCGGCGAGGGCGGCGCGCGGCCGGAAGTCCGATGCCCAGCGCACCTCGGTGACCTGGTCCGCCGTCAGATGCGTGCGGGCGGCAACCAGTGCGCGTACGCCCTCGGGCGTGGTGTCCGGTGAGCCCTCCTTGATCTGGGCGACGAGCTGGAAGTCCTCGGTGCCGGGCAGTGGGCAGACGGCCAGGTAGCCGGCGTCCCCGCCGCCGAACATGTGCCAGCCGTCCCGGTCGAGCTCCGGTATGCGGATGTCCGCGACCAGCATCGGGATGGGGTCGACGTTCTCACCCTGCATACCGATGCCGAGGGCTGTGCGGATCGTGCTGCGGCCGCCGTCGGCGGCCACCGCGTACCGCGCGCGGACGACCTCACCCGTCGCGAGGTGTGCCGTGACGCCGTCGGCGTCCTGCGCGATCGCCGTCACCTCCCGGCCGAACGCGGCATCGCCGCCGAGCTCGCGGAGCCTGGCGAGCAGGATCTCCTGCGTGCGCCACTGCGGCAGCAGCCAGGGCTCGCCGTACGGTGCGGCCTCCGTCGGTTCCGCCCGGTCGAACATGTCGTGCTCGCCGAGCCGCTCGCCGTTCTGCCAGACGAGGCCCATCGGTGCCCGCCCGCCCGCGGCCAGGACCGCGTCGACCACCCCGAGGTCGTGGAAAACCTCCATCGTGCGGGGCTGGAGCCCTTTGCCCCGGGACCCGGTGAACAGGCCGTCGGCCTTCTCGACGACGAGAGCGCCGACACCCCGGCGGGTCAGGTCCACGGCGAGGGTGAGTCCCGTGGGACCGGCGCCGATGACGAGTACGTCGGTTTCCTTAACGTTGTTAAGTGCCATGACAGGAGCGTGCCCTTAACGGCGTTAAACTGTCAAGGTGGGACCTACGAAGATCGACCGTGCCCGAGTCGCCGACACCGCCCTGCGCCTGCTGAACGAGGTGGGACTGGAGGGCCTGACGCTGCGCGCCATCGCCAAGGAGCTGGACGTCAAAGCGCCCGCGCTGTACTGGCATTTCAAGGACAAACAGGCGCTGCTCGACGAGATGGCGACGGAAATGCTCCGGCGGATGGTGGCCGACATGACCGCGTCGCTGTCCCCGGACTGGCGAGAGAGCCTCGCCGGTGCGATGCGCGGACTGCGCGCGCACCTGCTGCGCTATCGCGACGGTGCGAAGGTCTACAGCGGTACGCACTTCACCGACACGAGCCATGCGGCGCCACTGGAGGCCCACATGCGCACCCTCATCGCCGACGGCTTCACCGCGGCGGAGGCCGCGCGCGCCTGGTTCACCGTCTACAGCTACACGATCGGCTATGTGATCGAGGAGCAGGCGATGGGCCCGGACCCGGCCACGGGAGCCGAGGGTTACGACCTCGGGGCCCGCGCCGAAAGGCTCTCGGAGTATCCGCTCGCGGCCGAGGTGGGATTCGAGATCTTCGCCCATCACCAGGAGGGCTTCGAATCGGGACTGGCGGCGGTGGTGGCGGGGATCGGTCAGGTGCTGCGGGGAACGGACCGTCCGGCGTGAGGCCGCCGGGTCGCCGGGTTGCCGGACGGGCGGTGAGGGGCCCGTCCGGCGACGCGGAGCGGAGCGGGCTCAGCCCAGCGCCGCCCTCTTGAGCCGGCGGGCCCTGCGCACCACGCGCCGTACGGCGGCATTGCGCGGCACCGGGATCCCGCCCGGCAGGCCGAGGACCGTCAGCCGGCGCCGTTTGAAGTAGTGCCAGGTGCGGGTCGACAGATGCGCCGCCAGATAACTCTGCGCCGCCTCCCGCAGATCGGGCCGGAGCCTCGGCTGCATGGCGAAGCCGACCGCCCGCACCAGCCCGGACAACTCCTCGTCCGCCGCGCCCGCGGGCCCGGCGGCCCCCTCCGCCAGATCCGGGACCAGCGCGTCGACGATCGTGACCGGTATGCGGTTGCTGTTCTGGTACGGGGCGAGCCGGTCGAGCAGCGCCCGGGTGCCGGTCCTGGCGACCGGGATGCCGTAGAACGTGCTCGCCGTCAGCAGCGCGGTCGAGAAACAGCCCACCACCAGAGAGGGCTTCAACTCCTGGAACAGCACCTCGGCGAGCAACGGCCGTTCCAGCACCGTCAGTTCCGCGCCCAATTGCTGCGCCTCACGCGCCAGCGCACGTGACCGGGCGGCCGGCGCCACCGGGTGCGGCTTGAAGACGAGGCGCCGGTGTCCGCGCGCGATCGCGCCCCGGACCATCCGCAGATGCAGGGCCTCTTCCTCGTCGGCGGTGAGGATGTTCAGGGCGGCGAGGTACTGCCCGAGCAGCAGGGCGGGCGGCTCCTCGTCCGCGGCGGCGGGGAGCTCCGGCAACTCGCCGGAACCCTCGGCCAGTTCCTCGACCACCTTGGTGAAGGCCGCCACCGGCACCTGACACGGCTCTGCCCCGAACTCCGCGAGCAGCAGCGGCTCCAGCCCCGGCACCAGGTCCAGGTGGAGCAGCCGCCGTACCCGCTCGCCGACCAGTGGGTCGATCTTGTTGCGCGTGGGGCCGTAACTCATCAGGCCGTCCGCGTACACATCGATCCGCGCATCCGGGAACAGCTGAGCGATCGCCAGCGCCGGGTTGACCTGGATGGATTCCAGAGCGAGCTCGATCCGGTCGTCGCCGATCCCCCACAGCGTCCGCAGGAGACGCTCCCACACCGGGACGTCCTCCGGCCGGGGCGCCCAGCCTGCCGGGTGGAGGGGCTCGATCGCCTCGTTCCAGGACAGCACCTCGTCGAAGCGGCCGCGCAGGCGTGCGAAGCCGGGCATCTCGTCCACGGCCGGAGTGGTCTCGGGGACCGCCGCGTTGTTGCCGACCAGCAGCAGCCGTCGGTCCGCGGGCTCGAAGCAGCCGCTGTCGAGCGCGGCCGCCAGCGTCGCGGCGCCGTACAGCGTGGAGGCGAAGAAGATCTGCGTCGTGCGCTTCGTGTGCATCAGGCGGCCGCCCCGGCGGAGGCAGCGGCCAGGGGAGTCGCTGCGGCGCCCAGGGCCCGACGGCGAACCCTGCGCAGCCGGGAGGCCCGTTCGGCATCCATCGAGCGGAGTGCGTCCTTCAGAATGTCCGGGGGCATACGGCGCAGCGCAGCCGCACTCATCGAACGCAATTTCCTGGCCACGGCCGGTTCGTACCTCTCCATCGAAACCAGGTGGTGGGAAATGACGGCGCAGTAGGTTCGTACGGCTTTGGGGAGCAGCCGGTCGGAATCCGGATCCTTTGCCGTTTCCTCGAGCACCTGGTCGAAAGCCCTGATGAAATCGAGCTGCCGGACATCTCCGATCTGCGTCAGGGACGAGGCGATTCCGCGCCGGTAGAAGATCCCGAGCAGGCCCACCGCTGCGAAGGATTCCGTTTCGCGGTGCAGCCGCCAGATCCACGGCCGGTCCTCGGCCGTCCGCAGCCCGTCGGTGAAGTGCAGCAGTCCACGGTCGAGGAGCTCGCGGCGGTAGATGCCGGCCCATGCCATCGGGTAGTCGACGGAGGTGGTGCGGTCGACGGGCAGGATCGTGTCGCGCGGCCGCAGCACTTCGTTCCTGCGCCCCACCGGTACCCGGAACACCTTGCGGTCGCGGCCGGTGCACTGGACATGGTCGGTGCGCACGAAATCGACGCCCAGCCCCTCGATGGCGCTCACCAGCTGCTCGTAGTAGCCGGGGGCCAGCCAGTCGTCGCCGTCGAGGAAGGTGATGTACTCGCCGCGCGCGGCGGCCAGGCCGGTGTTCCGGGCAGTGGCCAGTCCGCCGTTCCGTTCGTGCCCGATCAGGACGGCTCCGGGAATCCGGTGCCGGGCGCGTTCCAGGACCTCCCGGGTCCCGTCCTGCGAGCAGTCGTCGACGAGCAGGAATTCGAAGTCCTCGCGCGCGTTCGCATGCAGGCTTCTGAGGGTGTCGGGCGCGTATGACTGCACGTTGTAGAACGGCACGATGACGGAGAGCTTGACCACTCACCGGACACTAGGCGGCGGCCCGGCATTCACCTTGACGCCGGGACGGACAGCGGGTGAACAGGGTGCGGCGGAATTGTTAACCGGTCCGGCCCATAGGCTTTTTCGCGAGCCGTCGGCCCGCTGTTAACCATTTGTTGCTGCCCAGTTGGGCCGCCGACCGGAATGCCTTTCTAACGTCCTCGGCGTGCCATCAAGTACCAGCGAAGCGCTGCGCGTCGCCGTGCTCGCCGACTCCGACACCCGATGGAAGTGGGGTGCGCTGACGGCGCGCCGGCTCACCGCGCCGGAGCCCGCGGACGATCCCGCGAAGGGCACGGCCCTCACCGGATTCCTGCTCCGGGGCCGCGCCACCCCCACCACCCGCCAGCTCGCCGAGGTCGGGGTCACCGCGGATGCTCTGCGCGAGGTGACCGGCGCCGAATTCCTCCGGGCCGTCCAGGACGAGGGCTACGACGTCGTCGTCCTCGCCCTGGTCGGCGGCGCCGTGCAGGCGATGCTGCACGGTCTGGCCGCGCTGCGGCTGCCGCGCCGGCCCGTGCTCGTCACCGGCTATGTGGGGGTGGTCTACGAGAAACTGGCCGACGGTCTTCTGCTGCGGCACGGCGCGGACATCGTGCTCGCCAACTCCCGTCATGACGCGGACCGCTTCCGCGCGGTGTACGAGGGCGTCGGCGCCGAATCCTCCTCCGTGACGGAAGCGGCACTGCCCTTCCTCGGCGGAGCGCCGTACCAGCGGCAGGACGGCCGCGACACCATCGTCTTCGCAGCCCAGCCGTCCGTGCCGGAGAGCCGCGCGGACCGTGTGTATCTGCTGCGCAGGCTCGTCGAGCACGCCCGGCTCCACCCCGGCCGCGAGGTTCTGCTGAAGCTCCGCTCCAAGCCCGGTGAGCACACCACGCACCTGGAGGAGCTTCCGTACCAGAGGCTGGCGGACCGGCTCCCCGGCGGACTGCCGCCCAACTTCCGCCTTGTGTACGGCCACATGGGCGAGGTGCTCGACCGCACCGATCTGCTGGTGACCGTTTCCTCGACGGCCGCGCTGGAGGCGCTCCACCGCCGTGTCCCCACGGCCGTGCTCAGTGACCTCGGGGTGCGTGAGTCGCTCGGCAACCACCACTTCCTCGGCTCCGGCCTGCTGACCTCCTGGGACGCCCTCGACGACGGCCACCGGCCGGCTCCGTGCGAGGACTGGCTGGCCGGGCAGGGCGTCGCCGCGGACGGAAGCTATGGGACGGCCTTCGACGAGGCACGGGAGCGGGTCGCCGGGCTGCTGAGCCGTCCTGTGCTCCCCCCGGTCACCCCCTACTACACGACGTCCACCGCGCCCGGCTATCTGCCCGGGATCCTCGCCCGCCACCACCTCGCCCCGGACGGCACCCCGCTGCCCGGCGCGGCCCGGGCGACGGAGCCCACCGGCGTGCGCCGACTGCTGCGCGACGCGGTCCGGGGGGCGGCACGCGGCGCGTACCGCCACGGCGTGCAGCGCGTCGCGCCACTCATCCGCCGCCTGGGCGCACTGTGAACCCCCCGAAGGAGCCCTCCGCCGTGGCCACCGTCCTCGCCGTCATCCCCGCCCGGGGCGGCTCCAAAGGCGTCCCCGCCAAGAACCTGGCGCAGGTCGGCGGAGTGCCGCTCGTCGCCCGCGCCGTGCGTGCCTGCCTCGGCGCGGGGCTCGTCACCCATGTCCTCGTCTCCACGGACGACGCCGCGATCGCGGACGCGGCCCGCGCGGCCGGCGATGCCCTCGGCGCAGCCGACAGGGTGCACTGTGTGCGGCGCCCGCCGGAGATCGCGGGCGACACCGCGACCAGCGAGTCCGCGGTGATCCATGCGATGGACGCCCACGAGGCGATCCACGGCCGCCCGGCCGATGCGGTGCTGCTCGTCCAGTGCACCAGTCCCTTCCTCACCAGCGAGGACATCGACGGGGTCGCCTCGGCGGTCGTCGAGGAAGGCGCCGACACGGCGGTCACGGTCGCGCCCTTCCACGCCTTCGTCTGGCGCCGCGCCACGCGGGCCACGGTCCCGGCCACGAAGGGTGCCGTCGGCAAGGACGGCACCGCCGCCGCGGCCCGGGACGGCGAGGGTGTCAACCACGACAAGTCGTACCGCCCGCGCCGCCAGGACCGGCCCGAGGACTTCCTGGAGACCGGTGCGGCGTACGCGATGGACGCGAAGGGCTTCCGCGTCCACGGCCACCGCTTCTTCGGCCGGACCGTGCTCGTCGAGACCGACCCCGCACGGGTGCTGGAGATCGACGATCCGCACGACCTGGCCCGCGCCCGCGCACTCGCGCCCCTGCTCGACCCCGCGCCCCTGCCCACCCAGGCGGATGTCGACGCCGTCGTCATCGACTTCGACGGCACCCAGACCGACGACCGGGTCCTCATCGACGCCGACGGCCGCGAATTCGTCGCCGTGCACCGCGGGGACGGACTGGGCATCGCCGCACTCCGCCGGGCCGGGCTGAAGCTGCTGATCCTGTCCACCGAGCAGAACCCCGTGGTCGCCGCGCGCGCCCGGAAACTCGGCATCCCCGTTCTGCACGGCATCGACCGCAAGGACCTCGCGCTCAAGGAGTGGTGCGAGGAGCACGCGGTCGCGCCCGAGCGGGTCCTCTACGCCGGAAACGACGTCAACGACCTCCCGTGCTTCGGGCTCGTCGGCTGGCCCGTTGCCGTCGCGAGCGCGCACGACTGCGTGCGTGCCGCCGCCCGCGCCGTCACCACCACCCCGGGTGGCGCCGGCGCGATCCGTGAGATCGCCTCCTGGCTCCTCGGTCCCACCCTCAACACCCCGACCCCGTAAGGAACCCCACATGAACTCCCGTCTGCGCACCCTCGGCAGCAAGACCGCGGGCCCCGGTCACCCCGTCTACGTCACCGGCGAGATCGGCATCAACCACAACGGCGACCTGAACAATGCGTTCGCGCTGATCGACGCAGCCGCGGACGCCGGCTGCGACGCGGTCAAGTTCCAGAAGCGCACCCCGGAGATCTGCACCCCGCGCGACCAGTGGGACATCGAGCGGGACACTCCCTGGGGCCGGATGACGTACATCGACTACCGCCACCGTGTGGAGTTCGGCGAGGACGAGTACCGCGCCATCGACGAGCACTGCAGGAAGCGCGGCATCGACTGGTTCGCCTCCCCGTGGGACACCGAGGCGGTCGCCTTCCTGGAGAAGTTCGACGTCCCGGCCCACAAGGTCGCCTCCGCCTCCCTCACGGACGACGAGCTGCTGCGTGCCCTTCGCGCCACCGGTAGGACGGTCATCCTCTCCACCGGCATGTCGACGCCGAAGCAGATCCGTCACGCCGTCGAGGTCCTCGGCAGCGACAACATCCTGCTCTGCCACGCCACTTCGACCTACCCGGCCAAGGCCGGTGAGCTCAACCTGCGAGTGATCAACACCCTGAGGCAGGAGTACCCGAACGTGCCGATCGGCTACTCCGGCCACGAGACCGGACTGCAGACCACCCTCGCCGCCGTCGCACTCGGCGCCGCGTTCGTCGAGCGCCACATCACCCTCGACCGCGCGATGTGGGGTTCCGACCAGGCCGCCTCCGTCGAGCCGGGCGGTCTCCAGCGCCTCGTGCGGGACATCCGCACCATCGAGTCCGCCCTGGGCGACGGGGTCAAGAAGGTGTACGAATCCGAGCTCGCCCCGATGAAGAAGCTCCGCCGCGTGGCGGGCGTCGTCGCCGAGCAGGCCGAGCAGGCTCCCACGACCGAGCAGGCCGCGCCGGCCGAGCAGGCCGAGCAGGCCGAGCAGGCCGAGCAGGCCGAAGCGGTCGCGGTCTGACGCCATGGACCTCGCCTTCGTCGAGAGCCCGGTCCAGCTGCTGAACGTCCTGGAGTGGGCCGACATCAGCCCCGCCGGCCCACTGCCGTGCATCCCGGCCCAGCCGTCGGGCCCGGTCACGGCCGTGGGCGGGCGGCCGCGACGGGAGCTGACCGTGGTGGTCCTGTCGCCCACCGACCCCATGTCGCGCGGACAGCTGCGCCGCATGGCCGAGCTCGCCCGCGACGAAGGCTTCACGGTCCGCTGGCAGGAGGCGCGCGCCGGTGCCGGCGCGCCCCTGCGAACCATCAGGGAGCTGGCCCCGCTGCTGCGCAGGTCCCGACGGGTCGTCATAGGTGATCCGTTCTCCCGCTATGTGCAGCTGCTGCTGACGCTGGTGAGGACGAAGGATCTGACGGTCGTCGACGACGGCACGGCCACCATGGAGTACGTCTCCCAAGTGGCCAGGGGCGAGCGTCTGGTGCGCTGGCACCGGCGCGGGCGGCGGGGAGCGCGTGAGCTGGTGCTCGCGCCGGTCTCCGCCGCCGCGCGCCGCAGGCTCTCCCCGTCGGACTCCCGCGAGGTGGAGGTCTTCACCTCGATGCCCGTCGCAGCCCCGGCCGGGATCACGGTGACCGCCAACACCTTTGCGTGGACCCGGTCGCGGTTCGGCCCGCCGCGCCTCACCCGGGGAGCCGATCTGGTCGGCACCTCCCTGGTCGAGACGGGCGTGGTCGACCCCGTGCAGTACGAGGAAGCGGTCGCCGCGCTCGCCACCGAGCACGGTGCGACCCGCTACTTCGCGCACCGTCGCGAGAGCCCCGACAAGCTGCACAGGCTCGCCGTGCGCACCGGACTGGAGATCGTCCGGCCCGATCTGCCGCTGGAACTGATCGCGCGGCGTGGCCCGACGGGCCGCACGGTGCTCAGCTTTCCGTCCACCGTCGTGCACACCCTGCCGCTCGCCCTCGCGGGTACGGGGATCAAGGTCGCGGTGTGCGACATCGCGCCGGAGTGGCTCAGGGACTCCGCATCGCCGCGGGCCCAGGGATTCCTGGCGGGGGTCACCGGTACGGCCCGGGGAGTCCAGCGGATCGCGGCCCCCGCGTGAGGGCTGCCCCGCCGTCCCCGGCGGCGCACGACCACAGCCACGGCGCTCCCCGGCCACCGCCGGGAGGTCCCCCACGCCCTGCTGCCGAATGCACGAATGTGCCCGCTGCGGTGCGGCGACCTTCCCGGGGGTGCCCCGAACGCCAGGCGGTCCTTGCCCCGGCCACCGCCGGGAGGTCCCCCACGCCGTGCTGCCGAATGCACGAATGTGCCCGCTGAGGGGGGCGACCTTCCCGGAGGTGCCCCGAACGCCAGGCGGTCCTTCCCCCCCGGCCGGCCCGGGGAGACCCCATGCATCAGACGCCGTGCGCCGATCCACCAGGGATGACGGGACAGCCCTCGGCGGTGCGGCGACCGGACGGGTTTGCCGGCCACGGCCCCCGCGCCGTGCCTCGCCGTGTCGTCGGACCCGCCCGAGTGTGTCCTGGCCGAGTGCGTCCCGCCCGAGCGGCTCCCGTTCGGGGGCGGTCCTCAGCCTTTGCGCCCACCGCTGCGGACGCCGCGTGCTTCCCGGCAGGCTCTTCCGGTCGCCGTGCCTCGTCGTGTCGTCGGTCCTGCCCGAGTGTGTCCTGGCCGAGTGCGTCCCGCCCGAGCGGCTCCCGTTCGGGGGCGGTCCTCAGCCTTTGCGCCCACCGCTGCGGACGCCGCGTGCTT
>NZ_JBWKDP010000006.1:0-23943 GCF_056435905.1 Streptomyces sp. NPDC043861 | reverse complement strand
CGTGCTTCCCGGCAGGCTCTTCCGGTCGCCGCACCGGGCCGTGTCCGCAGGTCCCGCCGGCCCGGCCCGGAGACGACGCCCTGCGCACGCGCCCGCCGCGTCGTCGGAGCGCTCGAACGCGTTCCGTCCCAGGGCGCCCGCGCCCCGATTCTGCCCAGCCCGCACCGGGCACCCCAGGCATCCCTTCGGGCGGACGGCACTTGCGGGGACACGCGCCCGCACGGGTCCCGGAGCCGGCTGCCGGGCCCGCCGGTACACCCGCACCCCCGGCCGCGGCGCTCCGGGCTGCGCTCCGGCCGGCCCACCCGTACCGCAGGCGGCCCGCCGCGGCCCTGCGGCCGGTGATCACGGTCCGGCGGGACGGCGGATGTCGCGCCCACCAGCCCCCAACGGGTGCCTCTGGCGCGACAGCACGCCCGGTTGTCCATATCGTGGTCAAAGACAGGTGAGGTTACCCACACCAGCCAACAGCCATGCGTCGTCAGACGCGTTTTCTTTCCCCTATCGGGCTGAACTTTTGTTGATCTCGAGTTAGTTGGGCCTTGAAGGGGCCTACTCTTCAACGGGTGAACCAGTTGATGTCCCGCGAGCCCGATGCCGATCTGCCCGGCGAAGCCGTGCTGCCTGGAGAAGCCTTGCTGCCCGGTACGCTGTCCGACTCCCTGCGCGTGGAACTGATCCACTTCCGCCGGGACTTGCACATGCACCCGGAGCTGGGCAACCAGGAGTTCCGCACCACCGCCGCGCTCAAGGCCCGGCTGGAGGCAGCCGGTCTGCGCCCCCAGGTGCTCGCCACCGGCACGGGACTCATGTGCGACATCGGCACCTGGGACGGCGTGCGGCCCATGCTCGCGCTGCGTGCCGACATCGACGCCCTCCCCATCCCGGACACCAAGACGGGCGTGCCGTACCGCTCGACCGTGCCGGACCGCGCCCACGCCTGCGGCCACGACGTCCACACCACGGCGGTGCTCGGTGCCGGGCTCGTGCTCGCCGAACTGGACCAGCAGGGCCTGCTGCCGGGCGCCGTACGGCTGATCTTCCAGCCGGCGGAGGAAGTACTTCCCGGCGGTGCGGCCGAGGCCATCGAGTGCGGCGTACTGGACGGAGTGGGCCGGATCATCGCGGTCCACTGCGATCCCCGGGTCGACGCCGGGCGGATCGGCCTGCGCCCCGGTCCCATCACCTCCGCCTGTGACCGGCTGGAGGTCACCCTCGACGGCCCCGGCGGCCACACCGCCCGCCCGCATCTGACCACCGACCTGGTCACCGCGGCCGCCAAGGTCGTCACCGAGGTCCCGGCGCTGCTGTCCCGCCGCGTCGACGCCCGGGCCGGGCTCGCGCTCACCTGGGGCCGCATCGAGTCCGGCCACGCCTGCAACGTCATCCCGCAGCACGCCGAGCTCTCCGGCACCGTCCGCTGTCTGGATCTGCACGCCTGGCGCGAGGCCCCCGACCTGGTGCATGCCGCGATCGACGAGGTCGCGACGCTGCACCGGGCCAAGTCGCAGATCAATTACGTCCGTGGCGTCCCGCCGGTCGTCAACGACCCCGTCGTGACCGAACTGCTGCACGAAGCCCACGCCGCCCGCCGCGGGGCCCTCGCCGTCGAGGACACCGAGCAGAGCCTGGGGGGTGAGGATTTCTCCTGGTACCTGGAGCACGTCCCGGGGGCCATGGCCAGGCTCGGTGTGCGTCCGCCGGGGTCGGGTGCAAGGCTTGACCTGCACCGGGGCGACTTCGATGTGGACGAGGAGGCGATCCGTGTTGGTGTGGAGCTCTTCACTGCCGCGGCCCTGCTGGACGGCCACCGTTCGTAATCGGACAGTTCATCTGACGTTCGTCCTTCGCGACGATCCGATAACGGCTGTCGAACACGTCTTTACCTGACATCTACGCGCGTTACGATCGCGGAAAACCAGCGCCGGAAGTGGCGCTTTCGGTCAGGTTTAAAGGAGCCCCCCAGTGCGCCGGATCACCAGGATCGCCACCGTGGGCATCGCGTCCGCGGCTCTCGCACTGTCCGCCACCGCGTGTGGCGGCAAGAAGTCGTCCGAGGCTGGCTCGGACGACGGCGGCGTCAAGGCCGCCATCGCCTATGACATCGGTGGCCGCGGCGACCAGTCGTTCAACGACGCCGCCTACGCCGGTCTCGAGAAGGCCGAGAAGGAACTCGATGTCAAGGGCACCGAGGCCGAGCCCAGCGAGGGCGAGGCGGACCCGGACAAGATCCAGCGCCTGACGTCGCTGGCTCGCGCCGGCAACAACCCGGTGATCGGCGTCGGCTTCGCCTACGCCCCGGCCATCGCGGCGGTCGCGCCGAAGTTCCCGAAGACCACCTTCGGTCTCATCGACGACACCTCCAAGACCGGCAAGAACATCGCCAACATGGTCTTCAACGAGGAAGAGGGCTCCTACCTGGCCGGCGTCGCCGCCGCCAAGGTGACCAAGTCCAACACGGTCGGCTTCATCGGCGGCGTCGAGACCCCGCTGATCAAGAAGTTCGAGGCCGGCTTCGTGCAGGGCGTCAAGGACACCAAGAAGAACGTCAACGTCAAGGTCCAGTACCTGACGCAGCCGCCGGACTTCGGTGGCTTCTCCAAGCCCGACCTGGGCAAGGCCGCCGCGCAGGGCCAGATCGACGCGGGTGCCGACGTGATCTACGCCGCCGCCGGTCTCGCCGGTTCCGGCTCGATCGAGGCCGCCGCCAAGGCCAAGAAGTGGGCCATCGGCGTCGACTCGGACCAGTACAACCAGAAGGGCCTCTCGGCCTACAAGCAGTACATCCTCACCTCGGTGACCAAGGATGTCTCGGGCGCCGTCTACAACCTGATCAAGTCGGTCAAGGACGGCAAGCCGCAGTCCGGTGAGATCCGTTACGGTCTGGACAAGGACGGCGTGGGCCTGGCCACCTCCAACCCCGCCTTCACCAAGATGACCGACGTGGTCTCCGCGGTCGACAAGGCCAAGGCCGAGATCACCGCCGGTAAGATCACGGTCAAGACCGCTCCGTAACGCGTAGCCGGAATTCGGTCCGCGGGTCCGGGGAGGGCTGGCTACAGCCCCTCCGGACCCCGGGCCAGGTTCTGGCCACGGGTTTTCGGTATTTGATATCGCTACGCGCGTAGAACCCTCTCCGGCGCGATAACTTCGCCCCACCCCCCTGCTCGCGACAGCCCCAGCCCAGCCCTGCCCTCCCTCGCTCCTTTTCCGCCAAGGAGAGTGCGTCATCAACGCGTCCAGTCCGTCAACGCCGCCGGCTGTAGAACTGCGCGGCATCACCAAGCGCTTCCCCGGCGTCGTCGCCAACCACGACATCGACATCACCATCCGCAAGGGCACGGTCCACGCCCTCGTCGGTGAGAACGGTGCCGGCAAGTCGACCCTGATGAAGATCCTCTACGGCATGCAGAAGCCGGACGAGGGCACCATCACCATCGACGGCACCCAGGTCAGCTTCCACAGCCCGGCCGACGCCATCGCCACCGGCATCGGCATGGTCCACCAGCACTTCATGCTGGCCGACAACCTCACCGTGCTGGAGAACGTCGTCCTCGGCGGCGAGAAGCTGTACGGCATCGGGGCGAAGGCCCGTAAGAAGATCAAGGAGATCTCGGACGCGTACGGGCTGAACATCCGCCCCGACGTCCTGGTCGAGCAGCTCGGTGTCGCCGACCGCCAGCGCGTGGAGATCCTCAAGGTCCTCTACCGCGGCGCCCGCACCCTGATCCTCGACGAGCCGACCGCCGTGCTCGTCCCGCAGGAGGTCGACGCGCTCTTCGCCAACCTGCGCGAGCTCAAGGCCGAGGGTCTGACCGTCATCTTCATCTCCCACAAGCTGGGCGAGGTGCTGTCGGTCGCCGACGACATCACGGTCATCCGCCGTGGCACGACGGTCGGCACCGCCGACCCCCGCACCACCACGCCGAAGCAGCTCGCCGAGCTGATGGTCGGCAGCGAACTGCCCTCGCCGGAGACCCGCGAGTCGACGGTCACCACGGTGCCGATGCTCGACGTGAACCGCCTCCGGCTGGCCGAGACCGACCCCGATGGCGTCGTCCGCGAGGTCCTCGCCGGCATCACCTTCACCATCCACAAGGGTGAGGTCATGGGGATCGCGGGCGTCGAGGGCAATGGCCAGACCGAGCTCATCGAGGCCCTCATGGGCATGCGCGACCCCGACGGTGGTGTGATCACCCTCGACGGTGCCGACATCTCGCACGTGCCGACCCGCAAGCGCCGCGAGGACGGGATCGGCTACATCCCCGAGGACCGCCACCGGCACGGTCTGCTGCTGGAGTCCCCGCTCTGGGAGAACCGTATCCTCGGCCATGTCACCGAGCGCCCCAACAGCAAGCGGGGTCTGCTCGACATCAAGGCCGCCCGCAAGGACACCGAGCGCATCGTCCGCGACTACGACGTCCGTACCCCGGGCATCGAGGTCACGGCCGCCTCCCTCTCCGGCGGCAACCAGCAGAAGCTGATCGTCGGCCGGGAAATGAGCCACGCGCCCAAGCTGCTCATCGCGGCCCACCCCACCCGCGGCGTGGACGTGGGCGCGCAGGCGCAGATCTGGGACCAGATCCGCGAGGCGCGCCGTGAGGGCCTGGCGGTGCTGCTGATCTCCGCCGACCTGGACGAGCTCATCGGGCTCTCCGACACCCTGCGGGTGATGTACCGCGGCCGGCTGGTCGCGGACGCCGACCCCGCCACGATCACCCCGGAGGAGCTGGGCTCGGCCATGACCGGCGCCGCCACCGGCCACCTTGAGCACAACGAGAACGGTGAGGGCCGATGAAGAAGTTCGACAAGGACCGGCTGCTCCTCGGCATCGCCGGCCCGCTGCTCGCCCTGGTCGTGGCCTTCCTGCTCACCTCGGTGGTGCTCCTCGTCTCGGGCCTCGACCCCTTCGAGCCGTACGCGCTCATGGTGGAGCAGATCGAGTACACCGATGTTCAGGTGCTCGTCGTCAACCAGGCCGGTATCTACTACCTCGCCGCGCTCGCCGTTGCCATCGGCTTCCGGATGAACCTGTTCAACATCGGGGTCGACGGCCAGTACCGCCTCGCGGTCATGCTCTCGGCCGTCGTCGGTGCCGCGGTCGAGCTCCCCGGTCCGCTGCACATCCTGCTGATCGTGTTCGTGGCCATGGCCGTCGGCGCGCTCTGGGCCGGTATCGCGGGCATTCTGAAGACCACCCGCGGGGTCAGCGAGGTCGTCTCCACGATCATGCTGAACGCCATCGCGACCAGCCTCATCGCGTGGATGATCCTGCCCGCCAACTTCGGTGTGCAGCCGAAGGGCTCCAACGACCTGACCACCGGCGAGATCGCCGAGTCCGGCTGGTTCCCGGGGCTCGAGCTCGAGGGCGGCAGCGTCTACGGCTTCACCTTCATCGCGTTCGCGCTCGGCATCGTCTACTGGTTCGTGCTCAACCGCACCCGCTTCGGCTTCGACCTGCGCGCCACCGGCGCCAGCCAGTCCGCCGCCCAGGCGAGCGGTGTCAACGCCAAGAAGATGGTCATGACCGCCATGCTGATCTCCGGCGCGGTCGCGGGTCTCTCCGGTATGCCCATGCTGCTGGGCCAGACCCACACCTACAGCCTGAGCTTCCCCGTGGGTGTCGGCTTCACCGCCATCACCATCGCGCTGCTCGGCCGTAACAGCCCCGTCGGGATCTTCTTCGCCGCCCTGCTCATCTCCTTCCTGGAGAAGACCGCCGAGGGCCTCGGCCTCGAGGGCTACCCGAAGGAGATCGCCATCATCATGCAGGGCCTGATCGTGATCGCCGTCGTCGTCTCGTACGAACTCGTCCGCCAGTACGGGCTCCGCCGCCAGCAGCAGAAGGTCGGCGAGCAGCTTGCCGCCCAGGCCCGCAAGAACAAGGAAGGGGTCGTCCGGTGAGCGACGCACGCAAGGCCGCCGGGCCGCAGATGACCAAGAAGGCCGCGCCTCTGCGCCGCGCGGGCGGAGAAGCGATCGAATTGAGGACGGCATGAGCGAGTCCACGAGCACTGTTTCGGCCGCGGCGACCGCGCCGAAGAAGGGCGGCGGACGCCGCAAGCTGTCCCTGCCCGTGATCATGCTGATGATCGCGGCCGGTCTCGCGCTGTTCTCGCTGGTGCGCATGATCAGCGGTGCCAACGACCTCACCTCCGTCGGACAGGTCTCCGGCGCCCTCCAGCTGGCCGTGCCCATCGGCCTCGCCGGCCTCGGCGGTCTGTGGGCCGAGCGGGCCGGTGTGGTCAACATCGGTCTCGAGGGCATGATGATCCTGGGCACCTGGTTCGGTGCCTGGGCGGGCTACCAGTGGGGTCCGTGGACCGGTGTCCTGCTGGGTGTCGTGGGCGGCGCGATCGGCGGTCTGCTGCACGCGCTCATGACGGTGACCTTCAACGTCAACCACATCGTCTCCGGTGTGGCCATCAACATCCTCGCCGTCGGTGTCACCCGCTACCTCTCGGACTTCACCTTCGCCGAGGCCGAGGGCGGCTCCTCCAAGCAGTCCCCGCGCATCGAGCAGATCGCGGACATCACCATCCCGGGTCTTTCGGACGGGCTGGCAGATCTCCAGGCCAAGCACTGGTTCTTCGTGTCCGACCTCGCCGGCGTGATCGGCGGTCTGGTCACCAACCTGTCCGTGCTGACCGTCGTAGCGATCCTGCTCATCCCCGCGACCTGGTGGATCCTGTGGCGCACCGGTTTCGGTCTGCGGCTGCGGTCCTGCGGTGAGAACCCCGTGGCCGCCGAGTCGCTCGGCGTCAACGTCTACAAGTACAAGTACATCGCGGTGATCGTCTCTGGCGCGATGGCCGGCCTCGGCGGCGCCTTCCTCGCCATCGTCTCCACCGGCATCTACCAGGAGGGCCAGACCGGCGGCCGCGGTTACATCGGTCTCGCCGCGATGATCTTCGGCAACTGGATGCCGGGCGGACTGGCGCTCGGCGCCGGGCTCTTCGGCTTCACCGACAGCCTCAAGCTGCGCGGTGGCGCCGAGAACGTCCACGCCATGCTTCTGCTGGTGGGAATCCTGCTGGTGCTCGCCTTCGCCTGGCAGCTGTACAAGAAGAAGCACTGGCAGGCCGCGATCTGCCTGGGCGTCTCCGCCCTGATGTTCGCCTGGTACTCGCTGACCACCACCCTGCCGAGCCAGTTCGTGGACGCAGCGCCGTACGTCACCACGCTGCTGGTGCTCGCGCTGTCCGCGCAACGGCTGAGAATGCCCAAGGCGGACGGTTTGCCCTACAAGAAGGGCCAGGGCAAGTGACGTCCGCCCCGGCCGCCGACCCCGCCGTCTGGGACGCCCTCCGTCAGGCCGCACGGGACGTGATGTCCCATGCGTACGCCCCGTACTCGGGCTTCCCGGTCGGCGCGGCCGCCCTCGTCGACGACGGCCGCACGGTCGTCGGCTGCAACGTCGAGAACGCCTCGTACGGACTGTCGCTCTGCGCCGAGTGCGGTCTTGTGTCGCAGCTGCAGGCCACGGGCGGCGGCCGGCTCACGCACTTCACCTGCGTGGACGGGAACGGCGACGTGCTGATGCCGTGCGGGCGCTGCCGCCAGTTGCTCTACGAGTTCGGCGGGCCCGGTCTGCTGCTGGAGACCGCCAAGGGCATCCTCACGCTGGCCGAGATGCTGCCCCTGGCCTTCGGCCCCGAGCAGCTCGGCCCGGACAAGCTCGGCTAGCCCCGCGGCCCCTCCGCTCTTCGGGCGGAGGGGCCGCACCACTTTCGTACTACCTGGTTCGACCCGGAAGGATCCCCGAAGCACATGGACGCCATCTCCGTCATCCGCACCAAGCGCGACCGAGGCGAACTCACCCCCGACCAGATCGACTGGGTGATCGACGCGTACACCCGCGGCGTGGTCGCCGACGAGCAGATGTCGGCGCTGGCCATGGCGATCCTGATCAACGGCATGAACCGCGCCGAGATCGCCCGCTGGACCGCGGCGATGATCGCGTCCGGCGAGCGCATGGACTTCTCCTCGCTGTCCCGCCCGACCGCCGACAAGCACTCCACCGGCGGTGTCGGTGACAAGATCACGCTGCCGCTGGCGCCCCTCGTGGCCGCCTGCGGCGCCGCCGTGCCGCAGCTGTCCGGCCGCGGTCTCGGCCACACCGGCGGCACCCTCGACAAGCTGGAGTCCATCCCCGGCTGGCGCGCCCTGCTGTCCAACGCGGAGATGCTCGACGTCCTCGACACCACTGGCGCGGTCATCTGTGCCGCGGGCGATGGTCTGGCCCCGGCCGACAAGAAGCTGTACGCGCTCCGGGACGTCACCGGCACCGTCGAGGCCATTCCGCTGATCGCCTCCTCGATCATGTCCAAGAAGATCGCCGAGGGCACCGGCTCCCTGGTCCTGGACGTGAAGGTCGGCTCCGGCGCCTTCATGAAGAACATCGAGGACGCCCGCGAGCTCGCCTCCACCATGGTGGGCCTCGGCACGGACCACGGGGTGAAGACCGTCGCCCTGCTCACCGACATGTCGACCCCGCTCGGCCTCACGGCGGGCAACGCCCTGGAGGTCCGCGAGTCCGTCGAGGTCCTCGCGGGCGGTGGCCCCCAGGACGTCATCGACCTCACCGTGGCCCTCGCCCAGGAGATGCTCGTCGCGGCCGGCATCAAGGACGCCGACCCCGCAAAGGCACTGGCCGACGGCTCCGCGATGGACGTCTGGCGCCGCATGATCGCCGCGCAGGGCGGCGACCCGGACGCCGAACTCCCGGTCGCCCGCGAGCAGCACGTGATCACCGCCCCGTCGTCGGGTGTCCTCACCCGTCTCGACGCCTACGGCGTCGGTGTCGCCGCCTGGCGCCTCGGCGCGGGCCGCGCCCGCAAGGAGGACCCGGTGCAGGCCGGCGCCGGCATCGAGATCCACGCGAAGCCCGGCGAGCCGGTGACCGCCGGCCAGCGCCTGCTGACCCTGCACACGGACACCCCCGAGAAGTTCGCGTACGCCCTGGAGTCCCTGGAGGGCGCGTACGACATCTCCTCGACGGGCGCGGACTTCACCCCGAACCCGATCGTCCTGGACCGCATCGCCTGACCCCTCGGGCACCGCCGGGCATATGCCGGTGGCCTCATTCGAGTGAACGGGACCGGTGGCCCCCCGCCGGTCCCGTTCGGCATGCTGGGATCGGTGACGCACCGACAGAGGAGACCGCCATGAGCGCACTCACCGTCGAACCCCCGACGGCCCAGGGCCACGAGTGGGACGACGTCGTCCGGATCTGGGAGGAGACAGACGCACCCGAGGGCTGCAAGGTGGAGATCATCGAGGGGATCGTCACCGTGTCACCCACCCCCGCGAACAGCCACAACAGCGTCGCTGACAAGGTTCAGCGGCGCGTGTACAGGGTGATTCCCGAGGACTGGGGCATCTATCAGACCCTCGCCGTCGCCATCCCGTCCCGTCTGGGAATGTTCATCCCGGATCTGGTCGTGGCTCCGGAGTCGGCCCTGAGGGAGTCGGGCGACTGCATCCCTGCGGCAGCCGCCGAGCTCGTCGTCGAGATCACCTCGAAGTCCCACGCGAATCACGACCGGGTCGAGAAGCTGCACGGCTACGCAACGGCGGGAGTGCCGCTGTACCTGCTGCTCGACAGCTGGCACTCGGGTCGCCCCACCGCGACGCTCTACGGGGAGCCGAAGAACGGGATGTACCGCGTGCTCGACACGGTGAAGTACGGCGAGGAGATCCATCTGCCCGCGCACTTCGACCTGACGATCGACACCAGCACCTTCCCCGTCGACTGACGGTCCAACCGGTCCCGGTCAGGGGCGATGAGTTGTCGCTCCCGCGGCCGTCCTACCCATGTGGACAGCACACGGCAGCCGATCGTTCTCGAGCTCGTCGGCCGGATCACCCCGGCGGATGTTCCGCTGCTGTGCGCACGGCTGCAGGAACAGAGCGTGACCGGGATCGGGGTCCCCGACGTCATCTGCGATGCCGCCGGACTCACCGCCGTCGACATCAACGCCGTCAACGCCGTCGCCCGGCTGCGGCTCACGGCCCGGCGCCTCGGCCATGACCTGCGGCTGAGGAACGCCGGACCCGAGCTCCTCGGGCTGCTGGCCTTCGTCGGGCTCGGCGACGGACCGGGGGACGACGGTCAGGACCTGCCCGTGGTCCTCAGGCCTCCGCGCTGAGCCGCTCCGGCAGCCCGAACAGCGGGAACCAGCGCTTGGTGTCCAGGAAGAAGTCCATTCCGCCGACCTTGCCGTCCCTGACCTCCAGGACGATCAGGGCCCAGGGCTCGTAGCCGTCACCGGACTCGCCGGGGTGGTACTGCGCGAAGGCCGGCGAGCCGTTCGCCGTGGTCGGGACCAGCTTCGAACCGCGGCAGACCTCGCCCACGCCGAGCATCCAGCCCACGATGTCGTCATGGCCGCGCAGCCACAGGTCGTACGGCGGCATGGACATGGTCGCGTCCTCGTGGAGCAACGCCGTCAGCGCCTTCATGTCGTACCCCTCGAAGGCCGCGACATAGCGCTCGAGCAGCCGCTGCTGCTCATCGTCGAGCGGATCCGCGGCGTCCGACTCCGCGGGCGCCGATGCGGCGAGGGTGGCGCGGGCGCGCTGCAGCGCGCTGTTCACCGAGGCGACCGATGTGCCCAGCAGCTCGGCGACCTCGGCGGCCTTCCAGGCCAGCACCTCCCGCAGAATGAGCACGGCGCGCTGCTTCGGCGGCAGATGCTGGAGCGCCGCGACGAACGCCAGCCGGATGGTCTCCCGCTCGACGGTCCTGTCGGCGGGGTCGGCCACCGATGGCAGCACCCGCCCGTCCGGCACCGGCTCCAGCCAGGTGATCTCCGGACGGGCGTTCAGCTGGGCCTGGGCCACCGGTGTGGCGGCGGACAGGTCCATCGGGCGGGCCCGGCGATTGCCCGCGTTCAGCATGTCCAGGCAGACGTTCGTCGCGATGCGGTAGAGCCACGAGCGCAGGGAGGATCTCCCCTCGAACTTCTCGAAGCTCTTCCAGGCGCGCACCATCGTGTCCTGGACGGCGTCCTCCGCCTCGAAGGCGGAGCCCAGCATGCGGTAGCAGTAGCCGGTCAGCTCTCTCCGGTACTGCTCGAGGCGGGAATCGAGGTCCCGCGTCGTTGCCAGATCACTCATCGGAACCACCCCTGTCGCCCGTCGTCACCGGCCCTTCGGACGCTACAGGAGTGGACTGACAAAGGGGGCTCAGGTTCCCGGCTTGCGCCCGTAGACGTAGACGTCGTCCCCGTTCCTCAGCAGGTTCCAGTACGTCCTGGCATCCGCAGGCCGCATATTGACGCAGCCGCCCGAGCCCGGTGGGTTGTACATCGACTTGGTCACCGAGTGGAACGCGATTCCGCCGTCGAAGAACTGCGAGTACGGCATCCGCACGTGGTAGATCGTCGACCAGTGGTTGATGCTGCGGTAGTAGATCTTCTTCGACCCGGTCCGGGTCTCCGCGCCGTCCCGGCCCGTCCGCACCGGCACCGGCCCGAACTTCAGGCGCGCACCGTCCTGGATCCAGCTCAGCTGCCGGGTCAGGTCCACACAGGCGATCCGGCCCCTGTTGGTCGGGCACTTGCCCGCCTTGTTGGGCGTGTTGCCCGCCGCCCGCTGCGCCAGCATCGTGTTCATCGTGCGCCAGGTGATCGGTCCCGCATAGCCGATCGTCGGCGTGATGCCGTGCGCCTTCTGGAACTTCTGTATGGCCTTGCAGTCGGCCGCCGACTGCCTTCCGTCGACGCGGAGTCCGAGGAACTTCTCGACCTTCGCCTGGTAGGGCCCGGTCGATGTGGTGCAGGACGCCGCCTGCGCCGGGGCGGCGCCGAGCGCCAGCGTCAGCGGCACCACCATCCCCGTGATGCCGAGGGCGACGCCGCCCCGTCTCCTGATCTTCCGTGCACGTTCCAAGGTCACCAACTCCCCTGTGTGCCAGAGCGATTGCTCTGACCGTTGGACGCTTCCAGGGGTGCCGGAGTTGCAGGGAAGTGGTGGTGGATTTCCGGAGATTTCTCAGCGGCCCGCTGCTGCCGCCGCCAGGGCGGGCCCGCGCTGCCGGATCCGGGCGGCATAGGACCCGTACAGAGTGATCGACACGACGCCGAGGACGGCCAGCAGCCCCAGCAGTACCGTGCCGGCCCAGCCGCCGGAGTGGAAGGCGATCGCACCGAGCGTGCCGCCCGCGCTGCTGCCCAGGTAGTACGCCGACTGGTAGAGCGCCGACGCCTGGGCGCGGCCGGTCTTCGCGGTACGGCTCACCTCGGAGGAGGCGACCGCATGGCCCGCGAAGAAGCCCGCGGTGATCAGCACCAGGCCGAGCAGCACCGCGGCCAACGAGTCGGCGAGGGAGAGCAGCAGACCCGCCGCCGTCGTGCCGACCGCGAGGTAGAGCGCGCCGCGCCGCCCCAGGCGCCCGACGAGCCTGCCGGCCGCCGCGGAGGAGACCGTGCCGACCAGATAGACCAGGAAGACCGAGCCGACGACGCCCTGCGGGAGACCGAAGGGGGCGCCGACCAGGCGGTAGCCGATCACCGTGTAGACCGCGCCGAAGACGGTCATGAAGAGCGCGCCGATCCCGTACAGCCGCATCAGCAGCGGGTCGGAGAGATGGCCTCGGACGGTCTTCGCGAGGGCCCGGGGGTTGAGCGAGCCGGGGGTGAAGTGCCGGGCCCGGGGGAGCAGCAGCCGGAACACGACGGCACAGAGCACGGCCATCAGCCCGACCGCGGCGAGAGCTGCCCGCCAGCCCCACAGCTGAGAGACCCAGCCGGTGACGATGCGACCGCTCATGCCGCCGATGCTGTTGCCGGCGACGAAGAGACCGATCGCGGCGATGAGTGCCTTCGGCCGGACCTCCTCCGCGAGGTAGGCCATCGCGGATGCCGGGACGCCGGCCAGCGCCGCGCCCTGGACGGCGCGGAGGGCAACCAGCCACTCCAGGTTCGGCGCGAGCGGCACCAGCAGGCCGACCGCGGACGCGACCACCAGGGAGACCGTCATCAGCCGCACCCGCCCGAAGCGCTCGGAGAGCGCGCTCAGCGGCAGCACGCACAGAGCCAGGGCGGCGGTGGCCGCGGAGACCGTCCAGCTGGCCGCGCTCGCGGTGACGCCGAGGCCGGCGGAGACGGCGGGCAGCAGCGCCTGGGTCGAGTAGAGCAGGGCGAAGGTCGCGACACCGGCGGCGAAGAGCGCGAAGCTCATGCGGCGGTAGCCGGGGAGCCCGGGGGCGAGCTGACGGGACGGCGAGGTGAGGGCACCCACGGCGGTGGGTGCCCCGGTACTTGCGGAAGGCATACATCGAAGGTAGGTGCGCCCTTCTGATGCGTCCAATGCATGGAACGGCTTTAATCGTTCCCATGGTGCATGAGTACAGCTCAGGGGCTCGCCTGTCACCGAGCAGTTACGAAGAAGACATGCCGTTGCTGCTCGCGCCGCGCCTTGCGTACTTCGCGGGTGTGGCCCGGCACGAGCATGTGACCAGGGCGGCACAGGAGCTGGCAGTGCCGCAGTCGACCCTGTCACGGGCGATGGTCCGGCTCGAACAGGACCTCGGCGTGGCGCTGTTCACCCGCAAGGGGCGGACGGTGTCGTTGACGGCGGCAGGACGGACCTTCCTCGCATCCGTGGAGCGGGCCCTCGCCGAGGTGGAGCGGGCCGCTGAGTCGGTACGGGCCGACGCGGACCCGTCGGCGGGCAGGGTGGCGTTCGGTTTCCTCCACACGCTGGGCTCGGAGACGGTGCCCGAGCTCATCCGCGCCTTCCGGGTCGACCATCCCCGGGTGCGCTTCACCCTGGTGCAGAACTACGGCGAGGCGATGATCGAGCGCCTCCGCGCGGGCGAACTGGATCTGTGCCTGACCTCCCCGGTGCCGGACGCCCCCGACCTGGTCGCCCGCCGCCTCGACGAACAGCGCCTGCGCCTGGTCGTCCCCGACGACCACCGCCTCGCCGTCCGCAAGCGCATCCGTCTGGCGGAGGCGGCGGACGAGACGTTCGTGACCCTCGAACCGGGCTACGGCCTGCGCCGGATCACCGATGCGCTCTGTGCGGAGGCGGGGTTCAGCCCCCGTGTCGCCTTCGAGGGCGAGGAGGCCGAGACCCTCCGTGGGCTCGTCGCCGCGGGCCTCGGTGTCGCCCTCCTGCCGCCACCCCTCGTCCCCCGCCCCGGAATCGTGGAGCTGACGGTCACGGCCCCGCGTGCGGTCCGTGAGATCGGAGTGGCCTGGCTGGACGGCCATCCGGACACCCCGCCGGTCGCGGCGTTCAAGAAGTTCCTGCTGTCCCGACGGGGGAACCTGCTGCCGGACTGACCCCCGGCCCCGCACGGGGCGGGGCGGGGCGGGATGAACCTCGCGCGCCGCCTGCGTGGTGAGCCGTCGACGGCCCGGGCCCTGCGGTCGGGCAGCGCGTGCCCGACGGGCGGCGGTCCGGCGCCCCCGGCGGGAGCCGCGCCGGGCCGAGATGCCCGCCGCGCCGGCCCTCGGGAGCTCAGCCGCGAGGCCGGCCGCGCGCCCCCGCCGACGGCGGCGACGGTGCGCGCGCCGGTACGGCCCGGCGCGTGACGGCCCCGAAGCACCGCCGGTTCAGTGGTGGCGCAGTGAGCGTCCGAAGCCCGCGGCCAGCGGCATCCGCAGCCCCAGCGGCGGGGGAGCCGCCAGTGCGTCGGCGACCGGACGTGCGTACGCCCGCGAGAAGAGCGAGCCGAGGACGAAGTCCGCTGCCAGGGCCAGGACTTCGTCGTGGTACTGGCGCAGGGCGTGGCCGTCGGAGTGGACCTCGAAGCGGCAGGTGTCGCGGTTGCTCTTCTTGGCCCGCTCCGCGAGGCGGTAGGAGAGTTCGGGGTCGGAGCGGGCGTCGTTCGTGCCGTGGACGATGAGGACCTGGCGGCCGGCGAGCTGTTTCACCGGTTCCGGGTGGGCCGCGACATCGGCCTCCGGAAGCCAAGGGGCGAGTGCGAGAACGGAGTTGACGGCACCGTGCCCGGCGGCGTGCAGTGCTGCCCGGCCCCCCATGCCGTGGCCGGCGAGACAGACGGGAACGTCTCCGTAACGCCGTACGACCTCGTCCGCCGCCCAGGAGGCGTCCGCCGCGAGCCGGGCGTCCGTGCCGTTCCAGCCCCGCCCTCGGTAGCGCACGATGTGGGCGACAAGACCGTCCGCCCGACCCGCGCGTGCCAGCGAACGGGCAAGCGGCAGCGCCGCCGCGTGCGACACCGTCGACGGGCCCCGGCCCGACTCCGGCTCGCCGTCGGGCAGCAGGAGTACCACCCCGCTCACGACACCGTCCGGGGCCCGGACCGGCCGACCGAGCCTTGCCTGTACCACCGACCCGCCTCCTTGCGCCGCGTCCGCTTCGAGCCGGGCTCGCGCCGCTACGGACCCGACAGCCGAACGCCCCCACCACTGGGGCAGTGCGTGGTGTGCCATGGCAGAACAGTCTCAGAAGTGAGGGTGTACTCCACCCGTCCGCACGGTCACTGTTACGTATCGACGGGTGGTTCGTGTAACGGCCCTCTACGCGCGTAGGGATTACAGTGCGCAGATGAAGAGCCAGACCACTCATGTGTCCTCCCGGGGAACCACCCCCGGACCTGAGGGGCCCACGCCGGACCAGATCCGTCGCGCCCCCAAGGTGCTCCTCCACGACCACCTGGACGGCGGGCTGCGCCCCGGCACGATCATCGATCTCGCCCGCGACGCAGGCTACGGGTCCCTCCCCGAGGCCGAGCCCGACAAACTCGGCATCTGGTTCCACGAGGCCGCCGACTCGGGCTCGTTGGAGCGATACCTGGAAACGTTCGCGCACACCTGCGCCGTCATGCAGAGCCGTGAGGCACTCAAGCGCGTCGCCGTCGAGTGCGCCGAGGATCTCGCGGGGGACGGCGTCGTCTACGCCGAGGTCCGATACGCGCCCGAGCAGCATCTCGAAGGCGGGCTGACCCTCGAAGAGGTCGTCGAGGCCGTCAACGAGGGCTTCCGCGAAGGGGAACGCCGTGCCCGAGAGAACGGACACCGCATTCGCGTCGGCGCCCTCCTCACCGCCATGCGGCATGCCGCACGCGCCCTGGAGATCGCCGAACTCGCCAACCGTTACCGGGACTCGGGCGTCGTCGGCTTCGACATCGCGGGTGCGGAGGCGGGGTTCCCGCCCACCCGTCATCTCGACGCGTTCGAGTACCTCAAGCGCGAGAACAACCACTTCACCATCCACGCCGGCGAGGCATTCGGGCTGCCGTCGATCTGGCAGGCGCTCCAGTGGTGCGGCGCCGACCGGCTCGGCCATGGAGTCCGGATCATCGACGACATCGAGGTCGCCGACGACGGAACGGTGAAGCTGGGGCGCCTCGCCGCATACGTACGGGACAAGCGCATCCCGCTGGAGCTGTGCCCGACGTCCAATCTGCAGACCGGGGCGGCCGCTTCGTACGAGGAGCACCCCATCGGGCTGCTGCGGCGGCTGCACTTCCGTGCCACCGTCAACACGGACAACCGGCTGATGAGCAACACCAGCATGAGCCGCGAATTCGAGCTGCTGACCGAGACGTTCGGTTACACACTGGACGACATGCAGTGGTTCAGCGTCAATGCGATGAAGTCGGCGTTCATTCCTTTCGACGAACGCCTCGCGATGATCAACGACGTGATCAAGCCGGGCTACGCGGAGCTGAAGTCCGAATGGCTGTTCCGGCAGACCGCCACGACCAGCGAGTCCTCGGTGGGCCAGGACTGAGCGACCGAGCGGGGAAAGGGCCGGGAGTCCCGACTCCCGGCCCTTCTGCGTGCCGACGGCCGTTTGCGGGGCCGAGTGTGCGGTGGCTAGCTTGCAGAGCCGCTCCCCTTCCCCTCCCCAAGGATCAACCGCTGATGAAGCACGCTGCCAAGACCCTCGGTGTCGCCGTCCTCGGTGCCGCCTTCGCCACCGCCGCCGCGGGCACCGCCTCGGCCGCCGCGCCGCAGGTGCCCGAGATCGGTACTCCGCTGAG
This sequence comes from Streptomyces sp. NPDC043861, assembly GCF_056435905.1. Classification (NCBI taxonomy): domain Bacteria; kingdom Bacillati; phylum Actinomycetota; class Actinomycetes; order Kitasatosporales; family Streptomycetaceae; genus Streptomyces; species Streptomyces sp. NPDC043861. The sequence goes on along the minus strand of NZ_JBWKDP010000006.1, from coordinate 6,977 downwards.
TGCCGTCGAAGCCCTCCCGGAGCCGGCGCTCGCCACCACTCTCGGGCAGCGGATTGCTCAGCAGGCCAAGCCGGAGGTGCTGCCGGCGGCCGCCACGGGCCAGGTCACGGGCCTTCTCGGCGGTCTGCCCGTGAGCACTGCCCTGCCCGGCCGGTAGAACCGGCGTTCCGGGATTCCTGCCTCGTACGGCGACGGCAGCAGGGGCGCACACCCGCACCGGGTGTGCGCCCCTGCTGCGCTGTCACACCGTCCGTCACCAGGCGGTCGACGCGGTCTTCTCGGACGGCAGCAGCAGCCACAGGGCCAGGTAGACGAGGAACTGCGGTCCGGGCAGCAGACACGAAACAAGGAAGATCACGCGCATGGTCTTCGCGGATGTGCCGAAGCGCCGCGCCAGCGCTGTACACACTCCGGCGATCATGCGTCCGTCGTGGGGGCGGACAATTGCGGCCATGGTGGGCTCCTTCGCCGGCGGTCCCGGAGGCGCGGCCGGCGTCACCTCCCCCGGACCACCTGTCCTTGGGTGGGAGCCACTCCACTGTGCTCCCGATGACTCCATGTTCGCCCGGAGAACAGGGACGAAGCATCGCTCTACGGTGCGATCCCGACCCTGGGAATCGTCCGGGCCGGACCCTTAGATGTGTCGTCCCGGAGCAGGGGACCCCGCTCCTTCCCGGGGCCCGCCGTGCGCCGGTGGCATCTGCGCCGCAGCCGGGCGCGGCCCGCCGGGACGACCGCCAGATGGGCCAGCGCCACGCCCGCGGTGTTGAGCAACAGCGAATCCACGTCGACGACCTGCCCGGGAACTCCGGTCTGCAGCAGCTCGATGCCCAGCGACAGCAGCGCGCCCGTCGCGACCGTACGGGTCAGCGACGCCCAGGGAGAGACGGTGAGCCGACCGCCGGCCATGGGGAGCAGCACGCCCAGCGGCGCGAGCAGCAGCAGGCCCTCGCCGATCCGTCTGGCCGCCTGGACCGGGCCCAGCGCGAGATCGGCCTTGATACCGGCGAGTGGCTCCAGATTCGCGGCCGTCACCCACATCACGTCGAGGGGGCGAAGCATCAGCCACCCCACGAGTGCCAGATGGGCGAGGAGGAGGACGCCCCCCGCCACGCGGAAGCGGATGGCGGCACTGCCGCCCGAACCTTGACGCTGCACGACCCCCAAGACGACACGACCGGCAGGATCGGTTCCGCCGAGTGACCTGTCCGTCAGGAACTGTTTCCTGTGGGCAGCGGGCCGACGGTCGGCAGCACTGTGTCCGGGCGCACCTTGGCATCCTCCGTACAGCGGTAGCCGCGCGGTGCGTACTCGCCGGGCCCGCCCAGGACCACCGTTCCGCCGTCGGCCGCGGCCTCGCTCTCGGCGAGCGTGCACACGATCTGCGCGAGCGCCACGGGCGGCAGGTCCTCCGGCTGCCGGCTCAGCCGCAGGGTGCCGTCGGGATCGTTCGCCCGGGCCCGCGTCACCGTCAGCGGACCTCGTACGTTCGTGACGAATCCCGCCTCGTGCTCGGCCGCGGACGGTTCCGCCTGCAGCTCGCGCAGAAGCACTCCGGCGATGAGCACCGGGTTGTCGGCGGTCTTCTCGGAGACCGAGGCCGTGCGGTCCACGGTTGCCAGTGCCGAGGCGCACAGCAGATACACCCGCACCGGCAACACCCCCGGCGTGGGCTGCCCCGTCGATTCCTTCCCCGCCACCGAGCAGGGCATACGCGAGGGAGCCGGCCCCGCGTCGACGGGCACCGACGTGGTTCTGATCCCGCACCCCGCGGCGCCGCCGGCGAGCACCAGGGCCCCGGCGACCGCCGCTGCCGTGCGCCGCATCCGCCGCCTCGTGCGTGCGGACACCGTGGCACGCAACGTACGGCCCCGACCTGTTCCTGCGGTCACCGCGCGTCCCTCGCCTCTCCCCGGTCGCCGTTCTGTACCTGGCCGGAGGAGCCGCTCCGGCCGTCCACGGCGATGCCCGACGCGTCGCGCGGCAGCCGGAGCACGAACACCGCGCCCCCGTCGCCGTCCGTCGTGTTCGCCGCGCTGATGCTGCCTCCGTGGATCAGCGCGTTCTCCATGGCGATCGACAGCCCGAGACCGCTGCCCTCCGAACGCGGCCGTGAGGCACTCGCTTTGTAGAAGCGGTCGAATACATGGGGCAGTACGTCCTCGGGGATGCCGGGCCCGTGGTCCCGTACCTCGATGACCAGCTCGTCCCCGCCTGTGCTCCCGGTCTCCGTCCGTACCGCCACCCGCACCGGGGAACCGCCGTGCTTGAGCGCGTTGCCGATCAGATTGGCGAGTATGACGTCGAGGCGGCGCGGGTCGAGGCGGGCCATGATGCCGCGCTCGGCGTCGAGATCGACCGCGTCCAGCCAGGCGCGCGCGTCGATGCAGGCGGTGACCTGGTCGGCGACGTCGACGTCGTCGAGGACGAGACGGGCCGTGCCCGCGTCGAAGCGGGTGACCTCCATCAGGTTCTCCACCAGGTCGTTGAGGCGCCGTGTCTCGCTCACGACCAGCGCGACCGCCGGTGCGATCATCGGGTCGAGACTCTCCTGCTCGTCCTCCAGGACCTCGGTCACGGCGGTGAGCGCGGTCAGTGGCGTACGCAGTTCGTGCGACATGTCGGCGACGAAGCGTCGGCTGGACTCCTCCCGCGCGCTCATGTCCGCGACCTTCTTCTCCAGCGACTCGGCCGCACTGTTGAACGTCCTCGACAGCTCGGCCAGTTCGTCCGTACCGGAGACGTGCAGCCGGGTGTCCAGCTTGCCCTCGCCGAGCTGCCTGGCCGCCTCGCCGAGCCGCCGCACGGGACGCAGCACGGTCGTCGCGGCGGCCTGCGCGAGCAGCGCGGAGCCCACCAGAGCAAGGGCGGTGGCGATGCCGAGCGACCAGGCGAGCGAGTTCAGGTCGGCCCGTTCCTGTTCCAGCGACTTGAACAGATAGCCCGTGGGCCCGCCGCCGGTGATCCTCGTACCGCCCACCAGATAAGGCGTGTTGCCGCGCTGCGTGCGAAGCCAGAAGAGGTGGTACGGATATGCGTTTCCGGCCGTGACCGCCTGCTTCTCGTTGACCGCCTCCTGAAGCGACTTCGGCACGTCGTCCAGCGTGAACACGTCCGGGTCGGACGCCCCGACGATCGGCTTGCCGGCAGCGCGCTCCCCGAGCAGGATCACGCTGTACCCGGCGTTGCCCCCCGCCATCTGCTCGGCGGTCGTCTGCAGTTCGTTCTGCGTCGGCCGTGCGGGCAGCGATGCCACCCGGTTCTGCATCTGATGCCGGAAATCGCCCAGGGCGGCGTCCTGCGTACGGGTCAGTACGGCCTCGCGGTTGAGCCAGTACGCGATTCCCGACGCGGACACCGCGGCCGTCAGTGCGACCAGACCGAAGACGACGACGAGCCGTAGCCGCAGGCTGGTCCACCCGAAGCCCGCGAGTATCGCTCTCTTCGCGACGCCCTTCCCACCGGCTCCCGTCACCGTGCCGTCCCGTTCTTCCGCACGGTTGAAGTCACTGAGGGGTGTCCAGTCGGTATCCCACGCCCCGGACGGTGCGGATCAGGGTCGGCGAGGACGGCACGTCCTCCACCTTCGCCCGCAGTCGCTGCACACATGCGTCCACCAGGCGGGAGTCGCCCAGGTAGTCGTGCTCCCAGACGAGACGGAGCAACTGCTGGCGCGACAGCGCCTGGCCGGGCCGGCGGCTCAGCTCGAGGAGGAGTCGCAGCTCGGTCGGGGTGAGCTGCAGATCCTCACCGTTCTTGGTGACCGTCATCGCGGAGCGGTCGATCACGAGCGAGCCGAATGTCGCCGAGTCCGTGGACTCGCGCTCACCACGCCGCAGCACGGCGCGGATGCGGGCGTCCAGGACACGGCCCTGCACCGGCTTCACCACATAGTCGTCGGCTCCGGACTCCAGTCCGACCACGACGTCGATGTCGTCGCTGCGCGCGGTCAGCAGGATGATCGGCAGCTGGTCGGTGCGCCGGATCCGCCGGCAGACCTCGAAGCCGTCGATCCCGGGCAGCATCACGTCCAGCACGATCAGGTCCGGCCGCTGCTCGCGCAGCAGTTTCAGGCCGTCCTCGCCCGTCGCCGCAGTGGCCACACGGTGGCCCTGGCGTGACAGCGAGAGTTCGAGGGCCGTGCGGATGGCGTCGTCGTCCTCGATCAGCAACAGGAAAGGCACGGAGGTCATTCTGACCCATGGGGGAGGCCTAGTTCGACAGGTGCGGAGCCCTCACGTGACCACGGGCGCTCCGGATGCCCCTGTGACAGCCCTGTGACAGTCGGCGGACAACGGCGTGAAGTGGCGCGGGCAGGCTGTTCTGCACCAGCCGGAGAACGGCCCAACAGCAGACTCCAACCGACGGGGGGCGCGAGATGAACGCACTGCACAGCACCACCTCAAGCGCAGTTGTCACGCGTCTGCACGACGTCGTGCGGAGCAACGAGAAGTCCGGCGCCGTGAACGGGCGGGGGTGCGTTCGCGGCGCCGGGCGCCAGCACCGGACTTCGGCGACGGCACCGGCCTACATGACGGTCGTCGACGCCAACGAGGGTGTGGGGGGCAACGGGGGAAGCGCGTACGGGGAGGCCACGGGGGAGCGGAGCAGCCGGCCGGAGGTCACGGACGCCGAAGCGGCGTTCACCGCCTACGTCCAGGAGCGCCGCGCCTCCCTGTACGCGACCGCGTACCACCTGACCGGTGACCGGTTCGAGGCGGAGGACCTGCTCCAGAGCGCTCTCTTCTCGACCTACCGGGCGTGGGACCGCATCAGCGACAAGGCCGCGGTCGGCGGCTATCTGCGCCGGACCATGACCAATCTGCACATCAGCGCGTGGCGCCGCCGCAAGCTGAACGAATACCCGACCGAGGAGCTCCCGGAGACGGTGGGCGAGACGGACGCGATGCGCGGCACCGAGCTGCGGGCGGTTCTCTGGCAGGCCCTCGCGCGTCTGCCCGAGCCGCAGCGCACCATGCTGGTGCTCCGCTACTACGAGGGCCGTACCGACCCGGAGATCGCGGACATCCTCGGCATCAGTGTCGGCACGGTGAAGTCGAGCATCTGGCGGTCGCTCCGCCGGCTGCGCGAGGACGAGGTCCTCAGCTTCGGCCGTGACGAGGAAGAGTCCTTCGGCGAGCTTGTGGCCTGAGGGCGGTACGGGGGAAGCACGGGGGAGCCGGGGGAGTCACGGGGGACGATCCCGGCTACGGGGGATACGCACGGGACCGGCCAGGACCGAAAGGTCCGGGACGGTCCCGAATGCGTTTCCACGGGCCCGAATGCGTCGTCGGGAATGCCGGCGCGCTGCGGAGGTCGAGGCGGTCGCCGACGCGCGGGTCATCGCTCACCCGGCGCACGACGAGGGTGCCGGGGCTGCTTCGTCAGGTCCGTCCCGCGGACGAAACCGCCTCCGGCCCGTCCGGTGTTCGCGTACGGGCGGTTCTTCGGGTACGGGCGGTTCTTCGGGTACGGGCGGTTCTTCGCGTACGGACGGTTCCTCGGGTACGGACGGTTCCTCGGGTACGGGCGGTTCTTCGCGTACGGGCGGTTCTTCGCGTACGGACTCGGGTGCGGACGGTTCGAGAACCCACGGCCACACGGGCGGACGGGATGCGGGCGGCGCCACCCCGGGCGGCCACCGCGCGGCGGCCCCGCCGGCCGTGGCGCGCGCCGCACGGCGGAAGTCGCCGCGGCGAGTGCCGACCGCCGCGGCGCCGGAAACGCCTACGCCTGCCCCGGAAACGCCTCTGCCTACGCCGGCGCAGGCGACGCGGGCGACCGGCGGCGCCGCCCTGCCGCAGCGGCGGCCAGACGGCCGAGGGCCTCCTCCTTGCCGCAGGGGTACGCGCCGAGTGCGCTCTGCCGGGCGACGATGCCGCGTTCCGCGCGCATCAGTCGCCAGCCTCGCCGAAGGAGGAAGGGCACGGACTTGCGTCCCTCGCGCAGATCGCGCAGCAGCCGGCGACGGAAGGTCGTCGAGGGCCGCCCGCGCAGGCACAGGGCGTCGGCGAGCACACCGAGTTCCTGGCAGCGGCTCACGATGTCGGCGGCGAAGACACCCTCGGCGATGAACAGCGGAGTGCGCGCGATGTCGAGGGCCTCCCGGCCGGTCCGGGAACTGGTGGCGATGTCGTAGACGGGGACGGTCGTACGTCCCGTACGGCACAGCTCCACTATCGCGTGGACGGCCGCGTCCGCGTCCCAGGAGTCCGGGGAGTCCCAGTCGATGTCCGTGCTGCCCAGGACCAGCGGAAGGGTGGGGTCGTCGCCCTCCTTGTAGAAGTCGTCGAGGCGCAGCACCGGGAGGCCGGAGCGCGCGGCGAGGGAAGACTTTCCGGACCCGGAGGGCCCGGCGAGCAGGACGACGCGCGTCGGAAGCGGTTGGGAACTCACGGGACACCAGTGTGAGGCATTGCCCCCCGCGGGGGATCCCCGGGAGGTCCAGTTGGTATCGAGCATCACATCGGAACTACGCTGCGTGTCCGTCCGGTTACTTCGGCAGGCAGGATTCTCATGTCACGACACACATTGCTCAGGGCGGCCGGTCTCGCGGTCACCGCGGTGGGTGCGGCTCTCGGCGGTGGCGCCGGAGCGGCCCATGCGGCTCAGACGGGCGACCTCGATCCGGCGGCGGCCATGCATGCGCTGGACGGCAGCATCGGGCACATGGGCGATCCCGTCGAGCACGTTCCGCTCAACCCGCTCGCGCACACCGGCGTGGATCCGCTCGACAACGGCGTGGGCACCCAGGTCGCCGACTTCAGGCCCGTCAACTCCCGGGAAGTCACCGGCTCCCTGGGCACGGTCCACGACGTGCCGGCCGCAGGTCCTCTGCTGGGCGGCATCACCCCGGGCTGAGCACTCGGCGCACACGGCGGCGGGGGGGGGGGGGGGGGGGGGGGGGGGGGGGGGGGGGGGGGGGGGGGGGGGGGGGGGGGGGGGGGGGGGGGGGGGGGGGGGGGGGGGGGGGGGGG
>NZ_JBWKDP010000005.1:318700-507053 GCF_056435905.1 Streptomyces sp. NPDC043861 | reverse complement strand
AGCTCTACCGGGCGGCACTCGCCGTCCGCCGCGAACACCCGGGCCTCGGCGCGGGCGACACCGTGACCTGGCTGGACGCACCCGACGGCGTCCTCACCCTCGCCCGCGACGGATTCGTCTGCACCACCAACACCACGGATACGCCGGTGCGGATCCCTGCTCCGGGCACGTTCCTCCTGGCCAGCGGGCCGGTCGGGAGCGCGGGCACGGCGGCCGACGCCGCGGGCGGCGGCGAAGTCGTCCTGCCTGCGGACACCACGGTGTGGTGGACGGTGTGACGGTCCCCAGGCCGAGGGGCGCCACGAGTGCGGCCGCCCCTCGGCTCGCCGACATCGCGGCCCAGTCGGGGGTCAGCGAGGCCACGGTCAGCCGGGTGCTCAACGCCAAACCGGGCGTCTCCACGTCGACCAGGACCAGGGTGCTCGCGGCCCTCGACGTCCTCGGCTACGAGCGTCCCGTCCGGCTGCGACGGCGCAGCGACGGGCTCGTCGGGCTGGTGGTGCCGGAGCTGACCAACCCGGTCTTCCCCGCGTTCGCGCAGGTGGTGGAGCAGGCGCTGGCCGGACACGGTTACACACCGCTGCTGTGTGCCAAGCAGCCCGGCGGGGTGACCGAGGACGAGCTGGTCGAGCAGCTGGAGGAGAGCGGCGTCGACGGCATCGTGTTCCTGTCCGGGCTGCACGCCGACACCTCGGCCGACCCCGCCCGCTATGCCGAACTCGCTGCCCGCAAGGTGCCGTTCGTCCTGATCAACGGCTACAACGAGCGGGTCTCCGCACCCTTCGTCTCGACCGACGACCAGATGGCCGCCGGCATGGCGGTGCGTCATCTGGCCGAGCTGGGCCATGAGCGCATAGGACTCGCGGTCGGGCCCGTGCGGTACGTTCCGTCGCGGCGGAAGACGGAGGGCTTCCTGGCGGCGGCGGGTCCGGGCGCGGAGCGGTACGTCCGGCACACGCTGTTCAGCGTCGAAGGGGGGCATGCCGCGGCCGCGGAACTGATCGACGAGGGATGCACCGGCATCGTCTGCGGCAGCGACATGATGGCGCTCGGAGTGATCAGGGCGGCCCGCGAGCGCGGGCTCGATGTGCCGGGTGAGCTGTCCGTGGTCGGATACGACGACTCGCCGCTCATCCCCTTCACCGATCCTCCGCTGACGACGGTGCGGCAGCCGGTGCAGGCCATGGCTTCGGCGGCGGTGGGTGCGCTGCTGGAGGAGATCCGGGGCAATCCCGTGCCGAGCACCGAGTACGTCTTCCAGCCGGAGCTGGTGGTGCGGGGGTCGACGGCGCGGCCGTCGCGCTGATCCCGCCCATGACGATGCAGCCGCCGGGTGCCCCCGGCGGCTGCAATTTTTTTCATTGAGATGTCCTGCACATCTCCTCTGTGTGTCCAGAAGGTTGACCGCGCAATCGTTCGGGCCTACGGTCACCTGCGCAGAGGGTCTTGCAGCCTTGCAGCAAGAACATTCAATCCCCATCCGGACCCTCGACCCCCCACCCTCCCTTCCTGAGCCGCAGGAGGAACACATGGCCAGCAGGTCCCTGGCCGCCGCCATCGCCCTCGTGGCGGGGGCGGCGACAGTGGTGATCGCGCCACCGGGAGCCGCGCAGGCGGCCCCGCCCGGTACCAAGGACGTCACCGCCGTCCTGTTCGAATGGCGCTTCGACTCCGTCGCCCGTGCGTGCACCGAGACACTCGGCCCCGCCGGATACGGATACGTCCAGGTGTCACCGCCCCAGGAGCACATCCAGGGCGGGCAGTGGTGGACGTCCTACCAGCCCGTCAGCTACCGGATCGCGGGACGGCTGGGCGACCGCGCAGCGTTCTCCGCGATGGTGAACGCCTGCCACGCGGCGGGCGTCAAGGTCGTCGCCGACACCGTCATCAACCACATGGCAGCCGGCAGCGGCACGGGCACCGGCGGCTCCTCGTACACCAAGTACGGCTATCCGGGCATCTACTCCTCCTGGGACATGGACGACTGCACCGCGCAGATCACCAACTACCAGGACCGTGCCAACGTCCAGAACTGCGAACTGGTCCAGCTGGCCGACCTCGACACCGGTGAGGAGTACGTCCGCACGAAGATCGCGGGCTATATGAACGACCTGCTGTCGCTGGGCGTCGACGGCTTCCGGATCGACGCAGCCAAGCACATGCCGGCTGCCGACCTCGCCGCGATCAAGGCGAAGCTCACCCGCCCCGATGCCTACTGGAAGCAAGAGGCCATCTTCGGAGCCGGCGAGGCCGTCCAGCCCAGCGAGTACCTGGCCAACGGCGATGTGCAGGAGTTCCGCTACGCCCGTGACCTCAAGCGGGTCTTCGGCAGCGAAAACCTCGCCCATCTGAAGAACTACGGCGAGGGCTGGGGCTACATGCCGGGCGGCCAGTCGGCCGTCTTCGTCGACAACCACGACACCGAGCGCGTCGGCGACACCCTCAACTACAAGGACGGCGCCGACTACACCCTGGCGAACGTCTTCATGCTGGCCTGGCCGTACGGATCCCCAGACGTCCACTCCGGGTACGAATGGTCCGACAAGGAGGCAGGCCCGCCGAACGGCGGTACGGTCAACGCCTGTTATCGCGACGGCTGGAAGTGCCAGCACGCCTGGCGCGAGATCTCGTCGATGGTCGCCTTCCGGAACGTGGCCCGCGGTCAGGGCGTCACGAACTGGTGGGACAACGGCGCGGACGCCATCGCCTTCGGACGCGGCAACAAGGCCTACGTGGCCATCAACCACGAAGCGTCGCCGCTGACAAGGACGTTCCAGACCTCGCTGCCCGCCGGCGACTACTGCGACGTCCAGTCCGGTACGGGCGTCACGGTCAATGGCGCGGGCCAGTTCACCCGCACCCTGGGCGCCAACACCGCCGTCGCGCTGCACGCGGGCGCGAGGAACTGCGGTGGTTCGACGGGCGCCACGGGGGCGTCCTTCGGCGTCGACGCCACGACGGTGCCCGGCCAGAACATCTACGTCACCGGCGACCAGGCGGCCCTCGGCAACTGGAACACCGGCAGCGCGCTGAAGCTGGACCCGGCGAGCTACCCGGTCTGGAAGCTCGACGCCAGCCTGCCCGCCGGAACGTCCTTCGCGTACAAGTACCTCCGCAAGGACGCCGCGGGCGCGGTCACCTGGGAGAGCGGTGCCAACCGTACGGCGACGGTGCCCTCGGGCGGCATGGTCACGCTCAACGACACCTGGCGCCCCTGACGGGCCCGACGCCCCCTGTACTGCCGCTCCGCGCGCCCTCGACCCCGCTGCGCGCGGAGCGGCACACCGTTCTTCCCGCCCTTCCCCGGTCACCCTCACAAGGAGAGCCCCTGTGATACGCCCCCTGCGCGGCAGGCGCAGAGCAACCGCGGCCACCCTGGCCGCAGCCCTGTGCGCGGCGCTCGCGCCCGCCGTACCCGCCGCAGCGGCGAAGCCGCCCGCGCTCCCCCAGAGCTTCGCCTGGGAGGTGCCCCCACCGTCCGACGCGAAGCTCGCCGCGGAGCCCGCCCGCCACGATCTGACCCGGGAGCAGTTCTACTTCGTGCTGCCGGACCGGTTCGCGAACGGCGACCGTGCCAACGACCGCGGCGGGCTGACCGGTTCACGGACGGAGACCGGGTTCGACCCGGCCGACAAGGGCTTCTACCAGGGCGGCGACCTCAAGGGACTGACCCAGCGCCTCGACTACATCAAGGGCCTCGGCACCACGGCCATCTGGCTCGCACCGATCTTCAAGAACCGGCCGGTGCAGGGGACGGGAAAGGACGCCTCGGCCGGCTACCACGGCTACTGGATCACCGACTTCACCCAGGTCGACCCCCACTTCGGCACCAACGCCGACCTCTCGAAGCTGATCGACAAGGCCCATGCCAAGGGCATGAAGGTCTTCTTCGACGTGATCACCAATCACACCGCGGACACCGTCGACTACGCGGAGAAGAAGTACGGCTACCGCCCCAAGGGGGCCTACCCCTACCTCGACAAGGACGGCCGGCCCTTCGACGACCGCACCACGGTCGGGGAGGTGGACCAGGACTCCTTCCCCTACACCCCGGTCAAGGGCGCGGGAAGCGTCACCAAGGTCCCGGCCTGGCTCAACGACCCCACGATGTACCACAACCGGGGCGACTCCACCTGGGCGGGCGAGAGCGCGGAATACGGGGACTTCGTCGGCCTCGACGACCTGTGGACCGAGCGCCCCGAAGTCGTCGACGGCATGCGGAAGATCTACGAGAAGTGGGTCCGCGACTTCCGGATAGACGGCTTCCGTATCGACACGGTCAAGCACGTCGACATGGACTTCTGGACCCAGTGGGCCACCGCGCTCGACGCCTACGCCGCCGGGCGCGGCCGGGACGACTTCTTCATGTTCGGTGAGGTCTACTCCGCCGACACGGCTGTCACCTCGCCGTACGTCACCCGTGGACGTCTCGATGCCACACTCGACTTCCCCTTCCAGGACGCGGCCCGCGCCTATGCCTCGCAGGGCGCCGACGCCGGCCGTCTCGCCCGCGTCTTCGCCGAGGACCACCGGTACACCACCGACAAGGCCAACGCCTATGAGCAGGTGACCTTCCTCGGCAACCACGACATGGGCCGCATCGGGACGTTCCTCGAGCAGGACAACCCGGACGCGGACGACGCCGAACTGCTGAAGCGTGCCCGCCTCGCCAATGAGCTGATGTTCCTCAGCCGCGGCAACCCGGTGGTCTACTACGGCGACGAGCAGGGCTTCACCGGCGCGGGCGGCGACAAGGATGCCCGCCAGACCCTCTTCGCCTCGAAGACGCCGGACTATCTGGACGACGACCAGCTGGGTACGGACCGTACGCATGCCGACGACGCCTACGACACCACGCACCCCGTCTACCGCTCGATCGCGGCGCTCTCGAAACTCACCCGTGAGCACCCGGCACTGCGCGACGGCGTCCAGCAGGAGCGGTACGCCGACAAATCCGTGTACGCCTTCTCCCGGACGGACGCGAAGCAGCGCACCGAACACGTCGTCGCCGTCAACAACGCCACGACCGAGAAGACCGTGACCCTGCCCGTGGACGCCGCGGACTTCCGTGTCCTGTACGGCGGTTCGGGATCCGTCCGCGCCACCGACGGCAGGATCACCGTCACCGTGCCCGCGCTGTCGTCGCTGGTGCTGCGCGCGAACAAGCCCCTGGCGGCCCCCACGGCCAAGCCCTCCCTGACGCTGAAGGCCCCGGCCCCCGGAGCCACCGGCACCGTCGAGATCTCCGCCGATGCCGATGGCGGGCCGCTGGGCAGGGTCGTCTTCGCCGCACAGGTGGGCAACGGCAAGTGGCGCACCCTCGGCACCGCCGACCACGCCCCGTACAAGGTCACCCAGCACATCACAGCTCCCGCCGGTACCGCCCTGCGCTACAAAGCGGTCGTCGTGGACAGCCTCGGCCGCACCGCGAGCGCCCTGGCCACCTCCACCGCGGGCCAGGTCCCGCCGCCCGAGAAGCCGACGGCCGTGGAGCGGACGTACGCCGTCGTCCACTACAGGCGCACCGGGGGCACCTCCCAGGCCGGAGGCTCCGGGGGAGGCGACTACGACGGCGTGCAGCTGAAGGCCGCCGGGACCGTGGCCGCGTTCACCGGCCGGGACGCCTTCGGCGCCTTCGCCTGGGTCAAGGTCCCCGAGGGTGCGTCGACGGTCCCGTACACCGTGGAGAAGAACGGCACTGCCGACGCGCCCCAGCGAAGCATCACCCTCGCCCGCACCGGCGAGGTCTGGATCACGCAGGGCCAGGACGGCCAGTCCGAAACTGCGCCCGACGGCGCCTACCCGCCCCAGGACAAGAGCAAGGCCGTACTGCACTACCAGCGGCCCGGGGGTACCGAAGGCTCCGGGGGAGGTGACTACGACGGCTGGGGCCTGCACACCTGGACGGGCGCCGCACAGCCCACCGACTGGTCCAAGCCGCTGATGCCCGTACGTCAGGACGCCTACGGGGTGACCTTCGAGGTCCCGCTGGCCGAGGGCGCCACCTCGCTCAGCTACATCCTCCACAAGGGCGACCAGAAGGACCTGCCGACCGACCAGTCGCTGTCGTTCGGCACCCACGGCCGCGAGGTGTGGCTGCTGGCAGGACAGCCGAAGTACCTCCTCCCGCAGACCGGCGGAGCACCCTCGCTGGACCTGGCCAAGGCCGAGGCGCAGTTCATCGACCGGAACACCGTCGTGTGGAAGGTGAAGGCCACCGAAGCCACCAGCCAGCAACTCGTGTACGCGCCCGGCGGCGGTATCGAGGTGGTCGACGGGGCGCTGAGCGAAGAGGGGCGGTGGCTCCGCCTCACCCCGGCCGCGCTGACCGACGCCCAACGGGCGAAGTACCCGCATCTCAAGGAGTACCCGGCCTTCACGGTCGACCCGCGCGACCGCGACCGCGTCCAGGAATCCTTGCGCGGCCAGCTCATCGCCACCCAGCGCGCCGCCAACGGGGCCCTGCTCGCCGCGACCGGCGTACAGATCCCGGGCGTGCTCGACGACCTGTACGCGGCGAAGGCCACGGGTGCCACGCTCGGCCCGGTGTTCCGCAAGGGCCGCCCGACCCTGTCCCTCTGGGCCCCGACCGCGCGGAAGGTCTCTCTCGAAGTCGACGGGAGGACCGTCCCCATGCGCCGCGACGACGCGTCCGGTGTCTGGTCGGTCACCGGCCCGTCGAGCTGGCGCGGAAAGCCCTACCGCTATGCGGTGAACGTCTGGGCGCCCAGCGTCCGGAAGCTGGTCACCAACAAGGTCACCGACCCCTACTCCACTGCGCTGACGACCGACTCCGCCCGCAGCCTCGTCGTCGACCTGGCCGACCCGAAGCTCGCCCCCAAGGGCTGGACCGGACTGCGGAAGCCCGCCGCCGCGCCGCTGCGCAACGCCCAGATCCAGGAGCTGCACATCCGCGACTTCTCGGTCGCCGACCGGACATCGAAGCACCCGGGTGGTTATCTGGCCTTCACCGACCGCGAATCCGCCGGGATGAAGCACCTCAAGGCCCTCGCGGACAGCGGCACCTCGTACGTCCATCTGCTGCCCGCCTTCGACATCGGGACCATCCCCGAGAAGAAGTCGGAGCAGGACCGGCCCGCCTGTGATCCGAAGGTCTACGCGCCGGACTCCGAGGAACAGCAGGCGTGTGTCGCGGCGGCCGCCGCGAAGGACGCGTACAACTGGGGCTACGACCCGCTGCACTACACCGTTCCGGAGGGCTCGTACGCCTCCGACCCCGACGGCACGCGCCGCACGGTCGAGTTCCGGCGCATGGTGCAGGGCCTGAACGGCGCCGGACTGCGCACGGTCATGGACGTCGTCTACAACCACACCGTCGCGAGCGGTCAGGACGACAAGTCCGTGCTGGACCGGATCGTGCCCGGCTACTACCAGCGGCTGCTCGCCGACGGCAGTGTGGCGACGTCCACCTGCTGCGCCAACACCGCGCCCGAGAACGCCATGATGGGCAAGCTCGTCGTGGACTCGGTCGTCACCTGGGCCCGGGACTACAAGGTCGACGGTTTCCGCTTCGACCTCATGGGCCACCATCCGAAGGCCAACATCCTCGCCGTGCGCAAGGCCCTGGACGCGCTGACCGTGGCGAAGGACGGCGTGGACGGGAAGAGCATCGTCCTGTACGGGGAGGGCTGGAACTTCGGCGAGATCGCCGACGACGCCCGCTTCGTCCAGGCGACGCAGAAGAACATGGCGGGTACCGGCATCGCCACGTTCTCCGACCGGGCCCGGGACGCCGTCCGCGGCGGCGGCCCCTTCGACGAGGACCCGGGCGTCCAGGGCTTCGCCTCCGGTCTGTACACCGATCCCAACACCTCGAAGGCCAACGGCACCCTGGCCGAGCAGAGGGCCCGGCTGCTCCACTACCAGGACCTGATCAAGGTCGGGCTGTCCGGCAATCTCGCGTCGTACACGTTCACCGACACCCTCGGGCGCAGGGTCAAGGGCTCGGACGTGGACTACAACGGTTCACCGGCCGGCTACGCCACGGCCCCGGGTGATGCGCTCGCCTACGCGGACGCCCATGACAACGAGAGCCTGTACGACGCGCTCGCGTTCAAGCTGCCGCCGTCCGTCCCCGCGGCCGACCGGGCACGCATGCAGGTACTCGCCATGGCCACGGCGGCCCTGTCCCAGGGTCCCGCGCTGTCCCAGGCGGGCTCGGACCTGCTCCGCTCGAAGTCGCTGGACCGCAACTCCTACGACAGCGGCGACTGGTTCAACGCCATCCACTGGGACTGCCGTGACGGCAACGGATTCGGCCGGGGCCTGCCGCCTGCCGCGGACAACAAGGCGAAGTGGCCCTTCGCCAGGCCGCTGCTGACCGCTCCTGCGCTGAAGCCGGGCTGCACGGAGATCTCCGGAGCCGCCTCGGCGTACCGGGATCTGCTGAGCATCCGCGCGAGTGAGCCGGTGTTCGGGCTCGGCACGGCGGACCAGGTGCAGTCGGCGCTGTCCTTCCCGCTGTCCGGCAAGGACGAGACGCCGGGCGTGATCACCATGCGCCTCGGCGATCTGGCGGTGGTCCTGAACGCCACGCCGGAGCAGCAGAGCCAGCGGGTCGAAGCGCTGGCCGGGACGGCGTACGCCCTGCACTCCCGGCAGGCCGGCGGTTCCGACGCAGTGGTGAAGTCGGCGTCGTACGAGCAGGGTTCCGGGACCTTCACCGTCCCGGCCCGCACGGTGGCCGTCTTCGAGAAGGGCTGATCCCCGCAGTCCGCACGGGGCAGCGCGCCCGGACCGCCGGCCGGCGGTTTCAGGCGCGCTGCCCGGGCACTCCTGCCGCAGGCGGTACGAGTGCCGCCATCCGGCCGATCAGGTCGCCGAGGGGGCCGTCGGCGGGCTCGTCCGAGAGGATGCGCAGAAGTACGTCGGCCATCTCGCCGTCGTACGCCGCAGGCACTGCCACCAGCGCCGCGAAGTCGTGCACCAGCTGGAGCTCCAGTTCGGCGCGCGGAATCTCGCGTCCGTCGAGCCAGATCAGCGCCGTCGACTCGGCGAGCGACACCCAGGACCGTACGACCAGCCGCAGCCTCGCAGGGGGTTGCGTGATGCCGAGGTGCGACATGATCTGGTCGTACGCCGCCTGGCGGACCTCGTCGATCATGGCGTTGGTGGTGGTGGAGCCGACAGCCGGTCCACCGCGCATCAGGGCGGAGAAACCCGGCCCGTGCTCGTCCACGAAGTCGAAGAACCGGCGCATGACACGCAGCAGCCGTCCGCCGAGGGGCCCTTCGTGCCTCTCCATGAACCGCTCGGCCAGCTCGTCGGCCGCGCGGCGCAGCGCGGCCTCGTACAGGCTCTGCTTCCCCGGGAAGTAGTGGTAGACGAGCGGGCGTGAGATTCCTGCGGCGGCCGCGATCTCGTCGATGGACACCTCGTCGGGGGAGCGGCCGCTGAACAGATCCAGCGCCACTCCGATCAGCTGTTGCCTGCGCTCCTCGACGCCCATCCTGCGGCGTACCCCGGTCGTCATGCGAACAGCCTAACGGGCGGCCCTCGGTCGGCGTCCGATACGCTCCGGTGATATGACCGCATCTGACCAGGAAGCCCCGGTACCGGAGGCGGCCCCGGTACCGGAGCCCGCATCGGTACCGGAGCCCGCAGCGGAGCCCGTACCGTGGCCCGAAGCGGAACCGGAGCCCGCAGCGCGCGAGGGCATGACCCCACGCCAGGCCAGGACACTGCGCATCACCGCCGCCTCGGTTCTGCTCGTGGCGCTGGCGGCGGTCCTTGCGGTGCGGCTGGCCAGCCGCACGTCCGTCCTGGTGGTCGGCGTGTACGGACTGGCCATGATCCTGTGCGGAGTTGTCATCGAACTCAGCCGCCACGGCCGGACCCGGCTGGGCACCTGGCTGCTGGGCGGCGGGCTGGTGGCCGCGCTGGCGGCGGACTGGCTGCTGCTGCCCTGAAGGGCCTCAGAGGTCCAGCACCAGCCGGTCGCCGCGGCAGCGCGAGACGCAGATCAGCATCGAGTCGTCCCGTTCGGCATCCGTGAGCAGCTCGTCGCGGTGGTCCACCTCGCCCTCCAGGACCCGCTGTTGGCAGGTGCCGCAGAAGCCCTGCCGACAGGAGTACGGGACATCCGGCAGCTCGTCGCGCACGGCCGCGAGGACCGAGCGGTCCGCCGGCACCGTGAGCGTACGGCCGGATCGGCGCAGTTCGACCTCGAAGGCACCGCCCGGCGGGGCGGCCGTCGTTGCCGTGAACCTCTCCAGGTGGAGCTCCCGGCCCTGGGGAAGGCGCGCGGCGACCTCGCTCATCAGGCCTTCCGGGCCACAGCAGTACACGGCCGTTCCGACCGGCAGGCTCTCCAGGAAGGTGAGGTCGGGGTGCCCCGACTCGTCCTGCGCGACGACCGTGATGGCATCGCCGTCCGAGCCCAGCCCGCCGAGTTCGCCGAGAAACGGCATGGCCGCGCGGCTGCGGCCGCAGTAGAGCAGCCGCCAGTGGGCGCCTGCGTCCTCCGCAGCCCGCACCATCGGCAGAACGGGGGTGATGCCGATGCCGCCCGCGACGAACACATAGGACCCGGCCGCGATCAGCGGGAAGCGGTTGCGCGGGCCGCGGATCTCGATCTCCGTGCCTTCGTGGAGCTGTTCACGCACCTCGAGCGAGCCGCCGCGGCCGTCCTCGACGACGCGCGTGGCGATCGTGTACGCACCGGAGTCGGCCGGGAGTCCGCACAGCGAGTACTGCCGCACGAGTCCCGACGGCAGGACCACGTCGACGTGCGCACCGGGTTCCCAGGACGGCAGATCCGGGCTCTCGAGACGGAGCAGGACGACGTCGTCGGCGGGGGAGGCACGTTCGGTGACCAGGACACGGTGCGACGGTGCCCGGCGGCGCGCGCGGCCCTGCCCCGAGACCGGCTCCGCCAGCGCCGGCATCGGCCACAGCGGGGAGACCGTGATGCGACGGCGCACGGCCCGCCTGGCAAGCAGCGCGGCCGCGGCAACGACGACGGCCGCACGGAGACGGGACATCTCAGCGACCCCCGTTCGCACCGGGGGAGTTGGCCAGGTACGCCAGGGCCTGGGACGTACTGCCCTCCTGGGACGGGTGGTACGTGCGGCTCAGATAGCGCGGGATCGAGCGCAGCATGGCTGGTGTGGACGGCAGCACGCCCCGGTTCCCGGCCCGGTGGAAGTCGGCGAAGGTCGCCCTGCCATCGGTCAGGGAGGGGTCGTGCTCCATGAAGAAGCGGGTGCCGCGCTGCCAGAGGAAGACAAGCGTCGAGAAGGCCGTCGCCCAGGTGCGCACCCGGCGCCGGTAGCTGCCGTCGACGTGCATGAAGAGATCGAAGGCGACCGAGCGGTGCTCGACCTCCTCTGCCCCGTGCCACCGCAGCAGGTCCAGCATCGTCGCGTCGGCGCCACAGCGGTCCAGTTCCCCGGCGTTGAGCACCCAGTCGCCGAGGAACGCCGTGTAGTGCTCGATCGCCGCGATCAGCGCGACGCGCTCCTTGAGCCACCACTCACGGGCCCTGCCGGGCGGCAGTGTCCGGTCCCCCAGCAGTTTCTCGAAGAGCCAGTCGACCTGGGCGGTGTACGGCGTCGGGTCGAGCCCGAGCGCCTTGAGGTGCGGCAGCACGTCGTCGTGGGCCTGCGAGTGCACGGCCTCCTGACCGATGAAACCGATGACGTCCTCGCGCAGCCGGTCGTCGTGGATGTGCGGCAGTACCTGCTTGTACACATGGACGAACCATCGCTCGCCCGCCGGGAGCAGCAGATGGAGCACATTGATGGTGTGGGTGGTGAACGGGTCCCCGGGAACCCAGTGGAGAGGGGTCTCCTCCCAGGCGAAGGAGACCTTGCGGGCCTTCAGCGGGGTGTGCTCCGACGCCACCGCGGCCGGTGCCGGCTGCGTATTAGACATGGCGTCAATGTACTGAGGGGGCAGCCCGCCGGAACAGAGCCGTGCAGCACATCGTGCGGAGCCCAGGACTCGTGCTCCCCGGCTCAGCGCAGCGCACCGGCGCGGGTGCCGTCGTCGAGGCGGCCGCTCAGCTCTGCCTCTGCACCGCGGGCAGCCCGTACGGCGAGCAGGTTGCCCCGGGCGCTGCCCTGCACCCCTCCGGAGGCGGTGAGCGAAGTGAACTGCCCGTTGCCCGCGGCCCCCGCCCTGCCGCGCGGCAGTGAGCGCTGGACCACGGAGTGCGCGGTCAGCACCCGGCGGTTGCGGCCGAGGGACGGGGGCAGCACGAGATACGCGATCCGAGCCAGGCGCGGATAGTGCTCGACGAGCGCTGCTTCGGCCTCCTCGATATCGACGGATGCGGGGACGGCGGGGGCGAGTTCCTGGGTGCCACGTGCGGCAGAACGAGGGAATCGTCCTGTAGTCACCGGCCAATGCGGTCGCTGTCGCCCCCGTGGCGACGCCGCGACGCGGTACGCAGGGGGCACCAAACCTGCACACGGCGACGGATCTGCTACGCCGCCGCCCGTGCGTCGTGCCGCACGTTACCCGGCCTTCCCCATGACATCGGGGTGCCGAGCGGGCAGGATGGCCGGATGCGTACGGAACGACGGCGAAGCACCCCGATAGCCCTGGCCGCGCTCGCCCTGACGGCCGTCACGGCCCTCACCGGCTGCGGCGGGGACGACGAGAAGTCCGAAGTGCCGAAGACGGCGACGGGGACTCTGGAGCAGCTGGCGGCCAAGGCCGCGTGCAAGCCGAACGTCTCCACGGATGCGAAGGAACTGCGGCAGGCCAACTGCAAGACGGAGGACGGCAGGTATGTGCTGACCACCTTCGCCACCGACCGCGGCCAGCGCGAGTGGATCAACGAGGCCAATGACTACGGCGGCGTCTATCTCGTGGGCAGGAAGTGGGTCGCGAGCGGCGAGGAGAAGGTGGTCACGGCGCTGCGCGGCCGCCTCGGAGGCTCCGTGGAGACCGGTGCCGCGCACGACGGGCACTCGGGCAGCGGCGGTGGCAGCGGCAGCGGTGGCAGCGGTGGCCACGACGGCGGCTCGAAGGACCACTCCGGGCACTCGGGGCATTCAGGGCACTCCGGCTAGGACCTGGTCCGGTCGGTCCGCGCTCCGGTGACTCCGGCCGTCCTCGGCCGGCCGGATTCGCGCAGGTGGTCCGGTGCCCGTACGGGAACCGGACCACCTGCCCATGACGACCGGGAACGGCGGTGGAGCGCCCGCGCGTGCCGTCAGCACTGACACGATGCCCGCCGCCGGCAGGCGAAAGGGCCCGCCGGACTTTCCGGCGGGCCCTTTCGACGGATCGGGTCAACGGCACCTACGGCCGTCGTTGATGCACTTCACCACCTTGTTCATCAGGCCCTGGTCGAAGACGTTGATGAAGTCGCCGTGGTCGGTGACCGGCTTGTGCAGCTGCTCCGGGAAGGAGTCGACCGCGAACACGCTGGGGTTGGCCCCGTCGAAGACCGGCGGCGGGACGTCGTACACGATGCGCTGCACCAGCTGCGGGATGGCCCTGAAGCCGTTCTGGCAGCGCCCGTTCTGGTCGGCGAACGCGACGTGCGTGCGGTGGTTCGCACTGTCGGTGTTCTGACCGTCCCAGCAGCTCTGGAACTTGAACGTACGCACCACATTGCTGCCCTCGGGGCAGATCGGGTACTTGTCCTTCAGCTGCCGGTTCTCGAACCCGGTGCAGCTCCAGGAGGCATTGGCGTTCGCATTGCCGTTGACGAACGCCTTGGCGTCGCCGGTGATGATCCGCAGCAGGCGGGGCATCGCGGTGACCTTGCCGACCGGGCTTCCGACGAAGTTCAGCGTGACCTGGGCCGGAGTCTGGATCTCGCCGACGTTCTTGTCCTTGCCGCCGCCGTCGGCCTGGGCGTCGTTCTCGTCCTGTCCGTTCTGCACGCGCAGCACGGGCCAGTAGTAGGTCGACCTGTCGCCCTGGTTGCGGCATGTGGTGGCGCCGTTGGCGAGGTCGTCGTCGCTGGCGAAGGCGTCATTGGCCTGGTTGCCGACGTAGTCGTGCATATGGTGTGCGCCATTGCTCACACCGGGCGCGACGATCACGTTGTCCGGGTTGAACTTGCCGTTCTGGTTCGTTCCGCAGTCCGTGGTGAACGTGCCCCGGGAGGCGTTCCGCAGCTTGCGGGGGTTCTGGACGTTCGGCTGCACGGACTGGATGTCGACGAAGTCGGAAGCCTCGGGGCCATTGCCCGCCTGGCCGCCCTGGTTCTGCTCGCCGCCCTGGTCCTGGCCGCCGTCCTGGCCCTGGTTGTCGCCCTGGTCCTGGCCGCCGTCCTGGTTCTGGCCGCCGTCCTGGCCCTGGTTGTCGCCCTGGTTCTGACCGCCGTCCTGGTTCTGGCCGCCGTCCTGCCCCTGGTTGCCGCCGTTCTCATCGCCCTGCAGCGTGCACGAGGCCATTTGCTCGAGGCCCTGCGGCTTGGCGGCCTGCTGTTGCTGGAGGAGCGCGATGATCCGCTGGATGATCACCAGCCGCTCGTTCTTCAGCGGAGTGAGGATCTGCTGCTCGCCGTAGCTGCGGCTGCTCTGGACCCGCTCCCTGTTGTCGGCGAACCGCTTGTAGGCCGTGGTGATCTGGGTGTCCAGAGTGGCCAGTTGGCGGTCCACCGATCCGCGTACCCCTTGGGGGACTTCGGGGATTTCATTGCCGACATCCGGGCAGTTGATGGTCGAGACCGTCTGCCACGAATTCTTCGTCTGGGCCGGAGTCTGACTGGTCCAGCCTTCTCCTGCGGATGCGTAGTAATTGACCGCTACCAGCCCACCCCCGCCCAGAATGAGGGCAGCCGAGGCAGCGATCGCTCGGTTTGCCAGCGTTGAGCGTTTGCGTGATGTGCGTCCCATGGAACTCCAATCCCGGGGGGGAGTAACGCGACGTTCCATACGCACCTCAAACCCATACCGTTCAAACGGAGTTGGTTTTCGTAGCAATCTCCATTCGCAAAACGGGCGCAACGAATGAGATCGCTCGAGTCCCCACACGTCCGGATCCGGATCCGGCTCGTCCGCGGCACCGCAGTCTGCGGGGCGACGGCCGGGACCAGGCCGTCGCCCCGCAGACGGTCGGCTGTCCCACCGGCGTGCGAACCGCCGTCAGGTACTGCGAACCGCCGTCGGGCAGGTACAGCGAATCGCGGTCAGGAACCGGGAATCAAAGCCTTCTCCTGCTCGGCGGAGAGACCCGCGTGGCTCCGGACCGTGCGCAGCGGAGGAGGGCCGTCGAGGGACTGCAGCCACGCCCAAGTGTCCGCGACCGTCTCCTCGACAGGGCGGCAACGCAGCCCCGCGGCCAGGGCCTTCGACACATCCGCACAGTGCATCGCGTCGTACCCCTCGCTGCGCGGGACCCAGATCGGCAGGTCCGTCCAGGGTTCGACCCCGGCCGCGGCGATCGTCGCCTCGTCCAGCCAGCGCAGCTCCGCGTCCGCCCCGGTCACCCGGACGCATGTCTCCAGCAGCTCGCCCATGGTGGTGTGTCCGGACGGGCTGACCAGGTTGTACGCGCCGGACAGTCCCTGCTGCGACGCATGGAGCATCCACTCGGCCAGGTCGCGCGCGTCGATGTACTGCAGCGGCAGATCGTGGGGCCCCGGCGCCGGCACCGGACCGCCCCGTGCCACCCGGTTCAGCCACCAGGGCAGTCGGCCCACGTTCTCCCAGGGGCCGAGGATCAGGCCTGCCCGCGCCAGCAGCGAACGGCCCTCGCCGAAGGCCTCGACCGCGGCGAGTTCACCGCCCAGCTTGTCGTGGGCGTAGTCGGTGGGGCCGGCATCGGCCGACGCGCCCTCCACCACGGCACCGGTCTCGTCGAGCCCTGCGGCAGGTGGCCATGCGTAGACCGAGCGGCTGGACACATACGCATAGCGCGCCGCACGGTCCGCGAGCAGCCGCGCCGCCTTCTGCACGGCGGAGGGTGCGAACGACCATGTGTCGACCACCAGGTCCCACTCGTCGTCCGCATCGGCGAGTGCCTTGAGCCCGTCCGGGGCCTCCCGGTCGCCGTGCAGCACGGACACACCCTCCGGCGCCTTGTGCTGCCCACGGTGGAAAACCGTCACCTGCCAGTCGCGTGCGAGCGCCGTGTCCACGACCGCCCGTCCCACGAACTCCGTCCCGCCCAATACCAGAAGTTTCATGATCAGGACTCTGCCGTTCCGACGGTCCTGACGACAGCTTTTCCGCTCCCGGAAGAATCCGGCGGGTGCACCCGTCTGCCGTTCCGGGCGGACGGGATGGCACGATGTCCCGGACATGACGGATACCCGGTCGCCGATACGCGCCCTGCGAGCCGCACTATTCGCGGCGGTATGCACGGCGTTGGCTGCCATGGGGCATTCGTCCATGTCCGGGCATGACCTCCCGGCCCTGGTTCTCGTCGGCGCGTTCGGCGTGAGCGGGATCGCCGCCTGGCTCGCAGGGACGAGGCGCAGGGGCGCAGCCTGTATCGGCACGGCACTTGTGGCCGTGCAGGGTGGGCTGCATCTGCTGTTCTCGGGCTCCGATGAACGCACCACTCAGTCACACGGCCTCGAGGCTCACAACATGGGCGCCGGCACCATCGACGGGGACCCCATGGCGGCCGAAGCCATGGCGAGTGTCACCACTGGTCCTGCCCCTTCCACCAGCATGCTCGCTGTGCATGTCATCGGCGCTGCCGTGTGCGCGCTCTGGCTGGCGCACGGCGAGGCAGCCTTCTTCCGGCTCGCCCGCACGGTGGGCACCCTCGCTTTCGCACCACTGCGCCTTCTGCTCACGGCCGTACGAGTGCCGGAACTCCCGCACCCGGTACGCCCGCGTCCGCGCACCCGGCGCCTCCACGCCGTCGTCCCCGCCCATGCGCTCTCGCGGCGAGGGCCTCCCGCGCTTTCCGTCCCCCATGCCACGGCCCCCGGAGCGAACGTCTGACCCGGGGACCGCCCTCCCCATGTCAACGTGCACAGACTCCTAGGACAGCCATGGCCATTGACGACTCCGTCAAGCCGGAAGAGCCGACGACCGGTTCGAGAACCGACACCACTGCCACCCCCACCTCCCTGTGGAGCGCGCTGCGCCCGCTCGTGCTGCGCATCCACTTCTACGCGGGCGTTCTCGTCGCCCCGCTCCTTCTCCTCGCCGCCGCCAGCGGACTGCTGTACGCGCTCTCCCTGCCGGCCGAGAAGATCCTTTACAGTCATGAACTGACCACCGACGTCGGCGAGCGCACCATCCCGCTCGACACCCAGGTCGCCGCCGCCCGCGAGGCCCATCCGCAGGGCACGGTGACCGCCGTGTGGCCCTCGTACGAGGACGGCGCGACCACCCGGGTCCTGATGCAGAGCCCCCGGGTCGCCGAGGAGAAGAACCTCACGGTCTTCGTCGACCCCTACACAGGCAAGGTGCGCGGCGAACTGGAGACCTCGGGCGACGCGCTGCCGATACGCACCTGGCTGTCGGGACTCCACTCGAACCTCCAGCTCGGTGAGACCGGCCGGCTCTACAGCGAGATGGCCGCGAGCTGGATGTGGGTCGTCGCCCTCGGCGGCCTGCTCCTGTGGATCGGGCGCAAGCGGGCGGCGCGCAAGGCGCTGTTCGTGCCCGACCGCGCCGCCACCGGCCGCCGCAGGACCCTGTCCTGGCACGGTTCCATCGGTCTCTGGGCCGTCATCGGTCTCGTTGTGCTCTCCGCCACCGGCCTGACCTGGTCGACGTACGCGGGTGCCAACATCGACAAGATCCAGACCCAGCTCGGCGGAGCCACCCCGAACGTCTCCGCCTCCCTCGACGGCACCGGCGAGGGAGGTGGCCACGAGGGGCATGGCGCCGGCCACGACAAGCCCGGGCCCGCTGCCGGCCCGGACGTCGGTCTCGACAAGGTGGTCGAGGCCGCCCGCGCCGAGGGAGTCGACGACCAGATCCAGATCACCATGCCCGCCGAGGGCCAGGGATACGTCGTCAAGGAGCGCGACCGGGAGTTCCCGGTGCACCTCGACTCCGTCGCCGTCGACCCGGCCGACGGACAGGTCATGGACACGCTGCGCTTCGCGGACTACCCGCTGCTCGCCAAGCTGACCCGCTTCGGCATCGACGTCCACATGGGATACACCTTCGGCCTCGCCAACCAGCTCGCCCTCGCGGCCCTCGCCGTCGCTCTCGTCCTCCTCATCGTCTGGGGCTACCGCATGTGGTGGCTGCGCAGGCCGACGAAGGAACGGAAGCTGAGCGCGGGCCGGCCGATGCCCCGGGGCGCGTGGCGGAAGGCGCCGGTGACGGCGCTGCTGCCGCTGGCCGCGGTGACCACCGTGGTGGGCTGGTTCATCCCCCTGCTGGGCATCAGCCTGCTGGTGTTCCTGGTGGCCGACATCGCGCTGGGCTTCGTGGCGAGGACCAGGGCGCGGTCCCGGGAGGCATAGGGCCTCTCGTTCGGATCCCGGCAAACCGATCCGGTCACAGCACTGGCCGGGCTCGCGTGCCCCGGTACGCACGCACCGGACCCCGCTCACCGATCCAGCCCGATCCAAACGAAAGACCCTGGTCATCGCACCGGCAGGAATCCCGGGACCGCCGGGCAACGGCGGTCCCGGGCAGGGCGGTCATGTCACGGGGCGTACTTGTAGCCGACCCGCCGCACGGTCTGGATCGTGTGGCGGTGCTCGGCGCCCAGCTTGCGGCGCAGCCGCGCCACATGCACGTCCACGGTGCGGCCGTCGCCCACATGCCCGTAGCCCCACACGGTCGTCACCAACTGGTCGCGGGTGTGCACCCGGTGCGGATGCGACACCAGATGGGTGAGCAGCTCGAACTCCAGGTAGGTGAGATCGAGCTCACGGCCGTCGACGAGCGCGGTCCGCCGGGAGGAGTCGATCCGAACCGGCCCCGTGCCGTCCGCCCGGGGACTCTCCTCCTCGAGGGCCTTGGGGGGCACGCCGAGGAGGGACGGTCCCGTGAAGGGCGGCTGCTGGTCGGCCGGTACGAGGACCAGATACCCGACCATCGGCGGGCGGCCGGGCAGGGTGGGCAGGGTGTGCTGGGGCGCGGGCAGCCAAGTGGCGCCCGGCGGAAGGAAGTCCGCGACATGCACGACCTCGTCGGGGTCGACGGCTCGCAGCCGATGCCGGGTCGGGCCGGCGGTCGCCGTGGATGCGGTGGTGGTGCCGGAGGGCGCGGTCGCGGTGTTCGCAGCCGTCGCAGCGGAGAAGGAACGGGTGTTCGCCATGGGAGGTCAGCTCTTTCGCGCGGAGAGGTCGTCGAGTCGTTGGTGACGAGACGTACGTCGTGCGCGTCGGCCGAAGGCCTGAACCCCGGAAAGGGACGGGGGCTTTAGAGGGCCGACGCGTTCCTCGCGCGGCAACACACCCGGTCGAAGTCATGGTGCTGACGGGAAGGCCAGAACGGCTCGAGGTCGCTGCGACCTGTCGCGATGTCCTGAAGTCTGGCCATTCCCCCATTCAAGCAGACGAAGGGAAGCGGCAGCAGACCCCTCTCACAGGTCGGACCGTACTTGGCCGGATCGTGACGGCCCCGGACCGCCCCGCCGCTCACCGGTGCGAACTCCACCCCCCAGCAGCTTCCGCCGGGCCGGCTGCGTCTCCGTGACGGCCCGGCCGGGTGTTCACGTCGATCGCAGGCGTGTGCGTCACTGTGCCAGTGCTCACCGACAACGCAGGGGGCGCCCGCCGGTTCCGGCGGGCGCCCCCTCAAGAGCGGGTGGGACCGATCAGACCTGGCCGGCCTTCTCGAGTGCGGCGCAGCAGGTGTCCACCAGCAGGCGGGTCACCACGTACGGGTCGACGTTGGCGTTCGGGCGGCGGTCCTCGATGTAGCCCTTGCCGTCCTTCTCGACCTGCCACGGGATACGGACCGACGCGCCGCGGTCGGAGACCCCGTAGCTGTACTCGTTCCACGGGGCGGTCTCGTGCAGGCCGGTCAGCCGGTCGTCGATGCCCGCGCCGTAGTTCTTGACGTGGTCCATCGGCTTGGAGCCCTCGCCGAGCGACTCGCAGGCGGTGATGATCGCGGCGTACCCCTCGGACTCGCGCATCGCCTTCGTCGAGAAGTTGGTGTGCGCACCCGCCCCGTTCCAGTCGCCCTTCACCGGCTTCGGGTCGAGCGTCGCGGCGACGTCGAAGTCCTCCGCGGTGCGGTAGAGCAGCCAGCGGGCCACCCACAGCTGGTCGGAGACCTCGAGCGGCGAGAGCGGACCGACCTGGAACTCCCACTGCCCCGGCATGACCTCGGCGTTGATGCCCGAGAGGCCCAGACCGGCCTTCAGACAGTTCTCCAGGTGCGCCTCGACGACGTCACGGCCGTGGATCTCGTCGACGCCGACACCGCAGTAGTAGCCGCCCTGGGGGGCCGGGAAGCCGCCGACCGGGAAGCCCAGCGGGCGGTCGCCGTCGAAGAAGGTGTACTCCTGCTCGATGCCGAAGATCGGCTCCTGGGCGGCGAACCTCTCCGCGACCTCGACCAGCTGCGCCCGGGTGTTGGACGGGTGCGGGGTCATGTCCGTGTTCAGGACCTCGCACAGGACCAGTACGTCGTTGCCGCCGCGGATCGGGTCCGGGCAGGAGAAGACCGGCTTCAGCACGCAGTCGGAGGCGTGGCCCTCGGCCTGGTTGGTGCTGGACCCGTCGAAGCCCCAGATCGGGAGGTCGTCGACGCCTGCGGCGGTACCCGTCAGTATCTTCGTCTTCGAGCGAAGCTTCGCGGTCGGCTCTGTGCCGTCGATCCAGATGTACTCAGCCTTGAAGGTCACGGGGCCTCATCCTTTGCGGGTGCAGCGGGGTATGAGGCGCAGCTTCGCAACACGGGATTTCCCGTCGGTTGCTCGATTGTGAACCCCGTGTTACTCAGGTTTCCTTCGTCTGCCGTGAGCCCTGTGCGACCGCGTGAGCATGGAGCAGCGAGCCGAATCCAGCATTCCGGATCCGTCGTACGAGCTCGGAGAAGCTGCTGCCCAGCGCCTCGGCGGTGCGTCCCGGATGCCAGTCGTGGGCAGCCAGCACACGCAGCAGATGACCCCGCCGGATCTGGTTCTCGGAGAGCCGGAAAGTCTTCAGATAGGCCGTGCGCCCCTTGTGGGCAGTGATCAGTTCACCGATGTGCTGCTCGCTCTGAGCCCGGTGGAACGGCGGCAGGAAGCGGTGCAGGGTGAACGGCCCCATGCGGTGGACCCGCTCGAAGGCGTACGGGGTCTCCAGCAGATCCCGGGCGAACAGCTCCGTGTGCGCCTCCTCCCAGGCACGCTCCAGGTCATGGGCCGCGGCCCGCAGATCCGCGAGCGTCTCCGTACGACGGCCGTCCCCGATCCGGGCGGTGAATTCCGGCACGGGGCCGCCGTAGTAGGCGTATTGATGGACGAGCTCGCCGTAGAGGTCCTCCAGCAGGGAGGGGTGCAGCGCGCGGTAGTCGTCCGGGTGCGGCACCACGAACGCCGCGGCGAGCGCGTCCGCCGTGTACACCATGACCCCGCACTGCCCCGGATGGATCTCGAAGACACGCAGGGCCTCCGCCAGTCCGCGGACCTGACGGCCCGTGTAGGCGTCCTCGGCGCGCGGCGACAGCCCCTGCCGCACCGCCTGCCGGGACCACTCGTCCCAGACGACCGACGGGCCGCCGAAATGCAGCGCCAGATAGCCCTCCAGGGCGAGGTGCAGGGGCAGGAAGCGCAGCCGGTTCTCCCCGTGACGGCGCTTGGCCATGCGGTGGTGACGGCGCACGGGGATCCGGTCCGGGGCATCGTCGCCCAGCCGGGTCCCGTACGCAGCCGTCTGCGAGCCGTCACCGGACCAGTCCGCGACGAACCCGTGAGGGACGTAGGAGATGTACTGCGTCCGCGGGACGACGTCCACGACTCCGAGGCCGCCGTACATCTCCGCGCGCAGCCGCAGCCCCTCCACCGGCTCATCGCGCACCAGCGGGACCAGCCGGATGCCGCCCCACACCTGGGCCGGGCGGGCCGTCAGCCCAGCGAGATCGATCCTCGTCATCGCGGGGCCTCCTGGAGCGGGCTCCCGTGGGACGCCGTCCGCTCCGACGGTCCCTCGGGACACGGGTCCGCGGGGAAGGCGCCGTTGCGGGAGGCGTCCTCCAGGAAGCGGGCGACACGGCGGTCCAGGTACGCCCGCAGCTCGGCGAGGCCCGTACGCCCCTCGGCGAACTGCGCGATCTCCACCAGTGCGGGCAGATCCTCCGCGTCACGGATCCCGGCGGTCGGTACGCTCGGTGCCAGCCGCCGTACGTCGAAGGCGTCCGCGTCGTATACGGGGTTGAGATGCACCACCCCGGTCCGCCGGTCCGGATCGATCCGTGTGCGCCACACCCGCAGCACCTCTCCCGCCAGCCCCGGCGGTGCGTTGTCCCAGCCGTCCGACACGATCACCAGACGCTCGGGGGAGGTCTCCAGGGCGTCGATGATGCGTGTACCCAGCGGAGTCGGCCCCCACGGGCGCACCAGCAGCGGATCGCCCCCGCCCGACGTCCACAGGGCGGTGTACGTCCCCGAGAGCGCCTCCAGCAGAAAGTGCGCGCCGAGGGCCACCGCCAGCGGGCGCCGGCGCTTCACACCCGAGCCGGAGGCGGAATAGCTGTCGTCGAGCACGGCCGCGACCCGCCCCCATGTCCCGGCGTAAGGACCTGCCGCCCGCCGCGCCGCGGCCCGGAGCGCTCCGGTCAGCTCCGGGCGCCGCGCCGCACGCTCCTCGAAGCCCAGCGACAGGACGTACAGGGCGAGGCGGGTCAGCGGCATGGTGGTGAGATCGCTGCCCGGGCCGCTCCGCTCGGTGCGCAACCGCTCCAGACGTGTCATCCGGGGCGCGATCCGCTCCAGGAACACCCCGCGCGGGATGCCGTGCCGGGCGGCGAAGCCCTCGGCGACGGTGAACGGCAGCTCGTACACCGCGGACTGCTCGTAGTGGGCGCGGCGATGGGCGTCCAGATACGGGTGCCCGTACTTCGGCCGGCGGCCGGGCGCGAAGAGGAAGTCGCCCAACTCGTCCTGCTCGAAGGAGAAATGAGCGTGGCGAACGGCGGTCTTCACCCCTGCGCGGTACTTCACCGCGTCATGTGCCAGGTCGGGGCGGGCCGCCAGCCAGTCACGCATGACGGCCCGGGTGCGGCGGTTGCCGACACCGGCGTTCCGCAGCGTCCCGAACAGCCGGTACACCCGTTGCGGCGGCAGCACGGCGAGCCGGGCCGCGATCAGCCGGCCCTCCACGGCCTTCTCCGGTACGTCCGCCTCCGCCGTCGTGCGCAGCAGCCACTCGATGATCCGAGCGGCATTGTGGTGGTTGATGTCCAGCGCGAGCGCCGCCGCGTACACCGGCCGGTAGTTGACCCGCACGTACTCGTGCAGAAAGCCCAGCGAGAGCTGCTGCTCATGAGCCGTGGACCGGAACTCACGCTGCTCGGTCGCCGTGATCGCGGCGTTCACGAAGAGCAGCACGTCCTCGGCCGCGATGAGATCGGCGTGCGTGTCCGCCATGGCGCACCCCCGTGCATCCCCGTAGGCAACCGAAGGCCGGCCGGGGAATGGGGGCGTGAGCGGCGAAATCATTGCGTCAGAAGCAGGTCTCGGAAGTCACGCCGGAGTCCCGCGGCCGGCCTGTGCAACCTAGCACCCGTCACCCTCCGTTGTGCCACCCGATTTCACCGGGTGCACACTGGGCGGCATGACGAAGCCCACGAAGCTGCGCATCGGACTTCTCGGCACCGGCCCCTGGGCGGAGCGCACGCAGGCCCCGGCGCTCGCCGCCCATCCGGACGCGGTCTTCAGCGGGGTGTGGGGCCGGCGCGCCGAGGCGGCCTCGGCCCTGGCGGCCGCTCACGGCGTCACGGCGTACGAGGACGTGGACGCCCTCATCGAGGCGAGTGACGCCCTCGCTTTCGCCCTGCCCCCCGATGTCCAGGCGCCGCTGGCGGCTCGTGCGGCAGCGGCAGGGAGGCATCTGGTGCTGGACAAGCCGGTGGCCACGACGGTGGCCGGGGCGCGTGAGGTCGTGACGGCGGCGCAGGACACAGGTGTCGCGTCCGTGGTCTTCTGCACGCTGCGCTTCGCAGGGGAGACGGGGCCCTGGATCGCCGAACAGGCTGCGGCGGGAGGCTGGTTCACGGCCCGGGCCCAGTGGCTCAGCTCGCTCCATGCGGACGGTCCGACGCGCAGCCCGTACGCGAACTCGCCATGGCGGCGCGAGAAGGGCGGACTGTGGGACCTGGGCCCGCATGTGCTGTCCGTGCTGCTGCCCGTGCTCGGGGACGTCACGGGGATGACGGCGCTGCGCGGCCGGGCCGGCACCGTTCATCTCGCGCTGCGGCACACGACCGGCGCGTCGACCACCGTGACGCTGGGCCTGGGCGCGCCGCCGGAGGCGTCGGGAGCGAGCGTCGAGCTCTTCGGGGAGCGGGGGCCTGTGGCCATGCCGTCGTGGAGCGATGCGGCCGGCTCGTTCCGTTCGGCGGTCGATGCGCTGCTGGAGGCGGCGCGCACCGGTGAAGCGCACGCGTGCGACGTGCGGTTCGGACTGCGGCTCACGGAGATCCTTGCGGAGGCGGAGACCCTGGCCGGGCACTGACCGGTGGCGGCGCGCCGGCCCATGGCGGAGGGGCGGCTGTGGCAGCCGCCCCTCCGTTCACTCGGCGCTTCGCCCGCTCAGCGCACGATCGCCCGAGGGGATCAGCCGACGCGCTCGATGCGCGCCTTGCGGATCAGGTTCTTGCCGGGTTCGCGTACCTGCTCGAAGGCGGCGTTGTTCAGCAGGGCGCAGCTGCCGGAGGGGGAGGTGACCTCGACGGTGGTGGACTTGTTGTTGTCGAGGTTGGTGACCTTGAGCTTGGTGCCGATGGGGAACTGGCCGCTGGAGGCGGCGGGGGCGCCGCCTTCGCCGGAGAGGGTCACGGTCGATCCGGGGCAGACGACCTCGCCGGCGGCTCCGCCCTGGTCCCCGCCGTTTCCGGCGTCACCGGCATTGTCGGCGGGCGGCTGCTCGGCCGGGGGCGCCTCGCCGGCCGGAGGCTGGCCGCCGACGCGCTCGATGCGGGCGTTGCGGATCAGGTTCTTGCCGGGTTCGCGTACCTGCTCGAAGGCGGCGTTGTTCAGCAGGGCGCAGCTGCCGGAGGGGGAGGTGACCTCGACGGTGGTGGACTTGTTGTTGTCGAGGTTGGTGACCTTGAGCTTGGTGCCGATGGGGAACTGGCCGCTGGAGGCGGCGGGGGCGCCGCCTTCGCCGGAGAGGGTCACGGTCGATCCGGCGCAGACGACCTCGCCGGCGGCTCCGCCCTGGTCCCCGCCGCCTCCGGCATTGCCGGCGGGCGGCTGCTCGGCCGGGGGCTGGGCCGGAGCCGCTGCCTGGTCGCCGCCGTCTCCCGCACCCTCCGCACAGCCTGCCGCCTTCTGCTGGACCTTGATCTGCTTGATCACCGCTTCGCGGTTGGCGATCCGGGCTGTCGACTGGGCGTCGGGGTTGGCCCGTTGACCGGCGATGAAGTTCTCGTTGTTGCGAACAGCCTGAGCGAGACCGTCGCAGGCCACAGAGGCCTGACTTGTCCCGGTCATGACAATCGCAGTGCCGCCGACCAGCGCCGCGGCGCCGGCGAGCAGGGCGATCTTCTTCTTACCGGTGAGGGTCTTCTTGCGCGACACGTGGGTGCTCCTGTCCCCGGCCGTGAACGGCGGCCGGATCGGTTCCGTGTGCCGTTACGTACGAGTAGGCCCCGTGGGTCCACTCAACCGCCGGAGGATCATTTCCTTAACTGAGACTTAAGTTTTTGCAGGTGGGGGCCTACCTGCTCTTTTACGGCCGCCCGGCGGAAGCGACTCGGGGCTCCAGGGGTGAACGCCTCGGGCGCACAGGAGGGAACGGCGCGCGCCCTTCCTCCCGGTCCTGCGACGGAGGTCCTGTTCCCCTTCCTGCGACGGAGGTCCTGCCGGGCGCCACGCACCGCACCCGTCCGCCTGCCGTGCCGGAAGCGATGGACGGCGAATCGCCGCCGGGCACCTCGGCGACTGACGGGGCGGTGCCGGGAGCGGCTCAGCGCCCGAGCGCGTCCCGGACAGCTTCCTCGGTGCGGCCCACGACGGCCGTGCCGTCATCGGCGGTGATGATCGGACGCTGGATCAGCTTCGGGTGCTCGACGAGGGCCGCGATCCACCGGTCCCGGGAGGACTCGTCGCGCGGCCAGTCCTTCAGGCCGAGCTCCTTCGCCGCGGCCTCCTGGGTCCGTGTGATGTCCCAGGGCTCGAGCCCCAGCCGACCGAGCACCTCGCCGATCTCGTCCCGGGAAGGCACGTCCTCCAGGTACCGGCGCACCGTGTACGAGGCCCCCTCCTCGTCCAGCAGATGCAGTGCGCTGCGGCACTTCGAGCACGCGGGATTGATCCAGATCTCCATCCCGCCACAGTACTCCCACGT
Source organism: Streptomyces sp. NPDC043861 (assembly GCF_056435905.1). Classification (NCBI taxonomy): domain Bacteria; kingdom Bacillati; phylum Actinomycetota; class Actinomycetes; order Kitasatosporales; family Streptomycetaceae; genus Streptomyces; species Streptomyces sp. NPDC043861. Next base: position 480,694 of record NZ_JBWKDP010000005.1, on the reverse strand, counting down.
GCCCCTCAAATGCCCTCTGGCCAGCAGCGATTGTCAGTGGTCGGCGGTAAAATCGAACTAGTTCGTGAGGGTCCAACCACCGCGCCAGGAGGTCGCCGATGGCCGTTGCCGCAATCACGACGGTGCCGCAGCAGAAGCAGAGGTCGAAGCAGAGCCCGAGGTCCGTCCCGGCGTCGGCGAAGTCGCCGGCGAAACTGAAGAAGAAGCCCCTTCCCGCCGGGCTCCCGCGTGAGTGGTACGAGTCGCACAACCGCCGGCTCAAGGCCATGCGCCTCGCCATCGCCCTGCTCGACACGGGCGTCTACCACCCCGCGAACGCCAGCAACCGGCGGATACGCACGACCGCCGAACGCATTGGCATCCATCCGCCGTCCAACACCACCTGCAGCATGGTCCGGTCCCTGATCCACTACGCCGACTGACGCCGTGGCTCCTTAGCTGCGTGGCTCCGTAGCCCCGGAACCGGGCAACGCCGCCACTTCGTGGCAGCCGCCCGTGCGCCGGGCCCGGCCCGGGACGACGACGTCCCGGGCCGATGGCGTCACCCACGGTGCGGCTGCCGCGGTTCGATCCGCGGCAGCCGGTAACTCCCCTCCAGTACGGCCGGCTCGGGGCGGTACAGACGCGCCACGGGCCGGAAGTCACCGGGCGGGGCGGGCAGCCAGTTGGCGGCCTCGTCCGGGTCGGCCGGCTGCTCGCACTGGATGTACAGCGTCAGAGATCCGTCGTCTCCGTACACGAGGCCGGGGGTCCGGTCGCCGATCGAATACCGCCCCAGCGGGTTGGCCACCAGGTAGTGGTCCGGCGCGTCGTACATGGTGATCGACCAGAAGGACCCGACGGGCGGCGGCTGTTCGAAGCGCAGGGTGTACGTCCTGGAGCCGTGCAGCCGCTCACCCCAGGAGTCCGTGTCGACCGATGCGTACACGGATTCGTAGCCGTGGGCTCCCCACAGCATGGTGCGCGCCGTCACGGCCCGTACGAGATACGACTCCTCGCGGTCCTCCACCTTCCACTGCGGCGAGTCCAGCGTGCCGACCCCGAAGTGGTCCAGGTTGTAGTCGAGCGCATGCGGGTCGAGCAGCCACTCCCCGGGTCCGGCGTCCCGCCGCTCCCGGGCGGCCTCCTCGATCAGCGCGCGGCCCTCGGTGAACCCCTCCCTGAGTGCCTGCGCCAGCCCGGGTTCGGGGTTCACATAGGGCGACGGTCCCTCCTCCATCAGACCGAGCGGCTGGAAGCGCTCCTGGTACCCGGCGTCCGCCGGCGAGGGCGGGAAGTCGCCCAGCCACACCCGCAGTTTCTCGAAGAACCCCAATGCCTCGGGAACGCCCGGCTCCGGGGTCGGCAGCCCCGTCGGATGCACGGCTGCGTCGAGCTGCTCGAGCGTCAGCCCGTCCTGCAGGGCCGTGACCCGGGGCAGGTCCCCGGGCCCGTCGCAGGCCCACCGTCCGATGACCGACACGACCGCCGTCGGTGCGTCGAGGACCCCGCGCACACCTTCGGGGACACGGCCCGCCCAGCCGGGCTGCGCGATCAGCCACCGGCCCTCGTCGGTGCCGGTCGCACGGGTGCCGACGTAGGCGAAGTTGTTGGTCCATGCGTCCACGAACTGCAGGGCGTAGTACGCACCGCCGGTATCCGGCACATGCAGCACCAGGGGGCCGCCGGAGAGATCGAGCTGTGCGACCGAGGACACGACGTCGTTGTTGGCCGACACCACACTGTCGTGGTGGTCCGCGAGCTTCCTGGCGTGCGCGAAGGTGTTGAACGGTGACGGTGGCAGCCCCCTGACGCCCTTGCGGACACCGGCCCCGGCCATCGTGAGCTCGTACACCAGCGGATATCCGTACACATACGCCTCGGCGGCGAGTGCACCCGTCACCGGCACTTCGGTCATCGAGCAGCCCCTCCGGACTGGGGCCCATGCCCCGGTATGAGTGATTGATCCGCATCCGGAGTCTAGATTGCGCCCGCCTGTTCCCACGGCTCACGGCGCCGTCACCGGGAGCCGGAGCGCGGCAGGGACGACTGCACGCTCCCCGCGCCGGCTCCCGGAGCCGGTGAGGACGCGGAGCTCCCGAGGGCGGGGCCGGCGGCACGGGGCGGCCGCTCCTTGGGCACGGCCCGATGGCGGAATCACCCAGGCGCCGGGCGGCCCGCCCCGGTCACACAGCCCTCGAGGGTGCAGTGCGACGGGTCACAGACAGGGCGGGCACCACCGTGGGAGCTTCAACTGTGTTATTCCTCAGTGGAGTTGCTGGACAGCCGACGGTGACGTCCGGACGGCGGGCGGATCGAGGCGATCCGCTCGGGACCGCCTGCGTCACGGTCAGCCCGCGCGGCCGTCCGGTCGGAACGATCTGCCCGCACGTGGAGAGGATCGAATGAGCGCTCTGGAAACCATGACGCTTGACCAGGTGGTCGACACAGACCGCTATCCCCTGTCCGAACCGGATAGCGCCGAGGGGCGGGCCGTGCTCTCCCGCGCCCGGCAGGAGCTGCTGACCGTCGGCTGCACCGTGCTGGCCGACTTCATCCGGCCCGCGTTCCGCGATGTCCTGCAGCAGGAGTGCTCGGCCATTGCCCCCGGGGCGCACTTCGACGTGGAGACGGTGAACGTCTACAACATCGCCCTGGACACGGACCTGCCCGAGGAACACCCCGGCCGGAAGACCTTCCAACGGGGCAACGCCTTCGTCGCGCGCGACCGTATTCCCGTCAACTCCCTGATCAGCCGGCTCTACACCGACGGAGGGTTCCAGCGCTTCGTCGCCCGCTGCTTCGGGTTGCCGAAGCTGCACGAGCTGGCCGATCCGCTCTCCGGGTTGGTGCTCAACGTCGTCGCGCCCGGAATGGAGCACCCCTGGCACTTCGACACCAATGAGTTCACCGTGAGCATGCTCACCCGGCAGCCGCAGCTCGGTGGCGACTTCGAGTACTGCCCGAACATCAGAACCGCGCACGACGAGCACTTCGACGACGTCCGGGACGTCCTGGAGGGCCACGGCGAGCGGCTGATCCACCGGCTCCCGCTGCAGCCCGGCGACCTGCAGCTGTTCAAGGGCCGCTATTCGCTGCACCGGGTGAGCCCCGTGCGGGGCGAGGCCGCCCGGCAGTCCGCGATCTTCGCCTACAGCGAGCACCCCGGCGTCATCGGGAGCGTGGCACGGACCCGGCAGCTCTTCGGCCGGGTACGGCCCGAGCACCTGGCAGCCGAGGGCCGGGCCGTCCGGGGCGACCGACTGCTGGACTAGCGGGCGCCGAGGGCGTGCAGCGTAGGCGGTTTTCCCACGATGCGATCCACGGAGGAGTAAGCCCTGTGCGTTTCGACGCAACCGGAAAAGTCTCGCTCGACGACATCTACAGCCAGCCCGATCCGCGCACGTATTTCAGCGTGCTGCGACCGCTCGGCTACTGCGTGCCGCAGCAGGCCAAGCCCTACTTCGCGAAACTCGTCAAGGAATACCGGGAGGCCCGGCAGGTCGCCGAGCCGACCGTGCTCGACATCGGCTGCTCGTACGGGATCAATGCCGCCCTGGTGAAGTACGACGCGACCCTGGACGAGCTGTACGCGCGTTACGCGGACACGGAAGGCACAGGAGACACGGGACACGAACGGATGAGCCGCGCCGACCTGGTGGCGCGGGACCGGGAGTTGTCCCGGTCCCGCCGGCCCGCCCAGCCCATCCGTTTCATCGGTCTGGACGCCTCGTCCAGTGCCCTGTCCTATGCGCTCGAGGCAGGCTTCCTCGACGACGCGGTGCACGCCGACCTGGAGAACCACGAGCCCACAGCCCGGCAGCGGGACCAGCTCTCGGGCGTGGACCTGGTGATCTCGACGGGCTGCCTCGGTTACGTCACCGAGCGGACCCTGACCCGGGTCGTCCAGGCCCGGGGCGGCCGCAGGCCATGGATGGCGCACTTCGTGCTGCGGATGTTCCCCTTCGATCCCGTCGAGCAGGCCCTGGCCGCGCTGGGCTACCGGACCGTCCGTGTCGACGAGCTGTTCAGACAGCGGCGGTTCGCCTCTCCGCAGGAGCAGGCCCGTGTCCTCGACACGATGGCGGCAGCCGGAGTGGATCCGCGGGGCCTGGAAGCGGAAGGCTGGCTCTACGCACAGCTCCACCTGTCCCGGCCCTATGACACCCCGGATTCCAACGAGCCGAATCGAGAGCGGAATTGAACAACAGTCAGGGTGCACCAGACAGCACCACCTTCTCGCTGGAAGAGGCCCTTCCACGCGTGCCGCTGCCCACACTGGAGGCGAGCTGCGAGAGGTTTCTCGCCTGGTGCGCACCGCTGCTGACCCGAGCCGAGCGGGCCGAGACCGAGGCGGAGATCGCCGCCTTCCTCGGACCCGACGGCCCCGGACGGGTCCTTCACGCGGCGCTGGAGGAGTACGACGCCTCGGAGGGCGTGCACAGCTGGCTCGACACCTTCTGGCCGTACCGATATCTGGGCCGCAGGGACCGGATCGCGCTCAACGCCAACTTCTTCTTCCTGTTCCAGGACTCCGGCCAGGCACAGGTGGAGCGGGCGGCCGGGCTCATCGCCGGAGCCCTCGACTACAAGCGGCAGCTCGATCACGAACTCATTCCGCCCGTGGTGCAGCGCGGAGTGCCGCAGTCGATGGTGCAGAACACCTACCTGTTCTCCACCACCCGGATTCCCGGCGCGCGTCAGGACACCGTCCGAGCCCCCTACAGCGAGGGATGGCCGGGTCCGTCGACGGCCCGGCACATCGTGGTGTTCTTCAAGGGCGCGATGTTCCGGATGGACGTGCTCGGCGCGGACGGCGTCCCGCACAGCCTCGACGACCTCGAAGCCGGGCTGTGCGCCGTGATGAAGGCCGGTACGGACCCGTCCGCGGCGGAGAGCTCGGTGGGCCATCTCACCACCATGGCCCGCGCGGAGTGGGCCGCTGCCCGGGAATCCCTCCTCGCCTGTCACCCGGGCAACGCCGGCGCGCTCGACGACGTAGAGACCGCGCTGTTCTGCGTCTGCCTGGAGGACTTCGCGCCCGAGGGTGTCCAGGACGCCTGCGACGAGCTGCTCCACGGCGACCGCGGCAACCGGTGGTTCGACAAGGCGCTGACCCTGATCGTGTTCGCCGACGGCCGTGCGGGCATCAATGTGGAGCACTGCGAGCTTGACGGGACCACCATTCTCGGCTTCACCGACGCCCTGCTCAGCACCCCTGCCGCGGAGCACTCCCTTCGCTCCGGGGCACGCTCCCAGGGGCTGCCGGCGCTGGAGCCGATCGTGTTCGAGCTGGACGACGCGCTGCGCTCCCAGGTGCGCACCGCCGCCGAGGAGTTCGCCGCGTACGGGGAGAACACCGCGACCAGCACCATGTCGTTCGCGGACTTCGGCAGCAACACGGCCAAGGAGCTGGGCATGTCGCCGGACGCGTTCGTCCAGGCCGCCTACCAGCTCGCCCATCAGCGTGCCAAGGGGCTGCTGGGCGCCACGTACGAGTCGATCGCCACACGGCAGTACCGGAACGGGCGGACCGAGGCGATGCGCGTGGTCACGCCCGAGATGCAGCAGTTCGTGGCGGCGATGGAGGACCCGTCGGCGGACGCGGACACCCGCAGGGCCGCGTTCCGGGCCGCTGCCGCGAAGCACGTGGCCCGTGCCAAGGAGTGCCAGGCCGGTCAGGCGCCCGAGCAGCATCTGTGGGAGCTCGAGCTCATCCAGCGGCGGCGCGGGGCGGAACTGGGGGTGACCGAACAGCCCGCGCTCTACCGGACGCCGGGCTGGCTGACCATGCGGGACGACTATCTGAGCACCAGCTCGGCACCCTCCCACCACATCCAGTACTTCGGCTTCGGCTCGACCAGCAGCCGTTGCATCGGCGTCGCCTACGTGCTGCTGCCGGAGCGCTTCAACCTCTACCTGAGCACGCCGCTCGCGGTGGCGGACCAGATGTGGACCTTCGCCGACCGGCTCCGGGAGGCGATCGGCGAGCTGCGGGAGCTGCTGGCGACCGAGAGGCCGCAGGACTGAGACCGGAAGGGCCGCCGCTCTCCCAGGGGCGGCGGCCGTCCACACCCCGGGCCGCCGCGCCCGGCCGGCGAATGAGGCGGGGGGCGGGGCGTGCCGGGCCCGTCGGCCGGACTCCGTGCCCGGATGCCCGGCCGGAGCGCAGCGACGTCCACGACGTCGACCTGGAACGGGTGGCCGACCACGGGCGGGACGAACCCTGCGTCGACGGTCAGCAGGAAGAGATCCCGGGTTCCGTCCTTGACGGTCCACTGGCCGGCCCTGGCTGTGGCCGGCCCGCCTCCGCCGCCTCGTGATCGCAGGACGCACTGCCGTCGTCCGGGCCGTGTCCCCACCCGTCGGTACGGTTGCCCGGCTTCCTGCGCATCGGGCTCTCGAGTGACAGCGGCGGGCGGCGGCTGCTTCTGCGAAGGGGGCGCCGCCCGTGCGCCCGGCCGGCGAATGAGGCGGGGGGCGGGGCGTGCCGGGCCCGTCGGCCGGACTCCGTGCCCGGATGCCCGGCCGGAGCGCAGCGACGTCCACGACGTCGCGGTACGGGCGCAGCGCGCAGAGGGCCGTCGGTCGTCGCCTTCCGCTGACGGAAGGCGACGACCGACGGCCCGTGACCGGTCCAGGTGCGCGGAAACCCGCTCTGACCTGCTGCGTTCTTAGATGTCGAAGTACAGCTCGAACTCGTGCGGGTGCGGACGCAGCTGGATCGGCGCGATCTCGTTGGTCCGCTTGTAGTCGATCCACGTCTCGATCAGGTCGGCCGTGAAGACGCCACCCGCCTGCAGGTACTCGTTGTCCGCCTCGAGGGCGTCGAGGACCGCCGGGAGGGAGGTCGGGACCTGCGGGACGCCCGCGTGCTCCTCGGGCGCGAGCTCGTAGAGGTCCTTGTCGATCGGCTCGGCCGGCTCGATCTTGTTCTTGACGCCGTCGAGGCCCGCGAGGAGCAGCGCCGAGAACGCGAGGTACGGGTTCGAGGACGGGTCCGGGGCGCGGAACTCGACGCGCTTGGCCTTCGGGTTGGAGCCCGTGATCGGGATACGCATCGCGGCCGAGCGGTTGCGCTGCGAGTACACCAGGTTGACCGGCGCCTCGAAGCCCGGGACCAGGCGGTGGTAGGAGTTCACCGTCGGGTTGGTGAAGGCCAGCAGCGACGGGGCGTGCTTCAGGATGCCGCCGATGTAGTAGCGGGCGGTGTCCGAGAGGCCCGCGTAACCCTGCTCGTCGTAGAAGAGCGGCGAGCCGCCCTGCCACAGCGACTGGTGGACGTGCATGCCGGAGCCGTTGTCGCCGAAGATCGGCTTGGGCATGAAGGTCGCGGTCTTGCCGTTGCGCCAGGCGACGTTCTTCACGATGTACTTGAAGAGCATCAGGTCGTCGGCCGCGGCGAGCAGCGTGTTGAACTTGTAGTTGATCTCGGCCTGGCCCGCGGTGCCGACCTCGTGGTGCTGGCGCTCGACCTGGAGGCCGACGTTCTCCAGCTCCAGGGAGATCTCGGCGCGCAGGTCCGCGAAGTGGTCGACCGGCGGGGCGGGGAAGTAGCCGCCCTTGTAGCGGACCTTGTAACCGCGGTTGTCCTCGAGCGCGCCGGTGTTCCAGGCGCCGGCCTCGGAGTCGATGTGGTAGAAGCCCTCGTTGGCGCTGGTCTGGAAGCGCACGCTGTCGAAGACGTAGAACTCGGCCTCGGGACCGAAGTAGGCCGTGTCCGCGATGCCGGTGGAGGCGAGGTAGGCCTCGGCCTTCTTGGCGATGTTCCGCGGGTCACGGCTGTACTGCTCGCCCGTGATCGGGTCGTGGATGAAGAAGTTGATGTTCAGGGTCTTGTCACGGCGGAACGGGTCCAGGCGCGCCGTCGAGAGGTCCGCGCGCAGCGCCATGTCGGACTCGTGGATCGCCTGGAAGCCGCGGATCGACGAGCCGTCGAAGGCAAGCTCATCAGACGGGTCGAACGCCGTGGCCGGAATCGTGAAGTGCTGCATCACGCCCGGAAGGTCGCAGAACCGGACGTCGATCATCTTCACGTCGTTGTCCGCGATGTACTTCTTGGCGTCGTCGGCGTTCTGGAACATCCAACTCCTCCTACTCCCGACCCGGGGAAGGGCGGGGTTGTCACTCGGTCGTGCAGCCAGTGCGGTGGCACACGCTGCACACGACCCTAGGCAGACGGGATTTCTCCAGCATGACTCATTTGTTTCGCGGAAGTTAACCGGAGCGGGGCAGTCGTGTCATGGACGCGGCGGCGCAGGACCCGGCCGGGGGTGATCAAAAGCGTGCACAGTACCGTGGGCGGGTGGACAACAGGCAAGCAATCGGTTCATGGCTCTCCGGCCCCCGAGCGGCGGCCGAGGAGATGGGCGCCGACTTCGGACACCGGGGCAAGCGGCTCGGGCTGCCGGAAGCGGGGCCGGGAGCCATCGCCCCGCTGGGACGGCGTTTCGGGGCCATATTCATCGACTGGGCCCTGTGCATGCTGATCGCATACGGGCTGCTCGCGAACGGCGACCAGAAGACCGCGGGCAACTGGGCGCTGCTGGTCTTCTTCGTGCTGAGCGTGCTCACCGTCGGCATCCTGGGCAGCACGCCGGGTAAGCGGATTCTCGGCATCCGGGTCGTCGCCGAGGGCGGCGGCCGGCTGGGCGCGGGGTGGGCCGTCGTACGCAGCGTGCTGCTCTGCCTCGCCATCCCCGCCCTCGTCTGGGACCGCGACGGTCGGGGGCTGCACGACCGGCTGTCCCGCGCCGTGCAGGTGCGGATCTGACCCCTCCGCAGCATCGGGACACGAGCGCGGTACGGGTGCGAGTGCCCGTGCAGAGGAGGCGCCCGGCAGTGATGTCCGGAAGCAGTCGCATGTCGGAGCGAGGACACGTGCGGAAGTGACGAGAAGGGCGCCCCGGTCCGGCCGGGGCGCCCTTCTCGTACTCGTAGAGACGGGGAAGGTCAGCGCATCTTTCCGCCGCGCGGCATCCGCATGCCCTTCGGCATCGGCCCCTTGGGCAGTGGCATGTTGCTCATCAGGTCGCCCATGGCACGCAGCCGGTCGTTCGTCTGCGTCACCTGGGGACCGCTCAGGACCCGGGGGAGCTTCACCATCGTGGCGCGCAGCTTCTTCAGCGGCACCTGGCCCTCGTCGGTGCCGACGATGATGTCGTGCACCGGGACGTCCACGACGATCCGGTTCATCTTCTTCTTCTCGGCCGCCAGCAGCGTCCTCAGCCGGTTCGGGTTGCCCTCGGCCACCAGCACGATGCCGGCCTTGCCGACGGCCCGGTGGACGACGTCCTGGCTCCGGTTCATCGCGACCGCAGGGGTCGTGGTCCAGCCGCGTCCGATGTTCTGCAGGACCGCGGCCGCCGCACCCGGCTGTCCCTCCATCTGCCCGAAGGCAGCTCGCTCGGCGCGGCGTCCGAAGACGATCGCCATCGCGAGGAAGGCCAGCAGGAAGCCCAGAATGCCCAGATAGATCGGGTAGTCGATCAGGAAGCCGATCGCGAGGAAGACACCGAAGGTGACGATTCCCACAGCGGCGATGACAAGACCGATTTTCGGGTCGGCTCGCCGGGTCATCTTGTACGTCAGGGCGATCTGCTTGAGTCGCCCGGGATTCGCAGAGGCAGCAGTCTCTGCCTGTTCCTTCCTCGCCATGCTGTGAAGTTTACGTTGCTCAGGAGGAGCGGGTCAGCGTGGCCTCCAGCACGTGCTGTGCCTCGACCCGGTCCTTGGCGCGGCGCCGGTCCTCGAGCACCGCCGTCCAGGCGTTGCGGCGGGCGGTGCGTTGACCGCCGCGCAGGAGTACGGACTCCACGGCGCGGAGGGTCTGGGTGAGGGACGGGAAGGCGTTGGCGCGTACGGAGGTCGCGGCCTGCATGGTGTGGGTCTCCCTCGGGGGCGGGGTGGGAAACGGAAGTGCGCTGCGGTGCGTGAAGACAGCGTCACTGATTGGTGTTACCAGTGCGTGACTGGCTGGTCAAACACTGATGAAACCTTTATTCGGAGTTGCGGAATGCCGACGCGGCCCGTAAGCGCCTCCGACCTGCGAAGGGCGTACGGGCCGCGCCGATTCGGCCATTACTGGCCAGTAATATCTTGTGCGGGAATTCACACGGAGCTGGGGGCCGCCTGGGTGGCCGCCGCGGCCTCGCCGCGCTTCTCCATGGCCTGCTGGAACAGCCGTCCCGCCCGGTACGAGGAACGGACCAGAGGGCCGGACATCACACCGGAGAAGCCGATCTCCTCGGCCTCCTCCTTCAGCTCCACGAACTCATGCGGCTTCACCCAGCGCTCGACGGGGTGGTGCCGGACCGATGGGCGCAGGTACTGCGTGATCGTGATCAGCTCGCAGCCCGCCTCGTGCAGATGCCGAAGCGCTTCGCTGACCTCCTCGCGGGTCTCGCCCATGCCGAGGATGAGGTTCGACTTGGTGACGAGCCCGGCGGCACGGGCTTCCGTGATCACCTTCAGTGAGCGCTCGTAGCGGAAGCCGGGGCGGATGCGCTTGAAGATCCGCGGCACGGTCTCGACGTTGTGTGCCAGCACCTCGGGGCGGGAGGAGAAGACCTCGGCCAGCTGGTCCGGCTCCGCATTGAAGTCGGGGATCAGCAGCTCGACCTTGGTCCGCCCGGCCTCGCGGGCCGCCGTCTGCGCGTGGATCTGGCGCACGGTCTCCGCGTACAGCCAGGCGCCGCCGTCCTCCAGGTCGTCGCGCGCGACGCCGGTGATGGTGGCGTAGTTCAGGTCCATCGCGACGACGGACTCGCCGACACGGCGCGGCTCGTCACGGTCGAGGGCCTGCGGCTTGCCCGTGTCGATCTGACAGAAGTCACAGCGCCGGGTGCACTGGTCACCGCCGATGAGGAAGGTCGCCTCGCGGTCCTCCCAGCACTCGAAGATGTTCGGGCAGCCGGCCTCCTGGCACACCGTGTGCAGACCCTCGCTCTTCACGAGCTTCTGCAGCTGGTTGTACTCGGGGCCCATCTTCGCCCGGGTCTTGATCCACTCGGGCTTGCGCTCGATGGGGGTCTGGCTGTTCCGGACCTCCAGTCGCAGCATCTTGCGTCCGTCGGGTGCGACAGCGGACACGACCGGCTCCCTACTTCGATTCCTCGGCGCACACCAGGGTACGCCCGATGTTCTGATGCCCTTACCCGTGGCCAACCTCTGGCCAGAGGGAGGCATTCCTCAGGCGAGGCATTCCTCAGACGGCGGGCACGGGGTCCGGCCCGTTCTCGCGCTCGACGGAGCGCGGCTTCAGGTCCGCTTTCTCCAGTACGTCACGCAGATGCTTCTCGACGACCGGGAGGACCTCCGCGATCGTCACGTCCCGGCCCAGCTCGTTCGCGAGCGAGGCGACGCCGGCGTCACGGATGCCGCACGGCACGATCCGGTCGAACCAGGTGTTGTCCGGGTTCACGTTAAGGGCGAAACCGTGCATCGTCACGCCCTTGGCGACGCGGATGCCGATGGCGGCCAGCTTGCGGTCCTCGCGGCGCTGGCCGGCGTTGGAGGGGGCGTACTCGGGTCCGCTGAGCCGTGGGTCGAACTCCTCGTCGTGCAGACGCGGGTCGAAGTCGAGGGACAGCCCTCCGACCTGCGGACGCTGCTCGACGGGGTCGCCCAGGACCCAGACGCCGCTGCGGCCCTCGACCCGGCTGGTCTCCACACCGAACTCCGCGCAGGTGCGGATCAGTGCCTCCTCGAGCCGCCGCACATGGGCCACCACGTCCACGGGGCGGGGCAGCTGCATGATCGGGTAGCCGACGAGCTGGCCCGGGCCGTGCCAGGTGATCTTGCCGCCGCGGTCGACGTCGACGACCGGGGTGCCGTCCAGGGGGCGCTCGCTGTCCTCCGTGCGCCGTCCAGCCGTGTAGACGGGCGGGTGCTCCAGCAGCAGACACGTGTCGGCGATCTCATCGGCGAACCGGGCCGCGTGCACGCGGCGCTGCTCGTCCCAGGCCGCCTGGTACTCGACGGCGTCGCCACCGAAGCCCAGATGGACAAATCGCAGCTCGCTCACCGTTGGCCCTCCTCAAGCTTGCACGGTGCACTCATCGCGCCCGGTCACTCTACGACTCACGCCGCACCCGTCAGCGCCGCCCTCAATCCTCACACGATCGGATGAATGCGGTGTCAAGGTCGCGGATGGGTCGGTTAGGCCCGCTAAATTCGCGCCGTTCCATATGGGCTGCACCCGCGGGCCCGGAAGGCAGGAGACCGCACAGCTGATGACGGAACGACCCCCGCAGCGAACCCCCAACCGCCAGCTCGCCGCGCTCATCGCCGAGGCCGGGTTCTCCAACGCGGGGCTCGCCCGCCGGGTGGACCAGCTCGGCCTGGAGCACGGCCTCGACCTGCGGTACGACAAGACGTCGGTGACCCGGTGGCTGCGCGGGCAGCAGCCCCGCGGCACGACGCCGGCCCTGATCGCCGAGGTCTTCACCCGGCGGCTCGGAAGGCGGCTGTCCGCACAGGACCTGGGGCTCGACGCATGCGCGCCGGTCTACGCCGGGCTGGAGTTCGCGGCCACGCCCGAGGAGGCCGTGGACATCGTCGGCGGGTTGTGGCGCAAGGACTCGGGCAGCCACGCCGAGCTCCGGAAGATCGCATTCACCCCGGCCGGGCTGGTCGTACCGAGCCGGGACTGGCTGATCGGACGGGCGGACGAGCGGGTCGGCCGACCGGACCCGGCCGCCGCCCAGCAGGGACCGGGACGGGTGCCCTCGCAGGGCCGGGCCTCCCTGCCGCGCCAGCGGGGGACGGACCGGACACCCGGTCAGAGGGTCTCCTCCGGGGACATCTCGGCGCTGCGCTCGGTCGGTGAACTCTTCCGCACGCTCGACCAGGCCTACGGTGGCGGCCATGCGCGCCAGGCCCTGGTCCGCTACCTGGAGCACGAGGCCGAACCGATGCTGCGGGGCAGCTACGGGGAGACGACGGGACGTCGGCTGTTCGCGGCCGTCGCCGACCTGACCCGGCTCGCCGGATGGACGTCGTACGACATCGCCGCGCACGGCCTCGCCCAGCGGTACTTCGTCCAGGCGCTGCGGCTGGCCCAGGCCGCGGGGGACCGGACGTACGGGGCGTACGTCCTGGTCACGATGGCGCGGCAGGCGGTCTATCTGGGCCACGGGCGGGAGGCGGTGCAGCTGACCCGAGTCGCCCAGCAGGGCGTCGGGGCCTCCGCCCCACCGGTCGTCCAGGCACTGCTCCACGCGGTCGAGGCCAGGGGGCACGGCGTGCTCGGCGAGGTCCGGGCCTGTACGACCTCGCTCGTGCGCGCCGAAAGGGCGACGGAGGCGGCCCGGCCCGGTGACGATGTGCCGCACTGGGCCCGCTTCTTCGACGAGGCACAGCTGGCGGACGAGTTCGGGCACTGCCACCGCGACCTCCAGCAGTACCGCGCGGCGGTACAGCACGCGGAGCGCTCCCTCCAGCTCCGTTCACCCGGGTACGCCCGCAGCCGGCTCTTCTGCCGCGTGGTGCTCGCCTCGGCGCGCCTGGGGCTCGGCGAACTCGACCAGGCATGCGCCCTTGGTGCCGAGGCCGCCCAGCAGGCCTCGGAGATGCGCTCGGCCCGAGCTGCCGACTACATCCGCGATTTCGAACGCCGCCTGGAGCCCTACCGCGACGCGGCGGCGGTGCGGGGGTACCGCGACCGGGTGACGGCGATCGGCTGACGCGGGCTGCCGTCCGGCGCCGCACCGGGTCCGGACGGCGCAGCGTCCACCCCCCACCCGGGTCCGGGTCCGGGTGCTCGTGCTCGGCGGCGTGAGGCGACCCGTCCCGGCTCCGTCATCGGCCGCCGGACGGCCGGGGCCGCCCCGCCCGGGCGTGTGGCGGGGCTTCAGGCGGCCGCGGTGGTGAGTGGAGCGGTCGCGTACCCCGGCTGGATGCCGAAGTCGCGCAGGATCGCGTGAGCCGCCCGGCGGCCCGAGAACAGGGCGCCCTGGACGGTGCTCGTGTCGCGATGGTCGCCGCAGACGTAGAGCCCGTCGAGCAGTCGTACCGCACGGCGGGCATCGTGCGGCGCGGGCATCGCGGGCACGGCTTCCGGCTCGTGATGGAGGGCCAGCAGCTCCCAGTCGTCCGTGGGGGAGCCGTAGAGGGCGGCGAGATGGCTGCGCACCCGGCGGTCCGCGTCGGCGGGCGGGCGGCCCAGGACGGTGGAGGTGATCAATGCACGGCCGTGCGGGGCACGGGAAGGGTCGACCTCGCTCATCACCGTGGTGTGCGAGACGGGACCGGTGCGGTCGGCGTCCAGGATCAGCGCCGGCTCACGCAACGGCGGGACGGGCGCGGTGTGGTGGAGGACCGTCACCGGATGGTGGGCGGGGACGCGGAGGCCGGGCAGCAGGGCGGCGGCACTGCGCGCACCGGTGGCGAGGAGCAGCGAGCGGCAGCTGAGGCGGCCGGTCTCCTTGGTGGTCACGGAGCTTGTCGAAGCGTCGGTGACGCGTACCCCCGTGTGGACCGTTCCGGGGGGCAGGGCGTCCGCCAGGCGCTCGGGCAGTGCGGCGGCGCCACCCGCCGGAACGCACAGCCGGCCGCGGGTGAATCCGCGCAGTGCCAGGTCGGCGCACCGGCTGGAGCCGGTGAGCTCCGGGTCGAGAAGCAGGGCGGAGAGCAGGGGGTGCAGAAAGCCGCTGACGCTACGGGCGGGGAATCCGCGGGCGTACAGGGCATCCAGAGCCGGGAGTTCCGGGCGTGCGAGAAGACGACGGGGCGGGGTGGCGGCGAGGCGGCCGAGTGCCGCCGCGAGGCGAGCCTGGTCGAAGGCCTCACCGAGGGGCGTGCGGGGGGCGCTTGCGAGGGCGCGCGCAGCGGTGAGTGCTCCCCCGACGCTCCGCGGGGAGTGGGCGGACCCCCGGCGCGCGCTGTGCCGTACGCCTGCCCTCTGGTGACGGCCCTCACTGTGCACGAGCACCCCGGGCGAGAACGGCCGCAGTTCGAGATCCCCCAGCCCGGGGGTGCGGCGCAGCTCGGGATACGAAGTGCTGAGCAACTGCCCGATCCGGTCGAGCAGAAACCCGTCGACCTGTTCCGTGGCCATCCGGCCGCCGACCCTGGACTCTGCCTCCAGAACGGTGACCGTGACCCCTGCACTGGTCAACAGATGAGCCGCCGACAGGCCGGCAAGACCGGCCCCGACGATGACGACGTCCGCGTGGCGTGCGCTGCTGAGCACGTGCCCCTCCCCGAGGTCGGCGCGGCTGGTGTGGGGCCTCATGCCCGGAACCGGCCTGCGTAATGCGGAAGTTCGGGTGGAGAGTAGAAACCCTGCCGCCAGGCGCCCGCCAGCCGCGCACATCGGTCGCCCGGCAGCACGGAGTCGCACGTGTGTGCGCCTCCTTCTCCCCGGCAGGGGCCTGCGCGGCGCGCAGCGGTCAGCGAAGTGCCGCGCGGATCGCTCCGTCGATCGACGGGAATTCGAAGGTGAACCCGGAATCGAGAAGCTTCCTGGGGAGCACGCGCTGACTGCCGAGGACGTCCTCGGCGAAGTCGCCGAGGGCGACACGGAGAGCGGCCGGCGGAACCGTGAAGAGCGTGGGGCGATGGAGCACGCGGCCCATGGCGGCCGTCACCTCGCGGTTGGTGAGCGGCGTCGGGGCGGTGAGATTGACCGGGCCCGCGAGGCCGTCGGTGTCGACGATATGGCGGAATGCGGCGATCTCGTCATGGAGCGAGATGTAGCTCCAGTACTGGCGGCCATTGCCGAGACGGCCGCCCAGACCCGCCCGGAACAGGGGGAAGAGCCTGCCCCATGCGCCGCCCTCGCGGGCCACGACCAGCCCGGTACGGGCGAAGGCCACCCGGATGCCCGCCTCTGCCGCCGGGGCGGCCGCCGCCTCCCATTCCTCGCACACCGATGCGAGGAAGCCGGCACCGGGCGGCGCGCTCTCGTCGACGGCCCGGTCGCCCGTGTCGCCGTAGTAGCCGACGGCGGTGCCGCAGACCAGCACCCTCGGGGGCACCTCCATCGAGGCCACGGCCTCCGCGATGGTGGCCGTGCCGAGCACCCTGCTGTCCCGGATCTCCTTCTTGTACGCCTCCGTCCAGCGGCGATCTCCGACCCCCGCGCCCGCCAGATGGACGACCGCCTCGCAGCCGATGAGGCCCACCGCGTCCACATGCTGTCGGACCGGGTCCCACTGCACCTCGTCCGGGGCCTGCGCCGGCCGCCGCACCAGTCGCACCACCTCGTGCCCGTCCGTCAGCAGGGAACGCACAAGTGCCTTACCGATGAGTCCGGACGAGCCGGTGACCGCAAATCGCATGCGTCCCATCCTGCCCGGATGACACAGTGCCGTCATGTCCGAAGCCGGTGCGCCCTACGCGATACGTCCCGCACGCCTCTCCGATGACGCCGCCCTGCGCGAGCTGTGCAACGCCACCTGGTCCACCCTGCACTCCGTGCAGCCGCGGCCGATGCCGCCGTACGGCCCGTACTTCGACGCGTCCGACCGCCCCGACCACTATCTCGTCGCAGAGTCCGGTGGCGCCGGTGCGGCCGAGGGCGGGATCGCCGGATACATCTGCCTGCGCATCCCCACGCCGCTCGCCTGCAATCAGCACGTCCGTCAGATCCAGGGCCTCGCCGTGGCGGGCGGGGTGCGCGGACAGGGACTGGGGCGCTCACTGGTGCGGGCCGCCGGCGACGAGGCGCGACGCCAGGGCGCGACCCGTATCACCCTGCGCGTGCTCGGCCACAACACTCCGGCCCGCCGGCTGTACGAGTCCGAGGGGTACACCGTCGAAGGCGTTCTCCCCGGCGAGTTCTTCCTGGCCGGGCGGTACGTGGACGATGTACTGATGGGCCGTTCGCTCACCCGGTAGCGGGGATTCCTGCCGTCAGGGAGCGCATGCGCCACGTCAGTTCCCGCAGGGGACCGTCAGACCCCGAAACGCTCCCACAGCGAGGGGAAGCGCTCCGCCAGCGCCCGGTCGTTCTCGAAGTCGAACGGCGTACCCTCCGGCTCCGCCGTCTGTGACGGAATCCCCAGATCCGGTGCGACCGCGCCGGTGAGCTGCTCGTACGCCTCGTCCGCTGCGTACCCGAGCTCCTCCCCGTCCCCGTCGATCTCCTCGTCGAAGTCGTCCAGCAGACCGGCGAGCGAGTCGGGGTCATGCACGGCTCCCTCGAAGACCTCCCGCCCCTGGCCGATGAGCCAGCACCGGAAGTAGTCGAAGGCGTCGTCGCTCGCACCGCCGAGCAACACGGCCGCCGCGCCCCACAGATCCCAGCGGTACGCCCGGTTGTAGCGCGCCTCGAAGTGCCGGGCGAAGTCCAGGACGGAATCGGGATCGAGCTGCAGGAGCCGCTCCACGAGCAGCTCGGCATGGTCCTCGGGGTCGCCCTCGGCGGCCTCGCGGGTGCTGTCGATGATCTCCCAGAACTCCGTCTCGTCCATCACGGGACAAGCATCGGGGCTGGCGCCGGGCCGCGCACGTGGAGCGGCCGAAATGCTGCCTTTCGGAAATGTGGACAGAGGGTGTCGGATTTCCGTGCGACCGTCGCACCATGACGACCAACACACCACTGCAGGGGAAGATCGCGCTGGTGGCGGGCGCGACCCGGGGCGCCGGGCGCGCCATCGCCGTACAGCTGGGTGCCGCGGGCGCGACCGTCTATGTGACAGGACGAACGACCAGGGAACACACCAGCGAGGTCGGCCGGACCACCGAAACCATCGAGGAGACCGCGGAACTGGTCACCGGAGCGGGCGGCGAGGGCATCGCCGTACCCACCGACCATCTCGAGGTGGACCGCGTCAGGGAGCTCGTCGCACGCATCGACCGTGAGCAGGGCAGGCTGGACATCCTCGTCAACGACCTCTGGGGCGGCGACCACCTCCTCGACTGGAACGTCAAGATGTGGGACACCGACCTCGACCGTGGGCTGCGCCTGCTGGAGCTGGGCGTCCGCAGCCATGTCATCACCAGCAGCTGCGCCCTGCCGCTGCTGGTGCGCAACCCAGGCGGACTGCTCGTCGAGATCACCGACGGCACGGCCGAGTACAACCGCCGCTTCAGGGAGAACTTCTACTACGACCTGGCGAAGAACGCACCGATCCGGATGGCCTTCACGCTCGGCGAGGACCTGAAGGACGTCGGCTGCACCGCGGTCTGCGTCACCCCCGGCTTCCTGCGCTCCGAGCAGATGCTGGACAGCTTCGGGGTGCGCGAGGAGAACTGGCGCGATGCCGTCGCCAAGGAGCCGCACTTCGCCGTGGCCGAGTCGCCCGTCTATGTGGGCCGGGCGGTGGCGGCCGTCGCCGCCGACCCCGACCGGGCGCGCTGGAACGGCCAGTCGCTCTCCAGCGGACAGCTCGCCAAGGTGTACGGCTTCACGGACTCCGACGGCAGCCGGCCGGACGCCTGGGGGTACTTCCTGGACGTCGTCCACGGCGGAAAGGAGGGGTCGGTGGACGACTACCGCTGAGCGTCGTCACCGGCCGCCGAGTACCGGTCGTGCATACGGGCCGCTGCCTCCGCGAACCGCTCGCGGAGGTCCGCCGGCTCCAGCACTTCCAACTCGGGGCCGAGGGAGAGGAGCTGGCCGAATGCCACCTCCTGCGACTCGACGGGCAGGGTCACGGTGACGCGGCCCTGCCCGTCCGGCGGCCCCGCGGACTCCAGGGCCTCACGGGCGGCGGCGCGGTCCGTGGCGTAGGGGAGGAGTCGGACACCGTCGGGAGAGAGCCGGACGACGACCGCGGCGCGCAGGATCGAGCGGGCGAACTGCGCGGCACGCGCCTCCCAGAACGCGGGCAGGTCGAACGACTCGTCCCGTTCGAAGCGGGCCTCGCACAGTGCGGCCGAGGTGAAACGGTCGATGCGGTAGACCCGGAAGTTCGTGCCGTCGGCCCGGGCGCACAGGTACCAGACACCGGCCTTCAGGACGAGCCCGTACGGCTCCAGCTGCCGGTCCGCGTCCCGGTAGCGCGCGGCCACCACCCGGTCGTCCCAGACCGCCTCCGCGATGACCGGAAGGAGATCCGGGGTCTCCGGTTCCTGGTACCAGCCGGGCGCGTCCAGATGGAACCGCTGCGCCGCCGACCGTGAGGCGTCCTTCAGGGACGGCAGCAGCGCGGCGGACACCTTGAGCTGTGCGGCGGAGGCCACGTCCTCCAGACCCATCTCCCGCAGCGCTTCCGGCACCCCGGACAGGAACAGCGCCTCCGCCTCGCTTCTGGCCAGACCGGTCAACCGCGTCCGGTACCCGCCGACCAGCCGGTAGCCGCCCGCCCGACCCCGGTCCGCATAGACGGGGACGCCCGCCTCCGACAGCGCCAGCGCATCCCGGGTGATGGTCCGCTCGGAGACCTCGAGTTCCCGGGCGAGCTCGGCCGCGGTCATGGCGGGCCGCGACTGGAGCAGCAGGACCATCTTGATGAGCCGGGCAGCACGCATGGTGGCCATTGTCGCGGGTCCGGCCGCGCACGCCCCCGGCTGCGCCCTGCCCCCGGCTGTGCCCTGCGGAGCCGTGCGCTGCGGTGTGCCCGGTACGGCTCGCGTGCCCCGGCTGCGCCCTGCGGGCGGGCCCGTGCTGCGTGCGCCCGTGTCCGGCGGTTCCTCGCCCCTCCCCTTCCCCTGACGCCGGCCGGGCGCGGGGCCCGACGGGCCGGATGTGTGCCGGCCGGACCAAGCGGCCGGTCGGACGGTACCGGCGGTGACCGGCCCGGCAAGCACGACACCCCGGCCGCCCGAGGGGGCGGCCGGGGTGTCACGCAGTCGGTGCCGGGGCCTCAGAAGCCGTAGCGCTCGCGGGCCTCCTTGACCGCGGACGCGGGGACCTCACCACGCCGGGCGAGCTGGGCCAGCGCCGCGACCACGATCGACTGTGCGTCCACACCGAAGTGGCGCCGGGCCGCCTCACGCGTGTCGGACAGACCGAAACCGTCCGCGCCGAGCGAGGACCAGTCCTGCTCCACCCACTGGGCGATCTGGTCCGGTACCTGGCGCATGTAGTCGCTGACCGCGAGGACCGGTCCCTCGACACCCTCCAGTGCCTGGCGGACGTACGGGACACGGGACTCGCCGCGCAGTAGCGCCGCGTCCGCCTCCAGCGCATCGCGCCGCAGTTCGGTCCAGGAGGTCGCGGACCAGACGTCGGCAGTGACGTTCCAGTCGGCGGCGAGCAGCTTCTGCGCCTCCAGGGCCCAGTGGATCGCCGTACCCGAGGCGAGCAGCTGGATACGCGGGTCGCCCGTCTCGCCCTCGCCCTCGTTGAAGCGGTACAGACCGCGGACGATGCCCTCGTCGACGCCCTGCGGCTTCGCGGGCTGCGGCATCGGCTCGTTGTAGACGGTCAGGTAGTAGAAGACGTCCGCGTCCTCGCCGGGGCGGGCCCCGCCGTACATACGGCGCAGACCGTCCTTGACGATCGCCGCGACCTCGTAGGCGAACGCCGGGTCGTACGTCAGCGCCGCCGGGTTGGTCGCTGCGATCACCGGGGAGTGGCCGTCGGCGTGCTGAAGACCCTCACCGGTCAGCGTCGTACGGCCGGCCGTGGCTCCCACCAGGAAGCCCTTGCCGAGCTGGTCGGCGAGCTGCCACATCTGGTCCGCGGTCCGCTGCCAGCCGAACATCGAGTAGAAGATGTAGAAGGGGATCATCGTCTCGCCGTGCGTGGAGTACGCGGTGGCGGCGGCGATGAAGTCCGCCATGGAGCCGGCCTCGGTGATGCCCTCGTTGAGGATCTGGCCGTTCTTCGCCTCGCGGTAGTACATCAGCTGGTCGCGGTCGACCGGCTCGTACGTCTGCCCCTTGGGCGAGTAGATGCCGAGCGACGGGAACAGCGACTCCATACCGAAGGTACGGGCCTCGTCGGGGACGATCGGCACCCAGCGCTTGCCGGTCTCCTTGTCCCGGATCAGGTCCTTCACCAGCCGGACGAAGGCCATGGTCGTCGCCACCGACTGGTTGCCGGAGCCCTTGTCGAAGGCGGCGAAGGACTTCTCGGCGGGAGCGGGCAGCGGGGCGACCGGGTGCACACGGCGGGCCGGTGCCGGGCCGCCGAGGGCTGCGCGGCGCTCCTGGAGGTAACGGACCTCGGGGGAGTCCGCACCCGGGTGGCCGTACGGCACCTGGCCGTCGGCGAACCGAGCGTCGGGGATCGGCAGGCCGAGCAGATCGCGCATCGCCTTGAACTCGTCCACCGTCAGCTTCTTCATCTGGTGGTTGGCGTTCTTGGACGCGAAGCCCTCGCCGAGCGTGAAGCCCTTGACCGTCTGGGCCAGGATCACGGTCGGGGTGCCCTTGTGCTCCACGGCCGCCTTGTACGCCGCGTACACCTTGCGCGGCTCGTGGCCGCCGCGGGAGAGGTGGAAGCACTCCAGGATCTTGTCGTCGCTCAGCAGCTTCGCCATTTCGACGAGTGCCGGGTCGGAGCCGAAGAAGTCCTGGCGGATGTAGGCGGCGTCGCGGGTCTGGTACGTCTGCACCTGCGCGTCCGGTACCTCGCGGAGGCGACGGACCAGCGCGCCGGTGGTGTCGAGCTGGAAGAGCTCGTCCCAGGCGTTGCCCCAGAGGCTCTTGACGACATTCCAGCCGGCGCCGCGGAACTGGGCCTCCAGCTCCTGCACGATCTTGAAGTTCGCACGCACAGGGCCGTCGAGGCGCTGCAGATTGCAGTTGATGACGAAGGTCAGATTGTCCAGGCCTTCGCGGGCGGCGAGTGCGAGGGCCGCGGTCGACTCGGGCTCGTCCATCTCGCCGTCGCCGAGGAACGCCCAGACGTGGGACGCGGAGACGTCCTTGATACCACGGTTGGTCAGATAGCGGTTGAAGCGCGCCTGGTAGATCGCGGACAGCGGGCCGAGGCCCATCGACACCGTCGGGAACTCCCACAGCCAGGGGAGGCGCCGCGGGTGCGGGTAGGACGGCAGACCGTCGCCGCCGGACTCCTGGCGGAACTTGTCCAGGTGGGCCTCGGTGAGACGGCCGTCGAGGAAGGCACGGGCGTAGATGCCGGGGGAGGCGTGGCCCTGGATGTACAGCTGGTCGCCCGAGCCGTCGGCCTCCTTCCCGCGGAAGAAGTGGTTGAAGCCGGTCTCGTAGAGCCACGCGGCGGAGGCGAAGGTGGCGATGTGGCCGCCCACGCCGTACTTGGAGCCGCGAGTGACCATCGCGGCGGCGTTCCACCGGTTCCAGGCGGTGATCCGGCGCTCCATCTCCTCGTCACCGGCCGGTGCGGGCTCGACGGCCGTGGGGATGGTGTTGACGTAGTCCGTCTCCAGGAGCTTGGGCAGCTCGAGCCCCGTCACACCCTCGGCGTGCTGGAGGGTGCGGCGCATCAGGTACGCGGCGCGCTGTGGGCCGGCGGCCTTGGTGACGGCGTCGAGGGAGGCCGCCCATTCGGCGGTCTCCTCGGTGTCACGGTCCGGGAGCTGGTCGAGCTCGCTCGGAAGCTTGCCTACGGGGTCGGTCATGACGCCGCCTTCCGGAGAGGAGGGGGGGTGGAGAAAGGGGCCTGTCTGGCAGGACGGGGCCGTCGGACTGGTGAGTCCGCGTGAACTGTAAGCCAACGATCGATGATCGATCAAAGCGTTGAGCCAAGAACTTCTTCAGATCGAGAAAGTCGGCACAGGGTGCCGCGAATCCGGGCACGCGGTGCCGGAATCCTGGGGGTCGGGGTTGCCCTCTGTCGCCGCACGCTCGCGCTGCGGGGCGGGACCTCCGGTTGTCCGGGGTGCGGTGGGCTTGGCCGTACCGCCCGGCGGTCCGGGGTGCGAGTGGGCTCCGGTTGTCCGGGTGCGGTGGGCTTGGCCGGTACCGCCCGGCGGTCCGGGGGCGGGGCCTCCGGTCGTGCGGGGTGCGGTGGGCTTGGCCGGTACCGCCCGGCGGTCCGGGGGCGGGGCCTCCGGTCGTGCGGGGTGCGGTGGGCTTGGCCGTACCGCCCGGCGGTCCGCGGTGTCCGTCCTCGAACGCCGGACGGGCTGGGTGTGGGTGCCCGGTACAGGGGGGCGGTTCTGTGGGTGGGGCGGGGCGGTGCCCCTCCGGGCTCGGCTCCTCGGGGCCGGCGGCGTACCGCCCACCTCACGGGTAACCGGTGATCCCGTCGGCCCCTGCGGGGCCGACCCTGCACGGCCCCGCCCCAGGAGCGTTGCCGACTGCGGCCCGGTGGGCGGGTTGGCCAACCGCGGCGATCGGCCTCGCCGCCGGCCACGAGGGGTCCGTGGAGGGGTCGTGTCCGGGACGCTGAAGCGTGATGTGTGGCGCGGGCGCTGCCTTTGAGGTGACGGTCGCGCGCCGCAGATCATGCCGTCGCGGATGCGAGCCCCGGAACGGCCCCGACGTCACCGACCCGGTCCGCGACCCCGTGCACCCGGGCCGTCCGGCGTTCGAGGACGGACACCCCGGCCGAACCGACCGGCACCGCCCACGACGGAACGCGCCCCCGCAGGCTTACGCCCTCGGTGCGCAACCCAGGACGTGCGCCTTCACCAGCGCCCCGATCTGCGGGTCGCGCCGCCGGAACGCCGCGACCAGTTCCTCGTGCTCCTCCGCGTAGGACTTCTGCTTGGTGCCCAGCCAGCGGATGGACAGCGCCGTGAAGACCTCGATGCCCAGGCCCTCCCAGGTGTGCAGGAGGACGCCGTTGCCCGCCGCCTTCACCAGTTCCCGGTGGAAGGCCACCGTGTGCCGTACCTGCGCAGTCCCGTCCGCGGCACGGTCCGCCTCGTACAGCGCCGCCACATGCGGCTCCAGGGCCGAGCAGTCGTCGGCCAGGCGTCCGGCCGCCAGCTCGGCCGCGATCTGCTCCAGGCCGGCCCGGACCGGGTAGCTCTCCTCCAGGTCCGCGGCTGTCAGATTGCGTACCCGGACGCCCTTGTTGGGGGCCGACTCGATCAGCCGGAGCGACTCCAGTTCGCGCAGTGCCTCCCGCACGGGGGTCTGGCTCACGGCCAGTTCCGTGGCGATGCGACGCTCGACGATCCGCTCGCCCGGCTTCCAGCGGCCGCTGACGATGCCCTCCACGATGTGCTCGCGGATCTGATCGCGCAGCGAGTGGACGACGGGGATGGTCATGGACCGCTCCTTCAGAAGAGAAGACCCCTAGACAATACGGCGGCGCCCCCGCCGGGAAGTACTCCCGGGCGGGGGCGCCGCTGGTGAGGCTGGTTACAGCCGAGCAGCTCAGAGGCCGAGCTCGACCTCGAACTCGCCGGCCTCGAGGATCGCCTTGACCGCCGTGAGGTAGCGGGCGGCGTCGGCGCCGTCCACCAGACGGTGGTCGTACGAGAGCGTCAGGTACGTCATGTCGCGGACGCCGATGACCGTGCCCTCGGCGGTCTCGATGACGGCCGGACGCTTCACCGTGGCACCGATGCCCAGGATCGCGACCTGGTTCGGCGGCACGATGATCGTGTCGAACAGCGCACCGCGCGAGCCGGTGTTGCTGATGGTGAAGGTCGCACCGGCCAGCTCGTCCGGCGTGATCTTGTTGCCGCGGACCTTGTTCGCCAGGTCGGCGGTGGCCTTGGCGATACCGGCGAGGTTCAGGTTCCCGGCACCCTTGATGACCGGCGTCATCAGACCCTTCTCGGAGTCCACGGCGATGCCGATGTTCTCCGAGTCGAAGTAGGTGATGGTGCCCTCGTCCTCGTTGATCCGGGCGTTGATGACCGGGTGGGCCTTCAGCGCCTGGGCCGCCGCCTTCACGAAGAACGGCATCGGGGACAGCTTGACGCCCTCGCGGGCGGCGAAGGAGTCCTTGGCCAGGGCGCGCAGCTTCATCAGCTTGGTGATGTCGACCTCGACGACCGAGGACAGCTGGGCCTGGCCGTGCAGCGCCTTCATCATGTTGTCGCCGATGACCTTGCGCATGCGGGTCATCTTGACCGTCTGACCGCGCAGCGGGGAGACCTCGAGGGCCGGGGTCCTCTTCGCGGCGGCAGGGGCGGCAGCCGGAGCCGGGGCGGCCTTCGCGGCCTCGGCGGCGGCGATGACGTCCTGCTTGCGGATACGGCCACCGACGCCGGTGCCCTTGACCGTGGACAGGTCCACGCCGCTCTCGGACGCGAGCTTGCGGACCAGCGGCGTGACGTACGCGCCCTCGTCCGCGACCGTGGTGGCACGGGCCGCGGGTGCGGCAGGTGCCACCGGTGCCGGTGCCGGAGCGGCCGGAGCCGGAGCGGCCGGTGCCTCGGCGGGCGGGGCCTCGACCGGAGCCGGGGCGGGTGCCGGGGCGGGCGCAGCCTCGGCGGGCGGGGCCTCGGCCGGCGCGGGAGCCGGGGTCTGGGCCGGGGCGGCCGGAGCGGCCGGAGCGGCACCGGGGGCACCGATCACGGCGAGCTTGGCGCCGACCTCGGCGGTCTCGTCCTCGCCGACCACGATCTCCAGCAGCACACCGGCGACCGGGGCGGGGATCTCGGTGTCGACCTTGTCGGTGGAGACCTCGAGCAGCGGCTCGTCCTCGCCGACCTCCTCGCCGACCTGCTTCAGCCAGCGGGTGACGGTGCCCTCGGTGACCGACTCGCCCAGCGCGGGCAGCACGACGTCGGTGCCGGAGGCGCCGCCGGCCGGAGCGGCGGCGGGGGCCGGAGCGGCAGGGGCCTCGGCCTCGGGGGCGGCTTCGGCGACGGGCGCCGGGGCGGCCGGCGCCTCGGCGGCAGCTGCGGCCGGAGCCGGGGCGGCGGCGGGCGCGCCCGTGCCGTCGTCGATGACGGCCAGCTCGGCGCCGACCTCGACGGTCTCGTCCTCGGCGACCTTGATGGAGGCCAGGACACCGGAGGCCGGAGCGGGAATTTCGGTGTCGACCTTGTCGGTCGACACCTCGAGCAGCGGCTCGTCGGCCTCGACGTGCTCGCCCTCGGCCTTCAGCCAGCGGGTGACGGTGCCCTCGGTGACGCTCTCGCCGAGCGCCGGAAGGGTTACGGAAACCGGCATGGTTTCGGTTTCTCCTTACGGTGGGGTCTCCCCGGCTCGCGCGAAGCGTCGAGCCGGGGGAAGTGCGGTAGTGGTCGTCGCGCCCGTTGACCGAGCTCAGTCGTGGGAGTGGAGGGGCTTGCCCGCGAGGGCCAGGTGGGCCTCGCCGAGCGCCTCGTTCTGCGTCGGGTGCGCGTGGATGAGCTGCGCGACCTCGGCCGGCAGAGCCTCCCAGTTGTAGATCAGCTGAGCCTCGCCGACCTGCTCGCCCATACGGTCACCGACCATGTGGACGCCGACCACGGCACCGTCCTTGACCTGGACGAGCTTGATCTCGCCCGCAGTCTTGAGGATCTTGCTCTTGCCGTTGCCCGCCAGGTTGTACTTCAGAGCGACGACCTTGTCCGCGCCGTAGACCTCCTTGGCCTTGGCCTCGGACAGGCCCACGGAGGCGACCTCGGGGTGGCAGTACGTCACCTTCGGCACACCGTCGTAGTCGATCGGGACGGTCTTCAGACCGGCCAGACGCTCCGCCACCAGGATGCCCTCGGCGAAGCCGACGTGCGCGAGCTGGAGCGTCGGCACGAGGTCACCGACGGCCGAGATGGTCGGCACGTTGGTCTGCATGTACTCGTTGACCAGGACGTAGCCGCGGTCCATCGCGACGCCCTGCTCCTCGTAGCCCAGGCCCTGCGAGACCGGGCCGCGGCCGACGGCGACCAGCAGCACCTCGGCCTCGAACGTCTTGCCGTCGGCGAGGGTGACCCGCACACCGTCCTCGGTGTACTCGGCCTTCTCGAAGAAGGTGCCGAGGTTGAACTTGATGCCGCGCTTGCGGAAGGCGCGCTCGAGAAGCTTCGAGCTGTTCTCGTCCTCGACCGGGACGAGGTGCTTCAGGGCCTCGACGATCGTGACGTCGGTGCCGAAGGACTTCCACGCCGAGGCGAACTCGACGCCGATCACACCGCCGCCCAGCACGATCGCGGACTTCGGAACACGGTCCAGGACCAGCGCGTGGTCGGAGGAGATGATGCGGTTGCCGTCGATGGTCAGACCCGGCAGCGACTTCGGCACGGAGCCGGTGGCGAGGAGGACGTGGCGGCCCTGGACGCGCTGGCCGTTGACGTCGACGGAGGTGGGGGAGGACAGCCGGCCCTCACCCTCGATGTAGGTGACCTTGCGGGAGGCGATCAGACCCTGCAGGCCCTTGTACAGCCCGGAGATCACCTCGTCCTTGTACTTGTGGACGGCCGGCACGTCGATGCCGTCGAAGGTGGCCTTGACACCGAACTGCTCGCTCTCGCGGGCCTGGTCGGCGATCTCGCCGGCGTGCAGCAGGGCCTTGGTGGGGATGCATCCACGGTGCAGACAGGTGCCGCCGACCTTGTCCTTCTCGATCAGGGCGACGTCCAGGCCCAGCTGCGCTCCGCGCAGTGCCGCGGCGTAGCCGCCGCTGCCACCGCCGAGGATCACTAGGTCGAAAACGGTGCTGGCGTCGTTCGCCACGTCACGTCCTCCATGCATGTGCGCCGGGCGCCGGTCGTCGCAGACCCACGCGGCGGCTGGTGTTCGGCCGCTTTTCTTCGGCCCTGTGGTGGGGGCCCTGTCCTGCCGAGAACCCATCTTCGCACTTGTCGACGGAAGGCGGGACGCGGGGCCGGGGTCTGAGACGACGGGGGCGCCGCCTCCGGCATTACTGGTCCGTATGCAGTTACGTACGGACCTGCGGATTTCGTCGATGGCGAACGGAGGGGCACCGCGCCTTATTCCCGTTGTCCCGGGCCCGGCCCGCCTCCGGGACGCCAGCCGCTGCCGACGGGCGACCGTGCCCGGTCCCCATGCCCTCGGGGCACGGGGAGTGCCCCCGTCCTGTTCGACGGGGGCGCGCCCCCGGCCCGGCCCGCCGGTGTCCGGGCCCTGGCGGAATCCCGGGCCCGGACGTGACGGACGTCAGCCCAGGTCGCCCGACGCGGTGCGCTCGGCGAGCTTCACCAGGGTGCGGACCGCGGAGCCGGTGCCGCCCTTGGGGGTGTAGCCGTACGGCGCGCCCTCGTGGAACGCCGGACCTGCGATGTCCAGGTGGGCCCAGGTGATGCCCTCGCCGACGAACTCCTTCAGGAACAGACCGGCGACCAGGCCGCCGCCCATCCGCTCGCCCATGTTCGCCATGTCGGCGGTCGGGGAGTCCATGCCCTTGCGCAGGTCGGCAGGGAGCGGCATCGGCCAGGAAGCCTCGCCGGCCTCCTCGGCGATCTCGTGGATCGACGTACGGAACGCGTCGTCGTTCGCCATGATCCCGAACGTACGGTTGCCCAGCGCCAGCACCATCGCGCCGGTCAGGGTGGCCACGTCCACGATCGCGTCGGGGTTCTCCTCCGACGCCTTGGTGAGCGCGTCGGCCAGCACGAGGCGGCCCTCGGCGTCGGTGTTGAGCACCTCCACCGTCTTGCCGCTGTACATGCGCAGGACGTCACCGGGGCGGGTGGCGGTGCCGGACGGCATGTTCTCGGCGAGCGCCAGCCAGCCGGTGACGTTCACCTCGAGGCCGAGACGGGCGGCGGTGACGACGGCGGCGAACACCGCGGCCGCGCCACTCATGTCGCACTTCATCGTCTCGTTGTGACCGGCCGGCTTCAGGGAGATGCCGCCCGAGTCGTACGTGATGCCCTTGCCGACGAAGGCGAGCGTCTTCTCGGCCTTGGGGTGCGTGTACCCGAGGCGCACCAGGCGCGGGCCGTTGGCCGAACCCTGGCCGACGCCGAGGATGCCGCCGAAACCGCCCTTGACGAGTGCCTTCTCGTCGAGGACCTGCACCTTGATGCCGTGCTCCTTGCCCGCGGCGGTGGCCACGGCGGCGAACGACTCGGGGAAGAGGTCGTTCGGCGGGGTGTTGATCAGGTCGCGGGCGCGGTTGACCTCCTCGGTCAGCGCGACGGCCCGCTCGGCCGCGGCCTTGTACGCCTTGTCGCGCGGCTTGGCACCCAGCAGTGCGACCTCGGCCAGCGGCTGCTTGCCGTTGCCCTTGGCGCCCTTGGCGTTCTCGCCGCTGCCGTTCTGGTAGGCGGTGAAGGCGTAAGCGCCCAGCAGCGCGCCCTCCGCGATGGCCTCGGCGTCCTCGGTGGCCTCGACGGGCAGCGCGAACGCCGCCTTCTTCGTACCGGCCAGCGCACGGGCCGCGGAGCCCGCGGCGCGCCTCAGCGACTCGGCCTCGTACGTCTCGTCCTTCCCGGGGGCCGTGCCGAGGCCGACGGCCACCACGACCGGGGCCTTGAGACCCGACGGTGCGGGCAGCTTGGTCACCTCGCCCTCGGCTCCGGAGGCGCCGAGGGTCTCGAGGACGGTGGCGAGCTTTCCGCCGAACGCCTTGTCCACGGCCTCGGCGCCGGCGGCGACGATGAGTCCACCGCCGCCCTTCGGGCTCTTCGCGACGCCCACGACGATCGCGTCGGCGCGCAGCGTCGCAGCGCCGGCAGTGCTGAGAGTGAGAGCAGTCACGGTGGTGATTTCTCGCTTCCGTTGAGTTCGATGGCCGAAAGAGGTGGGTCGGCCTTGCCCGGCGCATCGTAATTCGGGCGAGCCGGCATACCGGAACGAGCCTACGCGCGCCAGAGATGTTCGATCACGCCAGCGGTGATTCACCCGTCCGTGGTGTCTGTGACGCGTTTGTCGTGCGGAGAGTGAGTCCTGCGTCACACTCGGGCCGAATGCGCAAGGGAGCATGTCGCTGCTTTGCATGATTTCCACAGGTCCTCCCCGGATTCTCCGCAGGGGAGGCCTCCGAGGGGTGGGGGTGCGCAATGGCGTACGGATTCAGAACGGACAGGGCTGCGAACAGCCCTGCGAACAGTACGAACAGGGCGAACAGTCTGTTGCAGGGGCCCGGCGCCCCGGAAGGGGGCGGCGGGAGCAGCGCGGGCACGACCGGCCCGGGCGGGCTCGCCGGACGGGCGGCGGTCGCACTCACCACGTCCGCGCTCCTTGTCGCGGCGCTGCCCGCGTCGACCGCCGCGGCAGCAGATCCGGCGCCGCGGGTCGACCTCAAGGTCCTGGTCGTCGACGACGGGGGCGAAGCGGTCGCGGCGGTGACCTCGGAGCTGCGCAGCACGGGGATCCCCTACAGCGTCGTCGACCTCGACGACCCGGGCCGTCCGCAGATCAGCGCGGCGTTCCTGAGCGACACCGTGAGCGGCCGGCCGCGTGCCAAGTACCAGGGGGTGGTGCTCCCGAACGAGGCTCCGTTCGGGACGGACTCCACGGGCACCGCCGAGCAGGCCGCGCTCGTCGCGTACGAGAAGACCTTCGGCATCCGCCAGGTCGACGCCTACACCTGGGCTCATCCGGGTGTCGGGCTCGACTACACCAGCGAGGGCGGCTGGTCGGGCGTGCTCGACGGGACCGAGGCAGCCGTCACCGCAGCGGGCCGCTCGGGGCCCTTCGGCTATCTCGACGGCGCGCTCACCTTCGAGGACAACGCGGCGGACGTCAGCGAGAGCTACGGATACATGGCGCGTCCGCGCGAGGGCTTCACCAGCTATGTCGACGCCCCTGTCCCGGGCGGCAACGGCAACGCCAGCCTCCTCGGCGAGTACTCCCACGACGGGCGCCGCGAACTCGTCATGACGTTCGCCTACAACCAGCACCAGCGGCAGTTCAGGCTGCTGGCACGCGGCATCGTCGAGTGGCTCACCCAGGGCGTCCACCTCGGGCAGAGCCGCAACTACTTCTCCGTCCACGTCGACGACGTGTTCGCGTCCGACGCCCGCTGGGACACCGAGCGCAACTGCACGCCCGGCGACATCGACTGCGCCGGCGGAGCCGAGGGGACCACGCCCGACATCCGGATGACCGCCGCCGACGCGCAGTACGCCGCACAGTGGCAGCAGTCCAGCGGTTTCACGCTCGACATGGTCTACAACGCGGGCGCCGGCGAGGAGTGGAAGGCCGAGCACGGCGGCACGGACGCGCTCACCGCACAACTGCTCACCGACCGTGCCAAGTACCGCTGGGTCAACCACACCTACACGCATCCGTTCCTCGGCTGTGTCCAGAACGTCTCCGTCGTCCCTTGGGAGTGCGCGAAGAACGCGAACGGCACCACGCAGTACGTGAGCCGCGCGGAAATCTCCGCCCAGATCCGCGACAACCACAACTGGGCGGTGAACAAGGGCATCGCGATCGACCGCACCGAGCTGGTCACCGGTGAGCACTCGGGACTCAGGACGCTTCCGCAGCAACCGGTGGACAACCCCAACCTGGCGCCCGCGCTCGCCGACAACGGCGTCAGGTGGATCGCGAGCGACAACTCGCGCGAGCCGCAGCAGCGTGCCGTGGGCAGTGCCCTGACGGTGCCCCGTCACCCGATGAACGTGTACTACAACGTGGGCACGGCGGCCGAGATGGCCGACGAGTACAACTGGATCTACACCGCCCAGGCGGACGGGGGCAGCGGCATCTGCGAGAGCAACCCCGCCTCGACCTGTCTGGACGAGCCGCTGGACACCGCCACCGGCTACGCGTCGTACATCGTCCCGCAGGAGGCGCGGATCGCCCTCGGCCACATCGTCGCCAACGACCCGCGGCCGCACTACGTGCACCAGTCCAATCTGGCGGAGGGGCGCATCCTCTACCCGGTGCTCGACCGGATTCTGGCCGACTACCGCTCGCTCTTCGCCGACAATGCCCCTCTGGCAAACCTCCGTCAGCGTGACGCCGGTGCGGAGCTGAGCCGCCGCTCCGCCTGGCAGAAGGCCCTCGACGACGGCAGGGTCACGGCGTACCGGATCGGCACCACCGTCACCGTCCAGGCTCCGTCCGGGGTGGCCGTGCCCGTGACGGCGCCCGAGGGCACCCGTAAGCAACTCCTGCTCGGTACGACCGTCTTCGGCACCGCCTACGCGGGGCAGAGGTCGGCATGGACCGCACCGGACCTGCTCCAGTCCGCCGTCACCCTGCGGCTGCCCGCCTGATCCGCGAGTCCCCTCTGCACGGCGCGCACCCCGGCCTTCCGGCCGGGGTGCGTCGTTTCCGCTCCGGGCCGGGCACGCCGCGGCCGGGCCCGCAGCCGAAGGAACGCCGGCCGGGGGCGTCGGCGCAGCACCGGCGGGGGGCGAGCTCCGTCCTCACCCCAGCGTCAGCACGACCAGGGCCGCCGTCGCCGCCGTCTCCGCCACCCCGCCGAACACATCACCGGTCACCCCGCCGAAGCGCCGCACACAGTGCCGAAGCAGCAACTGGGCGGCGGCCGGTGCGATCAGCGCCGCCAGTGCGTGGTGCACCGCGGCGTCCCGGCCGAAGAGCAGCGCCCCCGCACCCGCGCATGCAGCCGTGACGAGGACGGTGGCCACTGCCGCGGACCGCAGCGACACGGTCTCGGCCACCGCCGCGCCCAGACCCTCCGGCCGGGCTGCGGGGACACCGGTGCGCGAGGCCAGGGTCAGGGACAGACGGGCGGTGACCGCTGCGAGGACGGCTGCGGCCGCGCCCCTGGCCCAGGACCCTTCCGCGCCTGCGTACAGCTCGTACAGCGCCGCGACCTGGGCCAGTAGGACCAGGACGAGCGTGATGACCCCGAATGGGCCGATGTCGGACTGCCTCATGATGCGCAGCGCGTCCTGGGCGGGCTTGCCGCTGCCGAGCCCGTCCGCGGTGTCGGCGAGTCCGTCCAGGTGCAGCCCCCGGGTGAGGACTGCGGGCACGGCGGCGGAGGCGACCGCGGCGAGCAGCGGGCCCGCGCCCAGCACCAGAAGCAGCAGGCCGGCGGCCGCCGAGCAGAGGCCCACGACCAGTCCGGCGAGCGGGGCGCACAGCATGCCCGCGCGTGCGGCGTCGCGGTCCCAGCGGGTGACCCTTACCGGCAGCACGGTGAGGGTGCCGAAGGCGAACCGTATGCCGGTCATTGGTCCGGCTGTCGTCATGGAGCTCACCGCGCGCAGGGTAGTCGGTGAGCTCCGGCGGTAAATTGCGCATTACGGACAAAACGGGAGCGGGTGGCATGGGTCACTGGTTTTACCGCAACATTGTCGAGCCGGGGAAGCTCCCGTTGCTGCTCGCGCTGGCCTCGTTCGTCCTGACCTTCCTGATCACCCGCACGGTCACCCGGATGATCCGGGCAGGAAAAGGACCGTTCCGGAACGTCAGCACCGGCGGGCTCCACATCCATCACGTGGTGCCCGGTGTCGTCCTCACCGTGATCGGTGGTTTCGGGTCGGTCGCCAGCAGTCAGCACACCGGGGCTGGCACGGTCGTCTTCGCCGTCATCTTCGGCATCGGTGCGGGGCTGGTCCTCGACGAGTTCGCACTGATCCTCCACCTCGACGACGTCTACTGGACCGAGGCGGGCCGCAAGAGCGTCGAGGTGGTCATCCTCACCGCGGCCCTGCTGCTGCTCACCCTGGGCGGCTTCGCACCGCTCGGCGTCAACGACCTGAGCGAGGACGAACGGGACGACCGCCGGGTCTTCCTCCTCACCCTCGCGGTCAACTTCTGCTTCGTCCTGATCACCCTCTTCAAGGGCAAACTGCGCATGGCGATCATCGGCACGCTGGTGCCCTTCGTCGCGCTCTTCGGCGCGCTGAGGCTGGCCCGCCCCGCCTCACCCTGGGCCAAGCGCCTCTACCGGCGCCGCCCGCGTTCCCGGGCGCGGTCGTTCCTGCGCGCCTTTCGCCATGACAGACGCTGGATCGGGCCGCGCCGGAAGTTTCAGGACCTGATCGGCGGGGCGCCCGACCGGCTGCCGACGGTACGCGGCCCGGACGCCCGGTGACGCCACGCGGTGACCGCACACACGACCAGCACCGCGGCAATGGCGGCCAGGTGCTCCTTGCCCGCCAGGTTGTTCTTGACGAAGATCTCGACGACCATCGCCCCGATCACCAGGCCCATCGTCAGCCGGGCCCGGTAGCGGTGGCAGACGAGGACCGCGATACCGACGACCGCCGCCGAAGGGCCGGTGTCCACCACGTGGGCGTCCGTGGCGGGCAGCCCCAGGGGGTTCTCCGGGCCGAGCGCGATCCCGATCCGGGCGTACATCGTCCCGGCGAGCGTGGCCGTGTACGCGATCACGAGCGTACGAGCCCTGCCCAGGCAGATCTCGGCGATCCCGAACACCACCAGGATCTGGGCGAGCGCACCCCACACCGGCAGATGCAGGGCCGGGACGAAGAGGGAGAGCGGCGTGCGCAGGAGAGTCAGCCACAAGGGGTCCTCGGCCCGCACCCAGCCGATGTCCTGTACCGGCTGATAGCCCCAGGGCTGGTTCTGGAGAAACTGGAAGAGCCCGGTGAGACAGACGCACACGAGGGTCATCGGGACGGCCCGCCACGTCTTGGCGACGAGCACGGCCCGGACGGCCGTGCACAGCGGCCCCCACTCACGCCGCGCGAACGTCCGTGCCCGGTTCACCGCCTGCCCTCCAGATGCTTGCGGTGCAGCCACTTGGGCAGGCCGGGGGCTTCGAGGAAGCCCTCGGCGCGGCCGGCGGCGAGGCCGATGCGCAGCAGGTCGGCGCTCTTTTCGAAGAGCATGAATCGCGGCTCCCAGATCGGTCGGTACTTGGCGTTGGCGCGGTACAGCGACTCGATCTGCCACCAGCGGGAGAAGAAGCTCAGCAGCGACCGCCACAGCCTGAGCACGGGGCCGGCCCCGAGCTTCGCGCCACGTTCGAAGACCGACCTGAACATCGCGAAGTTCAGTGACACCTGAGTGATCCCGATCTCGCCGGAGCGCCGCAGCAGCTGGATGACCATGAACTCCATCAGGCCGTTCTCGGAGTCCCGGTCGCGGCGCATCAGATCCAGGGAGAGCCCGGCGGGCCCCCATGGGGCGAAGCTGAGCAGCGCCCGCAACTCGCCCTGTGCGTCCGTGCATTCGAGCATCACGCAGCGTCCGTCGGCAGGGTCGCCGAGCCGGCCGAGCGCCATCGAGAAGCCGCGCTCGGTGGCGCCGTCGCGCCAGTCGTCGGCACGGCGCAGCAACTCGGCCATCTCGTCGGCCGGGATGTCCTCGTGGCGCCGGATCCTGGCCTCGTACCCGGCCCGCTGCACCCGGTTGTACGCCTGCCGCACGGTCCGCATGGCCCGGCCCTCGAGACTGAAGTCGGCCGTGTCGACGATCGCCTCGTCACCCAGCTCCAGGGCGTCCAGGCCGTGCCGGGCGTAGATCGTCCCGGCCTCCTCGCTCGCGCCCATCACCGCCGGGATCCAGCCGTGCTCACGCGCCTGCGCCAGCCAGGGCTCGATCGCGCCGGGCCAGGCCTCGGGGTCGCCGATCGGGTCGCCGGAGGCGAGCGAGACCCCGCCGACGACCCGGTAGGCGATGGCGGCCTTCTCACTGGGCGACCAGACCACGCTCTTCTCACGGCGCAGTGCGAAGTAGCCCAGTGAGTCACGGTCCCCGTGCCGGTCCAGGAGCGCGCGGAGCCGCTGCTCGTCGTCCTCGGTGATCGGATCGACGGCCCGGCGGGAGCGGAAGGCCGCGAAGAGCACGGCGACGAGAAGGAGGGTCGACAGGACATTGATGCCGACGTCCACCCAGCCCGGTGTGCTGATGCCGGGGGTGCGCCCGTCGTCGGCGGCGAGCGACACCAGCCGCATCGCTCCGTACCGCCAGCGCTCCAGGAAGGTGGAGTCCCCGTGGGCGGTGTTGGTCGCGGTGACGAGGAGCGCGGAGAGCACGGAGGTCACGAGAAGCCCGCCGACCGCGACGGCCGCGGCGAGCCGGGGGTTCGAACGGTCCCCCTTTGCGTAGAACTCGCTTCTGCCGAGGACGAGGGCGACGACGAAGGCGGCGGTCAGGCCGAGGGACACCCAGTTCTTCGGATGCCGCCGGATCTCCGGGAAGAGCATGGCGAACAGGAAGAGGGCCAGGAAGAGCCCTCCGAGCACCAGGTTGAGGATCCAGGCGGCGCGCTTGCGCCGGCGCATGGTGATCGCCAGGAAGAGGGCGAAAACGCCCGGGGCGAATCCCGCCGTGAGCAGATACGGGGTGAAGTGGTCGTCCGTGTTGTGGCGCCGCAGGTCCTGGCCGAGCGAGACCCAGACCGCGCTCAGGAAGTTGACGAACGTGACGGCACGCAGGTACCACACGGCGAATGCCGCGCTGCGGCGCGAACGGGCGGACAAACGGACCACTCCCATGACACGTGAGCCTGCGCGGCATCACGCGACACGGAGACGAGTGCGGCAAGGCGTCGTGGCCCTGCCGCACCCGGGCGCTTCAGTCCGTGACCGTACTTTCCGCGCTCTCCGCACCCTCCGCATCCTCCGCGTGCTCGGGCAGCTCGGCGGCGAGCGCCGATGCGGCCTGGACGAGGGGGAGTGCAAGCAATGCCCCGGTTCCTTCCCCGACAGTGACGCCGTGGTCGAGCAGGGGGTTGAGTGCCATCCGGTCCAGCGCCTTGGCCTGTGCCGGCTCCCCGCTGACCTGTCCGGCGAGCCACCAGTCCGGCGCGCGGAACGCGGCGCGCTGTGCGACGAGCGCGCAAGCCGCCGATACGACGCCGTCGAGGATCACCGGCATCCGGCGCACGGCGGCCTGCAGCAGAAAGCCCGTGGTCGCGGCGAGATCCGCGCCGCCCACCGCCGTCAGCAGCTGGAGCTGGTCGCCCAGCACGGGGCGGGCCCTGCGCAGCGAGTCGCGGATCGCCGCGCACTTGCGCATCCACGCGAGATCGTCGATCCCGGCGCCCCCGCGGCCGGTCACGACCGAGGCGTCCGTACCGCAGAGCGCGGCGACGAGAGCGGACGCGGGGGTGGTGCCGCCGACGCTCAGGTCGCCGAGGACCACCAGATCGGTGCCGGAGTCGGCTTCCTCGTCGGCGATCGCCATGCCGAGGCGTACGGCCTGCTCGGCCTCCTCGGCGGTGAGGGCGTCCTCGAGGTCGATGCGTCCGCTGCCCCGGCGCACACGGTGACGCCCGACCTCCGCCGGGAGCAGCCCCGGGTCGCAGTCGAGTCCCGCGTCGACGATCCGGACGGGGACATTCATCCGCCGCGCGAGCACCGCGACGGGGCTGGCACCGTCGAGCACCGCCTGCACCAGCCGGTGAGCGGTGCCCGCAGGCCGCCCGGAAACGCCCAGCTCCGCGACACCGTGGTCCCCGGCGAACAGCACCACCCGCGGCTGCTCCACCGGCCGCACCGGCACGGCGCCCTGCGCGGCCGACAGCCACTCCCCGAGCTCGTCCAACCGCCCCAGCGCGCCGGGCGGAACGGCCAGCCGTTCCCGGCGTTCCTCGGCATCGCGCCGCATACCGCTGTCGGGGCGCTCGATCAGATCGGAGAAGTCGTCGAGATTCAGCGAGCTCATTCGCCGAACAGTACCGGCAGTCGGTGCCCTGACCGGTGCTGGGCCGTCCCCCGCCTGCGACGGAGCCGTCGGAGGGTGCCCACCCTTGCGCCGGTGGTCGGGTGCGGTCACCGCATCGGTGCAGGACGGGCGCAGGCCCTCCGTTCTCCGCGGGTGCGGCGCCCTGGCCCCGGCGGGAGGAGCGTGCCAAAAAACCGCGCGCCAAGGACCGCGCCCGAGGGCCTTCGTCAGCCCCGGAGCGGGAGCGCCTGCCCCGCGACGACCAGCAGCAGATGCTCGCACTCCGAGGCGAACGCCGCGTTCAGACGGCCCAGTTCGTCACGGAAACGACGGCCCGCGGCGGTCACGGGGACGATGCCCGAGCCGACCTCGTTGGTCACCGCGACGACGATGCGGCCTGAGGTGCGCAGCGCCGCGACGAGTTCCGCAATGCGTCGATGGACGGCTTCGCGGCCGGAGACCTCCCACACCTCGTCGTCCCACGCCCCCGCCCGGTCCATCGTGTCCGTCAGCCACAGCGCCAGACAGTCGATCAGCAACGGCGGCCCCTCCTCCGCCAGCAGCGGCACGAGCTCGCAGGTCTCGACCGTCCGCCAGGACCCCGGCCGGCGTTCACGATGTGCCGCGACGCGGGCCTTCCAGTCCGGGTCGTCGGCGCGGGTGCCGCTCGTCGCCACGTACAGCACGTCGGGAAAGGACTCCAGCCGCCTCTCCGCCTCCAGCGACTTGCCCGACCGTGCCCCGCCCGTGACCAGCGTGCGCCGCGGCACGTCCGGCACCGCGTGGTACTCGCCCACGTACAGCGTCGTACCGTCCGGCACCGCCCGAGCCCCCGCCGCCGCAAGCCGACGTTCCAGCTCCGCACCCGGCGGGATTTCGTGGTCGATGTGGACCGCGACGACGTCCGTTGCCGGACCGACTGCACCGGCCGCGCGCAGCCGCGCCAGTCCGTCGGGCCGTCCGACGACATCGGCGACGACCATGTCGTACGGCGGCGTCCCGCCCTCCGCCAGCCCCGCGGGGGCTCCACCCGGCGGCAGGTACAGCAGCCGTTCGCCGTCCGGCGAGGTCACCTCGTAGCCCGTGCCCGGCGCGTCCATCGCCACCGCGCGGACCCGGTGCCCGCTGATCAGCGTCAGCTCCTGGCCGTCCGGCACCCGCCCCGCCGTCGGAAGTCCGGCGGGCAGTTCCACCGCGGGTCCGTCGTGCGGATGGGTCAGCAGCACCTGACGTACGCCGACGAGCGAGTGTCCGGAACGGGCGGCGGCCAGCGCGGCCCCGGGGGTCAGATCGAGCAGCAGCGCCCCGTCGATCAGCAGAGCGGTCGCGGCACGTGTCTGCGAACCGCGTGAAGCGGCGCAGACGGCGCAGGGGCAGTCGGGGCGGGGCAGCCCGCTGGGGGCACCTGTGCCGAGCAGAGTCAGTTCCACAGCACGATCCTCCCGCGTCCCCGTCGGCGGTGCGCGCCCGGCTACGCTGCGGGCAGCAACTGATCAGCTGGTGGGACCCGACACCCGGGAGGCGCACATGGCGTGGACGTGGCGGTTCGAGAAGTCGGACGGGACGGAGGCCCAGCCGGCCGTGGAGCCGGAGGAGTTCAGCACGCAGGGAGACGCCGAGAGCTGGATCGGCGAGGTCTGGAAGGAACTGGTCGAAGGCGGCGCCGACCAGGTGTTCCTCTACGAGGACGGCACCCGGATCTACGGCCCGATGAGCCTGCACGCCGAAGAGGCCTGAGCCGGCGGGGACACGTACGGGCCGGGGGAGCCGTTTCCCCGGCCCGTTCCGCGGTTCGTTCCCCCGGCTCGTGCGGGGACCGGAACGACCCACCGGCTCGCGACGAGTCCTCACGGCGCCGCCCGGGCCACCGCTGGTGAGGTCTCCCCGCGTTGCGTTGTCGCACCACCCGAGTACGTCCGGTACGAGCACCGCCTGTGCGATGCTTCCCCTCGGCCCGGCGGGCGCGGGGACACCCCCGTGCACCGGACGCCGCGAGCTTCCCGGCGGGCCGTCCCGGCCACCGCACCGGGTCCTGTCCGGGTCTGGGGCCTCTCGTTTGGGTCTTGCCGGGCTCGCGTGCCCCGGCACGCACGCTCACCGCGTTGTCGTCGGTCGCCCACGCTCCGCGTGGACTCCCTCCTCCGCCTTGCGATCGCACGCACCGGACCCCCCTCACCGATCCAGCCCGATCCAGACGAAAGACCCTAGACCTTCCCGAGCGTGACCTGCGCCGTCAGCTTCTTTCCCGCCCGCTCGTACGTCACCGTCACCTTCTGCCCCGGCTTGTCCGACGCCAGTGCCTCGGCGAGCGAGGTGATGCTGGTGATCTCGGCGTCGCCCAGACCGGTGATGATGTCGCCGACGCGGATGCCCGCCCTGTCCGCGGGGCCGCCCTCCACCACCTCGACCACTGCGACACCGGTCGGCTCGTAGCCGCCGTCCAGGACCGTCCGGCCCCGGATGTTCAGCGCCGCCCGGCCCGAGTCCGTGACCTTGCCGCTCTTGATGATCTGGTCGGCGACGGTCCTGACCATCGACACCGGTATCGCAAATCCGATCCCGGGTACGGCGGCGTCGCCCAGCCCCGGATCCATCGCGGCGAGCGTCGGGATGCCGACGACCTCGCCGTCCAGGTTGACCAGCGCGCCCCCGCTGTTGCCCGGGTTGATCGCGGCCGACGTCTGCACCATGTTCCCGATGGTGGCCCCGACACTGCCGTCCTCGCGGCTCTCGCTCACCGTACGGCCGACCGCCGAGACGATTCCCTGGGTGACGCTGCCGGACAGGCCGAGCGGGGATCCCATCGCCAGCACGATGTGGCCGACGTCCACGGTGCCCGAGTCCCCGAATCGCGGCGGTTTGAGCCCGGCCGGCACACGGTCCAGTCTGATCACCGCGAGGTCCTGCTCCGGATAGGCAGCCACCAGGCGTGCGGCCAGCGGCTGTTCACCGGTGGCGACGGTGACGTCGAAGGTCTTCTCGTCGCCGATCACATGCGCGTTGGTGACGACATGGCCCTTGGTGTCGTACACGACACCGGAGCCCAGACGCTCGCCGGCCTCGATCTGGACGACCGACGGCAGCACGTTCCTGATCACTGTCCGGTAGTCGGTCTCCAGCTGGCTCTCGCGGCGGGCGACCGGAGCGGCGGCCTGCGTGGTCGAATCGGGCCCGGTGGGCGGGCCCCCGGAACAGCCACTGGTCAGCGCGACCGCGCAGCCCCCGGCCAGCACGAGCGCGAATCCACGGGCACGGGATATGTCCATGCTCGGAGTGTCCTTCCGCCCGGGTGGTGCGGCCTGTTATGGACCTCCGATCAGGGTGCTCTCCCCCTGCCGGGCCGTGCGGCTCGGCAGGGGCACGGACCCCGGCACCGCCGCGCCCCGACCGACGGGATCAGAGACGCCACCGGTCGATGCCGGAAACCCTCACCGGGCCGAGGCCAGGAACTGCGTCGCCGCCAGTTCCCCGTACAGCGGATCCTCCGCCACCAGCTCGGCGTGCGTGCCCACCGCACGCACCCGGCCCGCGTCCATCACCACGATCCGGTCCGCCATCATGACCGTCGAAAGCCGGTGCGCCACGACGAGGACGGTCACCTCTCGGGCCGCCTCCGCGACGGCGTCCCGGACCGCCATCTCATTGACGGCGTCCAGCTGGGACGTCGCCTCGTCGAGCAGCAGGAGCCGGGGGCGGCGCAGCAGTGCCCGCGCGATCGCCACCCGTTGCCGTTCGCCGCCCGACAGCTTGGAGCCGCGGTGCCCGACCACCGTCTCCAGTCCGTCGGGCAACCGGCCGACGAGGGCGTCCAGTCCCGCCCGCACCAGGACGTCCCGGACCTCGTCGTCCGTCGCCCCGGGCGCGGCGAAGACGAGGTTCTCCCGCAGCGTCCCGGCCAGCACCGGCGCGTCCTGCTCCACATAGCCGATGGAGGCCCGGAGTTCGGGCAGATCCCAGTCCCGTACGTCCCGGCCGTCCACCAGCACCCGGCCGCCGGTCGTCTCGTAGAACCTCTCGATCAGCCCGAACACCGTGGTCTTGCCCGCGCCCGAGGGGCCGACGAAAGCCGTCATCCCCGCCCCCGGCACCTCGAAGCTCACCCCCTGGTGGACGTACGGCAGATCCTCGCGGTACCGGAAGGCCACGTCCTCGAACCGTACGGACGCGGGCTCGGCGGTCACACCGGCCGGCACCGCCGGTACGGCGTCCGGCCGCCCCACCCCCGACGGCTCCTTCTCCGGCCGCTCCACCCCGTACGGCTCCGTGCCCAGCGGTTCCGTCTCCAGCCGCTCCGCCTCCGCGATCCGCGTGATCGCCGCCGAGCCGACCTGGTACTCCGACGCCGCGTCCACCAGCTTCGACACCGGCTCGATCAGGAAGAAGAGGTAGAGCAGGAACGCCATCAGCGTCGACACGGATATCGCGCCCGATGCGACCCGCGCGCCGCCGATCCCGAGGACGGCCAGGAACGACACCTGGACGGCCAGACCGACCGACGACGACGCCACCGACTGCCACTTCGCGGTCCGTACACCGTGCCGCCAGGCCCGCCGCGCCGCCTCTTCGACGATCGCGGCCTCCCGCGCCTCGGCGC
Organism: Streptomyces sp. NPDC043861; assembly: GCF_056435905.1. Taxonomy (NCBI): domain Bacteria; kingdom Bacillati; phylum Actinomycetota; class Actinomycetes; order Kitasatosporales; family Streptomycetaceae; genus Streptomyces; species Streptomyces sp. NPDC043861. The sequence goes on along the minus strand of NZ_JBWKDP010000005.1, from coordinate 438,939 downwards.
CCGACGCCTTGACCGTACGGAACGCGCCGAACACCCGCTCCAGGACCGTCGAGATCTCCCCGACCGCTTCCTGGGAGCGCCGGGTGGCCCGGGCGATCCTCGGCATCACCAGGGCGACGGCGCCGCCGATCAGCACGATCACGCCCAGCGTGACACCGAGCAGCACCGCGTCCATCACCGCCATCATGACGATCGTTGCGGCGAATGAGACAGCGCCCGTGACCGCTGCCACGACCGAGCTGGTGGTGACCGCTCGCAGCAGTGTCGTGTCCGAGGTGACCCGGGACATCAGATCGCCCGGTTGGCTGCGTTCCACCTCCCGCAGCCGAAGCCGCAGCAGTCGCCCGATCAGTGTCCGTCGGGCGGCCAGCACCACCGACTCCGCGGTGCGTTCCAGGACGTACGCCCCGACCGCGTCGATCGCCGTGCCTAGCACCACCAGAGCGGTGAGCACCACCAGCACGTCGGTGATGGGCTCCGCCTGCCCCAGCCGGTCGACCAGGGCCTTGGCGGCCAGCGGCTGGAGCACCCCGCTCGCGGCGGCCGTCAGCGCGAAGAGCGCACCGAGTGCGACGGTCCACCGGTGCGGACGGAAATGCCGGTACAGCGCCCGGAACGTCGCGCGTGCGGGCAGGCGTGCTGGTGTGTCGTCCGTCGTGGACTCGTCCGATGCAGTTGTCACGCAGGAAGGGACGCGGGCGGGCGCACCCACGCCTGACCCGGTGGACGGGGATCACATCATCGGACCGTGCCGCGCCGGCACCGTGCCGTAGCGGACGCGTGCGGCGGCTCGGCAGAATCTCCGGTCCGGCCTCGGCGCGCCGAGGCCCGGCGGCGGCAGCGCCCCACCGGGGCGGTGCCGCGTTCCGTCAGCCCCGGACCCCGCACAGATGCAGCAGCGCGGCCACCGCGCGATACGGGTCCGTGCGCCCCGCCCGGTCCTCGGCCGCAAGCAGCCGCTCCAGCTCGTCGGCGGCGGGCAGCTCGGCCCCGTTGGGAGCGTTGTCCGTGAAGACCCGCACCCCGTACCACGCGTGCAGCGGCGCCGCGATCCCCGCGAGCGTCGCCGTGAGGGAGGCCAGCCGGTCGGCGCGGACGGACAGACCGAGCCGATTCGTGTACACGTCCGTGTCGAAGGCCGACAGCGCCGCGGGCCAGTCCCCGGCAAGCCCCGGCCGTAGGGCGAGGGCGTCCGCATTCCGTACCAGCAGCGAGAGCAGACCGCCCGGCGCCAGCATCCGCGCCAGCCCCGCGAGCATGGCGTCGCGGTCCTCGACGTACATCAGCACACCGTGGCACAGCACGACGTCGAACGAGCCCGGCAGGAAGTGCACACCGGTGTCCCGGCCGTCCCCCTCGATCATCCGGAAGCGCTCCCGGATGCCCGCCGGTTCGGTCTCCAGTGCCTCCCGGGCCACCTTCAGCATCGCGGGGTCGGACTCGAGGCCCGTCACCGTGTGCCCGGCCCGGGCGAGGCGCAGGGCCTGAGTGCCCTGCCCCATGCCGACGTCGAGGATCCGCAGGCGCCGTCCCACCGGGAAACGGCCGGCTATCTGCTCGTCGAGCTGGCGCGCGACGAGCTCCTGCCGGACGGTGTTGCGCAGCCCGCCCAGGCCCTCCAGCCAGGCCGCCGCGCCACCGTCGAAACCGGAGACGTCCGCGCTCAGGGCCGCTCTCCGCGCTTGACCTGGGGCTTCGGCAGACGCAGTCGGCGCATCTGGAGCGTCCGCATCAGGCCGTAGGCCAGGGCGCCGCGCTTCGGCTCGTCCGGGAAGCGCTCGTTCAGCTGCTTCCGCAGACGGAACCAGATGCCGATCGAGTCGATCACGATCATGACGATGACACCGAGCCACAGGAGCAGGGCGATGTTCTGCAGCTGCGGCACGCGGATCATGGACAGAACCAGGATCACCACGGCGAGCGGCAGGAAGAACTCCGCGATGCAGAAGCGCGAGTCGACATAGTCACGAACGAACCGGCGCACCGGGCCCTTGTCACGGGCCGGCAGATAACGCTCGTCGCCACCGGCCAGCGCCTCGCGCTGCTTGGCCAGGTCGGCACGGCGCGCCTCACGCTGACGGCGCATCGCGTCCTTGCGGTCGGCGGGTGCCGACTGCGCACGGCGGCGCTGGTTCTGGGCCTCACTCCGCTTCGGGGTGGGGCGACCCTTGGGGGCCTCGGGGTCGCGGGGCTGCTTGGAGAGGTCCGCCGTCACCTTGTCGGTGGGGGCCTTCTCTTCCTTGGAACGGCTACGGAACACAAAACCCAAGGGTACGGGGTGCCACGGACGGACCCCAGCCCCCGGGGGAACGATCTGGCAACGGCGAGCGTCTGTACGAGTCAGAAGCAGGCACAACCGACCGCAGAACAGACGAAGCACGACCCGGCCCCCGGCATCCCTGACAGCCGTCTACTCCTTGCGCCGGATCGGAGCCGTCAGCAGGTCGTTCTTGGGGAGGAGCGCATCCGCGCCCGAACGGTGCGGTAATGGATGCAGGGCCCGTACTGTGGGTTCTGGAGTAGCTGGAGCCAGTCCGTCAGAAGGGGGCGCGCGAAGCCCATGAGCGGTGTCATGAAGCGTATGGGGATGATCTTCCGCGCGAAGGCAAACAAGGCCCTTGACCGGGCCGAGGATCCGCGCGAAACCCTCGATTACTCGTACCAGAAGCAGCTGGAGCTGTTGCAGAAGGTGCGCCGAGGCGTCGCCGATGTGGCGACCTCCCGCAAGCGCCTCGAGTTGCAGCTGAACCAGCTCCAGGGCCAGTCCGCCAAGCTGGAGGACCAGGGCCGCAAGGCGCTGGCGCTCGGCCGCGAGGACCTGGCGCGTGAGGCGCTCTCCCGCCGCGCCGCTCTCCAGCAGCAGGTCACGGACCTGGAGACACAGCACCAGACGCTGCAGGGCGAGGAGGAGAAGCTCACTCTCGCCGCCCAGCGGTTGCAGGCCAAGGTGGACGCCTTCCGTACCAAGAAGGAGACCATCAAGGCCACGTACACGGCGGCCCAGGCGCAGACCCGGATCGGTGAGGCCTTTTCCGGCATCTCCGAGGAGATGGGCGACGTCGGCCTGGCGATCCAGCGCGCCGAGGACAAGACCGCGCAGCTGCAGGCCCGCGCGGGCGCGATCGACGAGCTGCTCGCCTCCGGTGCCCTGGACGACCCCACCGGCATGGCGAAGGACGACATCGCGGCCGAGCTGGACCGGATCTCCGGCGGAACGGACGTCGAGCTGGAGCTGCAGCGGATGAAGGCCGAACTGGCCGGCGGCAGCGGAGCCCAGCAGCAGGCCATCGAGGGCGGCACCGGCGCGCAGGACCAGACGGGGGACCGCACCCAGCACAAGTTCGACAAGCAGTAGGGACGGCGCGTCATGATCGTACGGATCATGGGGGAGGGCCAGTGGAAGGTCGACGACGATCACTTCGGCGAGCTGAACAAGCTGGACGACGAGCTGCTCGCCGAAATGGAGTCGGGTGACGAGGACGGCTTCCGGCGCACCCTGCGCGGGCTGCTCGATGCGGTCCGCCGGGTCGGCAGCCCGCTCCCGGACGACTCCCTGGAACCGTCCGAGCTGATCCTCCCCTCGCCGGACGCGACGCTCGAGGAGGTCCGGGAGATGCTCAGCGACGACGGCCTCATCCCTGGCTGACGCCCGGCCCGCTCCTCTCTCCCCGCACGCACGGCGGCCCGCGCCCCGGAACACCTCCGGACGCGGGCCGTTCTGCTGCCGGGCGCCGCGCACCGGTGCCGTGGTGCCCGGCCCGTCCGGTCGGTGGCCCGCCGGGAGGTCCGCAGGCGCCCTCGAGCCGGGGCGACTGTCGCTCCGTGCGCCGGCTCCGGGCGCCGCGTCGCCGGTCCCGTCGCCCTCCGGGGCCGGGGCGGAGCCCCCGACCCGGTCGCCCCGTTACCGTTGCATGTCGTGACCGCACCTCTGACCGGCTTCCACGGACTCGCGCACACCCGCTGCTGGCTGCGCGCGCATCCGCTCGCCTTCGACGCCGCCATCGCGTTCGGTGTGCTCGTCTGCATGGTCTGCGCCTCGTTCGTCGATCCGCACGGGCCGAACGGGCCGACCTTCGGCACCCGCACCCCTGCGCTGCCGAGCGTGCTGCTGATGCTGCTCTCGGCGGGGACCCTGGTCCTGCGGCGGCGCCGGCCGATGCCGGTGCTCGCCGTCACCGGGGCACTGTCCGTCGCGGAGCTGGTCACGAGCGATCCGCCCGCGCCGGTGGTGATGTCCGCGGTCATCGCCCTCTACACGGTCGCCTCCCGCACCGACCGCCCGACCACCTGGCGGGTCGGTCTGCTGACGATGACCGTGCTGACCGCCTCCGCGATGCTGTTCGGCTCGGCTCCCTGGTACAGCCAGGAGAACGTGGGCGTGTTCGCGTGGACCGGAATGGCGGCCGCCGCCGGCGACGCCGTGCGCAGCCGCCGGGCGTTCATCGACGCCATACGGGAGCGCGCGGAGAGGGCCGAGCGGAGCCGGGACGAGGAGGCGCGCCGCCGGGTCGCCGAGGAGAGGCTGCGCATCGCGCGGGATCTGCACGATGTCGTCGCCCATCACATCGCCCTGGTCAATGTGCAGGCAGGGGTCGCCGCACATGTCATGGACAAGCGCCCCGACCAGGCCAAGGAGGCCCTCGCGCATGTACGGGAGGCGAGCCGCTCGGCCCTGAACGAGCTGCGGGCGACCGTCGGCCTGCTGCGGCAGTCCGACGACCCCGAGGCGCCGACGGAGCCGGCACCCGGTCTCGCCGTGCTCGACCAGCTGCTCGAGACGTTCCGGCATGCCGGGCTGCCGGTGGAGCTGGCCCGCACCGACGAGGCCACCGAGCTGCCCGCCGCCGTCGACCTCGCGTCGTACCGGATCATCCAGGAGGCGCTGACCAATGTGCAGAAGCACGCGGGGACCGCGGCCAAGGCGGAGGTCAGCGTGGTCCGGGTGGGCCGGACGGTCGAGGTCACGGTGCTCGACAACGGCGCACCCGATGCAAGCCCGCCCGAAGGGAGCACACCGGTGCGTGACGGCGGTGGTCACGGCCTGATCGGCATGCGCGAGCGCGTCACGGCGCTCGGCGGCTCCCTCACGGCGGGTCCCCGCTACGGCGGGGGTTTTCGCGTACAGGCGATACTGCCGCTCAAGGCTCACGCGGAGGGGGAGGCATGACCATCAAGGTGTTGCTCGCCGACGATCAGGCGCTGCTGCGGAGCGCGTTCAAGGTACTGGTGGACTCCGAGCCCGACATGGAGGTGGTGGGGGAGGCGGCGGACGGGGCGGAGGCCGTCGCCCTCGCCCGTTCGGAGCAGGCCGACGTCGTTCTCATGGACATCCGGATGCCCGGTACGGATGGACTCGCCGCCACCCGCATGATCAGCGCGGACCCGGCGCTTGCGGCCGTGCGGGTGGTGATGCTGACGACGTTCGAGGTGGACGAGTACGTCATCCAGTCCCTGCGGGCCGGGGCGTCCGGCTTCCTCGGCAAGGGGGCGGAACCGGATGAACTGCTCAACGCCATCCGTATCGCCGCTGCCGGTGATGCGCTGTTGTCACCGGCAGCCACCAAGGGCCTGATCGCCAAGTTCCTTGCGCAGGGCGGCAGTTCGGACAGCGGTGAGGACCCGGGGGTGCACTCGGAGCGGCTTGACGCCCTGACCGGACGCGAGCGGGAGGTCCTCGTCCTCGTCGCGGGGGGCCACTCCAATGACGGGATCGCGGAGCGGCTGGAGGTCAGCCCGCTCACGGTCAAGACCCATGTGAACCGGGCGATGGCGAAGCTCGGTGCCCGGGACCGGGCGCAATTGGTGGTCATTGCGTACGAATCGGGCCTGGTACGTCCGCGGGTGGACTGAGTCTGCACCTCGGAGTACTCCAGTCGGAGTATGCGCGGGATAAGGATTTGGACCTGGGGGCGAGGGATTCACCCTCGCGAATGGCCGATCGTATAAGCGGGCGCCAGACGATGCCCGCCTCCTGCGTACGCCACAGAAGAGAGACCCCATGTCCTGGCTGTCCAGATTCAGCCTCGCGCAACGGGCCCTGATAGGGCTGATGTCCATCGTGGCGATCATCTTCGGAGCGATCGCCATCCCGCAGCTCAAGCAGCAGCTTCTGCCCTCAATCGAACTTCCCATGGTGTCGGTGCTGGCCCCCTACCAGGGCGCGTCCCCGGACGTGGTCGAGAAGCAGGTCGTCGAACCGCTCGAAAGCACCATCAAGGCCGTCGACGGCATCAAGGGCGTCACCTCCACGGCGAGTGAGGGCAACGCCCTGATCATGGCCACGTTCGACTACGGGGACGAGGGCACCAAGCAGCTCGTCGCCGACGTCCAGCAGGCCGTCAACCGCGCCCGGGTCCAGCTCCCCGAGGACGTCGACCCTCAGGTCGTCGCCGGTTCCACCGACGACATCCCGACCGTCGTCCTCGCCGTCAGCTCCGACAAGGACCAGCAGGCGCTCGCGGACCAGCTGGAGCGGACCGTCGTCCCGGCGCTCGAGGACATCGACGGCGTCGGCCAGGTCGCCATCGACGGCGTCCAGGACCTCCAGGTCTCGGTCACTCCGGACGACAAGAAGCTCGCCGCGGCGGGGCTGAACACCATGGCCCTCTCCGAGGCCCTCAAGGCCGGCGGCGCGACCGTGCCGGCCGGCTCCTTCTCCGAGGCGGGCAGCAGCCGCACGGTCCAGGTCGGCGGCGGCTTCACCTCGCTGAAGCAGATCGAGGACCTGCGTATCGCACCGGCGGCCGAAGCGGGGGACAAGGGCGGCAAGCCGGTCCGGCTGGGCGACATCGCCACGGTGGAGCAGGAGGAGTCCCGGCGCGTCTCCATCACCCGCACGAACGGGCGGCCCAGCCTCGCCGTCATGGCCACGATGGACAAGGACGGCAGCGCCGTCGCCATCTCCGACGCGGTCAAGGACAAGCTGCCCGAGCTCCGCAAGGACCTCGGCTCCGGTGCCGAGCTGTCCGTGGTCTCCGACCAGGGTCCTGCCGTCTCGAAGTCGATCTCGGGCCTGACCACGGAGGGCGCACTCGGTCTGCTCTTCGCAGTCGTCATCATCCTGGTCTTCCTGGCCTCGATCCGCTCGACGCTCGTCACGGCTGTCTCCATCCCGCTGTCCGTCGTGCTCGCGCTGATCGTGCTGTGGACCCGCGACCTGTCGCTCAACATGCTGACGCTGGGCGCCCTGACCATCGCCATCGGCCGTGTCGTCGACGACTCGATCGTGGTGCTGGAGAACATCAAGCGTCACCTCGGCTACGGCGAGGAGCGCCAGGCCGCGATCCTCACCGCCGTACGTGAGGTGGCGGGCGCCGTCACCTCGTCCACGCTGACCACGGTCGCCGTCTTCCTGCCGATCGGCCTGGTCGGCGGCATGGTGGGCCAGCTGTTCGGCTCCTTCTCGCTGACGGTCACCGCGGCGCTGCTGGCGTCCCTCCTGGTCTCGCTGACGGTCGTCCCCGTCCTGTCGTACTGGTTCCTGCGGGCGCCCAAGGCCGTACGGGACATCGACCCGGACGAGGCGCGCCGCAAGGCCGAGGAGAAGGAGGCGCGCAGCGCGCTGCAGCGGATGTACGTGCCGGTCCTGCGGTTCGCGACCCGCCGGCGCCTCACGAGCATCGCTCTCGCGGTCGTCGTTCTCGTCGGCACCTTCGGCATGGCCCCGCTCCTGAAGACGAACTTCTTCGACCAGGGTGACCAGGAGGTCATGTCGATCAAGCAGGAGCTGAAGCCGGGCACCAGCCTGGAGTCGGCCGACGCCGCTGCCAGGAAGGTCGAGAAGGTCCTCGACGGGGTCGACGAGATCAAGGACTACCAGGTCACCGTCGGCTCGTCCGGTTTCATGGCGGCCTTCGGCGGCGGCACCGGAGCCAACCAGGCCTCGTACCAGATGACCCTCGAGGACTCCGCGTCCTACGAGAAGGTCCGCGACCTCATCGACGAGAAGCTGGGCGAGCTCGACGGCATCGGCGACACGACCATCGCGGCGGGCGACGGCTTCGGCAACCAGGATCTGAGCGTCGTGGTGAAGGCCGCCGACCCGGACACGCTGCGCAAGGCGTCCGAGCAGGTGAGGGGACAGGTCGCGAAGCTCGACGACGTCACCGACGTCCAGAGCGATCTGTCGCAGTCCGTGCCGCGGATCTCCGTGAAGGCCAAGGCGAAGGCGGCCGAGGCAGGCTTCAACGACATGACGCTCGGCGCCGCGGTGGCGCAGGCGGTGCGTGGAACCCCTGCCGCGAAGGCGATCCTCGACGACAGCGAGCGCGATGTCGTGATCACCTCGGCCAAGCCGGCGAAGACGATGGCCGAGCTGAAGAAGCTGGCCCTCGGGCCGGTGAAGCTGGGTGACATCGCCGAGGTGAAGCTGGTGCCGGGCCCGGTCTCGATGACCCGGATCGACGGTTCGAGGGCCGCGACGATCACGGCGAAGCCGACCGGTGACAACACGGGCGCGGTGAGCGCGTCGCTCCAGTCGAAGATCAACGCGCTGGACCTGCCGGAGGGTGCGACCGCATCGATCGGCGGCGTCTCCGAGGACCAGGAAGAGGCGTTCGCCTCGCTGGCCCTGGCGATGCTGGCGGCGATCGCGATCGTCTTCATGCTGCTGGTCGCCACGTTCAAGTCGCTTGTCCAGCCGCTGATCCTGCTGGTGTCGATCCCGTTCGCGGCCACCGGTGCGATCGGTCTGCTGGTCGCGACGGGGACGCCGATGGGGGTCCCCGCGATGATCGGCATGCTGATGCTGATCGGCATCGTCGTCACCAATGCGATCGTGCTGATCGACCTCATCAACCAGTACCGGGCGCAGGGCCTGGGCGTGGTCGAGGCGGTCGTCGAGGGTGGCCGTCACCGTCTGCGCCCGATCCTGATGACGGCTCTGGCGACGATCTTCGCGCTGCTGCCGATGGCCCTGGGCGTCACGGGTCAGGGCGGCTTCATCGCCCAGCCGCTCGCGGTGGTCGTGATCGGCGGTCTGGTGACGTCCACGCTGCTCACCCTGCTGCTGGTGCCGACGCTCTACGCGATGGTCGAGCTCCGCAAGGAGCGGCGCCGGGCGAAGCGTGCCGCGAAGCGGGCGCGCAAGTCGGGCGACGCGTCGCCCGAGTCCACGCAGACGGAGGCCCCGGCCCCGGCCAACGCGTAACGCCGTTCGGCGCGGTTCGCCCACCACCCGGTACCGGTCACCCCGGTACCGGTCACCCCGGTACCGGGTGGTGGTCTTTGTGGATGGAGGGACGCTCGGGCAGGGCAGGGCAGGGCAGGGCAGGGCAGGGCAGGCCCGGTCGTGCACCGATTCCACGGCCTGCCGGCCTGCCGGGCTGCCTCCGGCCGTCCGTGGCGCCGTCGGGCGACGAGGAGAAAGCACGGCGGTCAGAGGGCGAACGATGCGGGTGCAGATCGGCTGCACACCGTGCGGAGCGGTGTTGTCGTGGGCGAACCCAGGGCGTGACACACCAGCGCCCCGGTCACGCGGAGCAACCGCGTGACCGGGGCGACGGGGGCCGACGGGGGAGTGCCCTCCGTTACGGCAGCGCCAGCATGCGCTCGAGTGCGAGCTTCGCGAAGCTCTCCGTCTCGCGGTCGACCTGGATCTGGTTGACCAGATTCCCCTCGGCCAGCGACTCCAGCGCCCACACCAGGTGCGGCAGGTCGATGCGGTTCATCGTGGAGCAGAAGCAGACCGTCCTGTCGAGGAACACGATCTCCTTGTCCTGGTCCGCGAAACGATTCGCCAGGCGCCGCACGAGGTTCAGCTCGGTGCCGATCGCCCACTTGGAGCCGGCCGGAGCCGCCTCCAGGGTCTTGATGATGTACTCCGTCGAGCCCACGTAGTCCGCCGCGGCGACGACCTCGTGCTTGCACTCGGGGTGGACCAGGACGTTCACGCCGGGGACCCGCTCGCGTACGTCGTTCACGGAGTCGAGCGAGAAACGGCCGTGCACGGAGCAGTGGCCGCGCCAAAGGATCATCTTCGCAGCGCGCAGCTCCTCGGCGGTGAGGCCGCCGTTCGGCTTGTGCGGGTTGTAGACCACGCAGTCGTCCAGGGACATCCCCATGTCCCGCACCGCGGTGTTCCGCCCGAGGTGCTGGTCGGGCAGGAAAAGGACCTTCTCACCCTGTTCGAAGGCCCAGTCGAGTGCACGCTTGGCGTTCGACGAGGTACAGATGGTGCCGCCGTGCTTGCCGGTGAACGCCTTGATGTCGGCCGAGGAGTTCATGTACGAGACCGGAACGGTCACGTCCGTGATGCCCGCCTCCGCGAGGACGTCCCAGCACTCGGCGACCTGCTCGGCGGTGGCCATGTCGGCCATCGAGCAGCCCGCCGCGAGGTCCGGCAGGACCACCTTCTGGTCGTCGGTGGTCAGGATGTCCGCCGACTCGGCCATGAAGTGCACACCGCAGAAGACGATGTACTCGGCCTCGGGACGTGCCGCAGCGTCCTTGGCGAGCTTGAAGGAGTCACCGGTGACATCCGCGAACTGGATGACCTCGTCGCGCTGGTAGTGGTGACCGAGCACGAAGACCTTGTTCCCGAGCTTCTCCTTGGCCGCACGGGCGCGCTCCACCAGGTCCGGGTCGGACGGCGAGGGGAGATCTCCGGGGCACTCGACACCGCGCTCGCTCCTCGGGTCGGCCTCGCGGCCGAGCAGCAGCAGGGCGAGCGGCGTCGGCTGGACATCCAGGGTGTCCCCTCCTGCGCCCGGCGCAGTGAGGGAGGGCTGGGCGGTGGTCACGTCACGCACCCTTTCTTCTCTTCGGTGAGCAGCGGCGAAGCCGCTCCAGTGGGGCCGGGTCTTGCACCGGGGAAACCTTTTCGTCTATTTGACGTTATCTATCATAACTGCTTCACGTCACTTTGACGACGTCCATTGCGTCGATGTGACGCAATTCCCGGATGTCCGGCTGTTCACATGCCCGTGCCCCGTCGGGAGCGCGTGTGCGAGCATGAAGGGGAAAGACTAGGGCTCACCCGGAATGAATCCGGGGCCCGGCCGGTTGCCAACGTCGGCAAGCAGTCTCCGTACAACCCGGGAGAGAAGCAGATGTCCGTATCGGACGAGACCACCACCGTGAGCGACGGCATCCTCCTGTCCGACGCCGCCGCGGCCAAGGTCAAGGCCCTGCTGGACCAGGAAGGCCGGGACGACCTGGCGCTGCGCGTCGCCGTCCAGCCCGGAGGCTGCTCCGGCCTGCGCTACCAGCTCTTCTTCGACGAGCGCTCGCTCGACGGTGATGTCGTCAAGGACTTCGACGGCGTCAAGGTCGTGACGGACCGCATGAGCGCTCCGTACCTGGGCGGCGCATCGATCGACTTCGTGGACACGATCGAGAAGCAGGGCTTCACGATCGACAACCCGAACGCGACGGGCTCCTGCGCCTGCGGCGACTCCTTCAGCTAGGCCGGAACGCCGGTGGGCGGCGGTCCCGGCCGATCGGCCGGGACCGCCGCCCACCGGCATGTCCCCAGGGTCTCCGACGAGCCGGCCCCATGGTCCGGACCGCTCGGAACACCAGCCCGTCCCGTCCCGCGTTCCTCAGCGCCTAACGGCGCGGCACGGCCTTGCTCGTGGCCGCGTCGACGACCTTCCGGTCGTCCAGCGGCCGGTCCAGCGTCACCTTCACGGTCAGCTCCTTGGCGATCAGGATGCAGACCTTCCCGGGATCGGGCCGCGACTCGGTGATCCGTACCTTCACCTCGTCACCGCTCTCTTCCGCCTGCCCCGCGTAGTCGCTGCACACGCCGCCCCAGAAGCGCAGGGAGAGGGTCCGGCCGTCGCCCGAGACGGCGTACGACTCGACCTTGCGGTCGGACGTCTCGGGGAGCTGTGTCGGATCGGCGGCCGACGGCGGCGCGGACGGTGACCGCTCGATGTGCTCGGGAGCCACCGCAGGGTGCGTGATCGTGAACGGAGCGGCGTCCCCCTCGGGATCCACCTCGAACAGCCAGGACGGCACGAGTGCCGGACGGCCGTCGACGGAGTGCATCGCGAGCCCGAAGACCGCCTTGCCGATCGTCACCGGCTCCGCGGCACGGTGATCCGGTTCGCACGGCGCGGCCGGCTTGTCCGCGGGTACGGGCGTCGCACAGCCGCCGATGCCGGCGGGGGTCCTGCTCCCGGAACCCTTGTTCAGCTGCTTCAGCGCCTCCTCCGCGCCGATCACCGGATACTCCGCGCCCTTCACGGGCTTCGCCAGCTGCCCGCTGCCACCGACCAGCCGGCCGTCGCCGCCGATCTGGATCCCGGTCGACCAGCCGTACGTCGGCAGTCCGCCGACCACCGGGTTCGCATTCACCACGCGGACCGCGCCCATGGTCTGGGTCGCATCCAGCCGGGCATCGCTCTGGTTCAGCGCCGCCAGCACCGGGGCGGCCGCCTTCCTGGCCGCCTCCTCGCTCACCGGGGGAGTGGCCGAGCCCGCGCCGGTTCCCGGTTCCCCGCCGCCGGGGCAGGGCCTGCCCTTGAGGCAGTTGTCTCCCCCGGGCGGTCCGAACCGGGCGAAGGTCCAGGTGCCCGGGGCGTTCCGCTTCACCTGGAGGAGCGCCTCGCCGGAGCCCTTGTCCGCGCCGATCTTCCATACGTCGCCCACGGCCCGCGGGGTGCCCGGCAGGCCGAGGGCAGCCGCCAGCCGGGTGACCTCCGGCGCGTCGACGGAACCGGTCGCGCGGTACACCGGGGCCGAGTCGGGGCCGTCCGGCAGCTCGCCCTTCGCGCGGTACTTCACGCCGGTCGGGTCCGGCTCGCCCGGGGCGATACCGGGGGCGGGGGCGCTCTCCGAGTGGCCGTCCAGGGCGAGCGGGGGCGGTGCCGGCGCCCGGCCAGTGCCCGACGTGCCGCCACCGTCGCCGGACGCGGTGGTGGCCCAGTACGCCCCACCACCCCCGGCGAGCAGAACCGCCGCGGCCACCGAGGCGACGACCAGCGGAGAACGCCGGGGGCGTGTGCCGTCGACGGACTTGTTGGGCCGCTCCGTGCTGTTCACCGCATCGCTCCTTATCAACCCGTAACAGGGGACACCCCTGTGACGGAGAGGGGGAGCGCGCGGTTCCCTCGGGCGGCGCGGGGGGCGCGCGCGGCGTCAGCCGCCGTACACGGACATGGCCCCCACCAGTCGCGCGGAGGCCGCGGAGACGACCACGCCGTGGATCAGCGACGGCGGTACCGGCGCGGACGCCGCCGCCGGCGGCACCGTCCAGTGGGGGGCCATGCGCGCACTGTCCCCGCGCAGCTCGGCGAGGCTGATTTCGGTGTCCCGCATCTCGCGCGGGGCGATGTGCTTCGGCATACGGGCACCGTACGCATGCCGACGTGACGGAAAAAGACCTACTATCGGGTAGTTTTCGCACTTCAGAACGGCCTCGGCGACCCGGTAGCGTTAACTGTCAACCCCCGACCGGTCATCCACCGCTGCCCTCAGCCGTCCGTGCGGGAGCGCATCACGCGCCCCATTGAACTCTTCTTGGAGCACTTCGCCGTGCGAATCGCAGTCACCGGCTCCATCGCCACCGACCACCTGATGACCTTTCCCGGCCGCTTCGCCGACCAGCTGGTCGCGGACCAGCTGCACACGGTCTCCCTCTCCTTCCTCGTCGACAACCTCGACGTGCGCAGAGGCGGGGTCGGCGCCAACATCTGCTTCGGAATGGGCCAGCTCGGCACCCGTCCGATCCTGGTCGGAGCGGCCGGCTCCGACTTCGACGAGTACCGCGCCTGGCTGGACAGGCACGGAGTCGACACGGCATCCGTGCGGATCTCCGAGGTGCTGCACACCGCGCGCTTCGTGTGCACGACCGACGCGGACCACAACCAGATCGGGTCCTTCTACACCGGCGCGATGAGCGAGGCGCGCCAGATCGAGCTCAAGTCGGTCGCGGACCGGGTCGGCGGCCTGGACCTGGTGCTCATCGGCGCCGACGACCCCGAGGCGATGCTGCGGCACACCGAGGAGTGCCGCTCGCGCGGGATCCCGTTCGCGGCGGACTTCTCGCAGCAGATCGCGCGGATGAACGGGGAGGAGATCCGGATACTGCTGGACGGGGCGACCTACCTCTTCTCCAACGAGTACGAGAAGGGGCTCATCGAGTCGAAGACGGGATGGACGGACGAGGAGATCCTGGGCCGCGTCGGCCACCGGGTCACCACGCTCGGCTCGCGCGGGGTCCGCATCGAGCGCGCAGGTGAGCCCACCATCGAGGTCGGCTGCCCGGAGGAGGAGTCCAAGGTCGACCCGACGGGCGTCGGCGACGCCTTCCGTGCGGGCTTCCTGTCGGGCCTGTCCTGGGGGGTGGACCTCGAGCGCGCCGCCCAGGTCGGCTGCATGCTCGCGACCCTGGTGATCGAAACCCTGGGCACCCAGGAGTACACCCTGCGCCGGGCCCACTTCATGGACCGTTTCACCAAGGCCTACGGCCACGAAGCGGCCTCCGACGTCCGCGCGCATCTGTCCTGAGGCCCCGGGGGCGGTGGGGGAGACCTCCCACTGCCCCCGGCCCCGGGGCAATGGTCAGTCGCGCCGGCGCACCACGTAGGCGGTGCCCTGCTCCGCCTGCTCCTCGCCCAGGTACTCCTGCCCCCGCATCTCGCACCACGCCGGGATGTCCAGGCGGGCCGCCTCGTCGTCCGACAGCACGGTGACCGTGGCACCCACGGGGACATTGCCGATGACCTTGGCCAGCTCGATGACGGGAATGGGGCAGCGCTTGCCCAGGGCATCCACGACGAGCGGAGCCGACGGCGCCGCGGAAGGCTCCGCGGCGACCGGGGCGCCGAGGCGGCGGCGGACGTCGGCGACGACGCCCGGCAGGACCTCCAGGAAGCGGTCGACGTCCTCCTCCGCCGTGCCCGTCGGCAGGGACACCCGCACATTGCCCTCGCTCAGCACCCCCATCGCCCGCAGGACATGGCTCGGAGTGAGCGTGGAACTCGTGCACGACGAACCCGACGACACGGAGAACCCGGCGCGGTCCAGTTCGTGCAACACCGTCTCTCCGTCGACATAGAGACAGGAGAAGGTGACGAGGTGGGGAAGCCGGCGCACCGGGTCACCGACCACCTCGACGTCCGGGACCACCTCCGGCACCCGGGCCCGGATCCGCTCCACCAGTACGTGCAGCCGCCGGGCCTCCGCCGTCGCCTCCTCCCGCACCGCCCGCAGTGACGCCGCGGCCGCCACGATCGCGGGGATGTTCTCGAAACCGGGCGCCCGCCCCGACTCCCGTTCGTCCGCGGGGTCCTGGGAGGCGAAGCGAACACCCTTGCGGACCACGAGCAGGCCGACGCCGGCAGGGCCGCCCCACTTGTGGGCGCTCGCCGTCAGCAGTGACCAGTCCCCGGCGACCGGGCCCCATGCCAGCGACTGCGCCGCGTCGACGAGCAACGGCACTCCGGCGGTCCGGCACAGCGAGGCGACCTCGGCGACGGGCTGCTCCGTACCCACCTCGTGGTTCGCCGACTGGAGGCAGGCCAGTGCGGTGTCCTCCCGGAGCGTGGCGCCGAAGGTCTCGGGCGACACCGCGCCCCAGCGGTCGACCGGGACCTCCGCGACCTCCCTGCCCTCCGCGGCGTGGAGCACCGCGGAGTGTTCCACCGCCGACACCACCAGATGGCTCCCGGTACGCCGGCGGCCCGCCATGGCCCCCGCCACTCCCGTATGAATGGCGCGTGTACCCGAAGAGGTGAAAACCAGCTCGTCCGGGCGGCACCCGACGGCCTCGGCCGCCGCCTGCCGCGCCGAGTCCAGCAGCAGCCGCGCCCGCCGTCCCTCGCGGTAGAGCCGGGCGGGGTCGGCCCACCCTTCGTCGAGGGCGGCCTGGAGAGCCTGCCGGGCGATCGGGTGCAGCGGAGCGGACGAAGCGGCGTCGAAGTAGGGCACGTCGCCACGCTAACGCGCAGCCGCGAAGAAGGCGTCAGAAGACGGTGGCAGGCAGGTGGTCAGGGCCCTGGAGCAGGCCCCGGAACGGGACAGTCCACCCCTTCGGGTCGTCGGACGGCGCGTTGGGCACCCTCCCCGCGCGACCCCAAATAGCGTCCAGTAGGGTTTGGTCCGCATAAACATCCAAACCCCTGCCCGCGTCAGGGCCGGCGACCGACCAGCGAGACGGCCGCAGCCGGCCGCGCGGGCGAGACTCTCGGGAAGGCGCTACGTGAGTCCCAACGGCTCCGACCGCTCGTCGCGGCGCCCGATGCGGCGGAAGCTGCCGCAGGTGCTGACTGCGGGCTTGATCGTGGCAACCGCCACTGGTTGCTCCCCCACTTGGAGGGACTTCCCCCGCCTTGGAATGCCCACCCCCGTCACGGAGGAGGCTCCCAGGATCCTCTCCCTCTGGCAGGGATCCTGGGCGGCCGCCCTCGCCGTGGGCGTGCTGGTATGGGGTCTGATCCTGTGGAGTGTCATCTTCCACCGGCGCAGCCGGACCAAGGTCGAGGTTCCCCCGCAGACCCGGTACAACATGCCCATCGAGGCGCTGTACACCGTGGTCCCGCTCATCATCGTCTCGGTGCTCTTCTACTTCACCGCGCGTGATGAGTCGAAGCTCCTCAGCCTCTCCGCCAAGCCGGCCCACACCATCAATGTGGTCGGCTACCAGTGGAGCTGGGGCTTCAACTACGTCGAGGACGTGGACCGCAACGCCGGTACCGGCGAGGCGAAGGCCGACAAGAACCTGAAGGCCGTTCCGGACAAGTACACGAAGGACTTCCCCGCCGGTGCCGAAGGCGTCTACGACGCCGGTATCCCCGGTGACCGGAACCCGCAGACCGGCAACCCCGGTCCGACCCTGTGGCTGCCGAAGGGTGAAAAGGTCCGCTTCGTGCTGACCTCCCGTGACGTCATCCACTCGTTCTGGGTCGTCCCCTTCCTGTTCAAGCAGGACGTCATCCCCGGTCACACCAATGTCTTCGAGGTGACGCCGTCTCAGGAGGGCACCTTCATGGGCAAGTGTGCGGAGCTCTGCGGTGTCGACCACTCCCGGATGCTCTTCAACGTCAAGGTCGTCTCCCCGGAGCGCTACCAGCAGCACCTGAAGGAGCTGGCCGAGAAGGGGCAGACCGGCTTCATCCCGTCGGGCATCGAGCAGTCTGACCCGGCCCGGAATGCGGAGAAGAACCAACTGTGAGCATCCTCAACGAATCCCAGGGTGCCGCCGCGGCCGACGACTCGTACGAGAACGAGCTCCCGGTCCGGCGCAGGCAGCCCGGCAATGTGGTGGTGAAGTGGCTGACCACCACCGACCACAAGACCATCGGTACGCTCTACCTGGTCACGTCGTTCGTCTTCTTCTGCATCGGCGGCCTCCTGGCGCTCTTCATGCGCGCCGAACTGGCCCGTCCGGGCACGCAGATCATGTCGAACGAGCAGTTCAACCAGGCGTTCACGATGCACGGCACGATCATGCTGCTGATGTTCGCGACGCCGCTGTTCGCCGGATTCGCCAACTGGATCATGCCGCTGCAGATCGGCGCGCCCGACGTGGCGTTCCCGCGGCTGAACATGTTCGCGTACTGGCTGTACCTCTTCGGCTCGATCATCGCGGTGGCCGGCTTCCTCACCCCGCAGGGTGCGGCAGACTTCGGCTGGTTCGCCTACTCGCCGCTGTCGGACGCGGTCCGCTCGCCGGGTGTCGGCGCCGACATGTGGATCATGGGTCTGGCCTTCTCCGGCTTCGGCACGATCCTCGGTTCGGTCAACTTCATCACCACGATCATCTGCATGCGCGCCCCGGGCATGACGATGTTCCGCATGCCGATCTTCACCTGGAACGTTCTGCTGACCGGTGTGCTGGTCCTGCTCGCCTTCCCGGTGCTGGCTGCTGCCCTGTTCGCCCTGGAGGCGGACCGGAAGTTCGGCGCCCACATCTTCGACTCGGCCAACGGCGGCGCGTTGCTGTGGCAACACCTCTTCTGGTTCTTCGGCCATCCAGAGGTGTACATCATCGCCCTGCCGTTCTTCGGAATCGTCTCGGAGATCATTCCGGTCTTCAGCCGCAAGCCGATGTTCGGTTACATCGGCCTGGTGGCCGCGACCATCTCGATCGCCGGTCTGTCCGTGACCGTGTGGGCCCACCACATGTATGTCACCGGCGGAGTGCTGCTGCCGTTCTTCTCCTTCATGACCTTCCTGATTGCGGTACCGACCGGTGTGAAGTTCTTCAACTGGATCGGCACCATGTGGAAGGGGTCGCTGTCCTTCGAGACACCGATGCTCTGGACCATCGGCTTCCTGATCACCTTCACCTTCGGTGGTCTGACCGGTGTCATCCTGGCCTCGCCCCCGATGGACTTCCACGTCTCCGACTCGTACTTCGTCGTCGCGCACTTCCACTACGTCGTCTTCGGCACCGTGGTCTTTGCGATGTTCGCCGGATTCCACTTCTGGTGGCCGAAGTTCACCGGCAAGATGCTGGACGAGCGGCTCGGCAAGATGACCTTCTGGACGCTGTTCATCGGCTTCCACGGCACGTTCCTCGTCCAGCACTGGCTGGGTGCCGAGGGCATGCCGCGTCGCTACGCGGACTACCTGGCCGCCGACGGCTTCACCGCGCTGAACACCATCTCGACCATCAGCTCGTTCCTGCTGGGCCTGTCGATCCTGCCGTTCTTCTACAACGTCTGGAAGACCGCCAAGTACGGCAAGAAGATCGAGGTCGACGACCCGTGGGGCTACGGACGTTCGCTCGAATGGGCGACTTCCTGCCCGCCGCCGCGGCACAACTTCCTCACCCTGCCGCGGATCCGCTCCGAATCCCCGGCCTTCGATCTGCACCACCCGGAGATCGCGGCTCTCGACCAGCTCGACCACGCCGGTCACGGTGCCATCACCGCTGACAAGGAGGCCGGCAAGTGAAGATCCAAGGCAGGATGTTCATCTGGCTGAGCGTCTTCATCCTCGCCATGGCCATCGTCTACGGCGTGTGGTCGAAGGAGCCGGCCGGTACGACGGCGCTCTTCCTGGCCTTCGGCCTGAGCATCATGATCGGCTACTACCTGGCCTTCACGGCCAGGCGTGTCGACGCCATGGCCCAGGACAACAAGGAGGCCGATGTCGCGGACGAGGCCGGTGAGGTCGGCTTCTTCTCGCCGCACAGCTGGCAGCCGCTGTCGCTGGCCATCGGCGGTGCCCTCGCCTTCCTCGCGATCGCGATCGGCTGGTGGCTGCTCTACTTCTCGGCTCCGCTGATCCTGGTGGGCATCTGGGGCTGGGTCTTCGAGTACTACCGCGGAGAGAACCAGAACCAGTAGCTCCCGAGCTGCTCCGCACTGCGCAGGGGCCCGGACACTCACCCGAACGGGTGGTGTCCGGGCCCCTCGTTTGCAGTCGTCCGGCGCGCCGTCGACGGCTGTTCTTCTTAGCGTGTGGTCATGAACGACATATCGCGCATGCCCGCCATAGCCGGCGGCACCGTGCTGGTCCTCACCCTGGGGGTGGGCATGACCGCGTGCGGCGGACCGGACAGCCACCCGCTGGCGGCGAGGCCCTACGACGCGGCTCGGCAGGTCGCTCTCAACGCTCCCTCCGGAAACGCCAAGGCGGACCCGGAGAAGGCCGTGGAAGTCACCGCCAAGGGCAAGGACGGCCGAATAACCGATGTCACCGCCACCGACACGGCCGGCCGTCATCTGGCGGGTGAACTCTCGGCGGACGGCAGCAGATGGCGCTCCACGGGCCCTCTCGCGGCCGGCACGCGCTACACCGTCAAGGTGGCCACGGAGGACAGGAACGGCGCCCCGGGAGCCCGTACCCAGACCTTCGAGACGGCGCCCGCCAAGAACCTCCTCAAGCTCGAACTGGGCCCGAAGCCCGGCACCTACGGAGTCGGTCAGCCCATAACGGTCCAGCTCAGCGCCCCGGTGAAGGGCAAGGAGGCCAGGAGCGCCGTCGAGCGCTCACTGAGCGTCCGCTCCACGCCCGCGGTGGACGGTGCCTGGCACTGGGTGGACGACAAGCAGCTGCACTACCGCCCGAAGGAGTACTGGCCTGCGGGCGCCACCGTGCGGGTGCGCAGCAATCTGGCGGGCATCAGGATGGGCGACAAGCTGTACGCAGGCGCCGTGAAGCCGCTCGATCTGACCATAGGGGACCGAATAGAGGCGATAACCGACGCGAGCACGCACCAGATGACGGTCCTGCGCAACGGAGAAGTGATCAACACCATCCCGGTGACCACCGGCAAACCGGGCTTCTCCACCCGCAACGGCATCAAGGTGGTCCTCGGCAAGGAGTACTTCGTCCGGATGCGCGGCACCAGCATCGGGATTCCCGAGGGCACCTCCGACTCCTACGACCTGCCCGTCTACTACGCGACGCGGGTCACCTGGAGTGGTGAATACGTCCACGCCGCGCCCTGGTCCGTCGGCTCCCAGGGGTACGCCAACGTCAGCCACGGATGCACCGGGATGTCCATGAGCAACGCGGCCTGGTTCTTCAATGCCGTCCGCGAGGGCGACATAGTGAAGGTCGTCAACAGCCTGGGCAACACCATGGAATCGTTCGGCAACGGCTTCGGTGACTGGAACCTTCCATGGGAGAAGTGGCGGGTCGGCAGCGCCCTTCTGGAGGGGACCCGGGACGGGAGCGGTCCCGCCGACGCGGCCCGCCTCCAGCCCCGGTTCTGAACCGGTGCCAGGCAGCCGGTCTCTCAGTGATTCGCGCCGAGCCTCGTACGCAGCAGCGCCGCGAGCGCCTCCGCGAACTCCACCGGCTCGACCGGGAGGGTCACCGCGGCGTCGGCGCGGCTCCAGGTGGCCAGCCAGGCGTCCTGTGGACGCCCCATGAGCACCAGCACCGGCGGGCAGTGGAAGATCTCGTCCTTGATCTGCCTGCAGACGCCCATGCCGCCCGCCGGCACCGCCTCGCCGTCCAGTACGCAGACGTCGACGCCGCCCTTGTCCAGCTGCGACAGAACGGCGGGGAGGGTTGCGCACTCGATGAACTCGACCGGCGGAACATCGGCGGCCGGGCGGCGGCCCGTGGCGAGCCGCACCTGTTCGCGTGTGCGGGCGTTGTCGCTGTACACCAGCACCGTGGCGGTCGACTGCATTGTTCCTCCGGTTCGTCGGGGAGATCGTCGAGGAGAACGCGGCGTGCTACCGATGCGCGGGATGCTACCCCTCCCGGTGGCTCGTCAGCACCGCAAACGACAGGCTTTCGATGGGCCGTTCGGGCAGGACACGGGCCACTGACACACCGAACGGCACCCCCCGGAGTGAGGGCTGGATAAGCGACCGACATAATGTCGGTCGTGGCGACAGCAACGACAGTAGAAACCGGGCACGCGCACCCGTCGGTCAATCGGCCGAACCTCACCAGCGTCGGAACCATCATCTGGCTGAGTTCCGAGCTGATGTTCTTCGCGGCCCTCTTCGCGATGTACTTCACCCTGCGATCGGTGATGGGTGCCGAATACTGGGAAGAGCAGGCCTCGGCCCTGAACTTCCCGTTCTCGGCCACCAACACCACGATCCTGGTGCTCTCCTCCCTCACCTGCCAGCTGGGCGTCTTCGCCGCAGAGCGCGGTGATGTGAAGAAGCTCCGCACGTGGTTCGTGATCACGTTCGTGATGGGTGCGATCTTCATCGGCGGCCAGGTGTTCGAGTACACCGAGCTGGTCAAGCACGAGGGCCTCTCGCTCTCGTCCGACCCGTACGGCTCGGTCTTCTACCTGACCACCGGCTTCCACGGTCTGCACGTGACGGGCGGTCTGATCGCCTTCCTGCTGGTTCTCGGCAGGACGTACGCGGCCAAGAGGTTCACCCACGAGCAGGCAACCGCCGCCATCGTCGTGTCCTACTACTGGCACTTCGTCGATGTCGTCTGGATCGGCCTCTTCGCCACGATCTACATGATCAAGTAGCCGGGTCCGTACCCGCACCCATTCCAGAAGCATCGACGCAGAAGATCCTGACACCGGGGTAATCCGTGAAAAAGCTCTCCGCACGACGACGCCATCCGCTGGCGGCAGTCGTCGTCCTACTCCTCGCGCTGGCGGCCACTGGGGGGCTGTACGCCGCGTTCGCGCCTGCGGACAAGGCGCAGGCCGACGAAACCGCCCAGTCCCTCGCCATCGAGGAGGGGAAGAAGCTCTACACCGTCGGCTGCGCAAGCTGCCACGGAAACGGCGGTCAGGGCACCTCTGACGGCCCATCCCTGGTCGGCGTCGGTTCCGCCGCGGTGGACTTCCAGGTCGGCACCGGCCGTATGCCCGCGCAGCAGCCGGGCGCCCAGGTGCCGAAGAAGAAGGCCATCTACACCCAGGCCGAGATCGACCTGCTCTCCGCCTATGTCGCCTCCCTCGGAGCCGGCCCGGTCACGCCGACCGAGAAGCAGTACAGCCCGGACGGCGCCGACATCGCCAACGGCGGCGACCTGTTCCGCACCAACTGCGCCCAGTGCCACAACTTCACCGGTGAGGGCGGTGCGCTGACGAACGGCAAGTACGCGCCGAACCTCGAAGGCGTGAGCCCGAAGCACATCTACGAGGCCATGCAGACCGGCCCGCAGAACATGCCCTCCTTCGGCGACGGCATCATGCCGGACAAGGAGAAGCGGGACATCATCGCGTACATCCAGACCGTCAACAGCGGTGAGACGGAGGACCCGGGCGGCCTGAGCCTGGGCAGCCTCGGTCCGGTCACCGAAGGTCTGTTCGCCTGGATCTTCGGTCTGGGCTCCCTGATCGCAGTCGCCATCTGGGTCGCGGCCCACACCGCTAAGGCCAAGAAGTCATGAGTAGCCAAGACATGCCAGAAGAGTCCCTGCCTGCTGAGCAGGAGCACGAGCGCGGAGCGGTAGCCGTCAAGGAGGATCCGCTCGCGGACCCCGGGCTGCCGCCGCACAAGCCGCGCATCCAGGACATCGACGAGCGGGCCGCCAGGCGGTCCGAGCGCACCGTCGCCATGCTGTTCACGCTCTCGATGCTCGCCACTGTCGGCTTCATCGCGTCGTACGTGATCTTCCCGGTGAACCAGATCGTCTACATCTGGCCGATCGGTCACATCAGCGCGCTGAACTTCGCGCTCGGCATGACGCTCGGCATCGCGCTGTTCTGCATCGGCGCGGGTGCGGTCCACTGGGCCCGCACCCTGATGTCCGACGTGGAGATCGCCGACGAGCGTCACCCGATCGCCGCCGAGCCCGAGGTCAGGGCCAAGGTCATGGCCGACTTCGCGGCGGGTGCGGAGGAGTCCGGCTTCGGCCGGCGCAAGCTGATCCGCAACACGATGTTCGGTGCGATGGCCATGGTGCCGCTCTCCGGCGTGATGCTGCTGCGCGACCTGGGCCCGCTGCCCGAGGAGAAGCTGCGCAAGACGCTGTGGTCCAAGGGCAAGCTGCTCATCAACATGAACACGCATGAGCCGCTCCGCCCCGAGGACATCGCCGTCGGTTCGCTGAGCTTCGCCATGCCCGACGGGCTGAGCGAGCACGACCACAACTTCCAGACGCAGATCGCCAAGGCCGCCCTGATGATCGTCCGCATCCAGCCGGACGAGATCAAGGACAAGCAAGAGCTCGAGTGGTCGGTCGACGGCATCGTGGCCTACTCGAAGATCTGCACCCATGTGGGATGCCCGATCTCGCTGTACGAGCAGCAGACGCACCACGTGCTCTGCCCGTGCCACCAGTCCACCTTCGACCTCTCCGACGGCGCCCGCGTCATCTTCGGCCCGGCCGGTCACCCGCTTCCGCAGCTGCGGATCGGCGTGAATGACGAGGGCTTCCTCGAGGCGCTCGGCGACTTCGAAGAGCCCGTCGGTCCTGCCTTCTGGGAGCGCGGATGAGTACTGCAACTGACGCCAAGCGCAAGGCACCCGCAGGTGAGCGGGTCGCCGACTGGGCTGACGGCCGGCTCGGGATCTTCTCCCTGGCCAAGAGCAACATGCGCAAGATCTTCCCGGACCACTGGTCCTTCATGCTGGGTGAGGTCGCGCTCTACAGCTTCATCATCATCATCCTCACGGGTGTGTACCTGACGCTGTTCTTCCACCCGTCCATGAACGAGGTGGAGTACCACGGCACGTACGTGCCGATGCAGGGTGTCCTGATGTCGGAGGCGTACGCCTCGACGCTGGACATCAGCTTCGACGTCCGCGGTGGTCTGCTCATCCGGCAGATCCACCACTGGGCGGCGCTGATCTTCCTCGCGGCGATGTTCGTGCACATGATGCGCGTCTTCTTCACGGGCGCCTTCCGCAAGCCGCGCGAGATCAACTGGCTGTTCGGCTTCCTGCTGTTCGTCCTGGGCATGTTCACCGGTTTCACCGGCTACTCGCTCCCGGACGACCTGCTCTCCGGCACCGGTGTTCGCTTCACCCAGGGCGCGATCCTGTCCGTGCCGGTCGTCGGCACGTACATCTCGATGTTCCTGTTCGGCGGCGAGTTCCCCGGCGGCGACTTCGTCGCCCGGTTCTACTCGATCCACATCCTGCTGCTGCCGGGCATCATGCTCGGCCTGCTGGTGGCGCACCTGATCCTGGTCTTCTACCACAAGCACACGCAGTTCGCGGGTCCCGGACGTACCAACAAGAACGTCGTCGGCATGCCGCTGCTGCCGGTCTACATGGCCAAGGCCGGAGGCTTCTTCTTCCTGGTCTTCGGTGTGATCGCGATCATCGCCGCCATCGCGCAGATCAACCCGATCTGGGCCATGGGGCCGTACCGTCCGGACCAGGTGTCCACCGGCGCCCAGCCCGACTGGTACATGGGCTTCGCCGAGGGTCTGATCCGCTTCATGCCGGGCTGGGAGATCAACCTCTGGGGCCACACCCTGGTCCTGGGCGTGTTCATCCCGCTGGTGCTGTTCCCGCTGGTGCTCGGTCTGATCGCGGTCTACCCGTTCTTCGAGTCCTGGCTCACCGGCGACAAGCGCGAGCACCACATCGCGGACCGGCCGCGCAACGCGCCGACCCGTACCGCTTTCGGTGTGGCCTGGGTGACCGCGTACATGGTCATGCTGATCGGTGGTGGAAACGACCTCTGGGCGACCCACTTCAACCTGTCGATCAACGCGATCACCTGGTTCGTCCGGATCTTCTTCATCGCCGGACCGGTCATCGCCTTCATCGTCACCAAGCGGATCTGCCTGGGTCTGCAGCGGCGCGACCGCGACAAGGTGCTGCACGGACGCGAGTCCGGCATCATCAAGCGGCTGCCGCACGGTGAGTTCGTCGAGATCCACGAGCCGCTGTCGCCGGGCGACCGGTTCAAGCTCACGGCGCACGAGCAGTACGAGCCGGTCGAGATCGGCCCGACGGTCGACGAGAACGGCGTCGAGCGCAAGGTCAAGCTCTCGGAGAAGGTCCGTTCGAAGCTGAGCAAGGGCTACTTCGGGGACGGGAACCAGATTCCCAAGGCCACTGCTGAGGAGTACAAGGAGATCACCAGCGGCCACGGCCACCACTGATCCCACCCACTGATCCCAGCTGTCGCCACAGCTGGGGGAACCCCCGGCCGTTGCCGGGAAAGAGCCCCGTCCATTCGCTGGACGGGGCTCTTTGCCGTACCCGGGGGTGGATAGGGTGGAGGCATTCCCATACGGACGGACCCAGGAGCGGCTATGAGCGCTGTGACTCCCGCAGAGGGGGGTATCCCCGGCGGAGCAAGGGGGAGTACTACCGCGGCGGGCCGTTCCTGGCCCGAGGTGCTGGACTCCCTCCTTTACGGCCGCGACCAGAGCGCGGATGCCACGGCATGGGCCATGGACCGGATCCTGCGCGGTGAGGCCACCAATGCGCAGATCGCCGGGTTCGCCGTCGCCCTGCGGGCCAAGGGCGAGACCGTCGAGGAGATCGCCGGTCTGGTGCGGACCATGTACGAGCACGCCCGGGTGATCGACGTTCCGGGGCCCAGCGTCGACATCGTGGGCACCGGCGGCGACGGTGCCAAGACCGTCAACATCTCGACGATGTCCGCGATCGTCGTGGCCGGCGCCGGTGCGAAGGTGGTCAAGCACGGCAACCGGGCCGCGTCCAGCGCGAGCGGCGCCTCGGACGTCCTGGAGAAGCTCGGCGTCAATCTGGAGCTGACGCCCGAGCGGGTGGCGGAGGTCGCCGAGGAAGCGGGAATCACCTTCTGCTTCGCGGTGAAGTTCCACCCCGCCCTGCGGCATGTGGCGGCGGCACGCAAGGAACTCGGAATCCGTACGACCTTCAACTTCCTGGGTCCGCTCACCAACCCTGCCCGGGTGAAGGCCCAGGCCACGGGGGTCGCCGATGCCCGGATGGCGCCGATCATGGCCGGGGTGCTGGCCGAGCGCGGATCCAGCGCACTGGTCTTCCGCGGTGACGACGGGCTGGACGAGCTCACGACGACCGCGACCTCCCGGGTCTGGGTCGTGCGGGACGGCTCGGTGCGCGAGGAGGCCTTCGACCCCCGGGACGTGGGCATCGAAACGGTGCCGGTGGAGGCCCTGCGCGGCGCGGACGCCTCGTACAACGCGGATGTCGCCCGACGGCTGCTGGCCGGCGAGACCGGCCCGGTCCGGGACGCCGTCCTGCTGAACTCGGCGGCCGCGCTGACCGCCCTCGACCCCGGCGCCGGCACTCTGGTGGAGCAGCTGCGGGCAGGCATGGCGCGGGCCGCCGAGTCCATCGACTCCGGCGCGGCGAGGCAGGCACTGGAGCGGTGGGTGGCGGCCAGCAACCGCTGACGGCCGGAACAACGCCCACGGGTGGTGACGCAAGGCGCAGTCCAGATTGCGGACTGCGCCTTGCGCGTTACCGGTCGTATGGCAGGATGCTTTCCAAGGTCATGAGTGACAGCGATTACGGCCCCGGCCCGCTGTCCGGCAACCCTCCGTCCGTGGCGGGGTGCCCCGGGTGAAGACCAGGCCGTGGGCAGCGAGGTCCGTGGCAAGCGCGGACCCCTTGCAACCCCTGGGGTCCAGGTCCTCAAGGGAGCAGTTCTCGTGAGCAAGCGAATGCGCTAGGGCCCCTCGGCCCCTCTTCCCACACCTCCGTGCGGCGCCGCCGCGCGTTGAGGGCAACACCCGTATGCCGAGCGGCAGTTGTGCCGCCGCGCGGGTTCTTCACAGCCAATTCGCCTTTGTCTGCCGGGAGATGCTGCCATGTCCGCACGCCTGAACACCGCCACGACCGTCACCGCCCCCATCTCGGCCGGAACGGCGGACGAGACCGCCGCCACCGCCACCGCCACCGCCACCGCCACGGCCGTCGGCGCCGCCGATACCGACCCCTGCTGTGAGGCTCCGCTGCCGGTGCTCGGCCGCGATGTCACCGTCCCGCTCGTGACCGGCGGCGAGGTCACCTACGCCGCCCTCGACTACGCGGCGAGCGCACCCGCCCTGCAGCGGGTGTGGGACGACGTGGCCGCCTACGCCCCGTACTACGGCAGCGTGCATCGCGGCGCCGGCTATCTCTCGCAGCTGTCCACGGACCTGTTCGAGAACAGCCGGGTGACGGTCCATGAGTTCCTCGACTGCCGGGACGACGACCAGGTCGTCTTCACCCGTTCGACGACGGACTCGCTGAATCTGCTCGCCGCCGCCCTCCCGGCCGGCTGCCAGGTCTTCGTCTTCGAGACCGAGCACCACGCCTCGCTGCTGCCGTGGAAGGACGCCGACGTCACCTACCTGGACGCGCCGCGCACCCCGGGGGAGGCGGTGCGGACCCTGGAGCGGGCGCTCGCCGGCCGTGCCCCTTCCTCCGGTTCGTCGAACGGGCAGGACCCCCTCTGCCCCGCGCTGGTCTGCGTCACCGGTGCGTCCAATGTGACCGGTGAGCTGTGGCCGGTACGGGAACTCGCGGCCGCAGCGCACGCCCATGGCGCACGGATCGTGCTGGACGCCGCCCAACTCGCGCCGCACCACCCCGTCTCCGTGCGCGACCTCGACGTCGACTGGGTCGCCTTCTCCGGGCACAAGCTGTACGCGCCGTTCGGCTCCGGTGTGCTCGCCGGTCGCGCGGACTGGCTGCAGGAGGCGGAGCCGTACCTCGCGGGCGGTGGCGCCTCGCGCAGGGTCACGCGGCGCTCCGACGGCGGCGTGGACGTCGACTGGCACACCACCGCGGCCCGCCACGAGGCCGGTTCGCCGAACGTCATCGGCGTCCACTCGATCGCCTCGGCCTGCAGGGCGCTGACGGAGGCCGGGTTCGGCACGCTCGTCGAGCGCGAGCAGCACCTCGTCGCGAAGGTCCGCGCAGGGCTCGCCGAGGTCCCGGAGGTCAGGGTGCTTTCGCTGTTCGGCGACGCGGCCCCCCGCGTCGGTGTCATTTCCTTCGTGGTGGAGGGCTGGAACAGCTCGCACTTCGCCGCCGCGCTCTCGGCCGAGTACGGCATCGGTGTGCGGGACGGGCTCTTCTGCGCCCACCCCCTGGTGCGCACGCTGCTCGGCAGCGACCCGCAGGAGGTGGGGGAGTGCGGTGCGCCGGAGGCCGAGCCCGGCGAGAGGTCCCTCAATGCGATCCGGGTCAGCTTCGGGGCCGGTACTCCGGACGAGCACATCGACCGGTTCGTACGGGCCGTGAAGGAACTGGTGCGCGACGGCGCGAAGTGGAACTACCGCACCGAGGACGGCAGGTGTGTGCCCGCGGTCTGAGCCGGACGACGGTGTGCGGGTCCCGTGCGGGAGAGAGCCCGGGACTCCACCGGCGGACGCCGGACGTGCTCGCCGCGCGTCCGGCCGAGGTGCTACGCGTCGAGACCGATCGCGAACGCCGCCTCGAGGTCGTGCTGGGAGTAGGTACGGAACGCCACATGCGTGTCCGTCCCCTCGACACCCGGGATCTTGCTGATACGCCCCGGGATGACGTCCGCGAGATCGTCGTGCTTGGCGACCCGGACCATCGCGATGAGGTCGTACGTACCGGTGACCGAGAAGACCTCGCTGACGCTGTCCAGCGAGGCGATCGACTCGGCGATCTCCGGGATGCGGTCCACGCTGGTCTTGATGAGCACGATCGCGGTGATCACGGCTGGTTGTCTCCCTCGGTGGCCGTGGCTTGGGCCTTCACTCTAGCTCCCTGCCGGAAGCGGCCCCATGCGTAGAGGAAGCCGACCACGAAGCCCACCAGATGCGCCAGATAGGCCACACCCGGTCCCGACGACGTGCTCTGCGCCTCCGCCAGCCACTGCAGGACGAACCAGAAGATCAGCACGATCCACGCGGGGAACCGCAGGGGCAGGAAGAAGAGGAAGGGGAAGAGGCTCGTCACCCGTGCTCGCGGGAAGAGGCAGAGGAAGGCACCGAGCACCCCCGAGATCGCCCCGGAACCCCCCACCAGGGTCTGTGCGGACTCCGCGTTCGCCGCGGCGTAGGCGAGGAGCGCCAGATATCCGCAGCCGATGTAGAACAGCGCGAACTGCAGATGCCCCATCCGCTCCTCCGCCATCGCGCCGAAGACATAGAGGAACAGCATGTTGCCCAGCAGGTGAAGCCAGCTGCCGTGCACGAACAGCGCGGTCAGGGGGGTGAGCAGCGCACGCGGGGAGCTGCGCATCAGTTCGCTCGGGATGACGCCCCAGCGCTCGAAGTAGGTGGTCGTCGTGACCAGCAGGGTGTCGCCCGTGCCGTACGAGGGGTTGAGTCCGGAGACCGGACCGGTGACGAACACCAGACAGCACAGGCCGATGACTCCGTAGGTCACTGCGGGGCCGTTCGCCGCGCCCCGGACCGTGCCTCTGACCGCCGTCCACCACTCGATCATGTCCAGAGCATGGCGTACCGGGACCGATGGGGAAGGACCGCCTCGCCGTGTCATGGCATGCCCCCGAGGTCGTAGGGTTACGGGCAGTACGCGCGACGAGACGAGGACGGCATGATGACGACGGTCCCCACACCGACTGCCACCACCCGGTGGCGATGCACGCTCTGCGGTAATCTCACCCGCTTCGATGTGACCCGTTCGTCCAAGGTCGTCGAGTATGTCCATCTGGACCTCGCGGGAGAGCCCACGGTGGAGGAGCGCGAGGTGCTCAGTGAGACCATCGAGTCGGTCCGCTGCCGCTGGTGCAACGCGGTGGACCAGATCGAACTGGTGGACAGGCCGGGCGCCGACTCCTGAACCGGAGCCGCCCGGGACGACAAGGAAACAGTAGGGGTGACGGATCGTGGAGCAGCCTGACAGCGGCGCCGGACCGGCCGGTGCGGCCGGTGGCGCGGCCGAGGCGCTCGACCGCCCGCTTCCCGAAGGCGTACGGCGGAGGGTCGTCGCCCTGGTGTCCGACGCGTTCGGTGGGCTGACCGTCAGCGACCTGCCCGCCCAGTTGCGGCAGTACGCCAGGTTCACTCCTACGCGTCGCGCCAAGTTCGCGGGCAACGCCATGGCGTCCGCCCTCGAGGGCGATCCGGTGTTCCGGCAGCGCATCGGCGAACGGCTGCGCGAGTCGCAGCCGGAGCTGGCGGAGGCGCTGGAGTCCGGGGCGCCGCCCCCGGCCGCCGATCCCGTCGACGTGGCGGCGGCCGCCTATGTGCTGCGCCCGGCCGGCTGGGTGAAGCTGGTGGCCGCCGCGGGCGAGGAGGCGCAGCGTGCGGACGCCGAGCGCGCCGACGAGGAGTCCCGGCGTGAGTTGGAGCGGCTGCGCGAGGAGAACGACCGGCTCAGGACGCAGATCCGGACCGAGACCGAGCGGCTGCGCACCGAGCTGGACGCCGCCCGCAAGGAAGCCGAATCGCTTCATCGCAAGCTGCGCAGTGCCCAGAGCGATGTGAAGCGCGGTGAGGCCGCACTGCGCCGCACCACGGCCGAGGCCGAGGCGGCCAGGGCGGAGGCACAGGCCCAGGTCTCCGCGGCCGAGAGCGAGGCCCGCCGGCTCAAGGCCCGGCTCGGCGAGGCCGAGTCGGTCGTCGAGGCGAGCCGCAGGGCTGCCCGCGAAGGCCGTTCGATCGAGGACATGCGGTTGCGGCTGCTGCTGGACACCCTGCTGGACGCGTCCCAGGGGCTGCGCCGGGAACTGGCCCTGCCACCGGCTTCGCTCCATCCCGCCGACACCGTCGACGCGGTCGAGCCGGGTCGTATGACGCCGAAGGACATCGCGGCGCGGGCGCTCTCGGAGACCGATCCCGCGCTCCTCGACCAGTTGCTCTCGCTGCCCCAGGTTCATCTCCTCGTGGACGGCTACAACGTCACCAAGACCGGCTATCCGACGATGCCGCTCGAGAAGCAGCGGCTGCGGCTGCTCGGCGGTCTCGCCATGCTGGCCGCCCAGACGGGGGCCGAGATCACCTGTGTCTTCGACGGGGCCGAACTTGCCGCTCCCGTGCTGCTCGCGCCGCCGCGCGGGGTGCGCGTGCTGTTCTCCAAGCCGGGTGTGACCGCGGACGAACTCATCCGGCAGCTGGTACGGGCCGAGCCGCCCGGCCGCCCGGTCGTCGTGGTCTCCACCGACCGTGAAGTCGCCGACGGTGTTGCGAAGGCGGGCGCCAGGCCGGTCGCGTCCACCATGCTGCTGAAGCGGCTTTCGCGCGTCTAAGGCGATTGGACCGGCTCGTAACTAGTGCGAGCAATGCCCGATTTCACGGAACGTACCGTCAAGTGGCCACTACTACGTGTGTGATGACTGTAAAAAATGTGCTGCGAGCGACAGTTTTTTCTGATGAGGATTTGAAGTGATCACGGGCAGGTCACTAGGGTCAGGCCTCGAACCTTCGCACGGTTGATCATCCATCCGGGATGGCAGCGAAGAAACCGCCGTTTTCGTGCAGTTCAGCCCAATTTTTGCGGGGGAGCTGAACAGTGCGCGGAGCCGGGGAATCAACCCCCCACTGCCCGGTAGGCGGCTCGAGGAAGAAGGAGCTCGCCTTCGTGGCGTCCCACCGTCGACCCAAGCAGCCGAGCCGCGCCCGTGTGTCCGTGCTCACCGCGACCGCCGCCGCGGCCGTCGCCCTGACCTCCCAGGCCGCCCAGGCCGCCCCGGCGAAGCCGAGCAAGGACGAGGTCAAGGCGAAGGTCGACGCGCTCTACCACGAGGCGGAGAAGGCCACCGAGGAGTACAACGGGGCCAAGGAGCTGCAGACCAAGCTGCAGAAGCAGGTCGACGGGATCCAGGACAAGGTCGCCCGCGGCCAGGACGAGGTCAACGCCCTGCGCGACAGCCTGGGTTCGGTCGCCAGCGCCCAGTACCGCTCCGGCGGTATCGACCCCGCCGTCCAGCTCTTCCTCTCCTCCGACCCGGACACCTACCTCGACAAGGCGTCCGCGATCGACCAGCTCGGGGCCAAGCAGACCGGGGCCCTGGAGAACATCCAGTCGAAGCAGCGCGTTCTGGCCCAGCAGCGTGCCGAGGCGGCGAAGAAGCTCGCCGATCTCGAGGACGTCCGCAAGACGCTGGGCGAGAAGAAGAAGACCTTCCAGGGCAAGCTCGCCGACGCGCAGAAGCTCCTCAACACCCTGACCGCCGCAGAGCGGGCGAAGCTCCAGCAGGAGGAGCAGCGCGCCAGCCGTGCCGCCGGTGAGCGCGTGGACCTCGGCAACGAGGTGCCGGCCTCGCAGCGCGGTGCCGCCGCACTCAACGCCGCCGCCACCCAGCTCGGGAAGCCCTACATGTCCGGCGCCGAAGGCCCCCACTCGTACGACTGCTCGGGTCTGACGCAGTGGTCCTACCGTCAGGCGGGTGTGAGCATCACGCGCACCACCTACACCCAGCAGAACGACGGTGTGAAGATCGGCCGCAGCCAGCTCAAGCCGGGCGACCTGGTCTTCTTCAACAGCCTTTCCCATGTCGGTCTTTACGCGGGCAACAACCAGATCCTGCACGCCCCGAAGCCGGGTGCGGTGGTCCGCTACGAGTCGATGGACTACATGGGTACGTTCCAGTTCGGGGTCCGTATCTGAATCCCGGTCCAAAGGACACCCCGCGGCGCCCAATCGGGCGAATTGCGGGATCCGTGGCTGACGGCACGCCCCGCCGGTGACCTCGCGGTCTCCGGCGGGGCGTCACTGTTCCCGCCCGGTACGGCTTTTGGCCGCCCCGTGTTCACACGGTTACTCTCTGCGGCGCATGGCTGACAGGCCATCGTGTCCAGCGGAAGGGAGTGCGGCTCCTGTGGCGTCCCATCGCCGACCCACCCCGTCATCGGGGTTCTCCGGTTTCCACCGAGGTGCCCGGGGCACCTTCCTGTCGGCCGCGGCGGCCACCGCGGCCGCTGCGCTCGGAGCGGCACCGGTCGGAGCCGCTCCGAACGACGACCCCGGCAGCCCCGGGACCACGCGCGCGGACGTCGACCGGCTGTACGAAGAGGCCGAGAAGGCCACGGAGCGGTACAACGAGGCCGACGAGCGTGCCGACCGGCTGCGTGCGGAGGTCACCGCCGTGAGGGACAGCGCGGCGCGCGGCCAGGAGCGCATCAACCGCATGCGGGAATCGCTCGGTTCGGTGGCCGGAGCCCAGTACCGCTCGGGCGGCATCGATCCTGCCCTGGCGCTGCTGCTGTCCGGCACCCCGGACACCTACCTCGAGCGGGCCGCCGTACTCGACCGGCTCAGCGACCGCCAGGCGCTGGCGTTGCGCGACCTGCAGCGTGCCCAGCACGGTCTGGGGCAGGAACGTGCGGAGGCCTCGCGCAAGCTGGGCGAGCTGGAGCTCGCCCGGTCCGCCGTCGCCCGCCACAAGCGCACCGTCGAGCGGAAGCTGGCAGCGGCGCGGCGCCTGCTGAGTGCGCTGCCCTCCGCCGAGCGCGATGCCTTCGGCCGGGCCTCCCGCTCGGGTCGTGGCCTTCCGGTGCCCGACCTCTCCACGGGTCCCGGTCCGGCGTCGTCGCGGGCAGCAGCCGCGGTCATGGCGGCGAGGAGTGCGGTCGGACGTCCGTACATCTGGGGTGCCAACGGCCCCAGCGGCTTCGACTGCTCCGGGCTCACCCAGTGGTCCTACGCACAGGCGGGCGTCGGGCTGCCGCGCACCTCCCAGGCGCAGCGGTACGCGGGACGGCAGGTGTCCCTGTCCGAGGCCAGGCCGGGAGACCTGGTGACCTATCGGTCCGACGCCAGTCATGTCGCGATGTATGTCGGCAACGGGCAGGTGGTGCATGCGCCCTACCCCGGGGCCTCGGTGCGCTACGACCCCGTGCGGATGATGCCGATCGCCTCCGTGACGCGCCCCTGACGAAGGGCCGTACGATCGGCAGGGTGGCTGGTCAGGGGTTTCATGAGCGCGGGACGACACGGCGGCGGGCGTTGGCGCTCGTCGCCGCCGGGCTGCTCCTGGCGGGCGGCGGCTGCGCCGAGCCCGTTTCACCCGACACGGCGACCCGGGCCATCCAGCGCACGCTGGACGGCAGGGCGGCCGCGGTGCTGGGTCATGACGAGGCGGGCTATCTGGCCGCCCTCGACGGGAAGCTGCGCCCGGCGGGCCGCGAGGAGTTCGCGAACCTCGCGGATGTGCCGCTGAGGTCGTGGGAGTACCGGCTGACCGATGTGCGCCGTTCCGATGACCGGGCCAGGGCCGAGGCCCAGCTGCGCTACCGGCTCGACGGCTACGACAGCGCGCCGGTGACCACCGAACGCACCCTTGAACTGGTCGAACGTGATGGCCGCTGGTACGTCGTCGACGACCGGCCCGGCCGCGGCGCGGCCCAGCAGCTCTGGCAGCAGGGCGACGTCGACGTCGTACGCGGCAGCCGCAGCCTGGTCCTCGGAGTGGGTCAGGGCCGGGCGCGGCTCAGGGAGATCGCGGCGGACGCCGACCGCGCCGTGCCCGCGGTCTCGGCCGCCTGGCCGGCGAAGTGGGCGGGGCGCGTGGTGGTCCTGGTGCCGGGCTCTCTCGAGGCGATGGGCAGGCTGCTGGGCGAGCCGTCCGCGGGGTACCGGGGAATCGCGGCGGTGACCACGGGCGAGACCGGTGGGAACGCTGCGGCGCCGGCGGACCGGGTGATCGTGAACCCCGAGGCGTACGGGGTGCTGGGCGAGCTCGGCCGCCGCATCGTGCTCACCCATGAGACCGCTCATGTCGCCACCCGGGCGCACACCTCGCAGGCGACCCCGATGTGGCTCTCCGAAGGCTTCGCCGACTGGGCCGCCTACCGCACCGCCGGACGCACGGCTGCCGAGACAGCCCCCGAACTGCGGCGATCGGTGCGCGCCGGTGATGTGCCGGCCGGGCTCCCGACCGACGACGCCTTCCGCTTCGGCACCGACGCGGATGCCCTCGGCCGCGCCTACGAAGGCGGCTGGCTGGCGTGCGAGCTGATCGCCGAGCGCTGGGGGCCCGCGGCCCTGACCGACCTCTATCGCGCAGCCGGCGCGGCGAAGAACCGCGAGGACGGGCTGGAGCAGGCGATGCGCGATGTCCTGCACACCTCACCCGAGGCCTTCACGGCGGACTGGCGGGAGTACGTGCGGGCCAGGCTGGCCTGAGCCGGGCGGGCGCAGTCAGCCGGTGCCGGTCAGCTCCCTGATCGCCTCCGCCAGCCAGCGCTTCTCCTCCGTGCCCGTCGCGCGGGCGATGCGCAGCATTCCCCGGCGGAACGGGTCGTCCGCGTCCTCCGCCCGTACCGGCGCGCCGTCTCGGTAGAAGAAGCTCGCAGGGGTCTCCAGGAAGGTCTGGCGGCGACGGAGAACGGCCGCCTGCTCATGGGGGTCGGGGAGCAGGCGCAGGAACGCGAGAAGCGTGAAGAAGCGCTGGCCGTCGGTGATCTCGGCGTCCTTGGGGTTCCGGAGGTGCTCGAGGAGGCCGGCGCGGCCCTTGTCGGTGAGGGAGAGGATGCGGCGCGGTGCGCCGCCCGTGCCGGGCTCGGTGTGTTCCGCGAGCTTGCCCGCCTTCAGCAGACGGGCGATGGCCGGGTAGAGCGCACCGTCGCTCACCGGGCGGACATGGCCGCTCAGGGCCCGGATGCGTTCCTTCAGCTCGTACCCGTGCAGGGGCTGTTCGGCGAGGAAACCCAGGATCGTCAGCTCGAGCACTCGTGCTCCTCACGGTTGTCGGACGGTGTGCCGCCATGCTACCTCTATTCGCTATACCTCGAATCGAGGTGCAGCAATGGAGAGGCTCCCATGAGGCATCGGAAACGGATCGTCGCGCTGGCCTGCCCCGTCTACTTCGAGCTGCTCGCCGGCGTCACGGCCGGGATCATCAACACGGTCTGGGTGGCCGGGATCTCGGGCACGGCCGTCGCCGCCGTCGCGGTCGCCACCCACGTCGAGAACCTGCTCCTCGGAGTGGCGCTCATGGCGGGTTCCGGAACCACGGTGCTCGTCGCCCGCGCCCGGGGCGCCAAGGACCCCGGGGCGGTCCGCGCCGCGGTCCGCGGCGGCCTGCTGCTGTGTGCGCTGGCCGTCCCGCCCGTCGTGATCGGCGGGTATGCCCTGCGAGAACCTCTCGCCCGGCTACTGCTCGGTGGTGACGGCGCGGCTGCCGGGCTCGCCGCCGGCTACTTCGCGATCTCGCTCCCCGGCACGGCCTTCCTCTTCATGACGAACGTCGTGGACGGCATCCTCAAGGGCGCCGGTGACACCCGCACCCCCATGCGCCTCGCCTTCCTCGCCAATGCCCTGATCCTGGTCCTCGACCCGCTGCTGATCGACCGGTACGGCGTCCAGGGCGCAGCCGTCGCCACGGTTGCCGGCCGTTCGGCCGCTCTTGCCGCCGGGCTTCTCGCCCTGCGTCGCAACCCGGTCCTGCGGGCCGCCCGGGGCGCACGGCCCGCCCGGCGGCTTCCCGCCGCGCTCGCCGCGACCGTCCGCACCGGGTTGCCCATCTCCGCCGACTTCGTCGTCCGGATGGCGAGCGCGCTCGCGCTCGTCGCGGTCGTCGCGCGCCTGGGCGTGGCCGAGGTCGCGGCGTACGGCATCGCCACCAAGGCCATGTACGTCGTGACGATGGCCTTCTACGCGGTGCGCCAGGCGTCCTCGATCCACACCGCCCGGCTGCTCGGCGCCGGGCGGGACGAGAGGCGGGCCGTGGGGCGTGAGGCGCTGTTCGTCTCCGGGGCGCTGGGGCTGGTCGCCGCGCTCCTTCTGGCGGCCGTTGCCCCGTGGGTGATGCGGGCATTCGGCGCGGGTTCCGGGGTGGTGACGGACGCCGGAGTGCTGTTCCTTCGCTGTGTCGGCCCCTACCTCGTGCTCCTCGGTTGCTTCATCGCGCTCGGCGGGGTCTTCGAGGGCGGAGGCGGAGCCTCCCGGACCCTGCGCATCACGACGGCCGGATCGCTCCTCCAGCTGCCCCTCGCCCATGGGCTGTCCGCCCTCGGGCTCACGGGTGTCTGCCTCGCGATGGCCCTGGCCATGGTGGTGCAGTGCGCGGCACTCGCCCGACTGTTCCGGCGCACCGCCCCCGTGCCCGCTCATGAACCGAGCAGCTCCCTGTCGCCCACCGGCTGAACCGGACGCTCGCGGCGCCGTGGACCGGACACCGTTGCCGTCCACAGCCGTCGGCAGGCGAGCAGGGACGCCGCCACCAGCAGTCCGTTGCGCAGCGCGAGCAGTGCGATGCCCAGCGGATGGCTCGTGACCACGTACGAGAACCAGACCGGAAACTCCAGGAAGGTGACGCCGGTGGCGGTCAGCACCAGGCAACCCGGCGCCGCCATCCGGCTCGACCGGAACACGAGACAGACCGCGGCGAGACCGACCAGCCAGATCATGTACTGCGGGCTGATCACCCGGCTGGTCGTCGTGAACAGCAGCACGGCCGTGAAGGCGGCGTCCGGCGCGGTGCTCGCCGTGAACTCCGTGGCCCGCAGCCGCCACCACAGCAGCCAGCCCAGCGCGAGCACGGTCAGCGCCATCGCGGCAGCGCTGACCAGTGGGACGTACGGACCCAGGAACTCCACCGATCCGTAGTTCAGGAGCACCTGCCCGTCCCACCCCGCGTGCCGCCCGACATGGAAGACGAGTGCACCCAGTGACTCGACCTCCGTGCCGCGGTCCCGCTGGGAGGTGAGAAACCCCAGGGCTCCCGGCATCGCCGCGGTGAAGAGCAGCAGCAGCCCGCCGACCGTGACGAGCGCGGTGGAACAGGCCTGCCTTCCCCGCAGCCCTGCCAGCAGCAGTACCGGCCACACCTTCAGCAGCGCGCCGAAGCCGGCCAGTGTGCCCGCGAGGCCGGGTCGGCGCGCCGCGGCCAGCAGGGCCGCCACCGCGACCGCCGTCACCATCAGGTCGTAACGGGCATAGGCGGTCGGCCCGAGCAGCGGCACCCCCGCGATCCAGGTCCACGCCCCCTTCAACGACTTCCCGGGCCGCCTGCCCGCGTACAGCAGAAGTCCGAAAACCGTCGCATCACAGACCAGTGAGAGCACGAAGAAGGCCGTGACGTAACCGAGGAACGGGAGGACGGCGGGCGAGAGGATCGCGAGCGCGGCAGCCGGCGGGTACTGCCAGGTGACGTCGTCCATCGGGTACGTGCCGGTCCTCAGCACTTCGTACCAGCCCTGGTAGATCACCGAGACATCGCTGGTCACATCGGGGCCGCGGACGTGGAGGACCTTCAGGACGCAGAGCAGCAGGACGGTCCTGGTGAGCATCCACACCACGAAGGAGAGGGCTGGACCGGCCGCGCTCTTCATGTCCACCTCGTATGCTTTTGCTCCGTTCCGGCCTGACATGATGCCCGGCGAGGTGCGCACTGGCGAAGAGGCGTGGCCGCCATTGGTACTGTCGGCCGCGATGGACAAGACCCTCATCGTGACCAACGATTTTCCGCCACGTCCCGGTGGCATCCAGGCGTTCCTGCACAACATGGCACTGCGTCTGGACCCCGGGCGGTTCGTCGTCTATGCCTCTACCTGGAAGGGCGGCAGGGAAGGCGTCAATGCGACGGCGAGGTTCGACGCCGAGCAGCCGTTCACGGTGGTCAGGGACCGTACGGCCATGCTGCTGCCGACCCCGCGCGTCACCCGGCGGGCCGCGGGTCTGCTGCGGGAGCACGGCTGTACGTCGGTGTGGTTCGGGGCCGCCGCACCGCTCGGCCTGATGGCGCCCGCGCTGCGCAGGGCGGGCGCCCGGCGGCTCGTCGCCACGACGCACGGCCACGAGGCGGGCTGGGCTCAGCTGCCCGTGGCCCGGCAGCTGCTGCACAGGATCGGCGAGGGCACGGACACCGTCACCTATCTCGGCGAGTACACGCGCTCGCGCATCGCCGCCGCGATGACGCCCGAGGCGGCCGGCAGGATGGTGCAGCTGCCGCCGGGCGTCGACGAGAAGGTCTTCCATCCGGGCTCGGGCGGCGAGGCCGTACGGGAGAGTCTCGGGCTCACCGACCGCCCGGTGGTCGTCTGTGTCTCCCGGCTCGTGCCGCGCAAGGGCCAGGACACGCTGATCCTCGCCATGCCGTCGATTCTGGCGAAGGTGCCGGACGCCGTGCTCCTGATCGTCGGCGGCGGGCCGTACGAGAGCGAACTGCGGTCGCTCGCGCGGTCGACGGGCGTGGCCGCCTCCGTGCGCTTCACGGGTTCCGTCCCCTGGGGGGAACTGCCCGCGCACTACGGTGCCGGTGATGTCTTCGCGATGCCGTGCCGTACACGGCGCGGAGGACTGGATGTCGAGGGGCTCGGCATCGTCTATCTCGAGGCGTCGGCGACCGGCCTCCCGGTCGTGGCTGGCGACTCGGGCGGGGCGCCGGACGCCGTCCTCGACGGAGAGACGGGCTGGGTGGTCCGCGGCGGCGCCCCGGAGGATTCGGCGGAGCGCATCGTGACGCTCCTCCAGGATCCGGAGCTGCGCCGACGGATGGGCGAGCGCGGCCGCGAGTGGGTGGAGGAGAAATGGCGCTGGGACCTCCTCGCGGACAGGCTCAGGACCCTGCTCTAGCGCGGTGACCGCAGGTTCACCGGCCTCGCGGCGCCCCTGCTCGCGGCGCCCCTGCTCGCGTCGCCCCTGCTTGCGGCGCCTCGTCGCTCGGCGGAGCAGTCCGGGTGCTCCCCTGGGGGCCGCGCCCGGGAAGTGCCCT
Source organism: Streptomyces sp. NPDC043861 (assembly GCF_056435905.1). Taxonomy (NCBI): domain Bacteria; kingdom Bacillati; phylum Actinomycetota; class Actinomycetes; order Kitasatosporales; family Streptomycetaceae; genus Streptomyces; species Streptomyces sp. NPDC043861. Next base: position 399,105 of record NZ_JBWKDP010000005.1, on the reverse strand, counting down.
CGTCCGTGGTGAGGGCCGTCTGCCCCGGTCGCCGGCCGGCCGGGTGGGGGCACCCCCGGCGGACCCGGAGGGAGCGCCCCGACCGCCCGGTGTCCTTCCCTCCCGGTCCTGGCGGGCCCGGGGAGGCCCGGTGCTCCTGACACCACGGGCTTCCCCGTGAACCGTCCGGCCTCAGCGCCGGCCGTTCGGCGCGTCGGGTCGGTCCGTCCGGCAGCGTCCGGGGCGGCGGTGGCGGCGCCCCGTGGTCCGGGTTCGGACGTGGACGACCGTCACGGTCCGTCCGCAGTCCACGGACGGCCCCCGGCCCGCCGTGCGCTGCGGAACACCCCCGGCCCCTCCGTCCCGTGGGCATCGCACGGGCGGGCCCATCCCGTATGCCTCGGAACGCCCCCGCACGCGCCTGGCGCAAACGGCACTCTTGCGGTCCACGAAAAAAGCTCTGCACGGCAGATAGGCGGAACCGAATAATCCGCCCATGCTGCGCGCATGACACCAAATCTGACGCGCCGTCACCTCCTTGGTCTCGGCGCCCTCCAGACCGCCGCAGCGCTCGGCCTGACCCGTATCACGGTCGCCCCGGCCCGGGCGGCGGCCCGGTCCGCGGAAGCGGCCGACCCGTACAGCCCGGCTCTCGTCATCGGCTCCGGTTACGGCGCCGCCGTCACCGCCCTACGCCTCGGTGAGGCCGGAATCCGCACCCTCGTCCTCGAGATGGGCCGTCTGTGGGACACCCCAGGACCCGACGGAAAGGTCTTCTGCACCACCAGCACCCCTGATCAGCGCTCCATGTGGTTCCGCACCCGCACCGAGGCGCCGCTCGCGCAGTTCCTCTGGCTCGACGTCGTCAACAAGAACATCAGCCCCTACCCCGGCGTCCTCGACCGCGTCCACTTCGACAACATGTCCGTGTACGTGGGGCGTGGCGTGGGGGGCGGATCGCTCGTGAACGGCGGTATGGCGGTCACCCCGCAGCGCGCGTACTTCTCCGAGATGCTCCCGGGCGTCGACGCGTCCGAGATGTACGAGACCTACTTCCCGCGGGCCCGCGGGATGCTGGGCGTCAACACCGTCAATCCGGCCTGGTTCGAGGCGACCGAGTGGTACCGCTTCAGTCGCATCTCGAGGAAGCACGCCGCCAAAGCCGGGCTGAAGACCACCTTCGTACCCAATGTGTACGACTTCGGGTACATGGAACGCGAAGCCGCCGGCCAGGCCACCAGGTCCGCCCTCGCGGGAGAGGTCATCTACGGCAACAACCACGGCAAGCGCAGCCTCGATCGGACCTATCTCGCCGCCGCGCTCGGCACCGGCAACGTCACCGTCGAGACCCTGCACCGGGCCCGTGCGATCCGCAGACAGCCCGACGGCACATATGTCGTCACCGCCGACCGGATCGATCAGACCGGCAAGGTCGTCGCCACTCGTGAAATCGGCTGTGACCGTCTCTTCCTCGGCGCCGGCAGTCTCGGCACCACCGAACTCCTGCTGCGTGCCCGTGAGTCGGGCGCACTGCCCGATGTCAGCGCCGATGTCGGCACGGGCTGGGGCACCAACGGCAATGTCATGACCGCCCGCGCCAACCACCTGTGGGACACCGTCGGCGCCAACCAGGCGACCATGCCCGTCATGGGCATCGACGACTGGAACAACACGGCCAACCCGGTCTTCGCGGAGATCGCCCCGCTGCCCATGGGTTTCGAGCACTGGATCAGCCTCTATCTGGCGATCACCAAGAACCCGGAGCGTGGCACGTTCACCTACGACCGTGCGACGGACTCGGCACGCCTCAACTGGACGCGCGCACAGAGCAGGCCGTCGGTCGACGCGGCCAAGAGCCTCTTCGACCGCATCAACAGGGCCAACGTCACGATCTACCGCTACGACCTCTTCGGCGGCAACAGGACCTTCGCCGACGACTTCACGTACCACCCGCTCGGCGGTTGTGTCCTCGGCAGGGCCACCGACAACTACGGCCGGGTCAGAGGCGCACCGGGCGTCTACGTCACCGATGGAGCCCTCGTCCCGGGCTCCATCGGTGTCAATCCGTTCGTCACCATCACCGCGCTCGCCGAGCGCAACATCGAACGCATCCTCGCCGAGGACTACGACCGGGCGGCCTGACCGACCCGTCGGCCTGACCCACCCGGGCGGCCCGGGCGCTCCGGTGCCTGGGGCCTCTCGTTCGGATCTTGCCGGGCTCGTGTGCCCCGGCACGCACCCTCGCCGCGTTGTCGTCGGTCGCCCACGCTCCGCGTGGGCCCCTTCCTCCGCCTTGCGATCGCACGCACCGGACCCCGCTCACCGATCCAGCCCGACCCCAAACGAAAGGCTCTAGCCCCGGTAGATCGCCTCGATCTCATCGGCGAAGTCCTTCGCCACCACATTCCGCTTCAGCTTCAGCGACGGCGTGATGTGGCCGGCCTCCTCCGTGAACTGGGAGTCCAGGATCCTGAACTTCCGCACCGATTCAGCCTTGGAAACCGCGGCATTGCCCTCGTCCACCGCCCGCTGGACCTCCGCCAGCAGATCCGTGTCCTCGCGCAGCGAAGCCGCCGTCGAACCGGCCGGCTTGCCGTGGTCGGCGGCCCAGCGGGCCAGAAACTCCTCGTCGATGGTGACCAGCGCGCCCACGAACGGCCGCCCGTCACCGACGACCATGCACTCCGCGATCAGCGCGTGCGCCCGGATGCGGTCCTCGATGACCGCCGGGGCGACGTTCTTGCCGCCCGCGGTCACCAGGATCTCCTTCTTCCGGCCCGTGATCGCGAGGTATCCGTCCTCGTCGAGCGTGCCGATGTCACCGGTGTGGAACCAGCCGTCGGCCAGCGCCTCCGCGGTCGCCGCCTCGTTGTTCCAGTAGCCCGAGAAGACATGCTCGCCGTGCACCAGGACCTCGCCGTCGTCGGCGATCCGGACCACCGAGCCGGGCAGCGGCTGCCCGACCGTGCCGATCTTCTGGCGGTCCCACGGGTTGAAGGCCGTGGCGGCACAGGTCTCGGTCAGGCCGTACCCCTCGAGCACCGTGAAGCCGATGCCGCGGTAGAAGTGGCCGAGACGCTCGCCCAGCGGCGCGCCACCGGAGATGGCGAACTCGCCACGGCCGCCCAGCACCGCACGCAGCTTGCTGTAGACGAGCTTGTCGAACACCTTGTGCTTGAGCTTCAGCCCGAGCGATGCGCCCTGCGGGGTGTCGAGGGCCCGGCTGTAGGCGATCGCCGTGTCCGACGCCTTGTCGAAGATCTTGCCCTTTCCGTCCGCCTGGGCCTTCGCCCGCGCGGAGTTGTAGACCTTCTCGAAGACACGTGGCACACCGAGGATGAGTGTCGGCCGGAAGGAGGCGAGTTCATCGGTGAGGTTCTTGATGTCCGGCACGCAGCCGAGCTTGATCGGTGCCATGGCGGGCGCGAGCGCGACCATGCGTCCGAAGACGTGTGCGGCGGGGAGGAAGAGCAGCACGGAGCTGTGGCCCGTGCGGAAGAGCGGCTTGAGACGCTCGACCAGATTGCCGCACTCCGCGAAGAACGCGCGGTGGGTGAGCACACAGCCCTTGGGGCGGCCGGTGGTGCCCGATGTGTAGACGATCGTCGCCGGGTCGTCGGCCTTGGCGACCGCGCTGCGCTCGTCCACCGTCTCGTCGGTGATCTCCGCACCAGCGGCGGTCAGCTCCTCGATGGCGCCGCGCTCGATCTGCCAGACCTGCTTGAGGGCCGGCAGTCCCGCCCGCACCGACTCCACTGCGGCGGCGTGCGCATCGCTCTCCACGACGACCGCGACCGCGCCGGAGTCGCCGAGGATCCACTGCACCTGCTCGGGCGAACTGGTCTCGTACACCGGCACGGTCACCGCGCCGGTGCTCCAGATCGCGAAGTCCAGCTGCACCCACTCGTAGCGGGTGCGGGACATCAGGGCGACCCGGTCGCCGGGCTGCACGCCGGCGGCGATCAGACCCTTGGCGGCGGCCCGTACCTCGGCCAGGAACTGGGTGGCGGTCACGTCCGTCCAGACGCCCGCGACCTTTCTCCCCATGACGGCCACGTCCGGATGCTGCGTGGCATTGCGGCGGATGAGATCCGTCAGATTGCCGTCCGTAGGGACCTCGTACAGGGCCGGAAGGCTGAACTCGCGCAAGACTGCTGCTCCTCATCGGGCGCCGGCGCCACGGCTCTGTGTGAACGCACCGGGGACTGCCCGGACGTTACCCATCAGTACTTGGTTCCGGATAGGGGGTCCCGGCCAGATGTTCTGTGCGTCACACCGGTGTGGCGCTGCACCGGGAACCCTATTCCACCCGTGCGACCACCTGGAAGTAACCGCAGGTCCAGCCCCGTCTACCCACGTGCCTTCGGCGAGCCTAGGGTGATCGGCATGCGAGTTCATGTGGTCAGCGACGTACACGGGAACGCACAGGATCTGGCCAGAGCCGGCGACGGGGCCGACGCCCTGATCTGCCTGGGTGACCTGGTGCTCTTCCTCGACTACGCGGATCACTCGCGCGGCATCTTCCCCGATCTCTTCGGTGTCGAGAACGCCGATCTGATCGTCGAGCTGCGCACCGCCCGCCGCTTCGACGAGGCCCGCGCACTCGGGCAACGGCTGTGGGCCGGGCTCGACCGGGACGCGGCGATCCTCTCGGCGGTGCGCAAGCAGTACGCCGAGATGTTCGCGGCCTTCCCCACCCCTACGTACGCGACCTACGGCAATGTCGACATTCCTTCCCTCTGGCCCGAGTACGCGGGTCCGGGCACCACCGTTCTCGACGGGCAGCGCATCGAGCTGGACGGACGCGTCTTCGGCTTCGTCGGCGGCGGCCTGCGCACCCCGATGCGCACGCCGTTCGAGATCTCGGACGAGGAGTACGCCGCGAAGGTCGAGGCCCTCGGCGAGGTCGACGTCCTGTGCTCGCACATCCCGCCCGATGTGCCGGAGCTGACCTATGACGTCGTTCCGCGCCGCTTCGAGCGCGGCAGCCGGGCCCTGCTCGACGCCATCCGGCGGACCCGGCCGCGGTATGCACTCTTCGGGCACGTCCATCAACCCCTGGCGCGCCGGATGCGGATCGGCTCCACCGAGTGCGTGAACGTCGGGCACTTCGCGGCGACGGGAAGGCCGTGGGCCCTGGAATGGTGACCGGTCCGGTCACGGTAGATTGCACACCGCAACCCCGTCCGGATAGCACTGGAGGAGCCCGGCGATGGCGGAACACACCAGCTCGAGCATCACCATCGACGCGGCACCGACCGATGTGATGGGGGTGATCTCCGACTTCGCGCGCTACCCGGAGTGGACGGGTGAGGTGAAGGAGACCGAGGTCCTGGAGAAGGACGACCAGGGACGTGCGTTGCAGGTCCGGCTGGTGCTCGACGCCGGAGCCATCAAGGACGACCACACGCTCGCGTACACCTGGACCGGCGCGAACCAGGTCTCCTGGACCCTGGTCAAGTCGCAGATGCTCCGCTCCCTGGACGGTTCGTACACGCTGGCGCCGATCGCCGGCGGCGAGCGCACCGAAGTCACCTACCAGCTGACCGTCGACGTCAAGATCCCGATGCTCGGCATGATCAAGCGCAAGGCGGAGAAGGTCATCATCGACCGTGCCCTCGCCGGTCTGAAGAAGCGCGTCGAGTCCGGCGCCGGGCCGAAGGCCTGACTCCATCCCTCCCATGCGCATCGTCCTCGTCACCGGGCCCGGGGGTTCGGGCCGTACCACCGTCGCCGCGGCCACCGCGCTCGCCGCTGCGCGGCGCGGAAAGCGGACCCTGCTGCTCTCGGGAGAAGCCGATGCCGTGCTCGGGGCCAGGGTCGGCACCGGACCGGACGAGGTGACTGAGGGGCTCTGGGCCGCGCGGATCGACTCCGGTGCGCACTTCCGTGCCGAACTGCTCGCCTTCCAGGAGCGCAGTACGACGGCGCTCGGTCTGCTGGGCGCGCACAGGCTGGAGGACGAGGAGCTCACCGAGCTCCCCGGCAGTGAGCAGTTCGCGCTGCTGCGTGCGCTGCGGGATCTGCGCGGCGGCGACTGGGACGTGGTCGTCGTCGACATGCCCCCGGTGCGCGAGACCATCGCCCTGCTCGGCCTGCCCGAACAGCTCCGCCGTTATCTGCGCCGGCTGCTCCCGCCCGAGCGGCAGGCGGCCCGGGCACTGCGTCCGGTGCTGGCCCAGCTCGCGGGTGTGCCGATGCCTGCCCAGTGGCTGTACGAGACCGCCGCACGCTGGGAGGCGGAACTCTCCGCCGTGCAGGACCTGATCGAGGACCGGAACACGACGGTACGGCTCGTCGCCGAGCCCGGGCCCGCCGCCGAGGACGCCCTGCGCACCGCCCGGCTGGGCCTTGCGCTGTACGGGATGCACATCGACGCCCTCGTACCGAACCGGACCCTGCCGCCCGCATCCTCCGACCCCTGGCTCGCCGGGCTCCAGGCGCAGCAGGAGAAGACCCTGCGGGAGTGGTACGCGGACGTGCCGTCCGCCTCCTCGCTCTGCGAGGTCCGGCACCTCGGCCGTGATGCCCGGGGACAGGACGATCTGACCGCGCTGGACACCGGGGCGTCCTGCTCCACCTTCGACGGGGCAAGCACCGGCGGCGGTCACCTTCACGGTGACGGCCTCGCCACCGGGCTCGAGCCCCGGGAGGCCGGGCCGACCGAGCCCTGGGAGATCCTGGGCCCGGGCGCCCTCCAGGGGGAGCCCGGGGCCGCGGGCGACGAGTTCCACTGGGTGCTGCCGCTGCCAGGAGCGGTCAGGGAACAGGTGCAGCTGGTCCGCCGGGGCGACGAACTGCTCCTCACGGTCGGAGATTTCCGGCGGATCGTGCCCCTGGCGTCCGTCCTGCGCCGCTGCACCGTCTCGGGCGCGGGCCTCAAGGACGGTGAGCTGAGGGTCAGATTCACGCCGGACCCCGGTCTGTGGCCGCGGGGGCGCTGAACGGCAACGGCCCGTTCGGGTACCGTCGACGGTACGCAGTCCCGTTCTCCAGGAGTACGCCATGAGCGATGCCACCGAGCGTCCCGTCGACCCCGACGCCTGGGCCGATGCGTGTGCCGAGGACCTGGAGGCCGAGCGGGCCCGCCGCCGCGAGCAGCACGGTCCGGGGCCCGGTTCCGCGGCCGAGGAGCTGCGCAGGCTGATGGACGCCGTTACCGAGAAGATGTCCTCGCTGCAGAACCCGCTCTTCGGCGTGGCGGCCCAGGGAGCCGTGCAGCAGCTGATCAGCCAGGCCAAGGCGGCCGTCGAGCCGGTTATCGAGCGAAACCCGCAGGTCTTCGACCACCTGGCGGCCGCAGGCAACGAGCTGCTGGCGGCCTACCGCTCGGCCGTCGAGGGCCATGAGCGGCGCTGGACGCGTGACGAGCCGACGACCCGTGACGGGCGGGACGGACGCGACGACGGTCCGAGCGAGAAGATCGACCTGGACTGAGGTCGGGAGTCCCTCCGGTACCGTTGCCCTTAGCGGGGCTCGACCGAAAACTGAGGGACACATGGGACTCACCATCGGCGTCGACATCGGCGGCACCAAGATTGCGGCCGGCGTGGTCGACGACGCGGGCACCATTCTCGAGACGCACACGGTGCCCACTCCGCCGACCGCAGATGCCATCGTCGACGCGATCTCCTCGGCCGTCACCGGGGCCGGTAAGGGCCACAGCATCGAAGCGGTCGGCATCGGCGCCGCCGGCTACGTCGACGAGAAGCGGGCCACCGTCCTCTTCGCGCCGAACATCGACTGGCGGCACGAGCCGCTCAAGGACAAGGTCGAGCAGCGGGTCGGCCTCCCCGTCGTGGTGGAGAACGACGCCAACGCCGCGGCGTGGGGGGAATACCGCTTCGGTGCGGGCCAGGGCCACGAGGACGTCATCTGCATCACGCTCGGCACCGGTCTCGGCGGCGGCATCATCATCGGCAACAAGCTGCGACGCGGGCGCTTCGGTGTGGCCGCGGAGTTCGGCCACATCCGGATGGTCCCCGACGGTCTGCTGTGCGGCTGCGGCAGCCAGGGCTGCTGGGAGCAGTACGCGTCGGGGCGGGCGCTCGTCCGTTACGCCCGGCAGCGCGCCCGGGCGACCCCCGAGAACGCGGCGATCCTGCTCGGTCTCGGCGACGGCACGCCCGAAGGCGTCGAGGGCAGGCACGTCAGCGATGCGGCCCGGCAGGGCGACAAGGTCGCGATCGACTCCTTCCGCGAGCTGGCCCGCTGGGCGGGCGCGGGTCTGGCCGATCTCGCCTCGCTCTTCGACCCGTCCGCGTTCATCGTCGGCGGCGGTGTCTCGGACGAGGGCGAGCTCGTTCTGGATCCGATCCGCAAGTCCTTCCGCCGCTGGCTGATCGGCGCCCAGTGGCGCCCGCACGCCCAGGTCCTCGCCGCCCAGCTGGGGAACAAGGCCGGCCTCGTCGGTGCGGCCGACCTGGCCAGGCAGGGCTGAAGGCCGGGCAGGGCTGACGGCCGGGCCGACGGCACGCGTTCTCGAGCGTGCCCGCCGGGCCCCTTCACCGGGGCCGGCGGGCACGCGCGTGTCCCCGGCGGCCCGCCGGGTTGCCGTACCCCGTCGCTCCTGCGCCGCCCTGCCGCCGGGCCGGGAGGCGCGGCACGCCCGCGGCACAGGCCGGGCAACAGGGCCTGAGCCCGTTATCTTGACCGCATGGCGACGTCCGAGACGCAACCGCTGCCCAACTCCCGCACCGAGCCCGACGGTTCGGCCGTCGTCAGGGTGCTCAGCTACAACATCCGGTCGATGCGGGACGACGAGGACGCCCTCGCCCGGGTGATCCGGGCCTGCCGGCCCGATCTTGTGTTCGTCCAGGAGGCGCCGCGATTCTTCCGGTGGCGCAAGCACGCGGCGCGGCTGGCCGCCAAGAGCGAACTGGTGATGCTGAGCGGGGGAGCGACCTCCGCCGGGCCGCTCCTGCTCTGCTCACTGCGGGCGACCGTGGAGCACACCGAGGACGTGCTGCTGCCGCTCACCCCCGGACTGCACCGCCGCGGCTTCGCCACTGCCGTCGTACGGTTCGGCCGGGCCAGGGTCGGGGTGCTCAGCTGTCATCTGAGCCTTCAGAGCGACGAGCGCTACGCCCAGGCAGGGATGCTGCTCGACCGCCTCGCGACCATGGACGTGCCGCACGCGATCGCTGCCGGTGACATCAACGAACGCCCCAAGGGCCCCGCGTTCCGGCGGCTCGCGGCCGAGCTGCAGGACTGCTGGACCGTCGGCCCCTGGGGCGGTGAGTACACCTTCCCGCCCGCCGATCCGCACCAGCGCATCGACGCGGTCTTCGCCACCCGTGGCATCGAAGTGCTCGGCTGCGGCGTGCCGTCCCGCCTCCCCGGTGTCACGGCGCACGACCTGAGGGCCGCGACCGACCATCTGCCGGTGCTGGCCGCCCTGCGGCTGCCCGCGGTCTGACGCATGCCGGACTCCACACCGGTCCTTCCCGGGTGGCGCGCCCTGGTGTGGGGATGTGAGGAGGGCCCGGCCGGAGGGAAGGCCCGGCCGGGCCCACGTGTGTTCCCGCTCCCCGGTCCGACGCCCGTTCGCCACCGGTGGGCTCTGCATCCCCCGGGGCGTCGGTGCCGACGGGGGCCTGCTCAGACCACGGCGCCCCGGCCGGGGTCGTCGTCGTCCTCGTCGTCACCGTGGGCCATGCGGGCCACCAGCGTGGCAAAGCCGCCGAGGAAGCCACCGACGCCCAGCGTGGTGAGCCACCACGTCATGTCCCACTGGAGGAGAACGGCGAGCAGCAGCAGCACCGGGCCGCCGATCACCGCGAGCCATGCGAACTTCGCGGTCGTGTCGGCCTCCGGCAGCGGCGGCGGCTCCGGCGGTACGAAGTGGCCTTCGTCGGTCTCGTCGAGGTCGTCGTCGCCCGCCTCGGCGACCTCGTAGTCACGCGGGCCGCCCGCGCCGGGGCCCACGCCCGGTGCGAAGACGATCGAGCTGCCCAGGGGCCTGTCCGGCCCGGCGTCCTCAGTCCCGTCGTCCCCGGCCGCGGGTGTGCCGCCCTTCACCGCCTTGTCCAGGCCGGCCAGGTCCTCCACGGACTTGAACGGTCTGGCGCCCGGCGGGTCCGCGGGCTCCGTGCCGTAGCCCGCGACGATGGCCGCCCAGGCGGCGTCCTCGTCGATCGGCTGCGGCTCCCGGTCCCGGTCGTCCCGGTCCGCGTCGTGCTGCTCAGCCACCGGTGGTGCTCCCCTTCTTCCCGACACTCGGAGCGAGGCGGCCGACGAATGCGTAACTCTCCTCGAAAATCCGCTCCGCGTCGTGGTCCAACGTCGCCACGTGGTAGCTCTGTTCCAGCAGGATCTCCTGCACGTCCACCGAGGACACACGGCTGAGGATCCGGGCCGAGTCGACGGGCGGAACGACATGGTCCTGGGGGCTGTGCAGCAGCACCATCGGCTGGGTGACCTGCGGCAGCTCGCCGTCGACCAGCCGGAGGAAGTTCCGCAGGGAGTGCGCGGCGTGCAGCGGCACCCGGTCGTAGCCGAGCTCCTCCACGCCCTCCTTGGCGATATCGCTGGTCAGGCCCTTCGTGGTGCGGACGAGGTGGCGGGCCACCGGAAGGGCGTGCGCCGAGAGGCCGTGCACCTTGTTGGCCGGGTTGACGACCACGATGCCGCTGATCGCGTCGCCGTGCTTGGCGGCGAGCCTCAGGGTCAGCGCGCCGCCCATGGACAGGCCGAACACGAACACGTGGCTGCAGCGCTCCTTCAGCGCGCGCAGTTCCCTGTCCACCTCGGCGTACCAGTCCTGCCAGCCGGTCAGCTGCATGTCCTGCCAGCGGGTGCCGTGTCCGGGCAGCAGCGGCAGTGACACCGTCAGACCGCGCTCCGCCAGATACTCCGCCCATGGACGGAGCGACTGCGGGCAACCGGTGAATCCGTGACAGAGAAGGACGCCGACCTCGCCACCCTCGTGGCGGTACGGCTCGGCTCCAGGAAGGACCGGCACCGGAGTCTCCTGTTCATGAGGACGAGAAGGAACGAAGGGACAAAGGGGCAAAGAGGAAGGAGAAGGGGACGTCATCGGAAGAGGTTCGATCCGAAGGTGCCTTCACCGTACGCGACCGCGCTGACACCGACCAGGGTCGACGGTGCCCGAGCATGGCCCGGGGGAGAGCATGCAGGCCCCGCAGGGTTAAGGTCTTCCCGACGGACAGGCAGGAAGGCACGCGAGTTGATCTACGGCGCAATGAAGTTCTCCATCGGAGGGTCACTGAAGCTTGCCTTCAGGCCGTGGGTGGAGGGCCTCGAGAACATTCCCGCCGAGGGGCCGGCGATCCTTGCGAGCAACCACCTCTCCTTCTCGGACTCCTTCTTCCTCCCGGCGGTCCTCGACCGCAAGGTCACCTTCATCGCCAAGGCCGAGTACTTCACCTCGCCGGGTCTGAAGGGCAAGCTCACCGCCGCCTTCTTCAAGGGTGTGGGCCAGCTGCCGGTGGACCGCTCGGGTGCGCGCGGCGCGGGCGAGGCAGCCATCAAGAGCGGCATAGAGGTCATCGAGCGCGGTGAACTGTTCGGCATCTACCCGGAGGGCACCCGCTCGCCCGACGGCCGGCTGTACCGGGGGAAGCCTGGCGGCCTCGCGCGGGTGGCGCTCGCGACGGGCGCACCCGTCATCCCGGTCGCGATGATCGACACCGAGAAGATCCAGCCGCCCGGCAAGGTCGTCCCCAAGCTGATGCGCCCGGGCATCCGCATCGGCAAGCCGCTCGACTTCAGCCGCTACCACGGCATGGACCACGACCGCTTCATCCTGCGCTCGGTGACCGACGAGGTCATGTACGAGATCATGAAGCTCTCCGGGCAGGAGTACGTGGACATCTACGCCACGGCCGCCAAGCGGCAGATCGCCGACGCGGAGAAGGCGGCCAGGGAAGCGGCCAAGGAGGCGGCGAAGGAAGCCGACAGGGCCGCGAAGCAGGCGGAGAAGGCAGAGAAGGCGAAGCGGGCCGAGCCGGAGCCGAAGGGCGAAGGGGCGGAGCGGAACGGCGCCCAGTAGCGTCGTCCGGCAGGGGCGGGACGGGGGAATCATGGCCAGACGCGAGCGTGTCGTGCGCATGTCGGTCGAGCTGCCGCTGTGGCGCGCGCTGACCGCGTACCGCGTATTGACGATGGTCTACGCCGTGCTGCTCTTCGTCTTCGCGCGGGACAAGTTCGAGCATCCCTGGGTGGCCATCGGCTACCTCGCAGTCCTGGCCGTCTGGACCCTCGCCACGCTTCCCAGGGTGGCCAACGCCGCCGCCTGCACCAAGCGTTTCCTCGTCGCAGACCTCACCGTGGCCCTCACGGGCGTTCTGCTCACTCCGCTGGCCGACGACCAGGCCCAGCAGATCGACGGCCCCACCCTGCCGTCGATCTGGACGGCGGGGGCGGTCCTCGCCTACGCGATCAGGGGCGGCTGGCGCTGGGCGGGCTTCGCCTCCTCCCTCGTCGCGGTCGCCAACATCATCGAGCGCGGCGAGCCCAGCCGGGACACGTTCCACAACGTCCTGTTGGTCTGGGTCGCCTCCATCGGCATCGGCTACGTGGTCGAGATCGCCCGTGCCTCCGAGCGCACCCTGGCCCGCGCCCTGGAGATCGAGGCGGCGACCCGGGAGCGGGAGCGGCTGGCCCGTGACATCCACGACAGCGTGCTCCAGGTGCTGGCCATGGTGCAGCGGCGTGGCACGGCGATCGGCGGCGAGGCGGCGGAGCTGGGCAGGATGGCGGGCGAGCAGGAGGTCGCCCTGCGCACCCTCGTCGCCGGGGGCCTGGTGCCCGCATCGAGGGTGTCGGAGGACGAGGCGGAGGGCGCGGTCGTACGCCTCGTCGACGAACCCGATGACGGGCAGGACGGGCAGGACGGCGCCGGTGAACGGCCGTGCGATGTGCGCACGCTGCTGGCGGCGCACGCCGGCTGTCGGGTCACCCTCTCCGAGCCCGGCGCCCCGGTGCTGCTTCCGGAGCACCCGGCCAAGGAGCTCGCGGCCGCTGTCGGTGCCGCGCTGGACAATGTCCGCAGGCACGCCGGAGACGATGCACAGGCCTGGATCCTGGTCGAGGACTGGCCGCACGAGGTGATCGTGACGGTCAGGGATGACGGGCCGGGCATCCCGGAGGGAAGGCTCGCCCAGGCCGAGGGGGAGGGGCGGCTCGGCGTCGCACTCTCGATCCGCGGTCGGCTGCGGGACATCGGTGGCACGTCCGAGCTGGTCTCGGTGCCGGGACAGGGCACGGAAGTCGAGTTGAAGGTCCCACGGGGGAAGGCGTGACGATGGCGGAGACGACGACGGAGCAGAAGCCGGTGCGGGTCATGGTGGTCGACGACCACCCGATGTGGCGCGATGCGGTCGCACGCGATCTGGCCGAGGCCGGCTGCGACGTGGTCGCGACCGCGGGCGACGGACCGCAGGCGGTGCGCCGCGCCCTCGCCACGGCACCCGATGTGCTCGTTCTCGATCTGAATCTGCCCGGGATGCCCGGCGTGCGCGTCTGCAAGGAACTCGTCGGGTCGAACCCCGCGCTGCGGGTGCTGGTGCTCTCCGCGAGCGGTGAGCACGCCGACGTGCTGGAGGCGGTGAAGTCGGGTGCGACCGGCTATCTGCTGAAGTCGGCCAGCACGGAGGAGCTGATCGACGCCGTGCGGCGGACCGCCGTCGGTGACCCGGTGTTCACACCGGGCCTGGCGGGGCTGGTGCTCGGGGAGTACCGGCGGCTGGCCACCGAGCCCGCTCCGGCAGCCGGGCCCGACGAGCCGAAGGCGCCGCGCCTGACCGAGCGCGAGACCGAAGTGCTTCGGCTGGTGGCCAAGGGCCTCTCGTACAAGCAGATCGCCGAGCGTCTCGTCATCTCGCACCGCACGGTCCAGAACCATGTGCAGAACACCCTGGGCAAGCTCCAGCTGCACAATCGCGTGGAGCTCGTCCGATATGCGATCGAGCGCGGCCTCGACGACGCCTGATCACTCGTGCGAGTGAACGGATGGGTGTCAACGTGCGCCTGCCGTACGGGAATTCACCTTTCGTACCGTCCCGGAGTGACACAGGTCACTACTAGCGTGGTTCCCCTATGCCACCACCGACGGCGAAGGGAACTTCCATGCGGGTCGGAGTACTGACCGGGGGCGGCGACTGCCCCGGCCTCAATGCGGTCATCCGCGGCATCGTCCGCAAGGGTGTCCAGGAGTACGGCTACGAGTTCACCGGCTACCGGGACGGCTGGCGCGGGCCGCTGGAGGGCGACACCGTGCGCCTGGACATCCCCGCCGTGCGGGGCATCCTGCCACGCGGCGGCACGGTCCTCGGCTCATCGCGCACCAATCCCTTCAAGCAGGAGAACGGCATCCGCCGTATCAAGGAGAACCTCGCCAAGCACGAGGTGGAGGCGCTCATCGCGATCGGTGGCGAGGACACCCTTGGGGTCGCCGCCCGCCTCGCCGACGAGCACGGCGTCAACTGCGTGGGCGTGCCCAAGACGATCGACAACGATCTCTCCGCCACGGACTACACCTTCGGCTTCGACACGGCGGTCGGTATCGCGACCGAGGCCATCGACCGGCTGCACACCACGGCCGAGTCGCACATGAGGGTCCTGGTCGTGGAGGTGATGGGCCGTCACGCGGGCTGGATCGCACTGCACTCGGGGCTTGCCGGAGGTGCCAATGCCATCCTCATCCCGGAGCAGCGCTTCGACGTGGCCCAGGTGTGCGCCTGGGTCACCTCGCGCTTCCGTGCCTCGTACGCGCCGATCGTGGTCGTCGCCGAGGGGGCGATGCCCAAGGACGGTGACATGGTCCTCAAGGACGGCACGCTCGACTCCTTCGGGCATGTCCGGCTCTCGGGCGTGGGCGAGTGGCTGGCCAAGGAGATCGAGAAGCGCACCGGCAAGGAGGCCAGGACGACGGTCCTCGGCCATGTCCAGCGCGGTGGCACCCCCAGCGCCTTCGACCGCTGGCTGGCCACCCGGTTCGGCCTCCACGCCGTCGACGCGGTGCACGACGGCGACTACGGGAAGATGGTGGCGCTGCGCGGCACCGACATCGTGCGCGTACCCATCTCCGAGGCGACATCGAAACTGAAGACGGTCGATCCCGCGCTGTACGCGGAGGTCGGCGTCTTCTTCGGCTGAACGTGCCCTCGGCTCCCGGTCCCCCGCCCCCTTGCCCGGGAAGAGGGGGACCGGTCCTGCCGCAGGTGTCATGCCAGGCGCGGCCCCCGGGCGGCAAGGGCCCGGTCCGCGGCCGGGTCTACGCCGAGGGCTGCGGAACCACGTCCTTCAGCAGTGCCCGCACGACCTCCGGGCCGCGCAGCGTCAGGACCGACTCCGGGTGGAACTGGATGCCGGCGAATCCGGGGCCCCGCACCGCGTGGACCTCGTCCGTCGAAGGATCACGCCCCACCTCGACCCCCCGCAGCGCCAGCTCCGCCGCGGTCGCCGTGTCGCACACGGCCGTGAAGCTGTTGTAGAAGCCCACCGTCTCCTCCGTGCCGAAGAGATCGATCCGCATCTGGGCACCCTGGAAGGGCGACTCCTTGCGGGCGATGTCCAGGCCCAGCTCCGCGGCGATGAGTTCATGCCCCAGGCACACACCCAGCAGTCCGCCCCGGTGCCCGCGCAGCAGCGCCGCGGCAAGGGAGCGCAGGAAGCGCATCCTCGGGTCGGTGGGATCGGCGGGATCGCCCGGCCCCGGACCGAGGACCACGGGCCCTTCGTGGGCCAGCGCCGCCTCCCGTACGCCCGGCTCGTCGTAGCGGCGTACGGTCACCTCCAGGCCCGAGCTGCGCAGCAGGTGCGCGAGCATCGCGGTGAAGGTGTCCTCACCGTCCACCACCAGGGCGTGACCCGTCACCTCCGCAGGGCGTGACTGCATCCTCAGCCAGAACGGCGCCAGACCTGCCCGCCGGGCGTCCAGTGCCGCACGCACCTGGGGATCGTCGGCCGGCCGTGCCCCGACCGGCTCTCCGAGGGGCCGCACGGGACGGGCCCTCCCCCCGCCCGCCGCGTGTGCCGGGACCCCCAGCGCGGCCAGTACCCCTGCCGCCTTGGCGTGGGTCTCGGCCACCTCGGACAGCGGGTCCGAATGCCGGACCAGTGTGGCGCCCACCGGGACGCGCACCTCGCCGGTGGCCGAGATGTCGGCAGTACGGATCATGATCGGTGAGTCCAGGGTCTGGGCCCCGCCCGCATCGTGCCCGAGCAGCGCAAGCGCTCCGGCGTAGTAGCCGCGCCCGCCGTGCTCGTACCGTTCGATGACCCGGCACGCGTTCTGGACCGGCGACCCGGTGACCGTTGCCGCGAACATGGTCTCGCGCAGCACGTCCCGTACGTCCAGCGACGAACGTCCGCGCAGCTCGTACTCGGTGTGCGCGAGATGGGCCATTTCCCTGAGCCGGGGTCCGACGACCACCCCGCCCATGTCGCCGACGGTGCACATCATCTTCAGCTCCTCGTCGACGACCATGGAGAGCTCGTCGGTCTCCTTGCGGTCGCCGAGGAAGTCCAGCAGACCTTCGGGGGACGGCCCGGTGGCCGGATAGCGGTAGGTGCCGCTGATCGGGTTCATCACGACGGTCCCTCCCGACATCCGGACGTGCACCTCGGGGCTGGCCCCCACGAGCGTCCGTTCCCCGGTGTGGACGACGAACGTCCAGTACGCGCCCCGCTCACCCGCGAGCAGCCGACGGAAGAGGGCGAGCGCATCGGCCCGGCCGAAGCCGGGGATCCCACCCGTGAAGGTCCTCCGGATGACGAAGTTCGCCCCCTCGCCCCTTCCGATCTCGTCCTCGACGACGCGCCGGACCGTCTCCGCGTAGTCCTGGTCGGTGACGTCGAAACCGCCGCCCTCCACCCGCACCTCGTGACCGGGGAGCAGCTCGAGCACATCCGCCACGGGCAGCTCGTGCGTCTCGTCCGCGACCAGTACCGTCAGCGGCGTTCCGTCGTCCCGGACGTCGAATCCGCGCTCCCTGATCTGCCGGAACGGCACCAGCGCGAGCGAGGGGCGGTCACCCACCGGGATGTCGGCGAGCAGTTCGGCCTCATGGACGCGGCCCGTGAGCACCTCGACGATGTCCTGGTCGTGGCCCGGTGTGCGCCTGTGGAGCAGGGCGAACGGGAGACGGCAGGCGTCGTCCAGCAGTCTGCTGATGATGTCCATCCGTGTTCCTTTCCATCGTGGAGAGGAACGGCCCTGGAAACGGAGAAAAGGCCGCCCCTCGGGCGGCCTTCGCGGTGATCGTTCAGTGGGTACGCGCGAATGGGTGGGCCGCCGGTCCAGCGGGCCACCACCAGTTCTGGTTGGTCAGCGCGTACATGCGAGGCACCTTAACCGAAACGGACCGGAGGCGCCGCGTCCGTCCATGGCCGCAGAGAGGCCGCCGACGCGGAGGGCGAGGCGACTGCCGCATGCCGACGGCCGCGGCACACGCCGTGCCGCGGCACGGTCGCGGCACGGTCGCGGCACGTTCAGAGAAGCCGGACCGCGACGGCCGCCAGCAGCTGGATGCCGATGCCCAGCACAAGGATGCCGATCGATCCCGCGAACAGCACCAGGACGTAGCCGTCCGGAGCCGGCGCCGTCCCGCGCCACGCGAGGGTGGACAGCCACAGGCACGCCATCGCTCCCGGGATGACGAGCAGTGCCGCCCACGTCGCGTACTTCACGAACTCCACGGCCGACGGCTCGTAGCCCATGCTGCCGATCAGCCGCACCTCGACCCGGGTGCCCGCCGGATATCTGTCGTCGGCCCCGCGGAGGAACACGTCGTCGCGGGTCCGCAGGCTTTCCGCGGGTGCGTAGACGCCCTCGCAGTCGACGCCGATCACACTGCCCTCGAGGTCGTAGTTGTCGTAGCACTCGGCGACCGTGAGGACGCCGTCGGCCGGACCCGCTCCCGTGACTGCGGCCAGCCGCGGCCCGAAGAGGAGCCAGACGCCCCACAACGACGCCCCGAGGCAGACCAGTGCCGCCGATACCGCCGCGGCCGCCCGCACTGCCCGCACAGCGTCAGCCGTTCTGCTCGGTGTTCATGACAGCCCCCATCCCGCGGAGAGCGTAACGGAATGATCCCGGCGACGGTCCCCCGCCTGCCTCAGGTGATCACGGGTAGGGGGTGGTTCGTCTCAAAAAGTGAGCAGGAGGCTGGACGGCACGTGCGACCACGTAATGTTGTCGGGGTGACCGTGAACGCTAAGACCACCGCAACCGGTGGCAACACCTGGCGAAACCTGCCCGCGGCGCAGCAGCCCGAGTACCCCGATGCCGAGGCTCTGCGCGATGTGATCGCGGACCTCGAGTCGTATCCGCCGCTCGTCTTTGCGGGCGAGTGCGACCAGCTGCGCGCCCGGATGGGAGCCGTCGCCAGGGGCGAGGCGTTCCTGCTCCAGGGCGGCGACTGCGCCGAGGCATTCGACGCCGTGTCCGCCGAGCACATCCGTAACAAGCTCAAGACCCTGCTCCAGATGGGTGCGGTGCTGACGTACGCCGCGTCCGTGCCGGTCGTCAAGGTCGGCCGGATCGCCGGTCAGTACTCCAAGCCGCGCTCCAAGCCGACCGAGACCCGGGACGGTGTGACACTGCCGACCTACCGGGGCGACTCCGTCAACGGCTTCGAGTTCACCGAGGAGGCCCGCGTCCCGGACCCCGAGCGGCTGAAGCGGATGTACCACGCGTCCGCGTCGACGCTCAACCTCGTGCGCGCCTTCACCACCGGTGGCTACGCGGACCTGCGCCAGGTGCACGCCTGGAACCAGGACTTCGTGAAGTCGTCCCCGTCCGGGCAGCGCTACGAGCAGCTGGCGCGCGAGATCGACAACGCGCTGAACTTCATGAAGGCCTGCGGCACCGACCCGGCCGAGTTCCGCACGGTGGAGTTCTTCGCCTCGCACGAGGCCCTGCTGCTGGACTACGAGACGGCGCTGACCCGTGTGGACTCGCGTACCGGGCAGCTGTACGACGTCTCCGGCCACATGGTCTGGATCGGTGAGCGCACCCGGCAGATGGACGGTGCGCACATCGAGTTCGCGTCGAAGATCCGCAACCCGATCGGTGTGAAGCTCGGTCCGACCACGACGGTCGACGAGGCGTTGCAGTACATCGACAAGCTGGATCCGGAGCGGGAGCCCGGCCGGCTGACCTTCGTCGTCCGTATGGGCGCCGACAAGGTCCGGGACAAGCTCCCGGAGCTCGTCGAGAAGGTCACGGCGTCCGGCGCCACGGTGGCCTGGGTGACCGACCCGATGCACGGCAACACCTTCGAGGCGGCGTCCGGCCACAAGACACGCCGTTTCGACGATGTGCTCGACGAGGTCAAGGGCTTCTTCGAGGTGCACAAGGCGCTCGGCACCCACCCGGGCGGCATCCATGTCGAGCTGACCGGTGACGATGTCACCGAGTGCGTGGGCGGCGGCGACGAGATCTTCGTCGACGATCTGCACCAGCGCTACGAGACGGCCTGCGACCCCCGGCTGAACCGCAGCCAGTCGCTGGACCTGGCGTTCCTGGTGGCGGAGATGTACCGCGACCAGTGACCCGGCCGGTGTCCACGCGACACGCGCCCGTGGGGCGCGGATCCATGTGATCCGCGCCCCACAGTCGTCTCCGGGGCTTTTGCGTCCCGGGGGTGGCGGGTAAGGTTAGGTTAGCCTCACCGATCAATCGGGACGGGCACTGCTTATCGATCCCGCCGGGAGGTGAACCGCGTGTACGTCTGCTCATGCTTCGGCATCACGGAGAAGCAGGTCAAGGAGCACGCGGAGGCCGGTGCCTGCACCCCCCGCCAGATCGCGTCCGTCTCCAAGGCAGGCACTGACTGCGGATCGTGCGTCCGCAGGATCCAGGGCATCCTCGGCCGTGGCGCCTGCCCCCGCCGGGAGCTGCTCGACCAGGGCAACGGCGCCGCCGTCCTGGCCGCCGACCCGGAGACCGTCGCAGACGCACCAGGCGAGCTTCCCGAAGCGGCCTAGGCCCTGTCCGGGCGACCTTCAGCGGCGCTTCGCCCTCGATGCCGTCGGGCGAGCCCGCCCGCGCAGCGTGCGAGTGGCCAGGCGTCGCGGGCCGGGGCACGCGAGCTCGGCAAGATCCAAACGAGAGGCCCTAGTGCCGCGTCAGGCAAGATTTGCCCGTCAAGGAGCGGCGTCCGGTGCGGTGGATCGCAAGGCACTGGATCGACCTCGTAGTGGGCCTACTCGGTTGATTCGGCAACGCAGCGAGGTGCCGTGCCGGGCGTCGCGACGGGGCAAACCTTGGCTGACGCGGCACTAGCTCTCCGGCTGCTCGATCAGCTGCGCGATGTAGAGGGCTTCACCGAGCTTCTCGACCAGCTCCAGCTGGGTGTCGAGGTAGTCGATGTGGTGCTCCTCGTCCGCCAGGATCGACTCGAAGATGTTCGCCGACGTGATGTCGCCCTTGTTCCGCATGACCTCGATGCCGCGCCGCAGCCTGTCGATGGCCTCGACCTCGACCTGCCGGTCGGCCTGGAACATCTCCGTGACGGTCTGCCCGATCCGGACGTGGAAGAGCCGCTGGTAGTTCGGGAGGCCCTCCAGGAAGAGGATCCGGTCGGTCAGGACCTCCGCGTGCTTCATCTCGTCGAACGACTCCGCCCGCGTGTACTTGGCGAGCTTCGTCCAGCCGAAGTTCTCCTGCATCTTCGCGTGCAGGAAGTACTGGTTGATCGCGGTCAATTCGGCAGTCAGCTGCTCATTGAGGAACTCGATGACCTCGGGGTCGCCCTGCATCGCAGAGGCTCCTTCCGCGCGTGTGACTGGGGCAGGATGCGCGCATCCTCGCATCGTGATCGTGGACCGTCCAGTAAGTGCATGCTTAGTAGGAGTTGCCCGAATCGGCGCAGACCTGGTCATGACCACCCCTCCCCGTCTGTCACCATTGAAGGCATGGGTCAGCCGGAGAGCCGGGAATTTCGCGAGGCGGAGCAGTCCGGGCTCCCTCCGGGGCAGCGGCTGCAGCGAGGCTGGCCCGTCACCCACTACGGGCCGGTGCCCAAGTTCAAGCCGGACCGCTGGGAGTTCCGCGTCTTCGGGGCCACGGTCGACGGGGACAAGCGCTGCTGGAACCACGAGGAGTTCTCGGCCCTGCCGTTCGCCACGGTCGTCGCCGATCTGCACTGCGTGACGAAATTCAGCATGCTGGGGGCCGAATGGGGCGGTGTCCCCGCCCGGACGGTCGTCGAGCTCGCCCCGCCGTCGCCGGCGGTCACCCATGTCATGGTCTGGGCCGAGTACGGATACAGCGCCAACATGCGGCTCTCCGACTTCCTCTCCGAGCGCACGATCTTCGCCACGCACAAGGACGGCGAGCTGCTCACCGCCGAGCACGGTTTTCCGCTGCGGCTGGTGGTGCCGCATCTGTATGCCTGGAAGGGCCCGAAGTGGGTGCGGGGCATCGAGTACATGAGCGCCGACCGCCGGGGCTTCTGGGAGGAGCGGGGCTATCACAACCTCGGCGACCCCTGGCGCCAGCAGCGCTACTCCTATCAGGAGGGGCCGGGGGACGGACCCGAGCTCTAGGGCCTCTCGTTTGGATCTGGCCGGGCTCGCGTGCCCCGGCCACTGATCCAGCCCGATCCGAACGAAAGACCCTGGTCCGGGGGACGGACCTGAGCTCTGGTGCGGTGACCGGGGGGCTTCCCCGGTTCGCCACGCCCCGCAATCGGCATTCCGCGCGGCACGGTCCGCCGGGGTAGCCGGCGGGCCGCCCGCCCTCAGTTGTCCGGGTGGTGGTAGCGGTGGGCCACGGCGTGGCCCTTGCCGCGGCCGATCATCCACTTGTTGACCGGAGTGGTGATCGCGAAGGCGACGAGGAAGGCGAAGGCCAGTGCGCCCCAGAACAGCCCGTCGGTGAGGTGGGCGTCCATCGCGCCGGGTACGAGCAGCAGTACGCCGTTGTCGACCGCCTCCATCACGACGATGGACACGGTGTCCGCGGCCAGTGCGACGCCGATGGCCGCTTTCAGGGGCAGTCCCGCACGCATGACGGGCGAGACGGTGAGCGAGTAGCCGAAGACGAACGCCAGCACGATGGCGAGGGCCATCGTCGAGGTGTTGCCCCAGCCGAGTGCGGTGCCGATGACCATGCCGAGAACCTCACCGATGGCGCAGCCGGTGAGGCAGTGCAGCGTTGCCCGGGCAGCCATGGGCCAGCTCGTTCCGTGACCTCCGCCTGCGTGACCTCCGTGGCCCGCTTCGTCGCGACCGTGGTGTGCGGCGTGGTGCGTATGGATGTCGTGGTGCATGAGAGGCCCCCATCGTGAAGTGGCGGTTCCTGTCGATCGTAGGAACCGTATACCCCCCAGGGGTATTCCGTCATGGGGTGGATCAGCGCAGATTCTTCAGCCGAGCCACATCCGCCGCGTACGCCTCCTTGGGTCCAGGAGTCTCGATGATCAGTGGCACGCCCGTGGTGGCCGGATGTGTCATCAGCGCACGGAACGGATCCTCACCGATGTGACCTGCACCGATGTTCGCGTGCCGGTCCTTGTGGGCCCCCACCGTGTCCTTGGAGTCATTGGCGTGGATCAGTTTCAGCCGGTCCTCGCCGACCGTGTCGACGAGCAGATCAAGGGTCTCCTTCACCCCGCCCGGCGCCGCCAGGTCGTGACCGGCCGCGAAGACATGGCAGGTGTCCAGGCAGACGCCCAGCTTCGGATGGGCGTCCAGGGCCTCGAAGTACGGGCCGAAGTCCCAGGTCCTGGAGCAGAGCGAGAACCCCTGCCCGGCCGTGGACTCCAGCAGCAGGAAGGGATCGTCGTCATGGGTCAGCTCGTCCAGCAGCGGCAGCATCAGCTCCCGCACCTGTGCGAGGGCGACCTCGCGCGGGCGGCCTCCCGTCGCCGAGCCGGTATGGACGACCACCCCGAGCGCACCGATCTCCCGGCCCCGGCGCAGCGAATGCCGGAGCGACTCGACGGACCGCTCGGCGGTCGCGGGCGTGTGCGAGCCGAAGTTGATCAGGTACGGGGCGTGCACATAGGCCGGTATGCCCTCGGCCGCGCAGCGGTCGCGGAACTGCTCGTCCTGCGCCGGACTCCCGGCGGGCGTCGCCCAGCCGCGCGGATTGGCGACGAAGACCTGAACGGCTTCGGCGCCGATGTCACGGGCGTACGCCAGCCCGGTCCTGGCCAGGCCGCCGGCAACGGGAACATGGGCGCCGACGGGATTGCGCATCGGATCTAGAGCCCCTTGGTCTTGATGGTGATCGTGCTGCCTTCGGGAGCCTGCTCGCCCCCGTCGACGGACTGGCTCGCGACCTCGTTGCCCAGGAACGGGAAGCCGCGCTCGACCTCTACCTGGAAGCCCGCCCTCTCCAGCTCGCGGCGTGCGGAGTCCACCTGCTCGCCGGTGACGTCGGGCACGTCGATCATGCGTGGGCCCTTGGAGACGGTGAGGGTGACCGTGTCGCCCTCGGCGGCCTGCCCGCCCTCGGACGGGGACTGGCGGGCGACGGTGCCGGCCTCCTCGGGGGAGTGGATCCGCCCGGGGGCCACCCGGACCTTCAGCCCGGCGTCCTCGAGTGTGCTCGTGGCGTCCTCGACGGACTGGCCCGTCACACCCGGGACGTCCACCGGGGCGCCCTTGCTGACGACGAGCGCGACGGCCGCGTCCGGACGGCGGTTGGCGCCTGCGGCCGGGGTCGAGCCGATGACGCTGCCCTGCTCGACCTCCTCGCTGAACTGCTTGGTGATCACACCCGGGGCCAGGCCCACCTTGCGCAGAGCGGCCTTCGCCTCGGCGAGGGGGAGTCCGGTGAGCTTGGGGACCTTGACGATCTCGGGACCGCGCGAGATGACGAGCGTGACCGAGCCGTTCGCACGGATGCGCTGACCGGGGTCGGGGTCGACGTCCATCACGCTGCCCCGCTCGTAGGCGTTGCTGAAGTCCTGTCTGGTCTGCTTGACCTCGAGCCCTTCGGCGCTCAGACGCTGCCTGGCCTCCGCCTCGGTCTGCCCGCGGACACTGGGGACGCGGGTGAACTGTCCGGAGTTGATGTACCAGACCCCGGTGCCGAGGCCGAGCAGCAGCAGCGCGACCACCGCAGCCAGGATGCCGCGGCGCGGCTGCCGTCGCTGCCGTCGGGGCGCCGCGCCGCTCTCCGGAGGCATCTCCAGACGGCTGGTGTGCTGGACGGCATCCTCCTGCCCGGACGGGAACGCCCGGGGGATCACGCTCGTGCGGTCCTCGGCGGTGCTGTGCTCCGTGGTCCGTGCCTGCGGCGGTACGGCGTCCAGCTGCTCGTCGTCGAGAGCCCCGCGCGCCTCCCGGGTCTGTCCGAGCAGTGCGACGGCGTCGTGGGGGCGGAGCTCGGGATTGCGGGCCGTGGCGCTCGCCACCAGCTCGTCCAGCTCAGGGGCGAGCCCGGGGACGGCGGCGGACGGGGCGGGCACGTCCTCGTTGAGGTGCTGGTAGAGGACCTGGGCGGGAGTGTCGCCGGAGTGCGGCTTGGAGCCGGTCAGCATCTCGTACAGGACCACGCCGCAGGCGTAGACGTCGGCGCGGGTGTCGGCGGTGCCGGCCTCGATCTGCTCCGGGGCGAGGTACGACACCGTCCCGAGGACCGAGCCCGTGGTGTTCGTCACGGAACCGATGGCCCGGACGAGCCCGAAGTCGGCGACCTTGACCCGGCCGTCGTCACCGATCAGGACGTTCTCCGGCTTCATGTCCCGGTGCACGAACCCGGCCCGGTGCGCCGCGCCGAGCGCGGCGAGCACGGGCTCCAGGATGTCGAGCGCGGCCCGGGGCTGGAGGGCGCCGCGCTCGCGAAGTACGTCGCGGAGGGTGCACCCGGCCACGTACTCCATCGCGAGATAGACGTACGAGTCCTGCGCTCCCTGGTCGTAGACCCCCACCACATTGGGGTGCGAAAGCCGAGCGACGGACTTCGCCTCACGGATGAAGCGCTCCACGAAGGAGGCGTCCGTCGCGAGCGCCGGGTGCATCACCTTGAGGGCCAGCACCCGGTCCAGCCGGATGTCCACGGCCCGGTAGACCGTGGCCATCCCGCCGACGGCGACGCGCGCGTCCACCCGGTAGCGGCCGTCGAGCAGCTGCCCGACGAGGGGGTCCTGAAGGGTCGTATCCACGCAAGCGAGTCTACGAGCCGTGCGGCGGCCGCCCGACCCCTCGGGTCGGTCCCGGGCCCGCACTGCAGCGCATCTGTGACGCGCCGGAGTGACGGATCCCTCAGAATGCCGGCCGTTCCGGGTCCAGCACCGCCCGGCCCTCCACCGGGGACGAGGCCTCGGCGAAATGGCGGCGGGGGATGCGGCCCGCGCGGTGGGCCAGACGGCCCGCCTCGACGGCATGGCGCATGGCCTCGGCCATCAGCACGGGCTCCTGGGCCCGTGTGACCGCGGATGCGAGCATCACGGCCGAGCACCCCAGCTCCATCGCCAGTGCGGCGTCCGACGCCGTGCCCGCACCGGCGTCCAGGATCACCGGGACGTTCGCCTGTTCCGTGATGAGCCGGAAGTTGTGCGGATTGCGGATGCCGAGCCCCGACCCGATGGGCGAGCCCAGCGGCATGATCGCCGCACAGCCCGCCTCCTCGAGCCTGCGTGCCAGCACCGGGTCGTCGTTGGTGTACGGGAGCACGGTGAAGCCGTCGTCGACCAGCACCTCCGCCGCATCCAGCAGCTCGACCGGGTCCGGCAGCAGCGTGCGCTCGTCCGCGACCACCTCCAGCTTGATCCAGTGCGTCCCGAGCGCCTCCCGGGCCAGCCTGGCCGTCAGCACCGCCTCGCCGGCGGTGAAGCAGCCCGCGGTGTTCGGCAGGACCCTGATGTCCAGCCTGTCCAGCACCGACAGCACGGAACCCCGCACCGTCGGGTCCAGCCGCCGCATCGCCACCGTCGTGAGCTGAGTGCCGCTCGCGATCAGTGCACGCTCCAGTACGTCGAGGCTCGGCGCCCCGCCCGTACCCATGATCAGCCGGGACGAGAACTCCATCCCGCCCAGCACAAAACGATCGTCCGCCATGACGCCGGTCAGCCTCCCTGCACCGCGGTGAGGACCTCGACCCGGTCACCTTCGCCGAGCAGGGTCCCGGACCACTCGCCCCGCGGGACGACGGTCTCGTTCACAGCCGCCGCGACCCCGGTCGGCGCGGCCGTCAGTGACGACACCAGCACCTCCAGCGTCGTACCCGCCGCGATGTCGCGCGGTTCTCCGTTCACGGACACGGTCATACGGACGACTCCTGACGTACGGGAGAGAAGCGGCGGGGGGTGAAGGGGCGGGCCTCTTCCGGCAGCTCACCGGTGACCAGTGCATGTGCCATCGCATCGCCCGTCACCGGTGTGAGCAGTACGCCATTGCGGTAGTGCCCGGTGGCCAGCAGCAGTCCGGGCAGTTCCGTCGGCCCGAGCAGCGGCGCATTGTCCGGTGATCCGGGCCGCAGCCCCGCGCGCGTCTCGGTGAGCGGCAGCTCCGTGATGCCCGGCACCAGCTCATGCGCGTCGCGCAGCAGCTCGTAGACGCCGCCGGCGGTGACCGTGGTGTCCCAGCCGAGTTCCTCGGTGGTCGCACCCACGACCAGCTCTCCGTTCTCGCGCGGCACGAGATACACCTGGCTGCCCCGCACCACCGCCCGTACCGTCCGCGACAGGAAGGGCGCGTACGGGCGCGGCACCGTCAGCCGCAGCACCTGCCCCTTCACCGGCCGTACCGGCGGCATGACCTCCTCCGGCACACCGTCGAGCCGGCCGCTCAGACTGCCCGCGGCCAGCACCACCTGCCCCGCGGTCACCTCGTGGTCCGCGGCGGACCGTCCGGTTCGGGTCTGGACGTCCCCGGAGCCGCTCGGGGGGGTGCCCCCTCGGACCACGGCTCCGGCCACCCGGTTCCTCACGACCGAGAGACGTTCCACCCAGCCGCGGTGGAAGGTCACGCCCGCCCGCTCGCACGCCACGACCAGGGCCCGAGCCAGTCGCCGGGGGTCGATCTGGTGGTCGCCGTCCACCCGCAGGCCGCCCCGCACCCCGGGCGCGAGCATTGGCTCGAGACGCCGGCACTCACGGCCCGTGAGCCATTCCGACTCCAGCCCCGACCGGCGCTGCAGCGCGTGGAGTTCCCGCAGATACGCCCGGTCGTCCGCATCCAGCGCGACGGCGAGCGTGCCGCAGGAGCGGTAACCGGTGTCCTGCCCGCTCGCCTCCTCCAGCTCGGCGACGAAATCCGGGTAGCGGCGCGCGGAGGCGAGATTGAGGCCGAGGAGCGTCTCCTCGCCGTAGTGGAGCTCGGTGACGGCGGCGAGCATGCCCGCCGCGACCTGTGCGGCCCCGCCGCCCGGTTCGGGGTCGGCGAGCGCGGTGCGCAGCCCGCGCTGCGCCGCCCGCCAGGCGGTGACCAGGCCGATGATGCCGCCCCCGATGACCAGCACATCCGCAGACGTACGTGAACGCATGGGTGTCCGGACCCTCCCTTCGCCGGCATGACCCGGATCAGGTTCGTACGGTCGGAGGCCGCCTCAGCCTCCCTCTCAGCCCGGTGCGTCCGGGCTCCCGCGAGTAGCAGTACGGTGGCCAGCCTAACCCCCGCCCCCAACTCGCAGTAAGGGAGCCCGCACTGTGGCCCGTTCGCTCGACGGACTCGTACTCTCGCCGGTCGCCGACCAGGCTCCGGGCCAGGTCGGCACCCGGACGAGGTTTCTGTACCACGAGGAGGAGGGCCGGATCTGGGCCGACTACGCGGGTGGTGACGTGGTCCGCGGGCATCTGGTCGGAACCCGCGAGGGCGACCGGCTGGACTTCCGCTACGTACAGCTGAAGCATGACGGAACCACATCTTCCGGACACTGTGTCTCCACGGTGGGCGAATTGCCCGACGGGCGGGTCCGTCTCGAGGAGACCTGGGAGTGGGAGTCCCAGCAGGGCAGCGGTACGAGCGTGGTGGAGCAACTTTCTGACGAATCGTCAGATTGTTAGGCTGGTCCCGTGAGCGAGCAAACTGCGCAGCGCCGGGTCGTCATCGTGGGAGCCGGGATGGCCGGCGTCCAGACCGCCGTGGCCCTGCGCGAACAGGGCTTCGACGGCACCGTCACCCTCATCGGCGCCGAGCCCCATCAGCCGTACGACCGCCCCCCGCTGTCCAAGGCCGTCCTGCTCGGCACGGCGGAGGGTTCCGCGCTCGACGTGGACTTCGATGCGCTCGCGGTCGACCTCCGGCTGGGCTGTGAGGTCAGCGGTCTGCGGTCCGAGGCCCATGAGCTCGACACCCCGGCGGGGCCCGTCCCCTACGACGTTCTCGTGCTGGCCACCGGGGCCGAGCCCGTGACCCTGCCCGGCTCCGAGGGCGTCCAGGGCGTCCATCTGCTGCGGACGCTCGACGATGCGCAGCGGCTGCGGCCGGTGCTGGAGCGGCAGCACGACATCGTGGTCGTCGGCGCGGGCTGGATCGGCGCCGAGTTCGCCACGGCCGCGCGCGAGGCGGGCTGCGCGGTCAGCGTCGTCGAGGCCGCCGACCGCCCCCTCGCGGGTGCCCTGCCCGCCGAGGTCACCGCGCCGATGGCCGAGTGGTACGCGCAGAGCGGGGCGGACCTCGTCACGAACGCCAGGGTCGTCGGCGTCGAGCCCGGGGCGGTCGTCGTCACCGGGGGCTCCGGGGAACGCCGCAGGCTTCCGGCCGGCGCCGTGGTCGTGGGCATCGGCGCGCGTCCCGCCACCGCCTGGCTCGCGGGCTCGGGGATCGCCCTCGGCCGGGACGGCTCGATCACCGCGGACGAACGGCTGCGCGCCTCGTTGCCCGATGTGTACGCGGTCGGCGACTGCGCCTCCTTCCCCTCCGCGCGCTACGGCGAGCGGCTCCTCGTGCACCACTGGGACAACGCGCTCCAGGGCCCGCGCACGGTCGCGGCCGGCATCGTCGGCGCCGAGGCCGGGGACGAGCCGCGGATCTACGACCCCGTGCCCTACTTCTGGTCCGAGCAGTTCGGCCGTTTCGTCCAGTACGCGGGGCATCACGAGGGTGCGGAGACACTCGTATGGCGGGGTGACCCCGCGGCAGGTTCCGCCTGGTCGGTGCTGTGGCTGCGGGACGGCCTGCTGGTGGCCGTGCTGGCTGTCGGAAGGCCCAGGGACCTGGCCCAGGGGCGCAAGCTCATCGAGGCCGGCGCGCGGCTGGATCCGGAGCGGGCGGGGGACCCGGGTGTCCCTCTGAAGGCCGCAGCCGTCTAGGTCCTGTCCGGGCGACCTTCGAGGATCGGCCGCGGCGTCGGATGCACGCGGTCTCCCCAGGCCCGCCAGGGCCGAGGGGAAGCATCGCAAAGCGGAAGTGCCCTCGTACGGGGCGTACTCGGGCGCCGGCAACGCAGCGTGGGTGTGCCTCCCGGCGGTAGCCGGGGGAGTGCCGTGTCTGTCGTCGCGGGCCCGGGAAGATCGCCCGGACGGGACCTGGGCCCGGCTACCGGCTGTCGGTCCGGGATGGCACGCTTGTCCCGTGACCGAGATTGACGCAAAGATCGATGCTCTTGTCCCCGCCTGGCTCCACCTGCCGGACATCGCGGAAATGCTCGATGTCGAGGTGACGCGCGTGCGCCAGCTGGTCAAGGAGGGCCAGCTGATCGCCGTGCGCCGCGGTGAGAACCGGACGCTCCAGGTTCCGGCTGCCTTCATCAAGGGCGACAAGGTGGTCAAGGGCCTTTCCGGCACCCTGACGCTCCTGAAGGACGACGGCTTCACCGACGAAGAGATGCTGGAGTGGCTGTTCACCCCGGACCCGACCCTGCCGGGCACCCCCGCGGAGGCACTCAGCGAGAATCGCGGCACGGAGGTGAAGCGCCGCGCCCAGGCGCTCGCCGTCTGACGTCCTGAAACACATCCCGGAGGCACGGTGCGCGGACCGGGGTGCGGCATGCGGCCGCACCCCGGCTCCGGGCACCGGCCGGCCGGCCCACTCGGGGGAGCACCTCATGTCCACGCTTCGCACGCGCCTGTCCGACGCGCGGCTCTATCTGTGCACGGACGCCCGCAGGCGTCAGGGCGATCTCCCCGTTTTCCTGGACGCCGTGCTCTCCTCGGGAGTGGACATCGTGCAGCTGCGGGACAAGGGCATGGAGGCCGGGGAGGAGCTGGAACACCTCGCGGTCCTCGCCGACGCCTGCAGGCGCCATGGCAAGCTGCTCGCGGTGAACGACCGGGCCGATGTCGCGCACGCGATCGGCTCGGACGTGCTGCATCTGGGCCAGGGCGACCTCCCCGTACCGGCCGCGCGGGCGATCCTCGGTGACGGCGTGCTCGTCGGCCGCTCCACCCACGCCGAGGCGGAGGCTGCGGCTGCCGCCGTCGAGCCCGGGGTGGACTACTACTGCACAGGGCCCTGCTGGCCCACCCCCACCAAGCCAGGTCGCCACGCCCCGGGCCTGAATCTTGTGCGGTACGCGGCCTCCCTGCCGCAGGACCGCCCCTGGTTCGCCATCGGCGGGATCGATGCCGGCAATCTCGACCAGGTGCTCGAAGCCGGTGCACGCCGTGTGGTCGTGGTGCGGGCGATCACCGAGGCCGACGACCCCGCGGCGGCGACGGCGGATCTCAGCAAGCGGATACGGGGCTACGGCTCCTAGGCCGATTGCGAACAGTCCGTGTCCGATGGGTGGACATCGGTTGGGTCACCCAGTGGCCCTGGCTAACCTGCGAGTATGGCCCTCGGCACAGCTTCGACCAGGACTGATCGCGCACACACCGTGCGCGAACTGCTTGCGACCGGCAAGACCTCGTACTCCTTCGAGTTCTGGGCGCCCAAGACCGAGAAGGGCGAGCGGAATCTCTGGAATGCGCTGCGCAGGGTCGAGGCGGTGGGCCCGAACTTCGTCTCCGTGACCTACGGGGCGGGCGGCTCCACCCGGGCGGGCACCGTCAAGGCGACTCAGCAGATCGCCGCCGACACCACCCTCACCCCGGTCGCCCACCTCACGGCGGTCGACCACTCCGTGGCCCAGTTGCGCAACATGATCGGTCAGTTCGCCGACGCCGGGATCAGGAACATCCTGGCGCTGCGCGGCGACCCGCCCGGCGACCCGATGGGCGAGTGGGTCAAGCACCCGGACGGTGTGACGTACGCCGCCGACCTGGTCCGACTGATCAAGGAGTCCGGCGACTTCTGCGTCGGTGTCGCAGCCTTCCCCGAGATGCACCCCAGGTCGAAGGACTGGGACACGGACATCCGGCACTTCGTCGACAAGTGCCGGGCCGGTGCCGACTATGCGATCACCCAGATGTTCTTCCAACCGGAGGACTATCTGCGGCTGCGCGACCGGGTCGCCGCGTCCGGCTGCACCACACCGATCATTCCCGAGATCATGCCCGTCACCAGCGTGAAGCAGATCGAACGCTTCCGTCAGCTGAGCAATGCGTCCTTCCCGGCCGCCCTGGAAGAACGGATCCGCGCGGTCGCGGACGATCCGGCCGCTGTACGCTCCATTGGCATCGAGTTCGCGACGGAGTTCTGTGCAGGGCTGCTTTCCGAGGGTGTCCCCGGATTGCACTTCATTACGCTCAACAACTCCACGGCAACGCTGGAAATCTACGAGAATCTCGGACTGCACGAGCAGTCGTAACCGGCCACACCCGCCACAACCCCCGGCGGAGGCCGATGAGAGGGGCGGGCATGGGCTGGACGATGCTCTACATCGCGTTCGGCATTGTCGCGCTATGGCTGCTCGGCGAGGTGCTGCTGCAGTACAAGGCCCGGCTTCGCTGGCGGCTGCTCGCCTTCGCCGGGTTCCTCGGCGTCGTCCTCGGTGTGCTGATGCCGAACGTGATCGTGATCGCGCTCGGCGCGGTCGCCTTCGCGGTGGGCCAGACCTACGTCACGCTGTCCTTCCGACGCGGCTTCTCGACCGGCTGGGCGATTGGCGGCAGCCCCGGGTCCAGTCCCCGCCGCAGGTCGGGTGGCGGTGCGGCGATGCGCGAGCCCACCCTCGAGGTGTCGGACCTCGCCTATGAGCCGCTCGAGGACGAGATGCCCCAGGCGGGTGAGGCCACGGCCGTCTACGAGCCGATGCCGATGCCCGAGGACACCGGTCAGTACGGCATCTACGACGAGTCCGCGTACGCCGCGAGCCAGGCGCAGGGCCGGAGTCAGGGCCAGGAACAGGGCTACGACCCGGGTCATGCACAGGACCAGGGGCAGCAGGTCTACGGCTACGACCCGTATGCGCCCTCCGCCTCACCGTATGAGCAGCCGACCGCCGCCCAGGCCCAGGATGCCTACGCCGGGCAGTACGACTACGGCACGGACCAGCAGCAGTACGCCGCGTACTCCGATCCGTACCTCGGCAGCCAGGGCTACGGCTCGTACGACAGTTACGGCGGCCAGCAGCAGTACGCGGACCCCTACGCCACGCAACAGGGCTACAGCGAGACGCCGCCCGGCGGGGTCTGGGTGCCCCAGCAGCGCGACGGCGACCAGCAGGTCCCGCCCATGCCGTCGGAGCAGCCGTCGCCGTACGGCTACGACCAGGCGACCTATGAGAACGGTTACGACGGCCGGCCGTACCGCTACTGAAGCCAACCGTCACTGAAGCCAACCGTCACTGAAGCCACCGCATCGGCCCGGCGCACGGACTCCGGGCGCAGCGTTGCCGTACCGCTCTCCGGTTCGGCACCACCGGGACGTTCCCGGTCCTGGTCCCGGCATCGTGGGGAAGTCCGGCACGGTCGCCGGTCGCCGGTCGGCCGTCGGCGGGCTCGGGTGGGCGACCCGTGCGGGTCACTGCGAGCCGCGGAAGCCCTCGCCCTCCACGATCAGTCCCGCGACCAGCGCGCCCGACATACCCGCGTGTGCGAGTCCGCCGCCCGGATGCGCCCAGCCGCCCGCGAGGAGCAGGCCCGGCAGCCGGGTGCTGTTCGACGGGCGCAGAAATCTGCCGCGCTCCCCGGCCAGCGCGGGGGGATTCACCCGTCCGGTCCGGTCCGGGGTGAGGACTTCACGCCAGAGCACGCGCTCCCGTATGTCGGGGATCACCCTGCGCGCCGTGTCGACGAGCGCATCCGCGAAACGCTCGCCCGCCGGCTCGTCCGTCCAGCCGGCTGCGGTCACCGTCGCCGTCAGCGCGACGGCCTCGTGGTCGCCGTCGGGGCGGGTCGTCGGGTCGTCGGGCCGCAGCACCGTGACCGTGGGCTGCTCGGTGACCCGGCCACCGAACACCGCGGCCGCCTCGGCCGCCATGTCGGGGGAGTGCACCACGCAACGGTGCGCTGCGCCCTCTGGACGGGCGCCGCGCAGTGCCAGCAGGACCGTGAACCGGCCCGGGACGTCATCAGCCGGCCGCGGCGGCAGCCCCTCCGGCTCCCAGGGCTCCCGGCCCCCGAGACCGGAAGGGCCCGCGGCCGCCACCACATGGTCCGCCTCGACCGCCGCGCCCCCCGCCAGCTCCAGACCCGCCGCCCGGCCGTCCCGCTCCAGGACGCCGGCCACCTCGGTGCCGAAGACGAATTTGACCTTGCGCTCCAGACAGCGCTCGTGGACGGCCCGCGCGAGAGCCCGCATCCCGCCCCGGACGTACCAACTCCCGAAGGTCTGCTCCATGTAGGGCAGCAGCGCGGCGCTCGCCGGGGCGCGCCGGGGGTCCAGCCCGTAGGCCAGCGCACAGGAGTCCAGCAGTGCCGCCAGCCGGGGATCGGCCAGCTCCCAGGCGCCCACCTCGGCGAGTGTGCGCGCCCGGCGGGTCCGCAGCATGCGCCGCTGCCGGAGCGCCGGATAGGGGTCGCGGCCGAGCACCTGCCAGTCGGCCCACAGCGGCTCCTCGAGCAGAGGCCTGCGGGAACGGTCCCAGGCGTCCCTGGCACGTGCGAGGAAATCGGCCCAGCGGCCGCCCGCACCGGCGCCCAACGCCGTGTCCAGGGCGGATACGACGCCGCCGCGCGAGGCGTTCGGCAAGGACACATCCGTGCCGTCGGCGAAGAGATGGCGGCTCGCGGGATCGACCTGGGCCATCTCGACCCTGCTCTCCAGCGGCTCCTTGCCGGTCTTGACGAACAGATCCCGGTAGACGGCGGGCAGATGCAGCAGACCGGGGCCGGTGTCGAAGGCGAACCCGTCGCGCTCGAAGCCGCCGACCGCACCGCCGAACGTCGCCGAACGCTCGTACACCGTCACCCGGTGGCCTGCCACGGCCAGCCGGGCCGCCGCCGCCATGGCGCCCATCCCGGCGCCGATCACCGCAATCCGTGCCATGTCAGGGACCCTATCCGGCCCCACCGACAGCCAGAGCCGGGGCGGTCAGCGGGGCGGTGGTCCTGGCAGGTGTTCCGCCATCCTTCGCTCCTCGCGGCGCTGTGCCCTGCGGCGGAGGAAGCGGCGGATCCGCGAGGCGAGGAAGACGAGTATGACGAGGCCGAGAACGAGCAGTGTTCCGGCGATGACGGCCGCCGCCACAGGGTGGAACATCGCCAAGGTGATGACGCCCGCGACGCCGAGATCCTCGGCCGTGCTCACGGCGACATTGCTGAAGGGCTCGGGGGAGGTGTTCACCGCCATGCGCGTGCCGGCCTTCACGAGATGGCTCATCAGCGCCGTGGATCCGCCGACCGCGCCCGCCGCCAGCTCGGGCAGCGAACCGCTCTCGCCGGCCAGCAGGGCCGCCACGACCGCGCCCGCCACCGGCCGGATCACCGTATGGACCGTGTCCCAGGCCGAGTCGACGTACGGGATCTTGTCCGCCACCGCCTCGCACAGGAACAGCACCCCGGCGGCGATCAGGACATCCGTGCGCTGCAGTGACTCGGGCACCTCGTCGGTGAGACCGGTCGCACCGAAGACGCCGAGGAGCAGCACCACCGCATAGGCGTTGATGCCACTGGCCCAGCCGCTCGTGAAGACCAGAGGGAGTACGGACACGGACGCGATCGTAACCACCCCTTGCGAAAGGCGGCTGGGGATGAGTACGGGGGGCTGAGTATCCGTACCTAGGCGAGGAGATGAGTAGCCGCGCGGATGGGCCTTCACCTGCGCGGACGGGAGAGTGGAGGCCACGGAAGGGGCGCGGCGCCGGCACCGCCGGCACGGGGCGGCGGAACGGCGCGGCGCACCGACCGAACGGGGGTTGCCCGGACCCGGGGGAACGGTACGACGGGCAACGGGGGTTACGGGGGGAATCGGGGGAAACGCCGGTCCGGCGAAGCTCGGGGGGATCGAGCTTCGCCGGACCGGCACTCTTTTTCGCCCGTGTGCCCCGGTCTGCCCAACGGCCCGGAACCGGCGGCGGCACCGGACGTCCCGCCGCTCTGCGGCCGTCCACGGCGGCGGCGCCCCGTCCGCGACCGGGAGCCGCCGCTGCGCCTTGCGGCCGTGCCCGCGCCGGAGGAGACCTGCCGTGCCGCTGTGCCCACGACCGGGTCAGTGGCCGCCGACGCGCCCGTGCAGCAGCCGGGACAGCGCCGAGTGGACGTCGTCGATCGAGCGCTCCGGCTGGAACGCCTGCCAGTCGAGCGCCGCGACCAGCACCATGCCGACGAGCGCCGCGGCGGTGAGCGGAATATCGATCTCCGTGCTCAGCTCGCCACCCTCGACCCCCTCCCGCAGGACCGTCTCGACCACGGCGACCGCCTGCTGACGGACCACCAGCAGGGTGGACTGCCAGGCACGATTGGTCCGCCAGAGCTCGGCCACGTACAGCTGAGTGAACGCGGGGTAGCGGTCGATGAAGCCAAGACCGGCCTTGATCATCGCGTCCAGTGCCTCGATCTTGGAGCCGCCGCGCTCCTCCGTCTCGTCCGCGGCGGCCTGGAGCGAGGAGGTGAGCAGACCGACGCCGTACCGCAACAGCTCCTCGAAGAGCTCGGTCTTGCTCTTGAAGTTGTAGTAGACCGTGCCTTTGGCGACTCCGGCACGCTCGGCGATCTCGTCGACGGTCGTCGCGGAGAAGCCCTGTTCGGCGATGAGGGTCACGGCCGCTTCGTAGAGCTTGGCGCGCGTTGCCTGTCTCCGGGTGCTGCTGCTGTTCATGGTGCTGATTCTCACAGGTCCGGCCGTTCTCACAGGCTCAGCTCCGGGTGGAGACGGTCGAACGTCCACACCTGCCTGCGCCGGGCGGACACGGCGGTCAGCGCGAGGGCGCCGAGGGTGAAGGCGAGCAGCACGGCAGTTGCCTGCCAGACCGGGCCGATGCCGCCGCCCGTGATCAGCCTCCGCAGCGCCTCCACGACGTGGGTCATCGGCAGGTAGGGATGGACCGCATTGAAGAAGCCCGGGCTGGTCTGGACGGGGTAGGTGCCCCCGGCCGAGGTCAGCTGGAGCATCAGCAGGGCGAGGACCAGAATCCGGCCCGCCGCGCCGAAGCGGGCGTTGAGCCACTGGATGATCGCGGCGAAGCAGCAGACCACCAGTGCCAGGAACCCGACGGTCCCGGCGGCGCGGCTCAGTTGCAGTCCGAGCCCCCAGTGGAGCACCGACATCAGAGCGCCGACCTGCAGCAGGCCGATCGCCGCCACCGGCAGCCAGCCGGCGAGTGCGATCCGCCAGGCGGAGGCCCCGGCGGCGAGTGCACGCCGGTTGAGCGGCTGGATCAGCATGTACGCCACCATCGCGCCCACCCAGAGGGACAGCGGGATGAAGTACGGGGCGAAGCCGGTGCCGTAGTTGGGCGCCTTGTACATCGACTGGTTGGCGAGCTGCACCGGGTCGGCCATCACGTCCGTACGGCGGTCGCGGTCCTGCTTGTCGTAGTCGGGGATCTTGTCGACGCCTTCGTTGAGGCCGCCGGCAAGTTCGCCGGAGCCGTCGACCAGCTTGAACATGCCGCCGTCGAGGTCATGGGCGCCGGTCTTGAGGCGTCCGACCCCGGAGTCGAGGTCGGCGGAACCCGACTGGGCGTTGGTCAGGCCGGTGTGTATCCGGTCCGCGCCGCTCGCGACCTTCTGCGCCCCGGTGTTGAGCCGGTTGATGTCGGAGACCGCCTTCTCCACGTCCTCGTCGAGGGTCGGGGAGCGGTCGGCGAGACCCTTCGCCTGCTGCTGCAGGGTCTTGAGATGCCCGTCGAGCTTCTTCAGATCACCCTCGTTGTCCTTCACGAGCGTGTTGACGTCATCGGCGATCTCGGCGGCGTCCGCGGCGGAGGTCTTGGCGTGTGCCAGTGCGGGGCAGAGCCCCGGATCGGGGAGTACGGCGTCCTCGCAGCGTTCCTTGTGGATCGCGGCCAGCGCGTCGGCGGCCTTGCGCGACTCGGCGGCGGCGCCGGGCGCAGTCTTCACCAGCAGCTCCAGATGGCTGCGGGTCAGCCGGGAGGTGTCCTCGACGAAGCGTGCCGTGTCGCCGATCATCTTGCCGTTGTCCTTGAGGTACGGCCGTACGTCGGCGGCGATGCCGTTGACCTTGTCGGCCAGCCTCTGGGTGCCGCCGGCGACCTGCCGGGCGCCCGTCTCCACCTCGCCTGCGCCCTTGTTCAGGCGGGTGATGCCGCCGGCGAGCTTTCCGCTGCCGTCCTTGGCGGTGCTGAGGCCGTCGGCGAGGTCCTTCGAGCCCTTCTTGGCCTTGCCGATACCGCCCTTGAGCTTGTCGGCACCCTTCGCGGCCTGCTCCGTCTTGTCATGGATGTCGGAGAAGGAGATGAAGATCTTGTCGAGGATGGCGCGGGAGGCGTTCTTCGAGGCGGACTTGCGCACTTCGGAGAAGACCGTGCGGGAGATCTGGCCCACGATGTAGTTGTTCGCGTCGTTGGTGCGCACTTCCAGAGCGCCGGTCTCCGGGGCGTCCGTCGAGCTGGACGCGATGCGCTTGCTGAAGTCGTCGGGCATGGTCAGCGAGAGGTAGTAGGTGCCGTCCTCGACGCCCTTGCGGGCATCGTCGGCGCTCACCTCGTGCCACTGGAAGACCTCGCTGTCGCGCAGGCCCTTGGTGATCTCGTCGCCCGCAGCGATCTTCTTGCCGCCGCTCGTGGCACCCTTGTCGTCGTTGACGAGGGCCACGGGGATGCGGTCGAGCCGGCTGTACGGGTCCCAGAAGGACCACAGGTACAGGGCGCCGTAGAGCAGCGGCAGCAGCAGAACCGCGACGAGCGCGGCGCGAGGCAGCTTTCCCCTGCCGAAGCGCTTCAGCTCAAGCGCGGCCAGTTTCGGCGAGCGCATCGTCCGCCCCCTCCTCGATGTCGTCGTCCTGGTCGTCCTGGTCGTCCGGCCGGGTCCGGGCCGGCGTGCCGGTCCGCTCCGGCTGCCCTGGGCCCTCGGCCGGCCCGGTGTCGTGGGTGTCCCCGGTGGCCCCGGTCTCGTCGGTCGCCTTGGCGTCCCCGGTGCCCCCGGTGGTCCTGGAGTCCCCTCCGCCTACGGCGGCGGAATCGGGCCGGGGGGTCCCCTCGGGCTCCTCGGCCCGCTCCGGCGTCTCCGGGTCCCCGGGCTTCCCGGACCCCTTCCGGGTCCCGGACTTCTCGAGCCCGGCTTCCGGCACGGCCTTCCCGGGGCCTGCGGGAGCCTGCTCCGGGGCGGTGCCGGCGGACCTGCCGCTGTCCGCCGCTGCGGTCGCCGTTACGGTCCTGGCAGGGTCGGCGCCCTCGGTGCCGCCGGTGTGCCCGGCGCCGGCCGTATCCGTCCCGGGCTCCCCGGCCCGCCCCGTACGGACCAGCACCGCGTCCTCGGGTGCCTCGATGCACGTGGCCAGCACCGTCGTGCCCGCAGCCGCGATGCCGCGCAGGAGCTCCCACGCCTGTGCCCGGTCGGGGCCGGAGAGCTTGAGGTCGGTGTCGTCCACGGCCAGCAGCCCGGGCCGGCCGATCATCGCGAGGGCCACCGAGAGGCGCAGGGACTCCAGGCGCTCCAGGTCCCGCACGGAGGTGCGCTCCGCCTTCGGCAGGGCAGCCGGATCGAGACCGGCTGCCTCCAGTGCCTCGTCGATACGGCTCCTGGCCGATGCCGCCCGCTCGCTCCGAGGCCGCAGGAACGCGCGCAACGAGCCGTCGAAGCGCCGTTGCAGCAGCGCGCGCTCACGCAGATGCTCGGCGACGGTGAGCGACGGGTCGAGATCACTGACGCCCGCGACGGGCCCGAGCGCACTCAGGCGGCGGACGCCGGCCATCTTGCCCGGCAGCCGCAGCCCACCGACCTCGGCGTGGCCCTCGGTGGGCTTCATCCGGCCGGTGAGTGCGAGCAGCAGGCACGTCCGCCCCGAACCGGACGGGCCCTCGACCGCGATGAGCGAGCCGGGTTCCGCCTCGGCGTTCACCCCCCGGAATGCCCAGCCGCGCGGGCCCTTGAGCCCGAAGTCCTCGGCGGTGACGGCCGCCCCGTACGTATCCACGTGCCCCCCATACTTTTGAACTGACCGGTCAGTTCAAAAGTACCCCCTGGTGGCCGGTGACGCCAAACCGGGGCGGCCCGGGCGGATCGGTTGTGCCGATGATCACTTCTTGTCGTCCGGGACGGGAGGGTGAGCACGTCCTGGCGTCGTTGGCGTCGTAGGTGGTCAGCCCTGACGGTCGCCGGGCTCGAGCCGCGCCACCATGTCCTCCAGCCGTTCACAGAGCCGTTTGATCTCTTCGTGGGTCTCGTTCCGCTCGGTGATGACCGCGGCGAGCAGCAGGGCCGTCAGGGCCGCCGATCCGTTGAACGCCTGGAGCGTGACCATGTTGGAGAACAGGTCCTGGCCCGCGAACGGGCCGCTGCCGCGGGCCGCGGCAGGGATCGTCAGGGTGGACACGCACAGCGCGCACGGCGCCGCGCCCGCCAGCTGGAACCGGAGCGCTGCCCAGATCAGGACCGGAAAGACGAGGAACAGCAGGGACGAACTGCTGGAGCGCGTTGCAAGAAGGGTCGCTCCCACCGTGGCCGCCAGCAGGGCAAGGGCCTCGGCCCACCGCGCCGCCCCGGCCCTGGGGGGCCACCGGAGCCTGCGGATGACGAGCAGGAACGGGGTGACCAGGAGGACGCCCATCGCATCACCCGTCCACCACACCGACCAGACCGACCAGAAGTCGGATCCCTCCACCGCCCCGGAGAGGACGAGCACGCCGGTGCCCACGGTCGCACTGACCACCATGCCGACCAGTGCGCCGAGGAAGACCAGGGCGAGTCCGTCCCTCAGCCGGTCGAGTTCCACGCGGAAGCCCGCACGGCGCAGCAGCAGGCAGGCGACGATCGGGGCGACGGTGTTCCCCGCGACGATGGCCAGCACGGCCAGGGCCGAGGGGCCGATGGACACATTGACCAGAAAGGCGCCGAGCGCGATCCCCGGCCATACCCGCAGCCCGAGCAGGAGCAGCGCGGCCAGGGCCACGCCGGTCGGCGGCCACAGAGGTGTGACCTGACCACGCACCAGCTGCTGGAGGAGTCCCAGTTCGGCTGATCCGTAGTAGATGGCGGCGACGGCAAGGATCCTCAGCGCCGTGAATCCGTGACCCCGGATCTGCTCCTTGCGCACCACAGCAGTCTGCGCCGTGGACGGGGCCGCGGCGAGTCAGGCGGGGCCGAGCGCGGCACCGGCCGGGTCACGACGGCCGGACCGGCGGCTGCGGATCAGGAGTCCGGGGGGCCGTCGTAGCGCGTGACGAGCACCGCCGCATCGTCGCGGTGACCGGTCAGCTCCGCCACCTTGATGATTGCGGAGGCCAGCACATCGGGATCGGCGTCGAACCCCGCGCGTACCAGCTTGGCCACCTCGGCCAGACCCGCCTCCATCGGGTAGTCGGGCCCCTCCACGACCCCATCGGTGATCAGGACGAGGACCCCGGCCTCCGTCAGCCGCCGGTGGGTCACCGGATAGCGCTCACCCATCACGATGCCCAGGGGCGGGCCGCCACGGTCGAGGGCGATGCCCGAGCGGCCGTTCGCGGTGGCCCAGATCATCGGGACATGGCCGGCCCGGGACGCGGTGAGATCGCGGGTGACCGGGTCGAAGCGCAGGAAGCAGCAGGTCGCGAAGAGACCGAAGCCCATGGAGATCAGCAGGTCGTTGGTGCGGCTCAGCACCTCTCGCGGATCGCTCGTCGCCTCGGCGAGGGCGCGCAGGCTGGTGCGCACCTGCCCCATGAATGCGACGGCCTCGGCGTCATGGCCCTGAACGTCGCCGATGGTGAGCCCCAGCGAGCCGTCCATCATCAGGAACGCGTCGTACCAGTCACCGCCCACCGCCAGCCCGTCCCGCGAGGGCGAATAGCGGGCCGCGATGTGCACGCCGGGGAGTTCTGGGAGCCCGGGGGGAAGCATGTGCCGCTGCAGGGCCATGGCCAGCTCGACTCGGGCCCGCTGAAGCTTGATCCGCTCCAGGGCCTGGTCAACGAGTCGCCCGAGGGTGACGAGGAGCTGCTGCGCACTGTCGGGCTGATCGCCGCGATGTCCCCTCATGTCTGCTCCGAGGGTCCCGGAAAGCACCTCACCTCACCTTAGCCGCCGCGCGCACACCCCACCTGAGCAGGCGAAGCCGCAGGTCGCAGCCATTGTCAGTGCTGCCCCCCACGATGGACACATACGGCCACAGTGCCGTCACACGACGACAGGAGGTTCGTCATGGCCAGCTCCCACGCCGCTGCCGCGCGCCGGCTCAGCACAGGCGGCCCTGCACCCTCGCTGCCCCCCTCGCGGACCGGTCCCGCAAGCGACGTCCATCCCGTACTCCGCCGCGCGTCCGCGCCGCCCGCCGCCCTCGACCTGCTGACCCAGGCCCGTGCCGGTCTCGAGGAGGCGGTCACTCTGGACACGCCCAACGAGCGCTATGCCACCGCCCACCTCGCCGCGCTGCGCACCGCGGCCGCCGTGCTGGCCGCCCTGGGCCGGCCCGAGACCGGTCCGCGCCGTCGCGCCCGCATAAGGTCCGCCTGGGAGGTCCTCCCCGAGATAGCCCCGGAGCTCACCGAGTGGAGCGCGCTGTTCGCCTCCGGTGCCCGGCGCAGGGCACGCGCCGAGGCCGGTATCCAGGGCGCCGCCAGCAGCCGCGACGCCGACGATCTGCTGCGGGACGTGGCCATGTTCCTCCGTCTCGTCGAACGGATGCTCGTGCTCCAGCCGGTGCTGCCGCAGCCGAGGCCCGGATCGGGCCGAGAGCCCGGCCCGCAGTCCGGCCCTGGGACCGGGTTGGAACCCAGGACGGAATCCGGGACGTAGCCCGCCTCGGCAGCAGGGGCACTCGGGCGGCGGGCGATGGCGCACCGGGAACGACGGCCCGGGGACCATGAACCGGAGCGACGGCTCGCGATGACGGGGACGCACCGCGGAGGCAATAGGGTGGACCGAGCCTGCACCGTTCACGCCCCGCACGCGGGGCGGCACCGCGCCGAGGAGTCAACTGCCGTGCCGGACCAGATGCGCCCCCTGCGGCTGCGCCCCGAGGGGACCCCTTCCCGGGCCTCCCTCCGTACTGCCGTGGTCTGGGACGTCCTGAGGGATGCCCTCGACCGTCGGGTCCGGGTGACCGGGAAGGACGCCCTGGACGTCCTCGACACCGGCGGTGGCTCCGGGAACTTCGCGGTGCCCGCCGCCCGCCTCGGCCACCGTGTCACCGTCGTGGACCCCAGCCCCAATGCTCTCTTCGCGCTGGAGCGCAGGGCCGCCGAGGCCGGAGTCGCCGACCGGGTGACCGGAGTCCAGGGCGATGTCCACGGCCTCTTCGACGTGGTCGGGCGCGACGGTTTCGACATCGTGCTCTGCCACGGTGTGCTGGAGTACGTCGACGACCCCGCCGAAGGAGTACGGAACGCCGCCGAGGCGCTGCGTCCCGGTGGCGCGCTGAGCCTGCTCGCCGCGGGCCTGGGCGGCGCCGTTCTCGCCAGGGCCCTTGCCGGGCACTTCACGGAGGCCCGCCACGCTCTCGGCGACCCGGCAGGGCGCTGGGGCGAGGGCGACCCCGTGCCACGCCGCTTCACCGCGGAACAGCTCACCGAACTCGTCGCCGCGGCAGGGATGAAGGTCGGTTCCGTGCACGGTGTCCGGGTCTTTGCCGACCTGGTCCCCGGCGTTCTCGTGGACACCGAGCCCGGCGCCCTGGACGCACTGCTCAAGCTGGAGGAGGCCGCGGCGGAGCTCCCGGCGTTCCATTCGGTCGCGACCCAGCTCCACGTCCTGGGCGAGAAGCACAGCTGACCCGCCGCTGATCAGGTACGCAGCTGCAGACGGAGTACGCCGGAGGTCCCCCGATCGGGGCGTTCGCCCCGTATGATCGGGGGACATCATCCGGCATGACGGATCGGCGGTTGGGGAATCAACGCTTCAGCAGCCGATCCGGCATGGCGGCCCACCAAGCGAACAGGGCCAAAGGCGGGTTTCACGGGGGCGATTCCCTGCCTATCCTGAAAGGGCCGCTTACCGGTCGCCCCCAGCGACCGACGACTAGGAGGACTCCGTGCCGCTCTCGGAGCACGAGCAGCGAATGCTCGAGCAGATGGAGCGAGCGCTGTACGCCGAAGATCCCAAGTTCGCGACAGCGCTCGAGGGAAGCGGGCTGCGTACGTACACCCGGCGACGGGTCTACCAGGCGATCGCCGGCTTCCTGGTGGGTATCGCGCTCCTCATGGCCGGAATGGTCACCACCGTGATCTGGATCAGCGTGGTGGGATTCCTCGTCATGCTCGGTTGTGCGGTCCTCGCGGTCACTGGCTGGCGCAAGGCACCCAAGCCGGGCGAGCAGAGCCCCGCCACGGGAACCGCGCGCCGCCAGCCCAGGCAACGCCGGTCGATGATGAACCGGATCGAGCAGCGGTGGCAGCGCCGCCGCGACGAGCAGGGCGGCCACTGAGCCTCCGGACGTTCCGGCTCCGACTCCGACGTGCGGACGCGACCGCGCACGTGCGTCACCACAAACGACCCGTTCGACACGGGACCACACACAGCCGAGGGGTGACCGCGTTTCAGCGGTCACCCCTCACCCGTTCGGCCCAACCGTCTCTGTGCCGCACCGTGACCATGCTGCACACCACGCTGGTGGAGAGGGTGTGCTGGTGGAGGACGCCCCGCGGCGCCCTCCACCAGCACACGCGCTAACCGCGCTGGCGCGAGAGCCTGCGCAGCTGCCCCGTCACCCCGGCCAAAGCCCGCTCCCGGGCGGCAACCCAGCGGTCCATGGTCGCGTTCCAGCGCTCCGAGAGGACCCATACGACCCGTACCGAAGAGCGCGGCAGCAGCAGCGCGCGCAGCCGTGTGCTCCGGGTCGCATTCGCGGACAGGCCCGCGCGGACCCGGTCCACGTCATCGGCGAACCCCGCCCCGAGCCGCGGCGCGGGCGCGTACAGCACCTGCTCCACTGCTTGGGCCACCCGGTGCACCGAGTCGGCCGGAGCACCGTCGAGCCGTCCGAGCCGCACGATCCGGGCCGCGGCCTTGCGCGGCGTCTGCGAATCGTCGGGCGGGACGCCGTGATCCCACGCCGAATCGGAGATCTCCCGCCAGGCGGCCAGGGTCCGCGCGGAGAGGCGCTCCAGGGCCTCGTCGGTACCCGGCGACGGCATGGCACCGTCGGCCGCGGGCAGGCCGTCGGGGCCGGCCGGGTCCCGGCCGGCGGTCTTCCCCCGCCTCCCCGGATTCCTGACATGCCGGTCCGAGCCGAGCCGTCCCCTGCGTACCCACAGCCGCCAGAGCATCGGAAGCAGCGGTACGAGCACCACGGCCACTCCTACGACGGTCCACAGCAGAATCGCCCGGACGGAAGGCCCCCGGTCCGCCGG
Source organism: Streptomyces sp. NPDC043861 (assembly GCF_056435905.1). NCBI lineage: Bacteria > Bacillati > Actinomycetota > Actinomycetes > Kitasatosporales > Streptomycetaceae > Streptomyces > Streptomyces sp. NPDC043861. The sequence continues at coordinate 354,551 of NZ_JBWKDP010000005.1, read as the reverse complement.
CGGCTGCACGTCCTGCGGAGCCGCAGCCCCGCACTCCCCGAGCCGCTGGTCCCCCGGTGAGCACGACGATGCGCTCGACGGTGCGGCCGACGCCTCGGCAGGGCCGGTCTCCTCGGGCTGCTCCGGAGCGGTCGGTGCGCCGGACGGCGCCTGCTCCCGGGTGTAGTCGGGAGCGCTGCCCCGGGTCGGCGTGGGCTCGAACCGGGTCCACCCGGCTCCTTCGAAGTACAGCTCAGGCCAGGCGTGGGCATCGCGGTTGCTCACCGACATCGCCCCGCCCGCCACTGTCGTGCCCGGGGTGAAGCCCACGGCGACCCGCGCCGGTATGCCCAGCGTCCGGGCCATCGCCGCCATCGAGAACGAGAAGTGGACGCAGAAGCCCTTCTTGTCCTTCAGGAACCTGGAAATGCCCTCCACACCCCCGCCCGACTGCACCTGCGTGCTGTAGGTGAAGCCGCCGTTCACGGCGAACCAGTCCTGGAGCTTGACCGCCCGCTCGTAGTCGTTCGCTGCGCCCTTCGTCACCCGGGCCGCCGTGGTCCGCACATCGGCGGGCAGTGAGTCGGGCACCGGGGTGTACTCGCGCAGCAGCGACGCCGGGGCCTTCGGCGCCCTCGCGAGCTGCTCACGGGTCGGGTTCACGCGGAGACTGGTGACCGAGTACTGCACACCGCTCGTGGTCTGACCGCCGTCGCCGATGACGGTCCGCCTGGCCGGGTCGAACCGCCACTTCCCGGCGATGCTCAGCTTCGTCGCGGGATACGGCATCGGGAGCCAGCCCTGCCGGTACGAACCGGCGGCCGAGATGTTCGTCCTGATCTCGGACGTGCCGATGCCGTCGCCGAGCCCGTCGGGCCGCGGCAGCTCATCGGGGATGTCCGTGACCGGGCGCACGGAGAACTTCCACGAGCCTCCGTCGAACTGGTCGAGCGCCATGATCCGCAGATACATGTCGCCGGTGCTGTCCGCGTTGGTCTTGTACTTCAGCCACTCGCGCTGTTCCGGCTGGTTGAGGGTGTCCTGCAGGGTCACCACCGGATTCACGGCGTCGATCGTGCCGCCGCCGCCCGGGCCCTTGCCCGGCCCGTTGCCCCCGCCGCCCAGCAGTCCACCGCCCAGCGCCGGGAGTACCGCCGGGAGGGCCAGCGCCATACCGAGGGCGAGCACTCCGATCCGCCGGCCGGCACGCACCGGCGCCTGCGGCGCGCCGCCGCCCGTCGCGAACCCGCCCGTGCCGCCGCCGGCTGTCCTCGGCGCGGCGCCGAACACCCGGCCCCACTGCGAGAGCCTGTCCCGGCCCTCCGCCAGCAGGAGCAGCAGATAGCCCGTCGCCGCCAGCAGGAACCAGAGCCAGGCCGCACCGCCGTCGGAGAGCGCTGCTGCCACCGAGTACAGCGCGAGCAGCGGCAGACCCGCGGGGGCGGCGCTGCGGAACGTGACCGCGAGCGCATCCACCGCCAGTCCGATCAGCAGTACTCCGCCGACCAGCATCAGACGGATCCCGTCGGTGCCGGGCGCCGGCGTCGCGTAGCGCCCGACGTCCTCGGCGCCTTCGGACAGCAGTTCGCCGAAGTGCATGAACGCGTCGGGCCCGGGCAGCAGGCCGATCAGGGCCTCCTGCCTGGCGAAGAGCAGCGTGAGCATCAGCAGTGCGACGACGGCCTGCGCGGCCACCGTCAGCGGCCTGGCCAGCGGCACCCGGCGGGCCAGCACCCCGACCCCGGTCTGCACCGCGACCACGAAGGCCGCCTGCATGATCCATGTGGCCGGATGGACCAGCGGCAGCAGTGCGCTCGCCGCCATCAGCGTGGCGGCGAAGGCGCACAGGGCGAGCCTTCCGCGACCGCTCATGACCATCCCCCCGGAAAGCCGTTCGTCGTGCCCGTGGCAGCCGCCTCGCTGCGCTCGCCGGCCACTTGCCGCCACAGCTCGGGCAGGCCCGTGCCGGGCGACACGGGCACCGCCGTCCAACCGGCCTCGCGCAGCCCGCGCAGCCGGGCGTCGACCGCACCCGGCACCGCACCGCTCGTCAGCCAGGTGCCGCTGTCCAGGACGAAGGCGACCGCTCCGCCGCTGCGTTGGCGCATCCGGGCCGCAACCGCGGCCTGCTCCTCGTCGAGATCGCCGATGAAGGCGATCAGAAGCCCCTCGTTCCCGCCCCGGAGCACGTCGTAGGCGCGGGACAGACCGGCGCCGTCCGAGTGGTCCACGACCGCGAGGGTGTCGAGCATCAGCCCGGCCGAGTCGGCGGACTCATGGGTGGACGCGGCGAGACCGTCCGTACCCGGCACCGAATTGCCCGTGTCCGTCAGGAGCCGCACCGCGAAGCCCCGCTCCAGCATGTGGACCAGGACGGACGCCGCCGCCGACACCGCCCACTCGAAGGCCGAGTCGGGGCCCGCCCCCTCGTACGCGACGCGGCGGGTGTCCAGCAGCACCGTGCACCTGGCCCGCTGAGGCTGCTCCTCGCGCCGCACCATCAGCTCGCCGTAGCGTGCGGTGGAGCGCCAGTGCACCCGGCGCAGGTCGTCGCCGTGCCGGTAGGTGCGCGGAATGATGTCGTCGTCGCCCGCCAGTGCCAGCGAACGCTGCCGCCCGTCGCCGTGACCCGAGGCCTCGCCTCCCAGGCGGACCGGCGGCAGTGGTTCGGTCCGCGGGATGACGGTGAGTGTGTCGTACGCGCTGAAGGAGCGGGTCAGCTCGCACATCCCGAAGGGGTCGCTCAGCCGCAGCTGCAGCGGGCCGAGCGGATAGCGTCCGCGCAGGTCCGAGCGGACCCGGTAGGACACCTCGCGGCGGCCCCCGGGCTCCACCCGGTCCAGTACGAACCGGGGCCGCGGCCCCAGCACGTACGGCACATGGTCCTGGAGCATCAGCAGGCCCGTGGGCATCCGCGAGACGTTGTCGATCCGCAGATGCACCCGTGCCTCGGACCCGGATGGCACGCGCGACGGCGACAGCCGTCGGCTGCCGGCGACGCGGTAGCGCGTGCGGTACAGCACCGTCGCACAGATCAGGGGCAGCACGGCGAGCAGAATCCCGACGCGGAGCAGGTCGGCCTGCCCCAGTACATACGCGCACACCGCCGCGGCCACGCCGGCCGCCAGGAAGGAGCGGCCGCGCGTGGTCAGCCCGCCGAGAGCCGCCCGCAGACCGCCTTTCTCGTCATCGCCGGCGGCAGGGCTCCCGGCTGCCATCACAGCCGCCGGACGCCGGGCCGCTGCTGGCCGTAGAGCGGGGTGTCGCCGTACCCGCTGTCATTGCCCGAGGTGGGCACCGGTATGCGCTGCAGGATCTCCAGCACGACCTGCTCGGCGGTGCGGCGGTTGAGCTGGGCCTGTGCGGTCGGCAGCAGACGGTGGGCGAGCACGGGCACGGCGAGCGACTGCACATCGTCCGGCAGCACGTAGTCCCGGCCGGACAGCGCCGACGAGGCCTTCGCGGCGCGGAGCAGATGGATCGTGGCACGCGGCGAGGCACCGAGTCTCAGGTCCGGGTGGCTACGGGTCGCGGCGACCAGCTCCACGGCGTACCGCCGCACCGAGTCGGCGACATGGACCGTACGGACCGCGTCGATCAGCTTCACGATGTCATGGGCGTGGGCCGCGGGCTGGAGATCGTCGAGCGGTGACGCCGAGCCGTGCACATCGAGCATCTGGAACTCGGCCTCGGGCGTCGGATACCCCATCGAGACCCTTGCCATGAAGCGGTCCCGCTGGGCTTCGGGCAGCGGATACGTGCCCTCCATCTCCACCGGGTTCTGTGTGGCCACCACCATGAAGGGGCTGGGCAGTTCGTACGTCTGCCCGTCGATGGTGACCTGTCGCTCCTCCATGGACTCCAGCAGCGCCGACTGGGTCTTCGGCGAGGCGCGGTTGATCTCGTCGCCGATCACGATCTGGGCGAAGATCGCGCCCGGCTTGAACTCGAAGTCCCGCCGCTGCTGGTCGTAGATCGACACGCCCGTGATGTCCGACGGCAGCAGGTCGGGCGTGAACTGGATACGCCGCACCGAGCAGTCGATGGACCGCGCCAGCGCCTTCGCCAGCATCGTCTTGCCCACTCCCGGCACATCCTCGATGAGCAGATGTCCCTCGGCGAGCAGCACGGTCAGCGAAAGCCGTACGACCTCAGGCTTGCCCTCGATCACACCCTCGACCGACCTGCGGACCCGCTCCGCTGTGGTGGTCAGATCTGTGAGGCTCGCTCGATCGTCATAGGTCGTCACCCGGCCCTCCTCGGCCCTTTCCATGGGCCGATGCGCTGTGTGCGGCACGGCCCACCCCGAAACACGGACACCGCTGCGGTCCGTGCCGCAGAGATGTCACACCCGCATTCTTGTTGCCGTTACCGCTTCGTGTCACTCGCCTGTGGACAACTGGGCGCCCTATGTCTCTGGTTGCCATGTTTTGCCGGTCACCGAGCGGGGTCGATCTCCCGCAGCAGACCGCTGGTGACATCGAAGACGAAACCACGGACATCGTCCGTGTGCGGAAGGAACGGCGAGGTCCGTACCCGCTGCATGGACTGTCGCACATCCTGGTCGACATCGCGGAACGCCTCAACCGCCCAGGACGGCCGCTGCCCCACCTCGTCCTCCAGCTCGTGCCGGAAATCCTCGGTCAGACTCTCCAGACCGCAGGTGGTGTGGTGGATGAGTATCACGCTGCGGGTGCCGAGCGCCCGCTGGCTGATCGTGAGCGAGCGGATCACGTCGTCCGTGACCACGCCGCCGGCGTTGCGGATGGTGTGGCAGTCGCCCAGCTTCAGGCCGAGGGCCGCGTGCAGGTCGATCCGGGCGTCCATGCATGCCACCACGGCGACCTTCAGTACCGGCCGGGCGTCCATGCCCGGGTCGGTGAATCCGGCGGCATAACGCTCGTTGGCTTCGACGAGACGGTCGGTGACCGAGCCGCGGCCGATGGCCGCGTCGGCGGGCAGATGCGCAGAGGTCGACATGCCTATGACGGTAATGGCCACAGGGTGTGTGGGCTCGCTGTGAGAGTGGACAAAGACCGTCAATGAGCCTTGTTGTGAGGTAACCCACAGGCGGGAGCCGGCGCGGTCCGTATGGGTGAAGCATCCCGATTGCGCACACGGCGCCGGATGGCCTCTGCGACGCGCCAGCCGGTTGATTGACCGGCCGGACCAGTGGACTAGAGTGACGCCGAGTTCACAGACACTTCCTGCACATTTCCATGATTTTCCCCGCGTGTGCGGCAGCGGCATACGTACGCCCCGGCCCCCGCGCGCGTCGGAACCTGAGAGGGCGCATTGAGCCAGCGACACGTCCCGGTGATGCTCCAGCGGTGCCTGGACCTGCTGGCACCCGCCCTGGAGCGGCCGGACGACGCAGCCCTGGCCGGCGACCGGAAGCCCGTCGTGGTCGACTGCACCCTGGGGCTGGGCGGGCACAGCGAGGCGCTGCTCACCCGGTTCCCCGACACCCGGCTGGTCGCGCTCGACCGGGACAAGGAGGCGCTGCGGCTGTCCGGTGAGCGCCTTGCTCCGTTCGGCGACCGCGCCACGCTGGTGCACGCCGTGTACGACGAGCTGCCGGATGTACTGGCCCGGCTCGGGATCGGCAGTGTCCAGGGCGTCCTCTTCGACCTCGGTGTCTCCTCCATGCAGCTCGACGAGGCCGACCGCGGCTTCGCCTACGCCCAGGACGCCCCGCTGGACATGCGCATGGACCAGACGACGGGGCTCGGTGCCGCGGAGGTCCTCAACACCTACCCCGCCGGTGAGCTGGTGCGCATCCTGCGGGCCTACGGCGAGGAGAAGCAGGCCAAACGGATCGTGGCGGCGATCGTGCGCGAGCGCGAGAAGCAGCCCTTCACCAACAGTGCCCGGCTCGTCGAACTCATCCGCGACGCCCTGCCCCAGGCCGCGAAGCGCACCGGCGGCAACCCCGCCAAGCGCACCTTCCAGGCCCTGCGCATCGAGGTCAACGGCGAGCTGACGGTCCTGGAGCGGGCCGTCCCGGCCGCGGTGAAGGCGCTCGCGGTCGGCGGCCGGATCGCCGTCCTGTCGTACCACTCGCTCGAGGACCGTCTGGTCAAGCAGGTCTTCGCGGCGGGGGCGGCCACCACCGCACCGCCCGGTCTGCCGGTCGTCCCCGAGCGCTACCAGCCACGGCTCAAGCTGCTGACACGGGGGGCGGAGCTCCCCACGGAGGAGGAGGTCGCCGAGAACCGGCGAGCGGCACCCGCACGGCTGCGGGGCGCAGAGCGGATCCGTGAGGACGTGCAGTGAGCGCTGCGGCTGCGACGGCGTCCGTGACGACCGCCGGGGCAGTGCAGGCAGCCCGGTGAGGGAGGGCGTGTGGTGAAAGAGGCCGCAGGACAGCTCAAGGGACGCGCAGCGCGGCTCGTGCGGCTGATGCCGTCCGGGCCCAGATCCGCCGCCCGCACCCCTTTCGTCCTGCTCGTCGTCGTGTTCCTGGGCGGCGGCCTGATCATCCTGCTCCTGCTCAACTCGGCCCTCAACGAAGGTTCCTTCGAGCTCGGTGAGCTCAGGAAGAGGACCACCGAACTCACCGACGAGGAGCAGGCGCTCCAGCGGGACGTGGACGGCCGCTCCGCGCCCGACGCACTGGAGCGGCGAGCCCGAGAGCTCGGCATGGTGCGAGGTGGCAACCCCGCCTTCCTCGGCCCGGACGGGAAGGTCAGGGGAGTCCCGGAGAAAGCCGTCGCGCCGCCCGACCCGCCACCGCCCGCCCCCGGCCCGACCGCCGCCCCTGCCCGGCCCGCGACCCCCGCCACGCCTGTGCCGCCGAAGCAGCCCCCCACGACCCCCGGCAGGTGACGCAGTGCCTCCCAAGGAAACTCCGCGCCGCCGGGTCCCCGGCCCCGCCCGACCGGCCGGCCCCGCGCGGCGCCCCCATCCGGCAGCACGGCGCAGGCCCGCCGCCGCATCCCGCCGGATCCGCCTCGGCAGTCCCCGCCCCCGGCTGCGGCTCGTCAGCCTGGCCCTCACCCTGATCATGCTGGTGTTCGTCGTACGACTCCTCCAGGTGCAGGCCGTCGACGCAAGTACGTACGCCGCCATGGCCGGCAAGAACCGGTACATGAGCCACAAACTGGCCGCCGAGCGGGGCGAGATCACCGACCGCTCCGGGATTGCCCTCGCCACCAGCGTCGATGCGTACGACATCACGGCCGACCCGAAGATGTTCACCCGAGAGGAGAGCAAGGCGCCGGATGCGCCGGAACAGGCCGCCGCCCTGCTCGCACCGATTCTCGGCAAGGACGCGTCGGAGCTCGCGAACAAGCTCAAGGCCCCCAAGTCGCGCTACACCGTCCTTGCCCGCCGCCAGACCCCGCAGGTCTGGAACCAGATCAAGGACCTCAAGAGCGTCTTCGCCGAGAAGGCCGTGGCGGACAAGGCCGGGGGCGGCCCCGGCGCCAACGTCCTCGCGGGCGTCTTCCGGGAGACCAGCAGCAGGCGCGTCTACCCGAACGGCGATCTCGGCGCCGGGATACTGGGATACGTCAATGCCGACGGCCGCGGAGCGGGCGGGCTCGAGTCCATGCTCGACCACGAGCTCGCGGGCGAGGACGGCGAGATCACCTACGCGCAGTCCGGCGGCCGCCGTGTGCCCACCGCCGGAACCCGTGAGCTGCCCGCCGTCCCCGGCTCCGACATCGAGCTGACCATCGACCGCGACATCCAGTGGGCCGCCCAGAAGGCGATCGCCGAACAGGTGAGCAGGTCCAAGGCGGACCGCGGCTATGTCGTCGTCCAGAACGCCAGGACCGGCGAGATCCTCGCCATGGCCAACGCCCCTGGGTTCGACCCCAATGACATCTCCCAGGCCAACGCCGCGGCCATGGGCAACGCCGCCCTGCAGGACGTCTACGAACCCGGCTCCACCAGCAAGGTCATGTCCATGGCCGCCGTACTGGAGGAGCAGGCCGCGACCCCCGGCACCCATGTCACCGTGCCCAACCGGCTGCACCGGGGCGACCGGCTCTTCCGCGACGACATCGACCATCCCACCTGGCATCTGACCCTCAACGGCGTCCTCGCCAAGTCCAGCAACATCGGCACCATCCTGGCGACCGGACAGCTCGGCGACACCCAGGCGAAGGCCAACCGGGTCCTGCACTCGTATCTGCGCAAGTTCGGCATCGGCAGCCCGACGGGGCTGGACTACCCCGGGGAGTCGGCCGGCATTCTCGCCAAGCCCCAGGACTGGTCCACTTCGCAGCAGTACACGATCCCCTTCGGCCAGGGTCTGTCCGTCAACGCCGTGCAGGCCGCGTCGGTGTACTCGACGATCGCCAACGGCGGCGTACGCATCGAGCCCACACTGGTCCGCGGCACCACCGGCCCCGACGGCCGGTTCACCCCGGCACCCGCGCCGGAGAAGACCCGTGTGGTCAGCGCGAAGACCGCGGGGACGCTCGCCACGATGCTCGAGTCCGTCGTGGGTGACGAGGAAGGCACCGGAACCAAGGCCCAGATCCCCGGCTACCGGGTCGCCGGAAAGACCGGAACGGCCAACAGGGTCGATCCGGAACTGGGCCGCTACAAGGGCTACACCGCATCCTTCGCGGGATTCGCACCCGCCGACGACCCGCAGATCACCGTCTACTGCGCCATCCAGAACCCGACCAAAGGCAGCTACTTCGGCGGCCAGATCTGCGGACCCATCTACAAGAAGGTCATGGAATTCGCGCTCAAGACCCAGCAGGTGGCACCGACCGGCAAGGCGCCCGCGCGCCTTCCGGTCACGTTCACGCCGGGTCGGTGACCCGGGAGGCACCGTCAGTGACAACGATCATGCCCGGTCCCGGGAATCAGAGCCCCGAGGCGCTCGCGCGCCACCCCTCATTTAGCACCGGTCCCCGTGAGCCCGGTACGCTCACCGCCGTGCCACATGCTGATCAGTACCGAACCGCCCCACCCCGTCCGGCCGAGGTCCGCCCGATCGATCTCGCTGAGCTGGCCGACCGGCTGGGGGTAGAGCCCCCGGGCTCCGGCGCGGTCACGGGCATCACCCACGACTCGCGGGCCGTGCGTCCCGGCGATGTGTACGCCGCACTGCCCGGCGCCCGCCTGCACGGCGCCGACTACGTCGCCCAGGCCAAGGAACTCGGCGCGGCCGCGGTCCTCACCGACCCGACCGGGGCGGAGCGGGCCGCCGCCACCGGACTCCCGGTCCTGGTCACCGAGAACCCGCGCGGACGCATGGGCGAGCTCGCCGCCACGATCTACGGGCGGCCCGGCGAGGGCCTGCTGCAGATCGGCATCACCGGAACCTCCGGCAAGACCACCACGGCCTATCTCGTCGAGGGCGGGCTGCGCGGCGCGGGCCGCCCCACCGGTCTGATCGGCACGGTCGAGATGCGCATCGGGGACGAACGCATCAAGTCGGAACGTACGACCCCCGAAGCCACCGATCTGCAGGCGCTGTTCGCGGTGATGCGCGAGCGGGGCGTCGAGGCGGTCGCCATGGAGGTCTCCAGCCACGCACTGGTGCTCGGCAGGGTCGACGGCTGTGTGTTCGACGTCGCCGTCTTCAACAACCTCAGCCCGGAGCACATGGAGTTCCATTCCGGCATGGAGGACTACTTCCAGGCCAAGGCCCAGCTGTTCACGCCCGCCCGCGCACGCCAGGGCGTCGTCAACCTCGACGACGAGTACGGTCAGCGCCTGGCGGCCGAGTCGGCGATCCCGGTCGTCACGTTCTCCGCGGAGGGCCACCCGGACGCCGACTGGCGCGCCGAGAACGTCGAACTCGGTGCAGTCGGCTCGACGTTCACCGCCGTGGGCCCCGGGGGCGAGCGGGTGACGGCCCGGGCACCGCTGCCCGGCCCGTTCAACGTCGCCAACACGCTCGCCGCCATCGTGACCCTCGCCGTCGCGGGGACCGACCCGCAGACCGCGGCGGACGGTGTCGCCGCCGTTCCCGGTGTCCCCGGCCGGCTCGAGCGCGTCGACGAGGGCCAGCCGTATCTCGCGGTCGTCGACTACGCGCACAAGACGGACGCGGTCGAGTCGGTCCTCCGCTCCCTGCGCAAGGTCACCAAGGGCAGGCTCCACATCGTGCTCGGCTGCGGCGGTGACCGCGACAGGACCAAGCGCGGCCCGATGGGCGCCGCGGCCGCCCGTCTCGCCGACACCGCGGTCCTGACCTCCGACAACCCCCGCTCCGAGGACCCCCTCGCGATCCTCGCCTCCATGCTCGCGGGCGCCGCGGAGGTGCCGGCGCACGAACGCGGCGAGGTCCAGGTCTTCGAGGACAGGGCGGCCGCCATCGCCGCGGCCGTCGCGCGGGCCGAGCCGGGCGACACCGTGCTGGTCGCGGGCAAGGGGCACGAGCAGGGCCAGGACATCGCCGGAGTGGTCCGTCCCTTCGACGACCGCGAGGTGCTCCGCAAGGCGGTCGCTGCGCGGTACACCGCCGCCGGGCGCCAGGAGCCCGCAGCGGGCCGGCAGGACGGACACAGCCACAAGAACAGTGAGGGATGAAGCAGTGATCGCCCTCTCCCTCGCCGAGATCACCGAAATCGTCGGCGGGCAGTCGTACGACATACCGGATCCGGCCACCCGGGTCACCGGACCCGTCGTCATCGACTCCCGCCAGGTCGAGGCCGGCAGTCTCTTCGTCGCCTTCGCCGGTGAGAAGGTCGACGGCCACGACTACGCGGAACGCGCCGTCGAAGCGGGCGCGGCGGCCGTGCTGGCCGCCCGGCCCGTGGGCGTCCCCGCCATCGTCGTCGACGACGTCCAGACTGCGCTGGGCGCGCTGGCGCGGGCCGTCGTGGACCGGCTCGGCACCGAGGTCGTCGCCCTCACGGGCTCCGCGGGCAAGACCTCCACGAAGGACCTCATCGCACAGCTGCTCCAGCGCCACGCACCGACGGTCTGGACACCCGGCTCCCTCAACAACGAGATCGGCCTGCCGCTCACCGCGCTGCGCGCCACGGCGGAAACGCGCCATCTCGTCCTCGAGATGGGTGCGCGCGGCATCGGCCACATCCGGTACCTCACCAGCCTCACCCCGCCGCGTATCGGTCTCGTGCTGAACGTCGGCACCGCCCATATCGGCGAGTTCGGTGGCCGTGAGCAGATCGCGGTCGCCAAGGGCGAACTCGTCGAGGCCCTGCCCGCGGCCGATGCGGGCGGAGTGGCCGTTCTCAACGCCGACGATCCTCTCGTACGCGCGATGGCATCCCGCACAAAGGCGCGAGTCGTTCTCTTCGGTGAGGCGGGCGAAGCGGACGTACGGGCCGAGAATGTACGGCTGACGCCGAGCGGACAGCCCGCATTCCGGCTTCTCACACCCTCCGGGTGCAGCGACGTGACCTTGCGGCTGTACGGTGAGCACCACGTGTCGAACGCGCTCGCCGCGGCCGCCGTCGCCCATGAGCTGGGCATGTCCGTGGACGAGATCGCCACCGCGCTCTCCGAGGCGGGCACCCTCTCCCGCTGGCGTATGGAGGTCACCGAGCGTCCGGACGGCGTGACGATCGTCAACGACGCCTACAACGCGAACCCCGAGTCCATGCGAGCCGCTCTGCGCGCGCTCGTGGCGATGGGCGCGGCCGCCCAGGCCGCAGGGGGACGCACATGGGCGGTGCTCGGTCCGATGGCCGAGCTCGGGGACGAGTCGCTCGCCGAGCACGACGCGGTCGGACGGCTTGCCGTCCGGCTCAACGTCAGCAAGCTCGTCGCGGTCGGGGGCAGGGAAGCGTCCTGGCTGCAACTGGGCGCATATAACGAGGGTTCGTGGGGTGAGGAGTCGGTGCACGTGTCCGACGCGCAGGCGGCTGTCGACTTGTTGCGCAGAGAGCTGCGCCCAGGGGACGTCGTGCTGGTGAAGGCTTCCAGGTCGGCCGGGCTCGAGCGGATCGCCCTGGCGCTGCTCGAGAACACGACGGCGTCCTCGGAAGGGCAGGGTGCCGCCCGATGAGGCAGATCCTCTTCGCTGGAGCCATCGGGCTCTTCCTGACGCTCATCGGCACACCACTGCTGATCAAACTGCTGGCCCGCAAGGGATACGGGCAGTTCATCCGTGACGACGGCCCGCGCAGCCACGGCAGCAAGAAGGGCACGCCCACCATGGGCGGCATCGCCTTCATCCTGGCCACACTCATCGCGTACGCCCTCACCAAGGTGATCACCGGCGGGGCTCCGTCGTTCTCGGGTGTGCTGGTGCTCTTCCTGATGGCGGGCATGGGCCTGGTCGGCTTCCTCGACGACTACATCAAGATCGTCAAGCAGCGGTCGCTGGGCCTGCGGGCCAAGGCGAAAATGGCCGGACAGCTCATCGTCGGTATCGCCTTCGCGGTCCTGGCACTGCAGTTCGCGGACAGCCGGGGCCAGACCCCCGCGTCCACCAAGCTGTCGTTCGTCACCGACTTCGGCTGGACGATCGGCCCGGTGCTGTTCGTGGTCTGGGCCCTGTTCATGATCCTCGCGATGTCGAACGGCGTGAACCTCACCGACGGCCTGGACGGCTTGGCCACCGGCGCCTCCGTGATGGTCTTCGGCGCGTACACCTTCATCGGGCTCTGGCAGTTCCAGGAGTCCTGCGCCAACGCGATGACCCTGACCAATCCCAACGCCTGCTTCGAGGTGCGCGACCCGCTGGACCTCGCCGTCGTCGCCTCCGCGCTGATGGGCGCCTGCTTCGGCTTCCTGTGGTGGAACACCTCTCCGGCCAAGATCTTCATGGGTGACACGGGTTCGCTCGCGCTCGGCGGTGCGCTCGCGGGTCTGGCGATCTGCTCCCGTACGGAGCTGCTCCTCGCGCTCCTCGGCGGTCTGTTCGTCCTGATCACGATGTCCGTGGTCATCCAGGTCGGTTCGTTCCGGCTCACCGGGAAGCGCGTCTTCCGGATGGCGCCGCTGCAGCACCACTTCGAGCTCAAGGGCTGGTCCGAGGTCCTGGTCGTGGTCCGTTTCTGGATCATTCAGGGCATGTGCGTCATTGTGGGTCTGGGAATCTTCTACGCGGGCTGGGCGGCCGACAAGTGAGTACGCAGGACTGGCAGGGCAAGCGCGTCACCGTCGCCGGGCTGGGCGTGAGCGGCATCCCCGCCGCCCGCGTCCTGCACGGCCTCGGCGCCGTCGTCACGGTCGTCAACGACGGTGACGACGAGCGCTCGCGTGCCCAGGCCGCCGAGCTGGAGGCGGAGGGCATCGCCGTCCGCCTCGGCGACGGGGCCACCCTGCCGGAGGGCTCCGAGCTGGTCGTCACGGCGCCCGGCTGGAAGCCCGACAAGCCCCTGTTCGCCGCGGCCGCCGAGGCGGGCGTGGAGGTCTGGGGCGATGTCGAACTCGCGTGGCGGCTGCGCCGCCCCGATTCCGCCCCGTGGCTCGCGGTCACCGGCACCAACGGCAAGACCACGACCGTGCGCATGCTCGCCTCGATCCTGGAGGCGGCCGGTCTGAGGACCGCGGCGGTCGGCAACATCGGCGTCTCGCTGCTGGACATGGTGCTGGACGAAGAGAAGTACGGTGATCTCGACGTACTTGCCGTCGAGCTCTCCAGCTACCAGCTGCACTGGGCGCCCTCGCTCCGCGCCCACTCCGCCGCCGTGCTCAACCTGGCGCCGGACCACCTCGACTGGCACGGCTCCATGGAGGCGTACGCCGCCGACAAGGGGCGTGTCTACGAAGGCAATACGGTCGCCTGCGTCTACAACGTCGCCGACCCCGCGACCGAGCACCTGGTGCGCGAGGCGGATGTCGAGGAGGGGTGCCGGGCGATCGGCTTCACGCTCGGGACGCCCGGGCCCTCCCAGCTGGGAGTGGTGGACGGCATCCTCGTGGATCGTGCGTTCGTCGAGAACCGGCAGAAGCAGGCGCAGGAGCTGGCCCAGGTCTCCGACGTCAACCCGCCGGCCCCGCACAACATCGCCAATGCACTGGCGGCTGCCGCACTCGCCCGCGCCTTCGGCGTCGAGCCCGCCGCGGTACGGGACGGGCTGCGGGCCTTCCGCCCCGACGCGCACCGCATCGAGCATGTCGCGGACGTCGGGGGCGTCGCCTACGTGGACGACTCGAAGGCCACCAACACCCATGCCACGGAAGCGTCGTTGGCGGCGTACGACCCGATCGTCTGGATCGCGGGCGGCCTGGCCAAGGGCGCGACCTTCGACGAGCTCGTGCAGAAATCGGCGCCGCGGCTGCGCGGTGTGGTGCTCATCGGCGCGGACCGGGCACTGATCGCCGAAGCCCTCGCGCGACACGCGCCCGAGGTCCCGGTCGTGGACCTCGACCGGACCGACACTGGGGCGATGTCGGCGGCGGTCCGTGAAGCGGCGGGACTCGCACAGCCGGGGGACACGGTCCTGCTGGCGCCGGCCTGCGCCTCGATGGACATGTTCGTCAACTACAACAAGCGGGGCGAGGCGTTCGCGGACGCGGTCCGCGCCCTCGCCGCAGAGCGCGCCTGACAGGCCCGGTCCCCGCCGCCGCGCCCCGGCGCAGCCGCCCACGACTGGAGGGGACAACGCCCATGCCGCCCGACCCCACCGCGCCGTCCCGCCCGCCGGAGGCTCGCGCCCCCGTCGGGGATCCCGGGGCCCGACCGACTCCCGGCACGGGGGCCCCGGTGGCCGCCGGCCGGCCTGCCCCCGGCTCACCGGATTCCGCCGTCCCCGTCGCGGCGCACACGGGCCCCATCGCCGCCTGCGCCGACCGGGCCCCACGGATGAGCCGTGCCGCGGACGCCGCCCGGCGGTTCGCGGCTGCCCTGGCCGAGCGGGCCGACGGGCTCAGGCAGGCACTGCTGCCGGAGCCCGCTCTCCCGGGGATGCCCGGGCTCGCACTGCGCGGCGGGACCGCGGGGCCGGCGTCGAGGCGCCCGCCCACTGTGCGCGGCGGGGGGCGGGGAACCGGTGCGCCCCGGCCGCCCCTGGGGAGCGGCATCCGGCGGCTCTTCGAGCGGGCACGAAGGGCCTGGGACCGCCCGCTCACCGCGTACTACGTGATCCTCGGCGCCGGTCTGCTGATCACCGTGCTCGGTCTGGTGATGGTCTACTCGGCGTCGATGATCAAGGCGCTGGAGCTGTCCCTGCCCGCCTCGTACTTCTTCCGGAAGCAGTTCCTGGCCGCCGTCATCGGCGGTGGCCTGCTCCTCGTCGCCTCCCGGATGCCGGTGAAGCTCCACCGTGCGCTCGCCTACCCCCTCCTCGTCGGCAGCGTGTTCCTGATGGTGCTCGTGCAGGTGCCGGGGATAGGGCATTCCGTCAACGGCAACCAGAACTGGATCTACCTCGGGGGTCCCTTCCAGCTCCAGCCCAGTGAGTTCGGCAAGCTCGCCCTCATCCTCTGGGGCGCCGACCTGCTCGCCCGCAAGCAGGACAAACGGCTGCTCACACAGTGGAAGCACCTGCTCGTGCCGCTGGTACCGGTGGCGTTCATGCTGCTGGGTCTGATCATGCTCGGCGGTGACATGGGCACCGCCATCATCCTCACCGCGATCCTCTTCGGGCTGCTCTGGCTGGCCGGTGCCCCCACCAGGCTGTTCGCCGGGGTGCTCGGCGCCGCCGCTGTGATCGGCGCCGTCCTGATCAGGACCAGCGCCAACCGCATGGCCCGGTTCCAGTGCGTCGGTGCCACCGACCCGGGACCCGATGACAACTGCTGGCAGGCCGTGCACGGGATCTACGCCCTGGCCTCCGGGGGCTGGTTCGGTTCCGGTATCGGTGCAAGTGTGGAAAAATGGGGCCAACTACCTGAAGCGCACACCGACTTCATCTTCGCCATCACCGGGGAGGAACTGGGGCTGGCGGGGACGCTGTCGGTGCTCACTCTCTTCGCGGCTCTAGGCTATGCGGGTATCCGCGTGGCCGGACGCACGGAGGATCCCTTCGTGAGGTACGCCGCGGGAGGTGTGACCACCTGGATCACGGCCCAGGCCGTGATCAACATCGGTGCGGTGCTCGGCCTGCTGCCGATCGCCGGAGTCCCCCTCCCGCTGTTCTCCTACGGAGGCTCCGCCCTGCTGCCGACCATGTTCGCGGTGGGACTGCTGATCGCGTTCGCGCGAGAGGATCCCGCCGCGAAGGCGGCCCTGGCCATGCGGAGGCCCGGGGTCAGATGGAAGACGATGAGACGGCGCGTCAAGGAACGTCCGTCCGGAGAGCGGTGAATTTCGGTGCATGTCGTACTCGCCGGCGGGGGGACCGCCGGCCACATCGAGCCCGCGCTCGCCCTCGCGGACGCCCTGCGCAGGCAGGATCCGACCGTGGGCATCACAGCCCTCGGCACGGAGCGCGGACTGGAGACCAGGTTGGTGCCCGAGCGGGGCTATGACCTGGCCCTCATTCCCGCCGTGCCGCTGCCGCGCAAGCCCACGCCCGAGCTGATCACGGTTCCGGGCCGGCTGCGCGGCACCATCAAGGCCGCCGAGCAGATCCTGGAGCGCACCAAGGCCGACTGCGTGGTGGGCTTCGGAGGCTATGTCGCGCTGCCCGGCTATCTCGCCGCCAAGCGCCGCGGGGTGCCGATCGTCGTTCACGAGGCCAATGCGCGCCCGGGGCTGGCCAACAAGATCGGTTCGCGGTACGCCGCCGCGGTCGCGGTCTCCACCCCCGACAGCAAGCTGCGCGACGCCCGCTACATCGGCATCCCGCTGCGCCGCTCCATCGCCACCCTGGACCGGGCCCGGGTGCGGCCCGAGGCGCGCGCCGCGTTCGGACTCGACCCCAACCTGCCCACGCTGCTGGTCTCCGGCGGCTCGCAGGGTGCCCGCCGCCTCAACGAGGTGGTCCACCAGGTCGCTCCGCTGCTCCAGCGCTCCGGCATCCAGATCCTCCACGCGGTCGGCCCGAAGAACGAAGTGCCGCGCGTCGACAACATGCCCGGAATGCCGCCCTACATCCCGGTACCGTATGTGGACCGAATGGATCTCGCGTACGCCGCGGCCGACATGATGCTCTGCCGTGCCGGCGCCATGACCGTTGCCGAACTGTCCGCCGTGGGCCTGCCCGCCGCTTATGTACCGCTGCCGATCGGCAACGGTGAACAGCGGCTCAATGCCCAGCCGGTGGTGAAGTCCGGCGGCGGACTCCTGGTCGACGACGCCGAGCTGACCCCCGAGTGGATCCAGGGGAACGTGCTCCCGGTGCTCGCCGATCCGCACCGGTTGTACGAGATGTCCCGTGCCGCCGCCGAGTTCGGGCGCCGGGATGCAGACGATCTGCTTGTCGGAATGGTGTACGAGGCGATTGCCGCACGCCGTTAGGCGCAGCGAAAGGGCAGGGTACGGAGCATGGCCGGACCGACGACCGCGGAGCGCGGCACACGGAGACCCAAAGGTCCCTCGTCGGCCGGTCGCTCCGGCCGACCCCGTGGAGGGCGCCCCGCGCGCCGTGCGCCGCTGCCGGGCCGGAGGGTGCTGCTGATCGTCTCCGGGCTCATCGTGCTCGCCGGGGCGGGTCTCTGGCTGCTCTACGGCTCCTCGTGGCTGCGTGTCGAGCAGGTCCGGACCTCCGGTACACGGGTTCTGACGCCCCATGAGGTCGAGCGGGCCGCAGCCGTGCCGATCGGATCGCCGCTGATTTCGGTCGATATGGACGAGATCGAGGCACGGCTGCGTGCGAAGCTGCCCCGTGTCGATTCCGTCCAGGCCGTTCGCTCCTGGCCGCACGGGGTCACTCTGAACGTGACGGAGCGGGAGCCCGTACTGCTTATCGGAAAAGGCGTGAAATTCGTCGAAGTGGACGCGAAGGGCGTCCGTTTCGCCACGGTGGACAAGGCGCCCAAGGGGCTCCCCATGCTGGAACTGGCGGCGGACCGTTCGCCGAGTCTGCGTCGCTTCGACGAACAGCGACTGGTACGCGAGGCCGTACGGGTCACTTCCGAACTGCCGGTGCAGGCCGCCAAGGAACTCCGGTCCGTCGAGGTGCGCTCGTACGACGCCATCCGTCTGAAGCTGGTGCGGAACCGGACGGTGGCGTGGGGCAGTAGTGAGGGTGGTGCGGCGAAGGCGCGCGCGCTGCTCGCACTGATGAAGGCCGAGCCCGGTGCCCGGCACTTCGATGTGAGTGCCCCCACCGCCCCTGCCGCATCGGGGAGTTGACGTACAAATGCGCTGGCCAGCACCCTGGTTGGTCAGCGCAACGGCTGATCACATAGGGTGAAAAGAAAAACGGGAGGTTCGGCGTGTTCGTTGAACGCGCGCCGCTTGTCGACTTAGTGTCTCGTTCGAGAGAGTCCAGGAAGTAGAGACACTGGTAACCCTAAACTTCAACGTTAGGGTTTGGGTCGGCGTTTCGGACCGTCCCATCGGCATCCGTCGTCGCAGCGCGGCCACCACCGCGAGGCGGCGACACGTAACTCGAGGCGAGAGGCCTTCGACGTGGCAGCACCGCAGAACTACCTCGCAGTCATCAAGGTCATCGGTGTCGGCGGCGGTGGTGTCAATGCCATCAACCGAATGATCGAGGTCGGTCTCAAGGGCGTCGAGTTCATCGCGATCAACACGGACGCACAAGCCCTGTTGATGAGCGATGCCGACGTCAAGCTCGACGTCGGCCGGGAACTCACCCGCGGCCTCGGGGCCGGAGCCAACCCGGCAGTCGGCCGCAAGGCGGCAGAGGACCACCGAGAGGAGATCGAGGAGGTCCTCAAGGGGGCCGACATGGTCTTCGTCACCGCCGGCGAAGGTGGCGGCACCGGTACCGGCGGCGCGCCGGTCGTGGCCAACATCGCGCGCTCGCTCGGCGCCCTGACCATCGGCGTGGTCACCCGGCCCTTCACCTTCGAGGGCCGCCGCCGGGCCAACCAGGCGGAGGACGGCATCGCCGAGCTCCGCGAAGAGGTCGACACGCTGATCGTCATCCCGAACGACCGGCTGCTGTCCATCTCGGACCGCCAGGTCAGCGTGCTCGACGCGTTCAAGTCCGCGGACCAGGTCCTGCTGTCGGGTGTCCAGGGCATCACCGACCTCATCACCACCCCGGGCCTCATCAACCTCGACTTCGCCGACGTCAAGTCGGTCATGTCCGAGGCCGGCTCCGCCCTCATGGGCATCGGCTCGGCCCGTGGGGACGACCGCGCGGTGGCCGCCGCCGAGATGGCGATCTCCTCGCCGCTCCTCGAGGCGTCGATCGACGGCGCACGCGGTGTGCTGCTCTCGATCTCCGGTGGCTCGGACCTCGGCCTCTTCGAGATCAACGAGGCCGCCCAGCTGGTCAGCGAGGCCGCCCACCCGGAGGCCAACATCATCTTCGGCGCCGTCATCGACGACGCCCTGGGCGACGAGGTGCGGGTCACGGTGATCGCGGCCGGTTTCGACGGGGGCCAGCCCCCGACCCGCCGCGACAACGTGATCGGCTCCGCCTCCGCCAAGCGCGAGGAGCCGGCGGCCCCGGCCCGTCAGGAGCCCCGTTCCCTCGGCGGCCTCGGCACGGTGCCGCCGCGCGAGGAGCCCACGGCCCCGGCCGAGCCCGCCCCCGCGGTGAGCGAGCCCTCGCCGGTGGGGAACGCGTCGCCGCAGGTCCCGCCCGCCCGGCCGTACGACAGCCAGGCCGAAGAGCTGGACGTCCCGGACTTCCTGAAGTGACCTGACGTGATACGGGAGCACGACAGAGTGAGCGGCGCGCATTTCGCCTTCACCGACAGGTGGGGCGGGGTGAGCGCCGCTCCGTACGAGGAGCTCAATCTCGGCGGCGCGGTGGGGGACGACCCCGCCGCCGTCCGCGCGAACCGCGAGATCGCCGCGAAGGCCCTGGGGCTGGACGCCGCGATGGTCGTCTGGATGAACCAGGTGCACGGCAGTTCCGTCGCCGTGGTCGACGGTCCCTGGGGCGGCGACGAGATCCCCGCGGTGGATGCGGTGGTGACGGCCCGGCCCGGACTGGCGCTCGCGGTCCTCACCGCCGACTGCACACCGGTGCTGCTGGCCGACCCCGTCGCGGGGGTGGCCGGCGCGGCCCACGCAGGTCGCCCCGGAATGGTGGCCGGTGTGGTTCCGGCCGCTGTGGAGGCCATGATCGCCCTCGGGGCCGAGCCGGCACGGATCACGGCCCGTACGGGGCCGGCCGTCTGCGGGCGCTGCTACGAGGTCCCGGAGGCGATGCGCGCCGATGTGGCAGCCGCGGAACCTGCGGCCTGGTCCGAGACCAGCTGGGGCACCGCGGCCGTCGACGTCACCGCCGGCGTCCATGCCCAGCTCGAAGCGCTCGGGGTGAGCGACCGGCAGGCCTCGCCGGTCTGCACACTGGAGTCGGGTGACCACTACTCGTACCGCCGGGACCGCACGACCGGGCGTCTGGCCGGATACGTCTGGCTCGACCCGGCAGATCCGGGAAGCACGGGAAGCCCCGGAAGCTCCGGAAGCTCCGGAAGCTCCGGAAGAGAAGGATCATGACCGACCGCAGGACCGAACTCGCCGAGAACCTGGCGCGCGTGGAGGAACGTATCGCTTCCGCCTGCGCGGCGGCCGGGCGCAAGCGGGAAGAAGTGACCCTCGTCGTGGTCACCAAGACCTACCCCGCGAGCGATGTGCGACTGCTGCACGGGCTCGGCGTGCGGCACGTCGCAGAGAACAAGGACCAGGAGGCGGCGCCGAAGGCCGTCGAGTGCTCCGACCTTGATCTCACATGGCACTTCGTCGGTCAGCTGCAGACCAACAAAGTCCGTTCTGTTGCGACTTATGCTGATGTCGTGCAGTCGGTCGACCGCTTGAAGCTCGTCGGCGCACTGTCCGCGGCGGCGGTGCGCGCCGGGCGTGAACTCGGGTGTCTTATCCAGGTCGCACTCGACGCGGAATCGGGGCAGCGGTTGCACCGAGGCGGCGTCGCGCCCGACGGCATCGAGGAGTTGGCTGCCGCGGTCGACGACGCGCCCGGGTTGCGGCTCGGCGGGCTGATGACGGTTGCGCCGCTGGCAGGGCCGTACGCAGGGCGTCAACGGGCCGCGTTCGAGCGGCTGATGGAATTCTCATCAAGCCTGCGCGTGGACCGTCCGGCTGCGAACATGGTGTCGGCAGGGATGAGTGCGGACCTTGAAGAGGCTGTTGCGGCCGGGGCGACACATGTGCGCGTCGGTACTGCGGTGCTCGGAGTCCGACCTCGGCTCGGGTAACGTCGCGAAGCAAGTCGGACCACAGTAGAAAATATGGTCATTTCCGTCGAAAGGCGGACAGGCCGAGTGGATCGCGGGTACTTGGTGACGTAGCCGAACGAAGCCGATCCACCACAGAGCGGAGGACTCAGAGAATGGCCGGCGCGATGCGCAAGATGGCGGTCTACCTCGGCCTCGTGGAGGACGATGGGTACGACGGCCGGGGATTCGACCCCGACGACGACTTCGAACCCGAGATGGAGCCGGAGCCCGAGCGGGACCGGCGCCGGCACCAGCCTCCGCATCAGGTGGAACGGGAGGAGCCGGTGCGCGTGGTGCAGCCGCCCGCCCCCCGCGAGCCGGTGCCGCATTCCGCGCCGGTGCCCGCGGAATCCGGACGTCCGGCGCGAATCGCCCCCGTGGCGTCCATCACACCTGAACGTCCGAATCTGGAGAAGAACGCACCTGTGATCATGCCCAAGGTCGTGTCCGAGCGTGAGCCCTACCGCATCACGACGCTGCACCCGCGGACCTATAACGAGGCCCGTACCATCGGGGAACACTTCCGCGAGGGCACCCCCGTGATCATGAACCTCACGGAGATGGACGACACCGACGCAAAGCGACTTGTCGACTTTGCCGCGGGACTCGTCTTCGGTCTCCATGGCAGCATTGAGCGAGTGACGCAGAAGGTGTTCCTGCTGTCGCCTGCTAACGTCGATGTCACGGCGGAGGACAAGGCCCGCATCGCAGAGGGCGGGTTCTTCAACCAGAGCTGAGAAACCGACACCGGGAACGAATCCCGGCCGCGAGGCCGGAACACGAGAGCCAGGGGAGAGGGAAGCGCAGGAAATGGGTGTGGCAGTGCAGGTTGTCTACATCGTGCTTGTGTGCTTCCTTGTCGTGCTGATTTTCCGGCTGGTCATGGACTACGTCTTCCAGTTCGCCCGTTCGTGGCAACCTGGCAAGCCGATGGTGGTCGTCCTGGAGGCCACCTACACTGTCACCGATCCACCGCTCAAGCTTCTGCGGCGGTTCATCCCGCCGCTGCGTCTCGGGGGCGTGGCACTCGACCTGTCCTTCTTCGTTCTGATGATCATCGTCTACATCCTGATCTCCATCGTGCGCAGCGTGGGGAGTGGGATGTGAGCGATACGGTCTTGCCGACTGCCGACGACTACGTAGAGGTGAAGAAGAGATGCCGCTGACCCCCGAGGACGTGCGGAACAAGCAGTTCACGACCGTCCGCCTCCGAGAAGGCTATGACGAGGACGAGGTCGATGCCTTCCTCGACGAGGTCGAAGCCGAGCTGACGCGTCTGCTCCGCGAGAACGAGGACCTGCGCGCCAAGCTGGCGGCAGCGACCCGTGCGGCCGCGCAGAACCAGCAGCAGGGCATGCGCAAACCGCCGGAGCCGCAGGACGGTCGCGGTCCCGGCGCACCTGTGCCCGCCGCCATATCCGGACCGCCGGTCCAGCAGCAGCCCCCGCAGATGGGTCCGCCCCAGCTGCCCGGTGGTGCTCCGCAGCTGCCCGCCGGTCCCGGTCACGGTCACCCGCAGGGCCCCGGTCCGATGGGACCCGGCCCGATGCAGGGCGGCCCCATGGGCGGTCCGATGGGCGGCCCCATGGGCGGTCATGGCCAGATGGGCCCCGGTCCCGGTCAGGGCCCCGGTGGCGACAGCGCCGCGCGTGTTCTCTCCCTGGCCCAGCAGACCGCCGACCAGGCGATCGCCGAGGCCCGTTCCGAAGCCAACAAGATCGTCGGCGAGGCGCGCTCGCGTGCCGAGGGCCTGGAGCGGGATGCCCGCGCCAAGGCGGACGCGCTGGAGCGGGACGCTCAGGAGAAGCACCGCGTCGCGATGGGCTCGCTGGAGTCGGCCCGCGCCACGCTGGAGCGCAAGGTCGAGGACCTGCGTGGCTTCGAGCGGGAGTACCGCACGCGGCTGAAGTCGTACCTGGAGAGCCAGCTGCGCCAGCTGGAGACCCAGGCCGACGACTCCCTGGCTCCGCCGCGGACCCCCGCGACGGCGTCGCTGCCGCCGTCCCCGGCGCCGTCCATGGCTCCGGCGGGCGCGAGCGCCCCGTCGTACGGCGGCAACCAGACGATGGGCGGTCACGGGCCTTCTCCCGCGGCTCCGTCGTACGGCGGCCAGCAGCAGATGTCCCCGGCGATGACCCAGCCGATGGCGCCGGTGCGGCCGCAGAGCCCGCAGCCGATGCAGCAGGCACCGTCGCCGATGCGGGGCTTCCTCATCGACGAGGACGACAACTGACGGCGCGCTGCGGCGCGATGCGCGCGTAGCCGTCGGCAGGCATTCAAGGGCCGGGCCCGGGACTTCACGTCCCGGGCCCGGCCCTTTTGCGCGGCTGCGCCCACTCGGTCCCGAGCATGGGGTGGAGGGATGGGGTGCCACCGTGTCGGACCGGTTGCCGTGGGCGTCCCTCCGGGCGCATCAGGTACGGCGGGGCCCGGCGCGATTCCGGCCTCCCGAGGGGGTTCCGCCCGGCGTCGCGTCCCACCTCATGCTTCGGTGCCCGGGAGGCGACCGCGCTGCCCGGGCCGCGGGCCGGGGAGGAGCGCCGCCGTTCCGTGCCAGGGGGATGGCGGCCACCGCCGGGGCCCGAGAGTGAGCCCGAGAGGCCCCTCGTCAGCGCTCATGAGGGATTCGCCCGAAAGAGGCGGGGAAAAGCCAGGGGCCTGCGCGACTCCCGTCGCGCAGGCCCCTGCCGCAGGCAGCTACGCCTTGCGGAGGCGGAAGGTGAGGGAGAGGCCCTCGTCGGTGAAGGGGTCACCGTAGGCGGTGTCCGCCTCGCCCCGGGCGAAGTCCGTGGCCAGCACCTCCTCCGCGATCAGCGCCGCGTGGTCCGTGAGGGCCGCCGTGACCTCGGAGTCCTCGGAGGACCAGCGCAGGGCGATCCGGTCGGCCACGTCCAGGCCGCTGTTCTTGCGTGCCTCCTGGATGAGCCGGATCGCGTCACGGGCCAGGCCCGCCAGCCGCAGCTCCGGCGTGATCTCCAGATCCAGCGCGACCGTCGCGCCCTGGTCGGAGGCCACCGACCAGCCCTCGCGCGGCGTCTCCGTGATGATCACTTCCTCGGGAGACAGGGTGATCGTCTCGCCGTTGACCTCCAGCGAAGCCGTGCCGTTGCGGAGAGCGAGGGACAGCGCCGCGGCATCCGCCGCCGCGACCGCCTTCGCCACGTCCTGCACGCCCTTGCCGAAGCGCTTCCCCAGTGCCCTGAAGTTGGCCTTCGCCGTCGTGTCGACCAGAGACCCGCCGACCTCGGACAGTGACGCCAGCGACGAGACGTTCAGCTCCTCCGTGATCTGCCCGTGCAGCTCCGGCGACAGCGACTCGAAGCCCGCGGCCGCCACCAGGGCGCGCGACAGCGGCTGCCGGGTCTTCACACCCGACTCCGCACGCGTCGCACGGCCCAGCTCCACGAGCCGGCGGACCAGCACCATCTGCTGCGACAGGGTCGGGTCGATCGCCGACAGGTCGGCCTCCGGCCAGCTGGCCAGATGGACCGACTCGGGTGCCTCGGGCGTCACCGGCACCACCAGGTCCTGCCACACCCGCTCCGTGATGAAGGGGGTGAGCGGTGCCATCAGGCGGGTGACGGTCTCGATCACGTCGTGCAGCGTGCGCAGCGCAGCCGCGTCACCCTGCCAGAAGCGGCGGCGCGAGCGGCGCACGTACCAGTTCGACAGGTCGTCGACGAACGAGGAGACCAGCTTGCCGGCACGCTGCGTGTCGTACGCCTCCAGCGCCTGCGTCACCTGGTCCACCAGCGCATGCATCTCGGACAGCAGCCAGCGGTCGAGCACCGTGCGCTCGGCCGGCGCCGGATCCGTGGCCGACGGCGCCCAGTTCGAGGTGCGGGCGTACAGCGCCTGGAAGGCGACCGTGTTCCAGTACGTCAGCAGCGTCTTGCGGACCACTTCCTGGATGGTTCCGTGGCCCACCCGGCGGGCTGCCCAGGGGGAGCCGCCGGCCGCCATGAACCAGCGCACCGCGTCCGCGCCGTGCTGGTCCATCAACGGGATCGGCTGCAGGATGTTGCCCAGGTGCTTGGACATCTTCCGGCCGTCCTCGGCGAGGATGTGGCCCAGGCAGACGACGTTCTCGTAGGAGGACTTGTCGAAGACCAGCGTGCCGACCGCCATCAGCGTGTAGAACCACCCGCGCGTCTGGTCGATCGCCTCCGAGATGAACTGCGCCGGGTAGCGCTTCTCGAAGGTCTCCTTGTTCCGGTACGGATAACCCCACTGTGCGAACGGCATCGAGCCCGAGTCGTACCAGGCGTCGATGACCTCGGGGACGCGAGTCGCCGTGCCGGAGCACTGGGGGCACGGGAAGGTCACGTCGTCGATGAACGGGCGGTGCGGGTCCAGCTCCGACTGGTCGGTGCCCGTGAGCCCGGTCAGCTCGGCGCGCGAGCCGACGCACGTCAGATGGTCCTCCTCGCAGCGCCAGATCGGCAGCGGCGTACCCCAGTAGCGGTTCCGGGACAGGGCCCAGTCGATGTTGTTGTTGAGCCAGTCGCCGAAGCGGCCGTTCTTGACCGAGTCGGGGAACCAGTTCGTGTTCCGGTTCTCCTCCAGCAGCCGGTCCTTGATCGCGGTCGTGCGGATGTACCAGGACGGCTGCGCGTAGTACAGCAGTGCCGTGTGGCAGCGCCAGCAGTGCGGGTAGCTGTGCTCGTAGGGGATGTGCTTGAAGAGCAGTCCGCGGCCGTCCAGGTCCTTGGTCAGCGCCTCGTCGGCCTTCTTGAAGAAGACGCCGCCGACGAGCGGTACGTCCTCCTCGAAGGTGCCGTCCGGGCGGACCGGGTTCACGACCGGCAGGCCGTAGGCGCGGCAGACCTTGAGGTCGTCCTCACCGAAGGCGGGGGACTGGTGCACCAGACCCGTACCGTCCTCGGTGGTCACGTACTCGGCGTTGACCACGTAGTGGGCGGGCTCGGGGAACTCCACCAGGTGGAAGGGACGGTCGTACGTCCAGCGCTCCATCTCGGCACCGGTGAAGGCCGGGCCGGTGGCCTCCCAGCCTTCGCCCAGCGCCTTCTCCAGCAGCGGCCGGGCGACGACGAGCTTCTCCTCGCCGTTCGTCGCCACGACGTACGTGACCTCGGGGTGCGCCGCCACCGCGGTGTTCGACACCAGCGTCCAGGGCGTCGTCGTCCACACGAGCAGCGCGGCCTCGCCGGCGAGCGGGCCCGACGTCAGCGGGAAGCGGACGAACACGGACGGGTCCACGACCGTCTCGTAGCCCTGTGCCAGCTCGTGGTCGGACAGTCCGGTGCCGCAGCGAGGGCACCAGGGGGCGACGCGGTGGTCCTGGACCAGCAGGCCCTTGTCGAAGATCTCCTTCAGCGACCACCAGACCGACTCGATGTACTCGGGGTCCATCGTCCGGTATGCGCCGTCGAGGTCGGTCCAGTAGCCCATACGGGTCGTGAGCTCGGCGAACGCGTCGGTGTGGCGGGTCACCGACTCACGGCACTTGGCGTTGAACTCGGCGATGCCGTAGGCCTCGATGTCCTTCTTGCCGTTGAATCCGAGTTCCTTCTCGACGGCGAGCTCGACGGGCAGCCCGTGGCAGTCCCAGCCGGCCTTGCGGGCCACGTGGTAGCCCCGCATGGTGCGGAAACGCGGGAAGACGTCCTTGAAGACCCGGGCCTCGATGTGGTGTGCGCCCGGCATTCCGTTGGCCGTGGGCGGGCCCTCGTAGAACACCCACTCCGGGCGGCCCTCGGACTGTTCGAGGCTCTTTGCGAAGACCTTGTTGTCACGCCAGAAGTCGAGCACGGCGTGCTCGAGGGCGGGCAGGTCGACCTGGGCGGGCACCTGGCGGTACTGAGGCGGCGGCGTCATGTACGGGCTCCTCCAACGGACTGTTCTCTTCCGTCGGAGGGACGAGAGCCACATTGCGCTGTGCTCCCGCGGTACCACCCTCCTTGGCCCATGACGCACACGTCCTGGGCCCCCTCATTGGGGTCGCGATGCCGGTTCTACTCGCCCTGGTCGCCCTCGGCTTTCTTCCGGCGGCTCCGGGGTGATCGTTCACATCGCGCTCGCCCCCGGGCTCGCACCGTCCCCGGGTCGCTCATGGCTGCGTACGACGCTACTGGTCCCCATCCACGCCTTTCGCTCCGCCCAGTGTACGGGCCCGGGCGCGGCGTGGCCGACCGGATTCCCTGGGTGACCCGAATGGGCATACGGACCCGGATGGGTTCGGGCGGGGCTCGTGGGGCGGATTACGGGCCGGGGAGCTGGGCACAACGGATGCAGGCTCGCGTCCGGACGGACGCGGGGCGGCCCCGACCGGCGGCGTGCCCCGTTGCCGCGGGGCTGGGGTCGATTTATCGTCCCAGCACCGAATCGCGAGCAAGATCACAATATGTGAAGGGGCCGCGGCCATGGTGGCGAAAAAGACCGCCGTGAAGAGGACGGCGTCCGTCAGGTCCACCGCCGCTGCGGCGGCGGTCAAGGACTCGAGCGGCAGGAAGAGCACTGTCGCGAAGCAGAACCCGGGCAGCAAAAGGGTGCCGAAGGCCAACGGGGCCGGTGCGCACGCGCACGAGGCGACGGAGGTGAAGGCCGTGGCACCGGCGAAGAAGACCACCAGGAAGGCCACGGGCGGGAAGAAGACCACGTCGTCTGCGAAGGAGACCGCGACGTCGAAGGACGCGGCGGTCGATCAGGAGACCCGGACCGCCGGGAACGGCCCGGCGGCCAAGGAGACCGCGAGGAAGCCGGCGAAGGCGGCCAAGGCGTCGAAGGCCACGGCAACCGCCAGGAAAGCATCGGGCGGGAAGCAGGCACCGGGGCGCTCCGACGCGTCCTCGGAGGTGGCGGCCGCGAAGGCGCCGGAGGCGAAGACGAGGAAGGCGGCGGCCCGTACGACGGGCACCGGCGCCAGGAAGGCCGCCAGGACGGCCAAGGAGGCGGCCACGGCCGCCAAGCAGACGGGAGCCAGAACGGTGGGAGCGAAGAAGACCGTGGCGGCGGGTGCCGCAGCCGCGGGGGACAGCACTGCGACGGCGGTGCCTGTGGCCCGCGCCGTCGCGACGGCGCCCGGAGAGCTGGCCGTACGACCGGGCGAGGAGCCATGGACGCCGGGGGAGGTCGCCGAGGCGCGCGCCGAGCTGGAGGGCGAGATGGCCCGGCTGCAGGCCGAGATCAGCCACTCCGAGGAGGCGCTGACCGGGCTGATGCGGGACTCCGGGGACGGCGCGGGCGACGACCAGGCGGACACCGGTACCAAGAACATCACGCGTGAGCACGAGATCGCCCTCGCCAACAACGCCCGCGAGATGCTCGAGCAGACCGAGCGGGCCCTGCATCGCCTGGACGCGGGCACCTACGGCCTCTGCGAGATCTGCGGAAATCCCATCGGCAAGGCGAGGATGCAGGCGTTCCCGAGGGCGACCCTGTGCGTCGAGGACAAGCAGAAACAGGAGCGGCGCACCTGAGCCCCCCGGACACCGGGAGCCCGGACGGCCGGTCCGGGCACCCACCCGGCCGACGGAAGGGTGCCCGGACCGGTCCGGTTCTGTGCGGACGCCCGGTCCTGGGCCCGTACGGAACCGGCTGTGTTCCGGTCCTGGCCCGGACGGACCCGGTCCGCTGCCCGTCTCCGGACCGCTCGGTCGCGCCTTCGGCCGAGCGAGCGGGCCGGAGGCCGAGCCGGACCGTTCTGTTCGACGGCTCGGCACCGGGTCCGTACGCATGTGCCGTACCCTCGTGACCAGTCAGGCACCTAGGTTGAGGGACTCACGTGGCAGAGGCGGAGCGCATCATCGGTACGCCGGACGTTGACGACGAGGCTGCGGCTCCGGCCGAGCAGCCCAAGGGCAAGCGCCGGATCCTGGCCCTGTTCGGCGTGGCTGCGGTGGCGTACCTGCTGGACCTCGGCAGCAAGATGCTCGTGGTGGCGAAGCTGGAGCACCAGCCGCCGATCGAGGTCATCGGTGATCTGCTGAAGTTCGTGGCCGTGCGCAACCCGGGTGCCGCCTTCGGCTTCGGCGGGGCCTTCACCATCATCTTCACGATCATCGCGGCAGGCGTGGTCGTGGTGATTGCGCGGCTGGCGCGCAAGCTG
Organism: Streptomyces sp. NPDC043861; assembly: GCF_056435905.1. Lineage (NCBI taxonomy): Bacteria > Bacillati > Actinomycetota > Actinomycetes > Kitasatosporales > Streptomycetaceae > Streptomyces > Streptomyces sp. NPDC043861. Next base: position 325,408 of record NZ_JBWKDP010000005.1, on the reverse strand, counting down.
TACAGCCTGCCGTGGGCGATCGCTCTCGGCCTGCTGCTGGGCGGAGCCCTGGGCAATCTCACGGACCGGATCTTCCGTTCGCCCGGTGTCTTCCAGGGCGCGGTCGTCGACTTCATCGCACCCGCCCACTTCGCCGTCTTCAACCTCGCCGACTCGGCGATCGTGTGCGGCGGCGTCCTCATCGTGATCCTGTCCTTCAGGGGCCTGGACCCGGACGGAACGGTCCACAAGGACTGACCCGCACGGCCGCGGGAACGGTCACAGGAATCGACAAGGCATACTCGACGGGTGAGTACCCTTCCCGAAACCCGCACCCTGCCCGTACCCGACGGCCTCGAGGGCGAGCGCGTCGACGCTGCCATCTCGCGCATGTTCGGGTTCTCCCGCACCAAGGCCGCCGAGCTCGCGGCCGCCGGGAAGGTGCAGGTCGACGGCTCGGTCGTCGGAAAGTCCGAGCGGGTCAGCGGCGGCTCCTGGCTCGAGGTGGAGATGCCCCAGGCCCCGGCTCCGGTCCAGATCGTGGCCGAGCCGGTCGAGGGCATGGAGATCGTGCACGACGACGACGACATCGTCGTGATCATGAAGCCGGTCGGCGTGGCCGCACACCCGAGCCCCGGCTGGACGGGCACGACGGTGATCGGCGGACTCGCGGCCGCCGGCTACCGGATCTCGACGTCGGGTGCTGCGGAGCGGCAGGGGATCGTGCACCGGCTGGACGTCGGCACGTCCGGGCTGATGGTGGTCGCGAAGTCGGAGCGGGCGTACACACTGCTGAAGCAGCAGTTCCGGGAGCGCACGGTCGACAAGCGCTATCACGCACTGGTCCAGGGCCACCCGGACCCGCTGAGCGGCACCATCGACGCGCCGATCGGCCGCCATCCCCAGCACGACTACAAGTGGGCAGTGACCGCCGAGGGCAAGCCGTCCGTCACCCACTACGACCTGATCGAGGCATTCCGGGCAGCCTCGCTGCTGGACATCAAGCTGGAGACGGGCCGTACGCACCAGATCCGTGTGCACATGGCAGCGCACCGGCACCCTTGCGTGGGCGACCTCACCTACGGAGCCGACCCGACGATGGCGAAGCGGCTCGGCCTCACCCGGCAGTGGCTCCATGCGGTGCGGCTCGGTTTCCAGCACCCGTCGGACGGCCAGTGGGTGGAGTTCGCCAGCGGATACCCGGACGACCTGCAGTCGGCTCTGGACGCGATTGCGGCCGAGAGCGCGTGAGCGGCGGATACGTCGTACGGGAGGCGGTGGACCCGGCCGACCGTGAGGCATGTTTCACGGTGCGCAGGGAGGTCTTCGTCGTCGAGCAGGGTGTGCCCGTGGAGGTCGAGTACGACGACCACGACGCCGACGCGGTGCACTTCCTCGCCCTCGGCCCGGACGGCCCGCTCGGCACGGCCCGGCTCCTGATGGGCCCGTCGCGCGCCGAAGGCGCCGCCGCGGCGAGTGCTCCTGCGGAAGGCTCCCTCGGCCGACTCGCGGTCACCCGCTCCGCCCGGGGTCTCGGCGTCGGTGCAGCCCTGGTCCGGGCGGTCGAGAACGCGGCCCGCGCCCGCGGTCTGGGCGTGGTCGAGCTGCATGCGCAGAGCCACGCCCTGAAGTTCTACGAGCGGCTGGGCTACGAACCGTACGGCCCCGAGTTCGCCGAGGCGGGCATCGCCCACCGATCGATGCGGCGCGCGCTCTAGGGTCTTTCGTCTGGATCCTGCCGGGCTCGCGTGCCCCGGCACGCACGCTCGCCGCGTTGTCGTCGGTCGCCCACGCTCCGCATGGGCTCCTTCCTCCACCTTGCGATTGCGCGCACCGGACCCCGCTCACTGGTCCAGCCCGGATCCAGAACGAAAGACCCAGGGTCCTGTCCGGGCGGTCCTTCTCGGGCCCGCGACGACAGCCAAGGTGCTGCCCCGGCTGCCGCTGGGACGTACCCCGTGCTGTGTTGTCACATCGCCCGAGCACGTCCGGTACGAGGGTGATCTCCCCCGGCCTCCGGCCGGGTGGGCGTGTCCCCGGTGGAGCCAGGAGGAGTGCCGCCACCGCCTGGCGATGCTTCCCCTGGGCCCTGGCGGGCCCGGGGAGACCCCGGGCGCCGGACGCCGTGAGCTTCCCGGCAGACCTTTCGGTCACCGCACCAGGGGGAGAGTGGTGCCGCCGTACGTCGTCGGCGAAGGTGCGGCCATCCACGGACGGTCATGCGATGAAACGGGGCATTACGGGGCAATTGGCGTGATGTGCATGGGACGCTTGGTGTTCTGACCATCGAAGTCCAGCCCTCCTGGAGGGGTGCGTCCGTGGACCAATTGGCCCTGTTGTTCTGCTTGTTGCTGGGTGCCGTGGTCACCGTGCCCCTGGGGCAACGGCTTGGGCTGCCCGCGCCCGTCCTGATGACCATCGCCGGAGCGGGCCTTGCGCTGATGCCGTTCGTGCCGAACGTCAGCGTGCCGCCCGACTACATCCTTCCGCTGCTGCTGCCACCCCTGCTGTACGCCGCCGTGCAGCGCACCTCCTGGCGGCAGTTCACCGCGAACATCCGGCCGATCCTGCTGCTCGCCGTCGCCTTGGTGTTCATCACCACGGCGGCGGTCGCGGCCGTGGCGCATGCGGTGGTGCCCGGGCTGCCGATCGCTGCGGCGGTCGCGCTCGGAGCGCTCGTCGCCCCGCCCGACCCGGTTGCCGCGACAGCGGTCGCCGGCTCGCTCGGTCTGCCCCGGAGGCTGGTGTCGATCCTGGAGGGGGAGGGACTCTTCAACGACGTCACCGCGATCGTGCTCTACCACGTGGCGATCGCTGCGGCGGTGAGCGGGACCTTCTCCTGGCCGGAGGCGGTCGGCGAGCTGGTGCTCTCCGCCGTGGTGGCCGTGGTGGTCGGTCTCGCCCTCGGCTGGCTCTCCAACAGGCTCATGGGTCTGCTCGGCGACGCGACCCTGCAGATCGGGCTGACCCTGCTCGTGCCGTACGTGAGCTATGTGCTCGCGGAGGAGCTGCTGGGTTCCGGAGTGCTCGCCGTCCTCGTCACCGCGCTCTACCTCGCCGAGAACGCCGTGGACGCGGACGACGTCATGGGACGTTTCGCCGGGAACACGTTCTGGCAGATCGTGGACACTCTCGTGACCGGACTCGCCTTCGGACTGATCGGGCTGGAACTCCACAACGTGTTCGGCCCGGGCCGGGTCCGTGACACGGCGATGCTGTGGTGGGCCGCGGCGGTGGTCGGGGTCGTGATCGTCGTACGGCTGCTCTATCTGCTGCCCGCCACCTGGCTCGCGAAGCGACTGCACAAACTCCGGGACTACGACGAGGAGATCCCTGTCGGCTGGCGCGAGACGGTCGTGATGTGGTGGTCGGGGATGCGGGGCGTGGCCTCCGTCGCACTTGCCCTGGCGATTCCGCTGCACACCGACGACGGTGCGCCCTTCCCGGCCCGTGACGTGATCATCTTTATTGCCTTCGCGGTGATCATGACCACTCTGGTCGTGCAGGGCCTCACCCTTCCACGGCTGGTGAAGCGGCTCGGTGTGAGGGCCGACGCGGACGCCGAGCAAGCCCTGCGGCGGGACCTCGCACTGCGCGCGGCAAAGGCGGCGAAGCACCGGCTGAAGGAGATCCAGGACGTCGAGGACCTGCCCGAGGACATCGCCGAGCGGCTGCAGCGGGCGGCGTACGACGTCGGGACCCGCATCAGTCCGGACATCGTCGACGAGGAGCGGCGCGAGTGGTTCACCAGGCGGGCGGAGCGACTGCGGACCCTCTCGCGCATTCAGCGCGAAATGATGTCGGCCGCCCGCCACGCGGTCCTCGCCGCCCGCAGCGAGCCCGGTACCGACCCCGAGGTGGTGGACCGCGTCCTGCGTCATCTGGACGTGCGCAGCCTTCGCTGACCGACCACCGTCCCGCCCGGCAGGGCGGGTCCCGGCGGCCCCCGAGGGAAGCCGTCCGCGACCGGGATCCGGTCGTATGATCAAGGTATGGCTCGCACCGTGGTGATCAGTGGCGGGGGGACCGGGATCGGGTTCGCGGCGGCCGAGGTCTTCGCCGCGGACGGGGAGCAGGTGCTGCTGCTCGGGCGGCGCGAGCGGGTGCTCGCGGATGCCTCCGCCCGGATTCCCGGGGCTCGATACTGCGCCGCCGATCTGAGTGAGCCCCAGGGCGCCCGCCGTGCCGCGGAGTTCGCCGCCCGGGAGTTCGGGACCGTCGATGTGCTGGTCCACAGCGCGGGCGGCAGCGGAAGGCTGGAGGAGCGGCCCGAGTACGAGGACCCGCTGGAAGCCGTCGCACACGACTGGACCGTCGGCTTCCGGCTGAACACCCTCACGGCCGCCCTGCTCACCGAGGCCCTGAAGGACCATCTGGCGACACCCGGGGGCCGTGTGCTCTTCCTCAGTTCCATCGCCGCCTACCGGGGCTCCGGGTCGGGTGCGTACGCCGCCTCCAAGGCCGCACTGCACCCCTACGCCTACGACCTCGCCCGCCAACTCGGGCCGCGCGGCATCACCGTGAACCTGGTGGCTCCCGGGTACGTCGAGGAGACCGCCTTCTTCGGGGACGGGCTGCCCGACGAGCGCCGCCGGGCACTGGTGGCCGAGACCTCCACCGGACGGGCCGGCCACCCCGGCGACGTAGCCCAGACCCTGCGCTGGCTCGCCTCACCTGCCGCAGGTCATGTCACCGCGCAGGTCATCCAGGTCAACGGCGGTGCGGAGCGCGGCCACTAGGGCCTCTCGTTCGGATCAGGCGAAAGACCCCGGAAACCTACCCCCGTCCGGTGCGACGGGGGGCGCCCTCCTCGGGTTCGACGTGCTTTGCGGGCGGCTCCACCGCCGGTGCCGTGCTGATGCGCGGCAGTGCGTAGGGATGCCTGTCGCACAGCCAGGCGATCATCTGTTCACGCACCGCGCACCGCACCGTCCAGATGTCGTCCGCGTCCTTCGCGGTGACCACCGCCCGGACCTGCATCGTCGTCGGCGTCGTGTCCGTGACGGCGAGCGACCAGTCGCGGCCGTCCCACGCCTTGCACTCGTGCAGGATCTCCCGGAGTTTCTCCCGCATCTCGTGCACCGGTGCCGAATGGTCCAGATGGAAGAAGACCGTGCCGGTCATCTGTGCCCCGCCGCGCGACCAGTTCTCGAACGGCTTGCTGGTGAAGTACGACACGGGCATCGTGATCCGCCTCTCGTCCCAGGTCCGTACGGCGAGGAAGGTGAGGGTGACCTCCTCCACGGTGCCCCACTCACCGTCCACCACGACCGTGTCGCCGATCCGCACCATGTCGCCGAAGGCGATCTGGAATCCGGCGAAGAGATTGCCGAGCGTGGACTGGGCGGCCACACCGGCGACGATGCCGAGGACACCGGCGGAGGCGAGCAGCGAGGCCCCCAGCTTGTCCATCCCGGGGAAGGTCAGCAGCATCGATGCGAAGGCGACCATACCGACGACGGCCGTGACGATCCGCTGGACCAGCACCACTTGTGTACGCACCCTGCGGACCCGTGCCGGATCCCGTGTGGTTGCCGCATAGCGGGAGTACGAGGACTCCACCACCGCTGCGGCGATCCGCACCACGAGCCAGGCCGAGGCCGCGATCAGCACCAGCGTCAGGACATGGCCGATCAAATCTTCGTTCCGTTCGATCACCGGGATGCGGGTTTCCGCATACGTTCCTCTCAGCAGCGCGGTGAGCAGCACGACCTGCAGCGGCATCCGGCAGCGGCGCAGCAGCCCCCACAGCGGGGTCTCGCTGTGACGGGCATCGGCCCGGCGGAGCATGAGGTCCGCCAGCCACACCAGCACAAGCGTGAGCCCCACCGAGCCGGCAAGGACGATCAACGGGCGCAGCACGTTCTCCATGTCTTCGAACGTAACCTGACCTCATGGACATCATGCTTTTTCATTCGACGTACGGCCTTCGGCCTGCCGTGCTGTCGGCCGCCGACCGGCTGCGTGCTGCGGGGCACGAGGTGTGGACGCCCGACCTCTTCGACGGCAGGACGTTCGAATCCGTCGAGGAAGGCAGGGCATTCAAGGACGAAATCGGCATGGACGAGCTGCTGAAGCGGGCCATCGTGGCCGCCGCGCCGCTGTCCGGGCGGGGGCTCGTGTACGCGGGCTTCTCGCTCGGCGCGGCAATGGCCCAGAACCTGGCTCTTGGCGACGAGAAGGCGCGAGGACTGCTCCTTCTGCACGGTACGTCCGACATTGCAGAGAATGCCCACGTTGATGACCTGGCGGTGCAGCTGCATGTGGCCGACCCCGACGCGTTCGAGTCGCATGACTGGCTGACGGCCTGGTACCTCCAGATGGGCAGGGCCGGAGCGGATGTCGAGGTCCACCGATACCGCGGCGCCGGGCACCTTTACACCGACCCGGACCTGCCCGATTACGACGAGGAAGCCGCCGAGCAGACCTGGCGGGCGGTGCTCGGGTTCCTGGAGACGCTCCCCGAGGGCTAGGGCCTCTCGTTCGGATCTTGCCGGGCTCGCGTGCCCCGGCACGCACGCTCGCCGCGTTGTCGTCGGTCGACCACGCTCCGCGTGGGCTCCCTCCTCCGCCTTGCGATCGCACGCACCGGACCCCGCTCACTGACCCAGCCTGATCCGAACGAAAGACCCCAGGGCCTCTCGTTCGGATCTTGCCGGGCTCGCGTGCCCCGGCACGCACGCTCGCCGCGTTGTCGTCGGTCGACCACGCTCCGCGTGGGCTCCCTCT
>NZ_JBWKDP010000005.1:242293-318602 GCF_056435905.1 Streptomyces sp. NPDC043861 | reverse complement strand
CCCCGCTCACTGACCCAGCCTGATCCGAACGAAAGACCCCAGGGCCTCTCGTTCGGATCTTGCCGGGCTCGCGTGCCCCGGCACGCACGCTCGCCGATCCAGGCCGATCCAAACGAAAGACCCCAGGCCGGATCCGTGGAGTCCCGCCCCGGCCCCGGACGTCGAAGGCCCTGCCCTTCGCGCGGACCACGCGTTGCGGAGACGTCCTAGGGGCGGGTGGTGCAGCGGCCCGAAGGGTTGTTCGCCGGCGGGCGGCACTGCAGTCCGAAGTCCGCGGCGTCCGTGCTCAGATAGCGGCCCAGGCAGGTGTTCGCCGTGGTCCTGCCGCGCGAGGCGCAGAAGTCGAGTGCGGCTCTTCCGCCCGGGAACGGGCCGGGTGCGTAGATCACCCAGAAGCCCGGGCGCAGCGAAGGGTAGTCGTCGCTGCGCACGAACAGGGCCTCGGGCACGCTCTTCCGCACCTCGGCGAGGCGGAGGTCACGTGCGGCGGCGCCGGAGCCGACGGGCTCCGAGTGGAGCTGGGCGATCCACCGGCCGGAGGCCGGGGGCGGCTCGCTGCTCGCCCCGGCCGGTGCCGACGGGGATCCGGCGGGTGGGGGAGTGGGGCTGGGACTCGGGCTCGATGCAGGCACCGGCGAGGACGGCGTCGCGCCCGACGCGGGCGTGGCCGCTGCCGCGCTGCCGGACCGTGCGTCCGAGCCCTTCGCGCCCTCCGTCCGGGTCCCGGGGTCGCGCAGTGCGAGGGCGAGCGCGGTCGCGGCCGTGATCGCGACGGCCACGGCGATCACGGCGACGACGACCGGCGTCCGGCTGTGCTGCCGGTCGTGCTGCGGGTCGGGCGAGCGGGTCGGCTGCTGCGGGGGCTCGGGAACCGTCGGGCGAGGGCTGTCCAGCTGTGTGGGTACCGGCGGCACCGCCGTGGTCATCGTCGGCTGCGCCCAGTACGGCGTTCCGCCCGCCTCCACCTGCGCCAGCATGGCATCGAGCCGTGGGGCGTCCGGCCGCGCCTCGGGATCGCGTACGAGCAGTGCCTGCAGCACCGGCGTGAGCGGCCCGGAGCGGGCCGGGGGCGGCACCGGGTCGTCGAGCACCGCGGCCAGCGTGGCCAGGGTCGTCCCCCGGCGCAGCGGACTGACGCCTTCCACGCACACGTACAGCACCAGCCCCAGCGACCACAGGTCGGAGGCCGGACGGTCGTTGTCGTGGCCGCGCACCCGTTCCGGGGCGATGTACTCGGCGGAGCCGACCAGCTCGCCGGTGGCGGTCAGCGAGGACGAGCCCTGGAGTGCAGCGATCCCGAAGTCGGTGAGTACGGCAGTGCCGTCGGTCCGCAGCAGGACATTGGCGGGTTTGACGTCGCGGTGCTGAATACCCGCTTCATGGGCGGCGTTCAGCGCGGAGAGCACCTGGCGGCCGATGCGCGCGGCCTCCAGGGGAGTCATCGGGCCCTGGGCGAGCCGCTCCTGGAGCGAGACGCCCGGCACCAGCTCCATCACGATCCATGGATGGGGCCCGTCGTCGACGATGTGATGGACCGTCACCACATGGGGGTGGCTGATCCGGGCGAGCGCCCGCGCCTCGCGCAGCACGCGCTCGCGCACGGCACCGGACGCGCTCGCGTCGGATCTGACCGCTTTCAGGGCGACTTCGCGGTGGAGCACGGTGTCGCGGGCGCGCCACACCGTGCCCATGCCTCCGCTGCCGAGCCGCTCGATCAGCTCGAACCGCCCGTCGACCACGTCCCCCGGCGCATTCATGGCGCCAGGTTAGAGGAACCGGAACCCGCCTGCTCAGCGCACCGGCTGGTTCACCCTTTCGACCTTCTGCGTTCCGGCGAGCGTTCGGTACGAGCGGGTCCAGGCGGCTGTCGCATCGGGCTTCGCCTTGTCGGACACCGTGTAGTAGTCCATCTGCGAGCGCTCGGCGGTCACATCGAGGACGCCGTACCCGTGGTGGTCCATGTCGACCCACTTCACATGGCGGTTGGCGGCCTTGATCGCGGTCGCCGCCACCAGTGAGAGCGTCCCCGGTGCGACGTGCAGGATGTCGTCCAGGTTGTCCGAGGTCACCGAGGTCACCACGAACTCGGTCGCCGCCGACTGCGACAGCGGGTACGTCGCCGCCTTCACCGGTACGTCATTGGCCCATGCCATGTGGATGTCACCCGTGAGGAAGACGGTGTTCCTGATGCCCCGGTCCGTCAGATGCTTCAGCAACTCCTTGCGGTCGTCCGTGTAGCCGTCCCACTGGTCCGCGTTGATCGCAAGGCCCTCCTTCGGCAGACCGAGCAACTCGGCGATCGGGCCCAGCAGATGGGCGGGCAGCGAGCCGAAGGCGACCGGTGAGATCATCACGGAGGTTCCGACGAGCTTCCAGGTCGCGTCCGACGCCGCCAGGCCCGACTTCAGCCAGTCGAGCTGGGCACGGCCGGTGATGCTGCGATCCGGGTCGTCGACCTTGCCACTGCCCACGGACGCCTGCTGCGAGCGGAACGAACGCAGGTCGAGCAGGTGCAGATCGGCCAGCTTGCCGAAGCGCAGCCGGCGGTAGACCGTGCCCTCCGTGGAGGCGCGCACGGGCATCCACTCGAAGTACGCCTGCTTGGCGGCCGCGGCGCGGGCGGCGTAGTCGCCCTCCGTGCCGGGGGTGTGGTTCTCGGCGCCGCCGGACCAGGCGTCGTTGGCTATCTCGTGGTCGTCCCAGATGGCGATGAGCGGGTGTACGGCGTGCAGCGACTGAAGATCGGCGTCGGTCTTGTACTTGCCGTGCCGGGCACGGTAGTCGGCGAGGCTGAGGATTTCGTGCCGGGGCTCGTGCTGCCGTACGACGTACTTCTCCTCCGGGTACCCGCCGGTCGCGTACTCGTAGATGTAGTCGCCGAGATGGAGGATCGCGTCCAGGTCGGCGCGGTCGGCCAGATGCCGGTACGCGGAGAAGTAGCCCGACTCCCAGTTGGCGCAGGAGACCACACCGAAGCGGACACCCGGCGCGGTGGAGTCCGCGGCAGGGGCGGTGCGGGTGCGCCCCACGGGGGAGACGGTGGCGCCGGCGGTGAAACGGAAGTAGTGGACGGTGGCCTGGCGCAGGCCCCGCACATCGACCTTGACGGTGTGGTCGGTGGCTGCGGTGGCAGTGGTCCGGCCGGCGGCGACGACCCTGGCGAAGTTCCGGTCCTCGGCGACCTCCCAACTCACCTCGGTGTCAGGGCCCTTGCCGGAACCGGGCACCGCGTCCGGGGAGGGCGTCACCCGGGTCCACAGCAGTACGCCGTCGGAGAGCGGGTCGCCCGAGGCGACACCGTGGAGGAAGGCCGCCGTGTCCTGGGCCTCGGCGGCGTTGGCGGAGGAGGCGGCCGCGAGCGCGGGCGCGGCGACTGCGGTGGTGGCGACGGCCGTGACGGCTGCGGCCTTGACGACCGAGCGGCGGCTTGGAGTTGTGGGGAGTCTGGTCACGGCCGATCAGCGTACTGACCGGTAGGACCAACGGGCAGGCGAATTCAGGAAAGTTCGCCTGCCCGTTCGTCAAACGCCGTGCGGTGTTACCCCTTGAGGGCCTTTTCGAGAGCGGCCTTGTACTGCTCCGCCGTCATCGGCGCGTTGTCGCTGCCCTCGGCGGTGACCTTCTTGCCGTCCATCTTCAGCGTCGGAGTGCCCTGGACACCGCTGGAGCTGAACGTGTCGGACATCTTCAGCGCCCAGGCGTCGTACGTGCCGTCCTCGACCGCCTTCTGGAAGGCCGCGTTGCCCTTCAGCGCCGGCACCGAGTCCGCCACCTCGATGAGGTAGTCGTCCTTGGCGAACTTGTCGTCGCGCTCGTCCGGATGGAACTTCGCGGAGTAGAGAGCCGCCTTGTACTCCATGAAGGCCTCGGGGCTCACGTCGAGGGCCGCGCCCAGGGCGGAGAGCGCGTTCTTGGAGCCCTCGCCGTTGTCGCTCTTGTCGATGAAGCTGGCGCCGATGTACTTCATCCTGTACTTGCCGGCGTCGACGTCCTTCTTGAGCGTCTCGCCGACGGACTGCTCGAAGGTCGCGCAGACAGGGCAGCGGGGGTCCTCGTACAGCTCCAGGGTCTTCTTCGCGGCAGGCTTGCCGATGACGACGGTCGTCCCGTTCTCGCCCTCGGTGTTCTTGGGCTCGACGACCTTCGCGCTCTTGGCCGCCTCCCAGGCGGTGGGCTTGTTGGCCTGCATGATGAGGAAGCCGGCGCCGCCCGCTGCGGCGAGCACGGCCACGGTCGAGGCGGCGACGACGAGCTGCCGCCTGACCTTGTCCTTCTTGGCCTGGCGCTCGCGCTCCGCGCGCAGCCGCTCGCGGGCGGCCGCCTTGTTGGCCTGGCTGTTGCGTGCACTCATGATCGTTCTCCGGTGGGTGGGGTCGGGTGTGGTGGGGACTGCGTTCTCAGGCAAGGGCGAGAGCCTGGACCGGCGGTCCCCTCCGTCCCACGGAGTGCACGAGAAGCCGGGTCCGGCCGGAGTGCGGCCGGCCGGCGGACGGGGCCGCCAGGCGCACGCGGCCGGCGGCCGCTCCTGCGGCCGCGACCGCGATCAGCAGCGGCCGGAAGGCGGACGTGGCCACGGCTCGAAGCAGTCCCGCGAGTGCAGATTCGCCGTGCCGCAGCCAGGCGGCGGCGAACAGCCCGACCGAGACGTGCGCGGCCAGCAGCAGCCAGGGCACGGACGGATCGGGGGAGTCGAGCAGGGCAGCCAGCCGGCCGTCGGCCACGGCAGGACCCGGTGGGGCGGCGGCGCCACCACCGCAGAGCACATCCACACCGACCGAGCGCAGGGACCCTGCGACGGGTCCGCCCGCGGCGCCGTAACAGACGTGCTGGCCGGTGGTGAAAACGGTGTCGGCGGCCAGTTCGAGCGGGACGAGTACCGCGGCGATCGGGCCGTAACCACGTTCGCGGCCGGCGAGTGCATAGGCGATCAGGAACACCCCGGCGGCGACCGCGCCGACGAGCATCAGCGGCAGCGGCACCTGGGTGAGCAGCACATGGGAGGCCACGGACAACGTCACCACAAGTGCGGTGAAGATCGCTGCCCGCAGCCCTCTGAGCCGCGTCCCTGATACATCCATCGTCCGACGAGTCTGCCATGGGTCGCTGTAAGCATCCGCTAAGCGACCGGCCTGTCGGGCCGGACGGCCGACTGATTGCCGCGCGGTGTCACCGCAGCCCCGGGATCCTCCCGTTGCGGAAGAGGTCGACGAAGATCTGATGATCGGCGCGGGCCCGCGCACCATAGCTGTGCGCGAAGTCCACGAGCAGGTCGCCGAAGCCGTCCTCGTCCGCGGCGATCGCCGCGTCGATGGCCCGCTCCGTGGAGAACGGCACCAGCGAGTGACCGCTCTCGTCGTCGGCCGCGGAGTGCATCGTGGCCGTCGCGCGGCCGAGGTCGGCGACGGTCGCCGCGATCTCGGCCGGGTCGTCGATGTCCGACCAGTCCAGGTCCACCGCGTACGGCGAGACCTCGGCGACCAGCTGCCCGGCTCCGTCCAGTTCGGTCCAGCCGAGCCACGGGTCGGCGTGGTCCTGGAGCGCGCGCTGTGAGATCACCGTGCGGTGACCCTCGTGCTGGAAGTAGCCGCGGACCCGCTCGTCGGTGATGTGCCGGGACACCGCAGGAGTCTGCGCCTGCTTCATGTAGATCACCACATCGTTCTCGAGGGCGTCGCTGTTGCCCTCCAGCAGGATGTTGTAGGAGGGCAGGCCGGCCGACCCGATGCCGATGCCGCGCCGTCCGACGACGTCCTTCACCCGGTACGAGTCCGGGCGCGTGAGGCTCGACTCGGGCAGCGTCTCCAGATAGCCGTCGAAGGCCGCCAGCACCTTGTACCGCGTCGCGGCGTCGAGCTCGATCGAGCCGCCGCCCTCGGAGAAGCGCCGCTCGTGGTCCCTGATCTCCGTCATCGAGTCCAGCAGGCCGAACCGGGTCAGGGCACGCGCGCTGCGCAGGGCCTCGAGCAGCGGACCCTCGGCCGTGTCCAGGGTGAAGGGCGGCACCTCGTCGTTCTTGGCCCCGGTGGCCAGCGAGTGGATGCGCTCGCGGTAGGCCGCGGCGTAGATCTGCACGAGTTCGCCGATCTGCCCGTCGCTGAGCGCCTTGGTGTAGCCGATCAGCGCCAGCGAGGCGGACAGCCGCTTGACGTCCCAGGTGAAGGGGCCGACGTAGGCCTCGTCGAAGTCGTTGACATTGAAGATCAGCCGGCCGTTCGCGTCCATGTACGTGCCGAAGTTCTCGGCGTGGAGGTCGCCGTGGATCCACACCCGGCTCGTGCGCTCGTCCAGGTACGGGCCGCTGTTCTGCTCCCGCTCCAGGTCGGCGTAGAAGAGGCTCGCCGTGCCCCGGTAGAAGGCGAAGGCGGACGCCGCCATCTTGCGGAACTTGACCCGGAACGCGGCCGGGTCGGCGGCCAGGAGTTCGCCGAAGGCAGTGTCGAAGACGGCGAGGATCTGCTCGCCGCGCTCGCCCGCCGAGGGCTGGTGGACCGACATCGCTGGGTGCCTCCTGGTACATGACAAATGGGACGGGGTTCCGTTCCGCTCAACGCCCGACGGTAGTCCTGAGTGCCCGGCGTTTGTCAGCGGGGAGCCGTAGACTTCCAGGCTGTCCCCCGGACTGCCCGCAGCGAGGGGACCGGGGGTGTCCCCCGGGTAAACACCGTGCCTACTCGTTCTCCGGAGGCCTTCCGCCGTGACCAAGCCGCCCTTCACGCACCTTCACGTCCACACCCAGTACTCACTGCTGGACGGTGCGGCGCGGCTCAAGGACATGTTCAATGCCTGCAATGAGATGGGCATGACGCACATCGCCATGAGCGACCACGGCAACCTCCACGGCGCCTACGACTTCTTCCACTCCGCGAAAAAAGCCGGAGTGACCCCGATCATCGGCATCGAGGCGTACGTCGCTCCGGAGTCCCGGCGGAACAAGCGGAAGATCCAGTGGGGCCAGCCGCACCAGAAGCGGGACGACGTCTCCGGTTCCGGTGGTTACACCCACAAGACCATCTGGGCGGCGAACGCGACCGGCCTGCACAACCTCTTCCGGCTGTCCTCGGACGCCTATGCCGAGGGCTGGCTGCAGAAGTGGCCCCGCATGGACAAGGAGACCATCTCCCAGTGGTCCGAGGGTCTGATCGCCTCCACCGGCTGCCCCTCCGGTGAGCTGCAGACCCGGCTGCGTCTCGGCCAGTTCGACGAAGCCCTCAAGTCCGCCGCCGAGTACCAGGACATCTTCGGCAAGGACCGCTACTTCCTGGAGCTGATGGACCACGGCATCGAGATCGAGCGCCGGGTCCGGGACGGGCTCCTCGAGATCGGCAAGAAGCTCGGCATCCCGCCGCTGGTCACCAATGACTCGCACTACACCTACGCGCACGAGGCCGGTGCGCACGACGCGCTGCTGTGCATCCAGACCGGCAAGAACCTCTCGGACCCCGACCGCTTCAGGTTCGACGGCACCGGCTACTACCTGAAGTCGACCGACGAGATGTACGCGATCGACTCGTCCGACGCCTGGCAGGAGGGCTGCCGCAACACTCTGCTGGTCGCCGAGCAGGTCGACACCTCCGGGATGTTCGAGGCCCGGAACCTCATGCCGAAGTTCGACATCCCCGAGGGGTACACAGAGGTCACGTGGTTCCGCGAGGAGACCCTGCGCGGCATGGAGCGGCGCTTCCCCGGAGGCATTCCCGAGGACCGCCAGAAGCAGGTCGAGTACGAGATGGACACCATCATCTCGATGGGCTTCCCGGGCTACTTCCTCGTCGTCGCCGACTTCATCATGTGGGCCAAGAAGCAGGGCATCGCCGTGGGCCCCGGCCGTGGCTCCGCGGCCGGCTCGATCGTGGCGTACGCGCTCGGCATCACCGACCTCGACCCCATCCCGCACGGACTGATCTTCGAGCGCTTCCTCAATCCCGAGCGCATCTCGATGCCCGACGTCGACATCGACTTCGACGAGCGCAGGCGCGTCGAGGTGATCAGGTACGTGACCGAGAAATACGGCGCCGACAAGGTCGCCATGATCGGCACGTACGGCACGATCAAGGCCAAGAACGCCATCAAGGACTCCGCGCGCGTGCTGGGCTACCCGTACGCGATGGGCGACCGGCTCACCAAGGCGATGCCCGCCGACGTCCTCGGCAAGGGCATCCCGCTCTCCGGCATCCTCGATCCCCAGCACCCGCGCTACAGCGAGGCCGGCGAGATCCGCGGGATGTACGAGAACGAGCCGGACGTGAAGAAGGTCATCGACACCGCACGCGGCGTCGAGGGCCTGGTGCGGCAGATGGGCGTCCACGCCGCAGGCGTGATCATGTCCAGCGAGACCATCACCGACCACGTCCCGGTCTGGGTCCGGCACACCGACGGCGTGACCATCACGCAGTGGGACTACCCGAGCTGTGAGTCGCTCGGCCTGCTGAAGATGGACTTCCTCGGCCTGCGCAACCTCACGATCATGGACGACGCCGTCAAGATGGTGAAGGCCAACAAGGGGATCGACATCGATCTCCTGGGCCTGCCGCTCGACGACCCCACCACCTTCGAACTGCTCCAGCGCGGAGACACCCTCGGCGTCTTCCAGTTCGACGGCGGGCCCATGCGCTCGCTGCTGCGGCTGATGAAGCCCGACAACTTCGAAGACATCTCCGCCGTGTCCGCCCTGTACCGGCCGGGCCCGATGGGCATGAACTCCCACACGAACTACGCCCTGCGCAAGAACGGCCAGCAGGAGATCACCCCGATCCACCCCGAGCTGGAGAAGCCGCTCGAAGAGGTCCTCGCGGTCACCTACGGCCTGATCGTCTACCAGGAGCAGGTGCAGAAGGCCGCGCAGATCATTGCCGGCTACTCGCTCGGCGAGGCCGACATCCTCCGCCGTGTGATGGGCAAGAAGAAGCCCGAGGAGCTCGCCAAGAACTTCGTCCTCTTCCAGGAAGGCGCGCGCAAGAAGGACTACAGCGACGAGGCCATCCAGGCCCTGTGGGACGTGCTGGTCCCCTTCGCCGGCTACGCCTTCAACAAGGCGCACTCCGCCGCGTACGGCCTGGTCTCCTACTGGACGGCGTACCTCAAGGCCAACCACCCCGCCGAGTACATGGCGGCGCTGCTCACCTCGGTCAAGGACGACAAGGACAAGTCGGCCGTCTATCTGAACGAGTGCCGCCGCATGGGCATCAAGGTCCTCCCGCCCAATGTGAACGAGTCCGAGTCCAACTTCGCGGCACAGGGCGACGACGTGATCCTGTTCGGCCTGACCGCCGTCCGCAACGTCGGACAGAACGTGGTCGAGTCGATCATCAAGTGCCGCAAGTCGAAGGGGAAGTACTCGTCCTTCCCGGACTTCCTCGACAAGGTCGAGGCGGTCGTCTGCAACAAGCGGACCATCGAGTCGCTCATCAAGGCCGGAGCCTTCGACGAGATGGGCCACACCCGCAAGGGCCTGGTCGCCCAGCACGAGCCCATGATCGACAACGTGGTGGCGGTCAAGCGCAAGGAGGCCGAGGGACAGTTCGACCTCTTCGGCGGCATGGGCGACGAGGACAGCAACGAGCCCGGCTTCGGGCTCGACGTCGAGTTCTCGGACATCGAGTGGGAGAAGTCGTACCTGCTCGCGCAGGAGCGAGAGATGCTCGGCCTCTATGTGTCGGACCACCCGCTCTTCGGCATCGAGCACGTGCTCACCGACAAGACCGATGCGGCGATCTCCCAGCTCACCGGAGGCGAGCACGCGGACGGGGCGGTCGTCACCATCGGCGGCATCATCTCCGGACTGCAGCGGAAGATGACCAAGCAGGGCAACGCCTGGGCGATCGCCACGGTGGAGGACCTCGCAGGCTCCATCGAGTGCATGTTCTTCCCGGCGACGTATCAGCTGGTGTCCACCCAGCTCGTCGAGGACACCGTCGTCTTCGTCAAGGGACGGCTCGACAAGCGTGAGGACGTGCCGCGGCTGGTCGCGATGGAGCTGATGGTCCCCGACCTCTCGTCGGCGGGCACCAACGCCCCGGTGGTGATCACCATCCCCACGGTCAAGGTCACCCCGCCGATGGTCACCCGGCTCGGCGAGATCCTGGGCCACCACAAGGGCAACACCGAGGTGCGGATCAAGCTCCAGGGCGCCCGCAAGACCACCGTTCTCCGTCTCGACCGGCACCGGGTCCAGCCCGACCCCGCGCTCTTCGGCGATCTGAAGGTGCTGCTCGGCCCGTCCTGCCTGGCGGGCTGAACCGACCGGGACGTACGGCCGGGCCGTGAGTTCCCGGCAGAAGCCGCCGGCCGAGGTCCGCAGCGCATCTGAGGGGCGCACCCGTCAATGACGGGTGCGCCCCTCACACATGCGTCGACGCGATGCGTCGCGCCGTCTCGCCTCAGTTGTGGCCGAAGCGCTTCTGTCGGCCCTTGTGGGCCATGCCGGACGACGGGATCTGGGTGTCGCGCCGCTCCGACTGCGCCTCCATCGACGAGGTCCGGGCCTCCTGGGCGCTGCGCTCGGCGGTCGAGCCCGGCTGCGGCTTGCGTTCTCGGTTCTTGTTCTTGGCCATGGTGGTGCCTCCTGTGGGATGTAGGGGCCAGGGCCGCAATCAGACTCACATAGCGGTTCAAGCGACGCATTTCGGATCATTGCGGTGAGTAACGGGCTGCTGTTACCGTGCGGCTTCACGATCCGCCACGCCGATGATCGAGTTCCGGACGTCAACCTTCCGGCGTTCCGGCAGACTCGAAGGAAACCCGAAGCAACTTCCGTTCCCGAGGTTCCGGAAAGAGGGTGGAACGCCGTGGACCGCTGCGTCGTCCTGGTGGATGCCGGCTATCTTCTGGGCGCCGCCGCGAGTCTCCTCGCCGGGGAACCGGCCCGCTCACGCATCACCGTCGACCATGCCGCCCTCATCCAGGCCCTGCGCGAGCGTGCCGAGGCCGACACGGAACGCCCACTTCTGCGCATCTACTGGTTCGACGGAGCCCCCGACCGCGTACCCCAGCCCGAACACCGCAGGCTGCGGGTCATGTCGCGGGTCACCGTCCGGCTCGGCGCACTGACCCGCAGCGACGGCCGTTGGGCTCAGAAGGGCGTGGACGCCGCGATGCACGCCGAGCTCACCGAACTGGCCAGGAATCGCGCCTGCTCGGACGTGGTGCTGGTGACAGGCGACGGCGATCTGCTGCCCGGCCTGATGTCCGCCAAGGAACACGGGGTCGCCGTCCACCTCTGGGCCGTGCAGGCCGCCGACGGCGACTACAACCAGTCGGAGGACCTGGTGGCGGAGGCCGACGAGCGCCGCGTCCTCGACCGGGCCTGGATCACCCAGGCCGTACGGGCCAAGGACCTCGGTGGTGTCTGCGCTCCGCCGCCCGCTCCCCGGCCCGAGATCGCGGCGATCCTGTCCGCCCCGTTGCCCGAGTCCGCGCTCGCCGCGTCGGCGGAGCGGCCCCAAGGAGCCGGTGCCCAGGCGGCGGAGGTACGGAACGGGACGCCGGCCACGGCCGAGGACGCGGCGGCCGCCCAGGCTGGGACCGCGGGCAGCGGCGTCAAGGGCGTCCCCACTCCCAAGGACCTCGCGGGCCTGCGCGGCCCGGCCACAGCGGCGGACCGGAGCCCGGCCGGAGCCACCCTGCGCTGGTCCTCCGACAAGGGCTGGATCGAGCGCCCTGGCGGCGGCGCCCTCGGCGAGCCCCCGGAAACCGCGTCCCTGCCGACCCTCGCCCAGCTCACCAGCGCCGAGCAGCGCTGGGCCGACCGCGAGGAGGACATCACCACGGTCGGCGGCGATCCCTACGAGGTCGGACAGGTCTTCGCCCGGCGCTGGATGGAACGACTGCCGGACCCCGCGCACGTGCAGAAGCTGTCCACGATGTACCCCCGCATCCCGCATCGCATCGACGGTGAACTCCTTCGGTACGCGGCCCGTTTCGGGCTTCTCGCCCACAAGGACGACCAGATCGACGAGCACGACCGCTATGCGATCAGGGCGGGATTCTGGCGTGAGATCGATGTCCGGGCAGCTGCGGAACACGCCCCCGCGGGGGAGTAGCCCCGGACACCCCGTAGGCTCGTCCCTCGTGAGTACGGTGTGCGTGGTGCGGAATCTGGTCAAGACGTATCCCGCCGCGCGCGCCCGGCGGGGCACTCCCGCGACCCCCGAGGTACGGGCCAACGACGGAATCTCGCTGGTCGTGCGCGCCGGTGAGATCTTCGGACTGCTCGGCCCCAACGGTGCGGGCAAGTCGACCCTCGTCCGCCAGCTCACCGGGCTGATGCGCCCCGACTCCGGATCGGTCGATGTGCTCGGCCACGACCTGGTGCGCCACCCCGAGCGCGCGGCCAGGCTGATCGGCTACCTGGGCCAGGAGTCCACAGCACTGGACGAGCTGACCGTCGCGCTGGCCGCGGAGACAACGGGGCGGCTCCGTGGACTCGGGGCACGCGAGGCGCGGGCCGAACGGGACACCGTGCTCGACGAGCTCGGGCTGACCCAGCTGGCAGGACGGCCCCTGAAGAAACTGTCGGGCGGGCAGCGCCGGCTGGCCTGTTTCGCAGCCACGCTCGTCGGTGAGCGTCCCGTCCTCGTGCTGGACGAGCCCACCACCGGCATGGACCCGGTCGCGCGGCGTGCGGTCTGGGCCGCGGTCGACCGGCGTCGGGCGGAGCGCGGGGCGACCGTTCTGCTGGTCACCCACAATGTCATCGAGGCCGAGACCGTGCTCGACCGTGTCGCCGTGCTGGAACGCGGCAGGGTCATCGCCTGCGACACGCCCTCGGGACTCAAGGAGCGTGTGGCAGGCGAGGTGCGCGTCGAGCTGGTGTGGCGCGAGCGGGCGCCACTGGACGTTCCGGAGGTCGCCGCGCTGCAGGGCTCAGCCCAGGAGTCCGGCCGCCGTTGGGTGCTGCGGCTCGCCCCCGACGAGGCGCGGGCCGCCGTCGCCGCAGTGACCGGCGGCGAGGCGTTCGCGGCGCTGGACGACTTCACTCTGGCCACGCCCAGCCTGGAGGACGTGTATCTGGCACTGGGCGGTCACGCGGCGAAGGGCCTGGTGAAGGCGTGACGGACGGCGTGTCCCGGGTGCACCTGCCGGTCGCCGGCCGGCGCCGGAGGACCGTGGTGGGCTCGTGCGGCCGCGTCACCTCGCCACGAGCGGTGGACGGGTTCTCCCCACGCCGGCTGCCGCACACCGGCGGCCGGGGCGAGGTGCTGCTCCGCGACCGTGTGCAGCGGCCGTGCGGAGTGCGCGGGGCGGAACGTGGCACAGTAAGGCCGTACGTACGGAACAGGAGCAGCGCCAGGTGAGCATTGTGCCCGCGGAGGCCGTGTCCGCGAACGTGCCGGGGACCGAGGCCCCCGCCCGTACCGGGTCCGGCGGTGCTGCCGCACCGCTCGCACCGCGTGCCAGACTGCTGCCCGCGCTCGTGGCGGTGTACCGCGCCCAGTTGTCCCGGGCGCGGGTGGCCAGGATCCCGCTGCTGTTCGTCGCCACCTTCCAGTCCGTCGGGATCATGGTGCTGATGCGGGGTGTCGTCGACGGCGGGGCGGAGGCGCGGGCCGTTGTCGCCGGGTCGTCCGTCCTGGTAGTGGCGTTCGTCGCGCTCAATCTGCTCGCCCAGTACTTCGGACAGCTCAGGGCAGGTGGCGGCCTCGACCACTACGCCACGCTGCCGGTTCCGCCCGCGGCGGTGGTGCTCGGCGCGGCGGGGGCGTACGCCTCCTTCACCGTGCCCGGCACGGCCCTGACCGCGGTCATCGGCTCGGTGCTCTTCGGGCTGCCGCTGACACATCTGTGGGTGCTGGCAGCGGTGATCCCGCTCGCGGGTGCAGCGCTCGCGGGGCTGGGTGCGGCGCTGGGGCTGCTGGCGCCGCGCCAGGAACTCGCGACGCTGCTGGGTCAGCTGGGTATGTCCGCCGCGCTGCTGCTGGGAGTGCTGCCGGCCGGACGGCTGCCGGAGCCGGTCGCGTATGCGCGTGACCTGCTTCCGTCGACGTACGGGGTCGAGGCCCTGGCGCGCACCTTCGACGTACGGCCGCAGTGGTCCGCCGTGGCGCTGGATCTCGCGGTCTGTGCGGTCGTGGGTGTGGCGTCACTGTGCGTTGCGACCTGGGCGTACCGGCGGGCCGCGGTCCGGTGAGGCGCGCCACAGGGACGTTTGGCACGATGTCCTGGTGACCGCACCTCTGACGCCGCCCCACCAGCCTTCGTCGCACGATGCGCCCTGGAACCCGCCGTACCCGCTCCATCTCGAGGACGGAGAAGGGCAGGACATGAAGAGGGAGCTGCGACAGGCCGCGTTCGTCCTGCCGGCCCTGGTGCTCGCGGGTGTGGCGCTCGGCCTGCTGTGGCTCTGGCTGGCGCCGCGAGTGGGGCTGATCGCCACGGACAAGGCGGTGTTCGTCGCTGAGAACGAGGGTGAGGCGGCGGCGGGCGCGGACGGTACGTTCGTGCTGCTGGCGCTCGGCTTCGGAGCGCTGAGCGCGTTGCTGGTCTTCCTGATCAACCGGCGCGGCGGGATCGCGCTCGTCCTCGCACTCGCGCTCGGCGGGCTGCTGGCCTCGCTGCTGGCATGGGGGATCGGCTACTGGTTCGGCCCTGAGCACGATGTCGTCGCCCATGCGCGTGCCGTGGGGCAGGGCGTCACCTTCGACGCACCGCTGCAGCTCCGCTCCCGTGCGGCTCTGCTGGCCTGGCCGGTCGCCGCCATGGTGGTCCACCTGGCGCTGACCGCCCTCTTCGCTCCCCGCGACCCGGAGCCGGACTGGCCGTCCCCGCTCGGGGGCGAGGACCAGCGCTGACCGGGACGGCATGATCCCGCCCCGGTCCGCGGACCCACGGGCCGCAGGGACGGGGAGAGGGTGCGCCGCAGACGCCAGAGGGCGCCCCAAACGCTCCTCGCCGTTACGCGGGCCGGCGGCCGTGATTCGCGCGATGCTTCCGGATTCGCCACTTCCGCTTGCGGGTGCGTTTGGACATCTGGCCCCCTGGGCTCGACTCGTCCTCGGTCCTTCGGTCGTATCGAAGGAAGCGCCCGCCGTCGAGGGCTAGACCCGGCCGATCGGAGCCAGTACCGCGCCCGTCAGGGCCGCCAGATCGGAGGGCGAGAGCTCCACCTCCAGGCCGCGGCGGCCGGCCGAGACGCAAATGGTCGGGTGGGTGCAGGCCGAGGAGTCGAGGACCGTGCGGAGGCGTTTGCGCTGGCCCAGGGGCGAGATGCCGCCCCGGACGTAGCCCGTGGTCCGCTCCGCCGCCGCAGGGTCGGCCATGGCCGCGCGCTTGCCGCCGACCGCGGTGGCCAGGGCCTTCAGGTCCAGTTGCCCGGCGACCGGGACGACGGCGACGGTGAGCTCGCCGTCCACATCGGCCACGAGGGTCTTGAAGACCCGCTCGGGGGACACGCCGAGGGCCTCCGCGGCCTCCTCGCCGTACGAGGGCGAGCCCGGGTCGTGCTCATAGGCGTGGACGGTGAATTCCGTACCCGCAGCCGTCAGTGCCACCGTCGCCGGCGTCCCGCCCTGCTTCCTGGGCTTCTTCGCCACAGTCCTCGTTCCTCGTCGTCCCTCGTCGCCGGTCTTCGTCCGGGCCGGTTCGTGCTCGTTCGTGTGTTCGTGCTCGTCGGTCGTTCGTCCCCCGCCGTGCCCGGATCAGTTGGGGCTCGTCGGCGAGCGTGTGAGGTCGACCGCCGGCAGCGACGGAAGATGACGTATGACCGCGGTCTCGGAGCGCAGCAGCTTCAGCTCCTCGCGCAGCCGCGTCGCGGTGTCCGGCGCCTGGAGAAGCCGCTGCTTCGCCGGGGTGTCCAGCACCGCTGCGGCGGCCACCAGGTACGACACGACCGACGGCTCGTCCGGCAGCTCGGCCCCGGTCGACAGCGAGCGCTCCCGTGCACCTGCCAGCCGCTTCTGATAGGTCCGGAACGCCCGCAGCACACCTTCCGCGAGTGTCCCCGCCTCGTCCCCCGACTCCTCGGGGATCTCCTCGAGTTCGGCGGTCAGAAAGGGCCCGCCTGCATCGACGGAGAGGAGTTTGACCCGGGTTGTGCCGGTGGCCAGCACCTCGAAACTGCCGTCCTCACGCTCGCGGATCGTCGCCGCGTCCGCGATGCACCCCACCCTGTGGAATGCCTGGATGACGTCCGGGCCGAAGCCCGCGGCCGGGCCCTTCTCCGGCAGCGCGGTCTGGTCCGGCATCCCGGGCGCTGTCGGCGCCACCTCGCGGCCGTCGCGGATGGCGACCACGGCGAACCGGCGGGGTTCGGACTCGTCGGTCTTCAGCAACTCGCGCATCATGGCGCGATATCGCTCCTCGAAGACGTTCAGCGGCAGGACGAGGCCCGGGAAAAGTACCGCGTTGAGCGGAAAGAGGGGCAGGCGAGCGGTGGTCACAGCGGTCAAGCGTAATGGCCGCCGGACGGGCTCCGCCCTGCCCGTCTACGGATCGGACCGAGCGGCCCCGGCCGGCCGTGCGAACCGGCCTGCGACTGCCTGATCGGTGTTGCCGACGCCACCTCGATCCGTACGCCGTCCCGTGCCTCCAGAAACCGGCCGAGCGGATCGTCCGTCAGGCAGTTCCAGGGGAACGAGGCCGCGTACGGTCCGATGAGCCGGAACTGGTCCAGTGCCTCCGTCCACCGCCGACGGGCGATGAGTACGTACACCAGGAGATTGCGCACCTCTGCAGGCCAGGGGTCGCCCGCTGCGTACTCACCAGACAGCGCGATCGCCAGATCGGCCGCGGCGTCCATCCGGTCGGCCAGTACGGCGCTCGGTTCGCCGCTGAGCAGCAGCGCGAACGCGGCACGCACGGGGAGGGCCTGCACCAGCGAGCCGGGCAGCGCGTCCTCCGCCGCGCGCTCGGCGAAGTCGAAGCACTCGCGGTGCGAGCCGTACCAGACGGCGGAGAGGTACTGGAGCGCCGCGACATGACAGCCGTAGTGGTGTGAGGAGCGGCGCACGGCCTGCTCCCACAACGCCTCGAACTCCGTGTGCGTCACATGCGTGCCGCGAGCGTGGTCGAGCGCGAGTCGCCAGGGCACCGGATCGCGGGGACCGGCCTCCGCGGCGGCGTCGATCAGTGGCCCGACCTCGCGGAGCCGCTCGGCACCGGCAGGCGACTCCCAGGCCCTGCGCACCGCGAGTTCGGCCTTCACCAGCAGGGCGTCCGGGTCGCGGGGCGCAATGGCGAGCCAGTCGGCCAGCCAGTCCCCCCGGTTGTACGCGAACGCCGCGAGCCGTGTCACATAGCGGTCGCGGTTCTCCCATTCGGCCGCGTCGCGTGTGGTGGCGAGCAGTGCGGCGGCCGGCTCGTGGTCGCCGAGCGCCGCGGCGACGAGCGCGGGGCCGAGTCGCGCGTCGGGCGCGTCGAGCAGCACCGCATCGTCCGGGGGCAGCCCTTCGGCGAGCCGCGGGGTGTGTCGGACCATGCGGGCGGTGCTGATCAGGGCACGGAGCAGAGACATGGTGCGGACCATTGAAAGCTGCAGGTAGGGGTAGCGCCAGGGGGCATCTGTGAAGTTTTGGTAGCAGGTGGAATGGTTGTCCTGTCATCGGTCAAGAAAGCGCAAAGGAGCGGGAGTGCGCGGGCGCGTGAAGAGCGCAACCCGGCGCCAGTTGCGGCGTGTTCGGCGCGGGTTCGGCGGGCGCGCCACCCGCGCGGACCGCTCTCGGCAGGACCGCCAGGGGCCTGCAGTCTCGACCCGTCGACCCGGGCACCGTCGCCGGCCGCAGCCGAGGCGTTGGCTGCGGCCTGCGCTCTCGGCGGGCGCGTCGCCGCCGTACGTGCGCCGACCTCGGGGGTACGGGAGGGGCAGGGCTGTGCGCCTGCGGTCCCGGACGGGCACCGGCCCGGACCTGGCGCGTACCTGCACGGCCAGGGACGGGTGCCGGGTGCCGGCGACCATGCGTGGGCCCGGGGGGCCGGTCCCCGTGCGTTCGGGTGGCGGAGCCCGGCCGCGGTCCGTCCCGCGCGGCCGTCCCGTCCCGTCTCCGCGCGGTCGGCCCGGGCCCGTTCCCCCGGGCGGCCGTCATCCCCGCCTGAGCAGCCTCGAAGCCCCTGCCGCCACCGTCGTCGCGAGGATCCAGCCCAGCAGGACCAGCGCTGCCGCGACCCACTGCCAGTGGCCCTCCAGCCGCCAGTAGCCGTCCTGGCCCAGGTTGATCACGGGCAGCAGCAGGTCCAGGGCGAAGAGGGCGGCGTTCCACTGCGGGTGCTCGTCGGGCTTGATGGCCGCGGGATCGTGACTGGAGAAGGCCACCGCGCCGGCGGCCCAGAGCACCGCCATCCAGAGCGCGGCCCGTCCGGGGCGGTAGCCGTACGCCACCGTCCAGTCCTGCAGAAAGCCCCACAGCTTCGCCGCCAGGGGCAGCGTCTCGCGGCGGCGCCTCTGCTTGGCGAGCAGCACCTCGCGCGCTTCCGCGTCCTCGCCACTGTTGCGCAGCACCGTGGCGAGCCGTTCGTACGGCTCCGGTGCGTACTCGGGGGTGGCCGCGGCCACCCACTCCAGCCGCCGCGCGAGGGGGAAGCGGCTGTAGGGGACGAGGTTCTCGTAGGCGAAGCCGCCCATCGCGAGCCCGCCCGGCCCCGGCCAGCTCGTCGACAGGTCGATCAGGGTGACCACCTTCGCGCCGTTCAGCACGACCCGTCCCTCCTCCGGCCGCTCCCCGTTGAAGCGCAGCTCGGGGGTGACGATCCTGCGCAGCGACAGCTCCTCGCGCCGGGCGGAGCACAGCACGAAGCGGGCCTTGTAGAAGTCGACCGCGTCACCGAAGCGCCCGTCGTCCAGCCGCACACCGCCGTGGCACTCGAAGCGCTGCTCACGCTGGCCGGGTGTGCGGCCGCCCTCGGCTCCGGATATGCCGAACGGTGGCGTGGTCCCCGGGTCGCCCGTGACATTCACCCATGCCCGGGTCATGTACAGCGTCCGCTCCACCGTCAGCTGCGGGGCGTTCAGCGCCCGCCGCCCCTCCCCGGCCCTCAGCCGGCTGCCGCGCAGGCTCAGTGACACGCCCACCTTGGCGCCCCGCAGACTGACCTCTCCATAGGTCTCGATCAGCTCGGCCTGCAGGTCCTGGCCGACGGACAGGCCGTCGGCGGCGATCGCCCTGCCCCGGCGGTCCGGCCACACCTGGACCTGGTTGATCAGCAGATCCGTTCCTATCTGGGCGTCCGTGAGCCGCATCCCCCGCTCGATGCGGCAACGCGGCATGTGGAGATCACCTTCGGTGTGCAGCCGGGCGCCCTCCAGCCTGGGTATCGCGCAGCCGACCATGCGCAGGGTCGTGAACCTCGCCTCGGGAAACTCCAGCTCGTGCTCGAAGCGGCAGCCCGTGAGCTCGACATAGGGCCCGATCGTCCCGCCGGCGAGCTTCAGCCGCCCCGTGATGAACGCGCCGCGCAGCTTGAGCGCGCACACCCGGCCGGGCTGCGCGGGCGGGCCGCTGAGCAGCAGCATCGCGATGACATCGGCGCGTACGCTGCGTTCAGGGCCCCAGAGCCGGCCGGAGAAGGGATCGTTCAGCAGCGGACTGCTGTCACGCAGGTCGCAGGTCCTCCCGTTCTCGAACGAGGTCCACACGGCCCTTTCGGCCGTGGTGAGATCGTCGGGCATGTCGATGCCCTGCGGCTCGGTCAAGGCCGCCCCCTCGCTTCCCCGGTGGCTTCCCCGGTTTCGTACAGCCGTTCTTCCCTCTGAGTAACGGACTGAACGCTAGTGGTCATGAACGACTTCTGTGACACGCGGGATGGCGCAAAGCGCTCGATGAAGGGGTGGTGGCAGAGAGGGGGCAGACGCGTATCAGCCAGTGATACGCGCGACCGGTCCCTGACGTCCGTCTGCGAGAATTGACCCGTGATCTCTCGAATCGACCTGCGCGGCGACGCCCTCCCGGACGGCGGCGCCCTGCGCGACCTGCTGCCCCGTGCCGAGTTCGACGTGGCGGCCGCCCTGGAGAAGGTGCGGCCGATCTGCGAGGACGTGCATCATCGGGGCACGGCGGCGCTGGTCGACTACGCGGAGCGGTTCGACGGTGTGCGGCTGGAGCGGGTCCGGGTGCCCGCCAAGGCTCTCGCCGAGGCGCTGGAGCAGCTCGACCCCGCGGTCAGGGCGGCCCTGGAGGAGTCGATCCGGCGCGCCAGGATCGTTCACCGCGAGCAGCGCCGCGACACGCACACGACCCAGGTCGTTCCCGGCGGCACGGTGACCGAGAAGTGGGTGCCGGTCGGGCGTGTGGGTCTGTACGCGCCGGGCGGACGTTCCGTCTACCCGTCCTCCGTGATCATGAACGCGGTTCCGGCGCAGGAGGCGGGCGTCGAGTCCATCACGCTCGCGTCGCCGCCGCAGAAGGAGTTCGGCGGGCTGCCGCACCCGACGATCCTCGCCGCCTGTGCACTGCTCGGCGTCGACGAGGTGTACGCCGCCGGGGGCGCCCAGGCCGTCGCCATGTTCGCGTACGGCACCTCGGGACCCGACGGGTGCGCGCCGGCCGACATGGTGACCGGCCCCGGCAACATCTGGGTAGCCGCCGCTAAGCGCTACTTCACCGGCCGCATCGGCATCGACACCGAGGCCGGACCGACCGAGATCGCGGTGCTCGCCGACGCCACCGCCGACCCGGTCCACGTGGCGGCCGATCTGATCAGCCAGGCCGAGCACGACCCGCTGGCAGCGGCCGTCCTCGTCACCGACTCGCCCGAGCTCGCGGACGCCGTCGAGCGGGAGCTGGAACCGCAGATCGCGGCGACCAAGCACGTCGAGGACCGGATCGTGCCCGCGCTGTCCGGCAAGCAGTCCGCGATCGTCCTCGTCGACGGCATCGCGGAGGGCCTGCGCGTCGTCGACGCCTACGGTGCCGAGCACCTGGAGATCCAGACGGCCGATGCGACCGCAGTCGCGAACCGGGTCCGCAACGCGGGCGCGATCTTCGTCGGCCCCTGGGCCCCGGTCTCCCTCGGCGACTACTGCGCGGGCTCCAACCATGTGCTGCCCACCGGCGGCTGCGCATGCCACTCCTCCGGACTCTCCGTCCAGTCCTTCCTGCGCGGCATCCACATCGTGGACTACACGCGTGATGCGCTCGCCGAGGTCACCCACCACGTGGTGACCCTGGCGGAGGCGGAGGACCTTCCGGCGCACGGCGCGGCGCTGAAGGCACGGTTCGGTGGGGCCATCCCCACGCGCGAAGCGCAGTGGGGGAGGAAGGTACCCGAGAGCAAGTGAGCACGAAGCAAGTGAGCACAGAGCGCGTGGGCACGGAGCACATGAGCACGAGCGACGTCGGCATCGACGACCTCCCCATCCGGGACGAGCTGCGGGGCAAGTCTCCCTACGGCGCGCCCCAGCTCGCCGTACCCGTGCAGCTCAACACCAACGAGAACCCCTACCCGCTGCCCGAGCCGCTGGTCGAGCGGATCGCGGAGCGGGTCAGGGAGGCCGCCCGCGGCCTCAACCGCTACCCGGACCGCGACGCGGTGGAACTGCGCACCGAGCTCGCCAGGTATCTCACGCGCACCGGGAAGCACCCGGTCGCCCTGGAGAACGTCTGGGCGGCCAACGGATCCAACGAGGTCATCCAGCAGCTGCTGCAGACCTTCGGCGGCCCGGGCCGTACGGCCATCGGTTTCGAGCCCTCGTACTCGATGCACGGTCTGATCGCCCGAGGCACCGGTACCGGCTGGCTCTCCGGACCCCGCAACGACGACTTCACCATCGACGTACCGGCGGCCGCGGCGGCCATCGCACAGCACAGGCCGGACGTCGTCTTCATCACGTCCCCCAACAACCCGACGGGGACCGCCGTCGACGCCGCAACGGTTCTCGCCCTGTACGACGCCGCCCAGCAGGCCAGGCCGTCGCTGGTGGTCGTCGACGAGGCGTACGTCGAATTCAGCCACCGTCCCTCGCTGCTGCCGCTGATCGAGGGCAGGCCGAATCTGGTCGTCTCACGGACCATGTCCAAGGCCTTCGGCGCGGCGGGGCTGCGCCTCGGCTATCTCGCCGCGCACCGGGCCGTGGTCGACGCGGTCCAGCTCGTACGGCTGCCGTACCACCTCTCCGCCGTCACCCAGGCCACGGCGCTGGCCGCCCTGGAGCACACCGATACGCTGCTGAAGTACGTCGAGCAGCTCAAGGAGGAGCGGGACCGGCTGGTCGCCGAGCTGCGCGCGGCCGGTTATGAAGTGACCGAGTCCGACGCCAATTTCGTCCAGTTCGGACGCTTCGACGACTCCCATGACATGTGGCAGAAGATCCTCGACCGGGGTGTCCTCGTCCGTGACAACGGCGTACCGGGGTGGCTGCGGGTCACTGCCGGCACCCCCGAAGAGAACGACGCGTTCCTCGACGCGGTCCGTGAGTTGAAGAAGGAGCAGAGCGCATGAGCCGCGTAGGGCGCGTGGAGCGCACCACGAAGGAGACCTCCGTCGTCGTCGAGATCAATCTCGACGGCACCGGAAAGGTCGATGTGTCGACCGGGGTCGGCTTCTACGACCACATGCTGGACCAGCTCGGCCGCCACGGTCTGTTCGACCTCACCGTCAAGACCGACGGCGACCTTCACATCGACTCCCACCACACCATCGAGGACACCGCCCTCGCGCTGGGCGCCGCCTTCAAGCAGGCCCTCGGCGACAAGGTGGGGATCTACCGCTTCGGCAACTGCACCGTGCCCCTGGACGAGTCGCTCGCCCAGGTGACCGTGGACCTCTCCGGCCGTCCGTACCTCGTGCACACCGAGCCGGAGAACATGGCGCCGATGATCGGCGCCTACGACACGACGATGACCCGGCACATACTGGAGTCCTTCGTCGCCCAGGCGCAGATCGCGCTGCACGTCCATGTGCCGTACGGCCGCAATGCCCACCACATCGTGGAGTGCCAGTTCAAGGCGCTGGCCCGGGCCCTGCGGTACGCCTCCGAGCGCGACCCGCGCGCCGTCGGAATCCTGCCTTCGACGAAGGGTGCGCTGTAACCGTGACGGGACTCTCCACCCTGCTGATCGTCGTCGGGCTCTTCCTGGTCGGCGGCATCATCTCCTTCGCCAGGCAGCAGATGCCCAAGGGCCTGATCGTGCTGCTCTCCATCGGCGCCGCGCTGTGTCTCGCCGCGGGCGTCCTGCGCCTGGACGTGTGGTCATGACCGAGCGCAAGAAGGTCGTCGTCTTCGACTACGGTTTCGGCAACGTCCGGTCGGCCGAGCGGGCCCTTGCCCGCGTCGGCGCGGACGTCGAGATCACCCGTGACTTCGACACGGCCATGAACGCCGATGGACTCCTCGTCCCCGGCGTCGGGGCCTTCTCCGCCTGCATGGAGGGGCTGACGGCGGCGCGCGGTCACTGGATCGTCGACCGCCGGCTCTCCGGCGGCCGGCCGGTCATGGGCATTTGCGTCGGCATGCAGATCCTCTTCGAGCGCGGTATCGAGCACGGGGTCGAGACGGACGGTCTCGACGAGTGGCCCGGCACGGTCACGCCGCTCAAGGCACCGGTCGTCCCCCACATGGGCTGGAACACCGTCAAGGCTCCCGAGGACAGCGAACTGTTCGCCGGGCTGGACGCCGACGCCCGCTTCTACTTCGTGCACTCGTACGCCGTGCACGAATGGTCCCTGGAGATCACCAACCCCGCGATGCGCGCCCCCAGGGTCACCTGGGCGACTCACGGCGAGCCGTTCGTCGCGGCCGTCGAGAACGGCGCCCTGTGGGCGACCCAGTTCCACCCCGAGAAGTCCGGCGACGCCGGCGCCCAGCTCCTCACCAACTGGATCGAGACCCTCTGATCATGGCTCAGAAGCTTGAACTCCTTCCCGCCGTGGACGTCCGCGACGGCCAGGCCGTCCGGCTCGTCCACGGAGAGTCCGGTACGGAGACCTCCTACGGCTCCCCGCTGGAGGCCGCCCTCGCCTGGCAGCGCGCGGGGGCCGAGTGGCTGCATCTGGTGGACCTCGACGCGGCGTTCGGGACCGGCGACAACCGGAATCTGGTCGCCGAGGTGACCGGGGCCATGGACATCAAGGTCGAGCTGTCCGGCGGCATCCGCGACGACGCCTCGCTCGCCGCGGCCCTCGCCACCGGCTGCACCCGCGTCAACCTGGGCACTGCCGCCCTGGAGACCCCCGAGTGGGTCGCCAAGGTCATCGCCGAGCACGGCGACAAGATCGCGGTCGGTCTCGACGTGCGCGGCACGACGCTCCGCGGCCGGGGCTGGACCCGTGACGGCGGCGACCTCTACGAGACGCTGGCCCGTCTCGACTCCGAGGGCTGCGCCCGGTACGTCGTCACCGACATCGCCAAGGACGGCACCCTCCAGGGCCCCAACCTGGAGCTGCTGCGCAATGTCTGCGAGGCCACCGACAAGCCCGTCGTCGCCTCCGGCGGTGTCTCGTCGCTGGACGACCTGCGCGCGATCGCCGAGCTGGTCCCGCAGGGGGTGGAGGGCGCGATCGTCGGCAAGGCGCTCTACGCCGAGGCGTTCACCCTCGAAGAGGCGCTCGAGGCGGTGTCGCGATGAGCGACGCCGTCCGCCGCGTCGCCGGCAGCGGTCCCTGGGAGGAGGCCTTCGGGTACTCCCGGGCGGTCGAGCTGCCGAACGGCATGGTGCTGGTCTCCGGCTGTACGTCGGTGATCGACGGCGTGTTCGCCGACGGCGGTCCCTACGAGCAGGCGGTCAACTCCTTCAACGTCGCTCTCGACGCGCTGAAGGAGCTCGGCCTCGGCACCGGGGACGTGGTGCGCACGCGGATGTACCTCACGCACGCCCGTGACGTGGACGAGGTGGGCCGGGCCCACAAGGAGCTGTTCGGCGCTGTGCGGCCCGCCGCATCGATGCTCATCGTCTCCGGCCTCGTGGACCCGCGCCTGGTCGTCGAGGTCGAGGTCGAGGCGATCCGGCCCGCCGGAGAATTCGGAGGAGCGGCATGACCCTGGCGGTCCGAGTCATCCCCTGCCTGGACGTGGACAACGGCCGGGTGGTCAAGGGGGTCAACTTCCAGAACCTTCGGGACGCGGGCGACCCGGTCGAGATGGCCAAGCTGTACGACGCCGAGGGCGCCGACGAGCTGACCTTCCTGGACATCACGGCATCGTCCGGCGACCGCGAGACGACGTACGACGTGGTGCGCCGCACCGCCGAGCAGGTCTTCATCCCGCTCACGGTGGGCGGCGGCGTCCGCTCGGCGGACGACGTCGACAAGCTGCTGAGGGCCGGCGCCGACAAGGTCGGAGTCAACACGGCGGCCATCGCCCGCCCCGAGCTGATCCAGGAGATCGCCGAGCGCTTCGGCCGCCAGGTGCTCGTGCTGTCGGTGGACGCCCGCCGCACGCCCGGGGGCACGTTCGAGGTCACCACGCACGGCGGCCGCCGCGGCACCGGCATCGATGCCGTCGAGTGGGCCCACCGGGCCGCCGAACTGGGCGCGGGCGAGATCCTGCTCAACTCGATGGACGCGGACGGCACCAAGGACGGCTACGACACCGAGATGATCGCCGCCGTGCGGAAGCACGTCACGGTCCCCGTCATCGCCTCCGGCGGTGCGGGCAAGCTCGCCGACTTCCCGCCGGCCGTCGCGGCGGGTGCGGACGCGGTCCTCGCGGCATCGGTCTTCCATTTCGGCGATCTGCGGATAGGGCAGGTCAAGGAAGCCCTCCGGGACGCCGGGCACCCCGTCCGGTGACCGGAAGGTGAGGAGTTCCTGGGACCGCCGGCTCGGCTGGACCCGCGGACTCGTGTCCGAGGATCCCGCCGAGCATGCGGCGGCGCTGCGGCGCCACATCGCCCTCCACGCCGTCCTCGACGAGCCGGTGCCGCGCGGGCACCGTCGCCGGCTGCGGTTCCGGCACTCCATGAGGAGGTACCGGGCGCGCAGGCACCTGCTTCCGGGCGGCCTCTGGTCCGGCCTGCACGAGGTCACCGAACTCGTGCGGCCGCCACGGCTCCCCTACGCACTGAACCTGCTCGAGTGGGAGGCCCGCCACCCGCAGGAGTGGACCGCTCATGCCAAGGACTGGGGCACGAAGGAGCAAGTCCTGCGCAGTCTCACGCGCGCGCGGCCGGACGAGACGACACGAGCGCGCCTGGCCGCGCTCGTCCTGCTCGTCGTGGACCGCCCCTACCGGTGCAAGGACCGGCACTACGTGGGCGTCGCACGCGCGGTGGACAGCCCCTCGCTGCGCGCCGGTCTGGAGACGCTGGCCGCCTCGTCCACCCCGTGGGCCCGGCTGCACGCCGCGTACGTGCTGAAGCTGCTGGCCGATCCGGCGATCCCCAACACCCGTGCGACGTGGGAGCGCCATCTCGCCGCCGATGCCGCCGGGGAGCCGTGTCCCGCACGCTGAGCCCGCCGGTTCCCCACCGGCATGGCTCGGTCCGGCCGATTGGTCGACAATGTCCGTATGGGACGCATGTGGTCCGCCACACTTCTCCTGGCCGGGACGCTCGTGGCCGCGAGCCTCCAGGCCACTGCCACTGCCGACGCGGCCGCCCCCGCCCCTTCCGCACCGGGCAACGGGCGGCCTTGCGTCAGTTCCCCGAAACCCACGGACGGACCGTCCCGCGAGGTCCTGCGGATCGCCGAGAGCGCCAAGAAGGAGCTGGGGCTCAATTCCGTGCTGCTGCGGGTCACCAGGCAGGGCGAGGAGGTCGTCACGGCGGGCCTGGGGGAGTCGATGACCGGAGTCCCCGCCACACCCGCCATGCACTTCCGCTCGGGATCGGTGGCGATCGCCTACATGGGCACCGTCCTGATGCAACTGGTGGAGGAGAAGAAGGTCGGACTCGACGACCCCGTCTCCCGGTGGCTGCCCGACCTGCCGCACGCGGACGAGATCACCCTGCGGATGCTCGGCGACTCCACCTCGGGCCTCGCCGACTACGTCACCGACCCCGCGTTCGTCGCCGCGCTGGAGGCCGCCCCCTTCCGCCAGTGGACGTCCGGGGAAACGGTGGACTACTCGACCAGCCGTCCTCTCCTGTACGAGCCGGGCACCAACTGGAGCTACTCCCACGCGAACTTCCAGCTCCTCGGCGCTGCTCTGGCGAAGATCACCGGAACGCCGCTCGACGACCTGCTGGAGCAGCGCGTGATGGGGCCCCTGGGCCTGGACAACACCAGTAACAGCTTCACCCCGGACATCCCCGGACCGGTGCTGCACGCCTTCACCGCCGAACGGGGAAAGTACGAGGAGTCCACCTTCTGGAACCCGTCCTGGACCACGGCTCCCGGTGCCGTGCAGACAACGAACATCTGCGACCTGGCCCGCTCTGCGACCGCCATCGGCTCGGGGGAGCTGCTCTCGCCTGCCGCGTTCCGGACCCAGCTCGACCCCGGCACCGTCGGCCTCGGCAAGGCCACGAAGAAGTGCCCTGCCACGGTCTGCCGCACCAACACCCGAGCCGGGCACTTCGGCATCGGCGTACTCGTGGTGAACGGCTGGGTCGTCCAGAACCCGTCGTTCTCCGGGTACGCCGCCGCGCAGGGCTATCTCCCCGCCGAACGTCTGGCCATCGCGGTCGCGACGACGCACGGGCCCAGGACCCCGGAGCGCAACAGCGCCGAGACGATCATGGGCCGGATCGCCGAGGCCCTCGCCCCGGACCACCCGGGCCCGGTCACCCCGGCGATCCTGCCGCCCTCCTGACGGGCTACAGCCCGCTCATCCCCAGCTGGGCCGTGCCGATCCTGGCGATCGCGTCCTTGTCGCCCTCGAGCTCCACCCTGGCCGCGTCCTGCCGCCCGAAGGCGAACATCGTCAGCTCACCGGGCTCGCCGGTCACCGTGACGACCGGAGCGCCACGGTGGGCCACGGCCGTCTGGCCGTCGGGGCGGCGCAGCACCACGCCCACCGGTGCCTTGCGCCCGAGGAGCCTGGCGGCCCTCTCCAGCCGGGACCACAGTGCGTCCGCGAAGACCGGGTCGAGATCCCGCGGGGTCCAGTCGGGCTGGGCCC
Organism: Streptomyces sp. NPDC043861; assembly: GCF_056435905.1. Classification (NCBI taxonomy): domain Bacteria; kingdom Bacillati; phylum Actinomycetota; class Actinomycetes; order Kitasatosporales; family Streptomycetaceae; genus Streptomyces; species Streptomyces sp. NPDC043861. Next base: position 290,680 of record NZ_JBWKDP010000005.1, on the reverse strand, counting down.
GCCGTACGTCCTCGGTGTGCACATAGAACTCGACCGTGTTCGCCCCCTCGTCCACCTGCTTGATCGCGTACGGCGACATCCTCGGCGGACCGGTACGGATCAGCTGGATCAGTTCCTCGTACGGTTTCGCGGCGAACTCGGCCTGCACCCGCTCCAGACGGTTCCTCAGCGGACTCAGCAAGATCCCAGCGGCCGCGTCCGGGCGGCGCTCACGCACCACAACGTGGGCCGCCAGATCACGGGTGTTCCACCCCTCGCACAGGGTCGGTGCCTCGGGGCCCGCCGCCTCCAACAGATCGGCGAGCAGAAGCCGTTCACGCTTGGCATGGGTCGACATGCCGGCCAGCCTACGGCCGTCGCGCCGAGTCCGCCCAGTGGACGCACCGCCGGACGGGGCGTGCGGGCGCGGCACAATGGCTTCATGACCAGTACGCCCCGTGCACTCGACCCCGCCATCGCCGCCCGCCTCAAGCGCAGCGCCGACGGCCTGGTTCCGGCCATCGCCCAGCAGTACGACACCGGTGAGGTGCTCATGCTCGGCTGGATGGACGACGAGGCCCTGCACCGCACCCTCACCACCGGGCGGGCCACGTACTGGTCGCGCAGCCGCCAGGAGTACTGGGTCAAGGGCGACACCTCCGGCCACGTGCAGCACGTCAAGGCGGTCGCGCTCGACTGCGACGCCGACACCGTCCTGGTCAAGGTCGACCAGATCGGCTCCGCCTGTCACACGGGCGACCGCACCTGCTTCGACGCCGACGTGCTGACGCTGGGCCAGTAGGGTCGTACGCCATGGATCTCGAGACCTTCCGCAAGCTGGCGGCCGACCGCCGTGTCATCCCCGTCAGCCGCCGCCTCCTCGCCGACGGCGACACCCCGGTCGGCCTCTACCGCAAGCTCGCGGCTGAGCGGCCCGGCACCTTCCTCCTCGAATCCGCCGAGAACGGCAGGTCCTGGTCCCGCTACTCCTTCGTCGGCGTACGGTCCGCCGCCACGCTCACCGTCCGCGACGGCCAGGCCCACTGGCTCGGCACCCCGCCCGTGGGCGTCCCCACGGACGGTGACCCGCTCAAGGCGCTCAGCGCCACGGTCGAGGCCCTGCACACTCCCCCCACGCCCGGCGGTGTCGGCGGGGACATGCCGCCCTTCACCGGCGGCATGGTCGGCTACCTCGGCTACGACATCGTCCGGCGGCTGGAGAAGATCGGCGAGCACGGCCGGGACGATCTGCGGCTGCCCGAGCTGACCATGCTGCTCACCTCGGACCTCGCCGTCCTCGACCACTGGGACGGCAGCGTCCTGCTGATCGCCAACGCGATCAACCACAACGACCTCGACACGGGCGTCGACGAGGCGTACGCGGACGCCGTGGCCCGTCTCGACGCCATGGAGGCCGACCTGGCCCGGCCCGTCGACGGCCGGCCGCACGCCCTGCCGCCGTCCGAACTGCCCCCGTACTCCGGGCCGATGTGGAGCGGTGAACAGTTCCAGGACGCCGTCGAGGACATCAAGGAGCGCATCCGCGCGGGCGAGGCCTTCCAGGTCGTGCCCTCCCAGCGCTTCGAGACCCCGTGCGCGGCGAGCGCCCTCGACGTCTACCGGGTGCTGCGGGCCACCAACCCCAGCCCCTACATGTATCTGCTGCGCTTCCCCCACGAGGACGGCGGCTTCGACGTCGTCGGCTCCAGCCCGGAGGCGCTGGTCAAGGTCGAGGACGGGCGCGCCATGGTGCACCCCATCGCCGGGACCCGCCCGCGCGGCGCCACCCCGCAGGAGGACCAGGCGCTCGCCGAGGAACTGCTCGCCGACCCCAAGGAGCGCGCCGAGCATCTGATGCTGGTCGACCTGGGGCGCAACGACCTGGGCCGCGTCTGCGAGCCCGGCTCGGTCGAGGTCGTCGACTTCATGTCGATCGAGCGGTACTCGCACGTCATGCACATCGTCTCGACCGTGACCGGCAAGGTCGCCGAGGGGCGTACCGCCTTCGACGTGCTGACCGCCTGCTTCCCCGCGGGCACGCTGTCCGGCGCCCCGAAGCCCCGGGCCATGCAGATCATCGAGGAGCTGGAGCCGTCCCGGCGCGGACTGTACGGCGGCTGCGTCGGCTACCTGGACTTCGCGGGCGACTCCGACACCGCCATCGCCATCCGCACCGCCCTGCTGCGCGACGGCACCGCTTATGTGCAGGCCGGAGCGGGGATCGTCGCCGACTCGGATCCCATGGCCGAGGACGCCGAATGCCGCAACAAGGCGGCCGCGGTGCTGCGTGCCGTGCACACGGCGAACCGGCTGAACGGCAACTGAACGCATAAGGGATAGTGGGGTGCGTGAGTGCTGCATCCGTACCCCAGCCCCGTACCGAGAGCGCCACGGCCGCCGCGAGCAGTCGGCGCGGTCTCGCGGCCGCACTGCTGCTCGGCGCCGTCGGCGCCGCCGTGGTGCTCCTCGCCTCCGGTCAGCCCTGGGCCGCGGGCACGACAGAGACGCTCGGTGCCGATGTGCGGCTGGAGGCCGGCGGCCGCGACGTCACCGGTGTGCCGGCCGCACTCGCCGTCGTCGGCCTGGCCGCACTCGTCGCGCTCTTCGCGGTCCGCGGCAAGGGCCGGCTGCTCGTCGCCGTCCTGCTCACCCTCAGCGGTGCGGGCGTGGCGATCGCCGCGTACGACAGCGTCTCCGGGACCGCGGCGCTCGACGACCAGGCACGGCGGACCACCGGGGACAGTGCGGCCGTGGTGGACTCGCTCACCCACACCGCGTGGCCGTTCGTCAGCGCCGCCGCCGGACTGCTGATCCTGGCCGCGGGTGTGCTCGCCCTGCGGTACGGCGCGTCCTGGCCCGCGATGTCCGGTCGCTACGAACGCGACGGAGGCGGAGGCGCCCGCAAGGCCCGCCCGGTGGCTGATCCGGACCGGCCCGAGGAGCTGTGGAAGGCCCTCGACCGCGGCGAGGACCCCACCCGCGATCAGTGACGACCCCCACGTCCCGGCAGCCCCGGGCGTACGGGACAATGGGGTACGAGCGCCCGGCTCACCCCACAGCGCACCACCGACGAGGAGCACATTCATGGCGGGCAGCAGCCACGGACACACCCCGGCCGCCTGGACCGGCGTCATCATCACCATCATCGGCTTCTGCATCGCGGGGGGCTTCATGGTGGCGGCCAACCCGCTCGGCTTCTGGGCCGGAATGGCGGTGACCCTGCTCGGCGGCGTCGTCGGCCTCGCGATGAAGGCCGCGGGACTCGGCATGCCGAAGCAGCAGGCCATCCGGGTGCAGTCCGCCGCCCCGGTCGCGCAGCCCACCCCGGCCGAGGCCACGGCCTCCTGACCCGGCGGGGCCCCGAGCACCCCTGAGCGCTCCGAGCGAGGCGCAGTCCGGCGAGCCCGGGCTGCGCCTCTCGGCATGCCCGGGGGACAATTACTGGGTGGATGCCATTCCTGCCGCCGCCGCTGTCCCGGACGAGCCCTCCGTGACGGGGCCCGCACCCGTACCCACGTCCGGCACCGGGCACGACGCCGGGCCGTGGTTCCGGGTGGCCTCCGATCCCGGCTCCGTGCCCGGCCCGGCACCCGACCTCGCGCCGGGGCGGCCCGGGGGCGGTTCCGTCCCGCTCGCGCGGCGGCTCGCCTCGCCACTGGCCACCATGGCGGGTGTGGTCGCCGCCTTCGCCTACGTGGGCACGGTCGACCCCAACGAGCCCGGCCACTACCCCGTCTGCCCGCTGCTGCGGATCACCGGGATCTACTGTCCCGGCTGCGGCGGCCTGCGCAGCGCCCATGCCTTCGCCCATGGCGATCTCGGCGCGGCACTGGGCGCCAACGCCCTCGCCACCGCCGGCTACGGGATCTTCGCCGTGCTCTGGGCCCTCTGGCTCGTGCGCTCGGCGCGTGACCGGCCCCTGCGGATCGGCCTCGCTCCCGTCTGGTGGTGGGGTCTGGGAGGAATTCTGCTGGTCTTCACCGTCGTCAGAAATCTTCCGTTCGGGGCGGTCCTCGCCCCATGACCCGCAGTAAGCGGTTCCAGGTAGTGGGACGCCCGTCAACCGGATGCGGGGCCTACGCCCTCCTACGGATACCATCGACATTGCTGACAGTGATCCACCATCAACCTCCCGGAAGGGGGCCGCTCGCGTGAGTGTGCTCGACGAGATCATCGAAGGCGTGCGCGCGGACCTCGCGGAGCGGCAGGCGCGGGTCAGCCTCGAGGAGCTCAAGGAGCGTGCCGCCAAGGCGCCCCAGGCCAAGGACGGCATCGCCGCGCTGCGTGGCGAGGGCGTCAAGGTCATCTGCGAGGTGAAGCGCTCCAGCCCCTCCAAGGGCGCGCTCGCCGCGATCGCCGACCCGGCCGCACTCGCCGCCGACTACGAGGCGGGCGGCGCAGCCGTCATCTCCGTCCTCACCGAACAGCGCCGCTTCGGCGGCTCGCTCGCGGACCTCGAGGCCGTGCGGGCCAGGGTGGACATCCCGGTGCTCCGCAAGGACTTCATCGTCACCTCGTACCAGCTGTGGGAGGCTCGCGCGTACGGCGCCGACCTGGCCCTGCTGATCGTCGCCGCACTCGACCAGGAGGCACTCGTCTCACTGATCGAGCGGGCCGAGTCGATCGGCCTCACCCCCCTCGTCGAGGTCCATGACGAGGAGGAGGCCGAGCGGGCCGTGGAGGCCGGGGCCAAGGTCATCGGTGTCAACGCGCGCAACCTCAAGACCCTCGAGGTGGACCGCGCCACGTTCGAACAGGTCGCACCCGAGATCCCGGCGGGCATCGTCAAGGTCGCCGAGTCCGGCATCCGCGGCCCGCACGACCTGATCGCGTACGCCAATGAAGGCGCCGACGCGGTCCTGGTCGGGGAATCCCTGGTCACCGGTCGTGACCCGAAGGCCGCCGTGGCCGATCTGGTCGCCGCCGGCGCCCACCCGGCCCTGCGGCACGGGAGAGGCTGAGCCCCACCCATGACCTCCGTCGTCCGTCGCGCATCCGCCACCCGGCCGGGTTTTCGTCGCCCGGCCGGAGCGGCTGCCCCGGCACGCCTGCCGCACGCGCCCCTGGCGCGCGGCTGCCGCCCCCGCGGCTGCCGGGCCCCGGCGCGGCGGGTGCACGGACGACGTGTCCGGTATGTCATCGGCGACGAGCCCGGCCAGGTCAACGGCATGCGATGGCGTCGCTGAGCCACGCGCTCAGCGATCACACGTCATCACCATCACTTCTTCCGGCTTTCAGCTCACAAGGAGTTCTGGCATGCCCAGCGACTACTTCATTCCCGACCCCGAGGGCCTGGTGCCCGACGCCAAGGGCTACTTCGGGGACTTCGGCGGCAAGTTCATCCCCGAGGCGCTCGTCGCCGCCGTCGACGAGGTGGCCGTCGAGTACGACAAGGCCAAGGCCGATCCCGCGTTCGCGGCCGAGCTCGACGATCTGCTCGTCAACTACACGGGGCGCCCCAGCGCCCTGACCGAGGTCCCCCGCTTCGCCGAACACGCGGGCGGAGCGCGGGTCTTCCTCAAGCGCGAGGACCTCAACCACACCGGCTCCCACAAGATCAACAATGTGCTGGGGCAGGCCCTGCTCACCAAGCGCATGGGCAAGACCCGGGTCATCGCCGAGACCGGCGCCGGGCAGCACGGCGTCGCCACCGCGACCGCGTGCGCGCTCTTCGGCCTCGACTGCACCGTCTACATGGGGGAGATCGACACCGAGCGCCAGGCGCTGAACGTCGCCCGGATGCGCATGCTCGGCGCCGAGGTCATCCCGGTGAAGTCCGGCAGCCGCACGCTCAAGGACGCCATCAACGAGGCGTTCCGCGACTGGGTCGCCAATGTCGACCACACCCACTACCTCTTCGGCACGGTCGCGGGCCCGCACCCCTTCCCGGCCATGGTGCGCGACTTCCACCGGGTCATCGGTGTGGAGGCCCGCCGCCAGATCCTGGAGCGGGCGGGCCGCCTCCCGGACGCCGCGGTGGCCTGTGTCGGCGGCGGATCCAACGCCATCGGCCTGTTCCACGCCTTCATCCCGGACACCGGCGTACGGCTCGTGGGCTGCGAGCCCGCGGGCCACGGCGTCGAGACCGGCGAGCACGCGGCCACGCTGACCGCCGGTGAGCCGGGCATCCTGCACGGCTCGCGCAGTTACGTCCTCCAGGACGACGAGGGCCAGATCACCGAGCCGTACTCGATCTCGGCCGGGCTCGACTACCCGGGCATCGGCCCGGAGCACTCGTACCTCAAGGACAGCGGGCGCGGTGAGTACCGGGCGGTGACCGACGACGCCGCGATGCAGGCGCTGCGGCTGCTCTCCCGCACGGAAGGGATCATCCCGGCCATCGAGTCCGCGCATGCGCTGGCCGGTGCGCTGGAGATCGGCAAGGAGCTCGGCACGGACGGACTGATCGTCGTCAATCTGTCCGGCCGCGGGGACAAGGACATGGACACCGCCGCCCGCTACTTCGGGCTGTACGAAGCAGAGGCCGACGCTGCCGTCGAGGCCGACGCGGCGGGCGAGATCGCCGAGATCGAGGGGGACGCCAAGTGAGCGGGAACATTCGGCTGCTGAGCGACACCCTGGCGCGTGCGAAGTCCGAGAACCGGGCAGCGCTCATCGCGTACCTCCCGGCCGGTTTCCCGACCGTGGACGGAGGCATCGAGGCGGTCAGGGCCGCGTTCGACGGCGGTGCGGACATCGTCGAGGTCGGTCTGCCGCACAGCGACCCGGTCCTCGACGGCCCCGTCATCCAGACCGCCGACGACATCGCCCTGCGGGGCGGGGTCAGAATCGCGGACGTCATGCGTACGGTTCGCGAGGCGCACGAGGCCACCGGGAAGCCGGTCCTGGTGATGACCTACTGGAACCCGATCGACCGGTACGGCATCGAGCGCTTCACGGCCGAGCTCGCCGAGGCGGGCGGCGCGGGCTGCATCCTGCCCGATCTTCCGGTCGAGGAGTCCGCCGTGTGGCGCGAGCACGCGGACAAGCACGGCCTCGCCACGGTCTTCGTCGTCGCGCCGAGCAGCAGGGACGAACGGCTGGCGAAGATCACGGCGGCGGGTTCCGGCTTCGTCTATGCCGCCTCGCTGATGGGTGTCACCGGCACCCGTGAATCGGTCGGCGCCCAGGCCCAGGATCTGGTCGGGCGCACCCGCGCCGCGACGGATCTGCCCGTCTGCGTCGGGCTGGGGGTGTCCAACGCAGAACAGGCCGCCGAGGTCGCGGGCTTCGCCGACGGCGTCATCGTCGGCTCGGCCTTCGTCAAGCGCCTGCTCGACGCGGACGGCCACGCGGCCGGTATCGCCGCCGTGAGGACACTGGCGGGCGAGCTCGCCGAGGGCGTGCGCAAGCGCTGAGGGCCCGGCAGGTTCCGGCCGCATTCCGCTCACCCTTACGGGTGGACCTCGGGCGGGGAGGCACATACGTGCCTCCCCGGTTCGTTGCTGTGGGCGTGAGCGAGAACAACCGTGACGGGAAGCGGGCCGCGCGAGAGCGGCTCCAGCAGGAGCGCGAGCTGAAGCAGGCACGCGAGAGACGACGACGCCTGTTGATCGTGTCCGCGGCTGTGGTCTGCGTGCTCGGTCTGGCCGCCGTCGTGGGTGTGATCGCGGCCAACACCGGGGACGAGCCCACCCCCTCGTCCCAGGCGGGCCCGGTCGTTGCGCCCAGCGGCGCCCAGGGAGAGGAGCGGCTCGCGATCCCGGCCGGCGCGAGCGACGCGCCGTCCACGCTCACGGTCTGGGAGGACTTCCGCTGCCCGGTGTGCGCCCAGTTCGAGAACGTCCTGCGGGACGCCGTCCACGAGCTGACGGACTCCGGACAGCTCAAGGTCGACTACCACTTCGCCACGATCATCGACCGGAACCTGGGCGGCACCGGCTCCCTGCGCGCGGCCAATGCGGCAGCGTGCGCCCAGGACGCCGGGAAGTTCGTTCCGTACCACGATGTGCTGTACCAGAACCAGCCACCGGAGCCGGACGACGCCTTCGCGGACAACAACAAGCTCATTGAGCTCGCAGGGAAGGTCGAAGGACTGGACACACCCGGATTCCGCAAGTGTGTGGAGCGGGGAACGTACGACGACTGGGTGAACAAGTCGTCGGAGGTCTTCCAGAACAGCGACTTCAGCGGCACCCCGACGGTGCTGCTCAACGGTGAGTCCGTCTTCCCGCAGAAGGACGGCGAGCCGATCTCCCCGGAGAACCTGAAGAAGTGGGTGACCGAGGCGAACAAGGGGAAGCAGCCGGGTACGGCACAGCCGAGTCCGGCCGGATCCTGAGAGGCCGGGAAGCCACTTCACGGCGTCCTGGGGCGCCCTTGCCGGTCCCGTGCCGCGTCCGGTGAGGGACGGTGCCGTTCGACTGCTCGTTATGCAGACGTTGCCGGGTGGGTTGCGACGGGTCCTGCCCGGCAAGGTAGCGTCGGACCTGCCATGGACCTTGCCTACATTCCCAGCCCGTCGACCGGTGTGATCAATCTCGGACCGGTTCCGCTGCGCGGCTACGCCTTCTGCATCATCATCGGCGTCTTCGTTGCCGTCTGGTACGGCAACAAGCGCTGGATCGCCCGCGGCGGCAAAGCCGGCACGGTGGCCGACATCGCCGTCTGGGCGGTGCCGTTCGGTCTCGTCGGCGGTCGCCTGTACCACGTGCTCACCGACTATCAGCTGTACTTCAGCGACGGTGAGAACTGGGTCGACGCGTTCAAGATCTGGGAGGGCGGCCTCGGTATCTGGGGTGCGATCGCCCTCGGCGCGGTCGGTGCCTGGATCGCCTGCCGCCGACGGGGCATCCCGCTCCCGGCGTACGCGGACGCCATCGCACCCGGTATCGCCTTCGCCCAGGCGATCGGCCGTTGGGGCAACTGGTTCAACCAGGAGCTGTACGGCAAGCCGACGGACCTGCCCTGGGCCCTCAAGATCACCGAGGGCGCGAACCGCGAGGCGGGTCTGTACCACCCGACATTCCTCTACGAGTCCCTGTGGTGCATCGGTGTCGCCCTGCTGGTCATCTGGGCGGACCGCCGCTTCAGGCTCGGACACGGCCGGGCGTTCGCGCTGTACGTCGCCGCCTACTGCGCGGGCCGCGGGTGGATCGAGTACATGCGCGTCGACGAAGCCCACCATGTCCTCGGCCTGCGGCTGAACGTCTGGACCGCGATCGTCGTCTTCGTGCTCGCGGTGGTCTACATCGTGGTCTCGGCGCGGCTGCGGCCGGGCCGGGAAGAGGTCGTCGAGCCGCCGAAGCCCGGCTCCGGAAAATCCGCCGCCTCCGGCACCGGCACCGACGACACGCGGTCGGACGAGGCCGCTGAGGACGCTGCTCTCGCGGGCCTGGACACGGACCACGACGGCGACCCGGCGGACTCCGGGTCCGCCCACAGGGGCTGACCGCCCCGCATACGCGCCCGAGGGCCGCCCGACCGCCATGGCCGGGCGGCCCTCCGCGTGTGCGGGGCGTGCCCCGCGCGGACTCCGGTCGTACGGGCAGACCGCCGAACCACCCCCCGCACGGCCACGACGCCCCGCCCAGGACCGTGACCGCGGCGCTCGTTCGTGTGCTGCGGCGGGGCATGGGGCGCCGTGGCGGGGCGGTGGCCGCTGGGGCCTCTCGTTTGGATCTTGCCGGGCTCGCGTGCGCCGGCAGGCACGCTCGCAGCGTTCGCCAGTCGCCCACGCCTCCGCGTGGGTTCCTTCCCCTGGATCGGGCGCCTTGCGATCGCACCGCACCGGACCCCGCTCACCCGATCCAGCCCGATCCAAACGAAAGACCCCAGGGCTGGGGCGGTGCGGCACGCCGTGCGGTGCGTACGGGATCGGGGCAGCGGCAGGGGAGCGACTCGCCCCCTGCCCGCTCATTCGCCGCGGCGGGCCAGGGAGAGCGTGCGGTGGGCCGTCGCCACCACCGCTGCGTCGACGAAGCGGCCGTCGGGAAGGGCCAGCGCGCCCGCGTCCGTCTCCGCGGCCTTGACGATCTCCTCCGCTTCCTCCACTTCCTCAGGGCTCGGGAGGTAGGCCCGCTCGATGACCGGGAGCTGGCGAGGGTGGATCGCCGCGCGGCCCAGGAAGCCGACTGCCCGGCCGTGGGCGCAGGACTCGGCCAGCCCGTCCAGGTCACGGATGTCGGGATACACCGATTGCGACGGCGGGGGAAGTCCGGCCGCGCGGGCCGCGACCACGACACGGCTGCGGGGCCAGTCGAGGCCACGGTCGTCCCGTACTCCCAGATCGGCACGGAGATCCGCCTCGCCGAGCGCGATCCCCCGGACCGCGGGATCGGCGGTCGCGATCGCGTAGGCGTGCTCCACACCGGACGCGGACTCCAGGAGGGCATACAGGCCCGTGCCCGGTGCGAGCGCCGCCGGACCTCTGATGTCAGAGGGGTGAGTCACCTTGGGGATGCGCAGGGCGGACAGGCCGGGGAGTCCGGCCAGGGCCGCGATGTCCCGCTCCGCGTGGATCCGGACATGGACGGGGACCGGCTGGGGGGAGGCGAGCAGTTCGGCGGTCGCCGCCAGGGCGTAGTCCTTGCGTAGGGGAGGGACCGCGTCCTCAAGATCGACGATCACGATGTCGGCTCCGCAGGACAGCGCCTTGTGCACGACATCGGGATGGTCCCCGGGGGCGTAGAGCCAGGTCAGCGGAGTGGTCTCGGGCGTGAGGGGGAAGGGCTGGTGCGGGTGGGCGGTCATAGGGCGCCTTCGCTGCGCAGGGCGGCGATCCGCGCGGGCGTGAACCCGAGCTCGCCGAGCACCGCGTCCGTGTCCGCACCGTGCGGCCGGCCGGCCCAGCGAATCCCACCGGGTGTCTCGGACAGACGGAAGAGGATGTTCTGCATACGGATCGGCCCGAGCTCCGGGTCGGGTACTTCGGTGACGGTGTCGAGCGCGCGGTACTGCGGATCGTCCATGACGTCGCGGATGTCGTAGACGGGTGCGATCGCGGCCTCGGCCTTGTCGAACGCATCGAGGACCTCGTCACGGGTGTGCCGGGCGATCCATGTGCCCACTGCCTCGTCGAGCACGGCCGAGTGCTCGGCCCGCCCGCTGCCCGTGGCGAACCACGGCTCGTCCGCCAGCTCGGGGCGGCCGACCAGCCGCATGACCCGTTCGGCGACGGACTGGGCCGAGGTGGACACGGCGAGCCAGGAGCCGTCGGCGGCCCGGTAGGTGTTGCGCGGGGCGTTGTTGCGGGAGCGGTTGCCGCTGCGCGGCTGGACGTAGCCGAGCTGGTCGTACCAGATGGGCTGGGGACCGAGGACGGTGAGGATGGGTTCGATGATGGCCATGTCGACCATCTGGCCGCGCCCGGACGCGGCCCGGGCGGTCAGCGCGGTCATGACGGCGTAGGAGGTGGCGAGAGCGGCGATCGAGTCGGCGAGACCGAAGGGCGGCAACGTGGGCGGGCCGTCGGGTTCGCCGGTGATGGCGGCGAACCCGCTCATCGCCTCGGCGAGGGTGCCGAAGCCGGGGCGATGGCAGTATGGGCCGAACTGACCGAAGCCGGTGACCCGCGCCAGGACGAGCCGGGGGTTGGCGGCGTTCAGCTCCTCCCAGCCGAGCCCCCACTTCTCCAGGGTGCCCGGGCGGAAGTTCTCGATCACGACATCGGCGGTGGCGGCGAGCCGCAGAAGGGTGTCCCTGCCGCCGGGCGTGGACAGATCGAGCGTGATGGTGCGCTTGTTGCGGCCGAGCAGTTTCCACCACAGGCCGACGCCTTCCTTGTCGGGCCCGTGCCCGCGTGAGGGGTCGGGTCTGCGAGGGTGTTCGACCTTGATGACGTCGGCGCCGAAGTCGCCGAGCATCGTCGCCGCGAGCGGCCCGGCGAAGAGCGTGGCGAGATCGAGGACGCGCAGTCCGGCGAGCGGACCGTCCCCGGCGGGGTGATGGGCGGCGACAGCGTCGGCGTCGGGCTCGTGCATGGGGGCTCCAAGACTTCTTGTGAGGCTCCTGCGGGGCGACTTCTCCTGCCGGGACGGCGCCGCAAGGGCTGTCCGTGTTCCCCGGCGGGCGCACGACGACAGCTACGGCACTCCACCGGCTACCGCTGGGAGGCACCGCCACGCTGCGTTGTCGAATCGCCCGAATGCGCCCGGTACAAGGACATTCTCCCCCGGCTGTCGGTCGGGTGGGGGCACCCCCGGCGGAGCCAGGGGGAGTGTGCCACCGCCTTGCGATGGTTCCTCTCGGCCCTGGTGGGCCGGGCGGACCCCATGCATCCGACGCCGCGCGCTGATCCACCGGGGATTGCGGGACAGCCCTTCAGGCGGTGAACGGGGCGCCGTCGTCCGCCGCCGCGTCGATCTCCGGCCGGGTCGGCATCGAGGACGAGGCGCCCGGACGCTGGACGGAGAGCGCGGCGGCCGTCGATGCCCAGGCCATCGCCGCGGGCATCGTCCTGCCCTCGACGAGGGCCACCGTGAGGGCGCCGACGAAGGTGTCGCCCGCTGCGGTCGTGTCGACGGCGCGGACACGGGGGGCGGGCACGGTGACGGGTTCGGCGCCCCGCGCGGCGTAGAGACTACCCGCCGCACCGAGAGTGATCACCACCTCGGGCACCTGGCGGAGCAGTGCCTCGGCGGCGGCGCGCGGGTCGGTGGTGCCGGCGAGGACGGCGGCCTCGTGCTCGTTCGGCACCAACAGATCGGTGGCGGCGAGCAGTTCGGGAGGCAGGGTCCGGGCGGGTGCCGGGGTGAGGACGGTGCGTACACCGTGCCGCCGGGCGGCCTCGGCGCCGGCGATCACACCGGCCAGGGGGAGTTCGAGCTGGAGGAGGAGAGCGTCCGCGGTGGCGATGAGGCCCTCGTCGCCGGGGGTGAGGTGATCCACGGTGCCGTTGGCGCCCGGGACGACGACGATCGCGTTGCCGCCCTCGTCGTCGACGACGATGTGGGCGGTGCCGGAGGGGCCCTCGGCGGTGCGCAGGAGGTCGGTGTCGACGCCGGAGCCGTCGAGCGTGGCCCGCAGACGTACGCCGAAGTCGTCGGTTCCCACGGCCCCGATCATCGACACATCACCGCCTGCCCGGGCGGCGGCGACGGCCTGGTTGGCGCCCTTGCCGCCGGGGACCGTACGGAACTCGCGTCCGGTGACGGTCTCCCCGCGCTGGGGTGCCTTCGCGACATAGGCGACGAGGTCCATGTTGGTGCTGCCGAGCACCACGATGCCGGTCATGGGCGGGGGTCCTCCCGGGGAGTGAGCTGGGCGCGCGTGAGGTGGGCGAGGGAGTCGAAGCCGATGCCGTCGAAGCCGCCGACCGTGGTGGAGAGGCGGTTCTTCAGCGGTGCGGTCCACCGCTCGGGCAGCAGGTCCGGATGCGCGGTCAGCAGTCCGGCGAGCGAGCCGGCGGTCGCGCCGTTGGAGTCGGTGTCCCAGCCGCCGGACACGGCACGGCAGATGGAGCCGGTGAAGTCGCCGTCGGCATGAGTGAGGGCGGCGGTCAGCAGGGCGGCGTTGGGAATGACGTGCACCCAGTGATAGGTGCCGTAGGCGGCGTGGAGACGGTCCACGACATCATCGAAACGGGCATGCGCGGCGGCCGTTTCGATGCCGAGACGGATGGCTTCGGCAAGGCGTGAGCGGGGCGGCACGACCCGGAGCCCGGTGCGCAGGCACCGGTGGACGTCCGCGGTGCCCGTCGCCGCCTCGGCGAGTGCGGCGGCGACGAACATGGCGCCGTACACCCCGTTGGCGGTGTGCGTCAGCGTCGCGTCCCGGTGGGCCTGCGCGGCGGCAGCTGCCGGGTCGCCGGGGTGGGTCCACCCGTGCACGTCCGCACGGATGGCGGCGCCGATCCACTCCCGGAACGGATTGTGGTGGGCCGCGGTGTCCGGGGGCTCCAGTCCCGAGAGGAGATTGCGGTACGCGACGCGCTCGGCGGTGAAGGTGCGGCCGGCGGGGAGTTCGTCGAGCCAGAGCTGCGCGACGTCGGTGGTGCGGAAGCCGTGTCCGTACCGCTGGAGGAGGAGCAGGTTGAGCAGCGGGTAGTTGAGGTCGTCGTCCTCGGGCATGCCGTCGATGTTCTCGGCCAGGGAGGTGGCTGCGGAACGCCGGTTCCACGGATGCTCGGCGAGCACCCCGGCCGGGACCCCCCTGGCGGTGAACCAGGTGTCGAGCGGCCAGTTGCCGGTGGCACGGGCGAGGGCCCGGATGCCGTGGAGGGGCAGCTTCTCGACGGGCTTGCCGAGCAGACACCCGGCGGCGCGGCCGAGCCAGGAGGCGTGGAGCCGGCGGAGCAGGGAGGTGCTCCCCTCGGCCGGCCGGTCCTCCCCGGGCGGCGGCCAGGAAGGGCAGGCGTCACGGATCCGGCGCAGTGGGGTGGGCTCCAGTTCCGCCAACGGCGAGGGGCGGTCGGCCAGTTCGTCCAGCAGACGGTGCGCCAGGGCGCGCACTCGGGGGGAGGCGGGGGCGGGTGACGCGCCGGCGGCCGCAGGGGCGGGGGCACCGCCCGCTGCGTGCCAGCAGCGGGCGATGTCCGAGGCGTCGCGGCCGTCCTCCTCGGCCTGGCGGAGTTCATGACCGAGCAGGTCCTCGGGCTGGACCCAGGTGAGGCGGAGATTCATCGGCCGTCCGTCAGTCGGGCGAAGGCCGATTCATGGGCCCGGCGGCGTTCGGTGTCGCGGTCGAAGATCTCGTACGCGACCTCGGTCAGTGTCCGCGCCGGGGCGTGCAGATCGAGACGGCTGGCCTCCGCGACGGTCTTCACCCAGTCGGTCGGGATCGGTTCCTCGCCGGACAGCGCCCCCGCGATCGCTCCCGACATGGTGGCGATCGAGTCGCAGTCACGGCCGTAGTTGACGGAGCCGAGAACCGTACGGCGGTAGTCGCCGTCGCCGACGAGCAGCATGCCGAGGGCGACCGGGAGTTCCTCGATGGCGTGCAGCCGGGACGGTCGGCGGGCGGCGAGGGACGGTGACCGGTAGTCGGGGCCGACCGTGTCGAAGGGGGCGACGGCCTCCCGAACGGGACGCAGCGCGGACTCGAAGTCACGGTGCCGGGAGGCGACTTCGGCCACCGCTTCGACGGCCGCCCGGGTGCCGTCCTTGGCGAGGGCGAGACAGGCGTCGACGACGCTGCGCGGGCTCGCGTCCGGTGTGCAGGCCGCGGCCACCGCCGCCGCGAACACGCCCGCGGCCTCGCGGCCGTACGAGGACTGGTGGGCGCCCGCGATGTCCAGTGCCTCGGTGTACGCGGCCGCCGGGTTGCCTGCGTTGACCAGGCCGACGGGCGCCATGTACATCGCCGCACCGCAGTTGACGATGTTGCCCGTCCCCGCCTCCCGCGGGTCCACATGACCGTAGTGGATGCGGGCGGCGAGCCACTTCTCGGCGAGGAAGATCCGCTGGAGGGGAAGGGCCTCGGCCTCGAGCTCGGGGATCCAGCGGGGGTTGGTGATCAGGTCGGGAACGAGATGGTCGGCGATCGCATAGGCGTCTAGGTGATCGCGGACCTTCGCATAGACGCGTACGAGCGCGTGCGTCATCAAGGTGTCGTCGGTGACGTGCCCATTGCCCTTGTGGTACGGGGCGATGGGACGGGCGGTGCGCCAGTCCTCACCGTGCCACGGGCCGACGATGCCGCACACACGCCCGCCGTGGCGTTCCACGATCTGCTCCGGGGTGTAGCCCTCGACAGGGCCGCCGAGGGCGTCGCCCACCGCCGCCCCGACGAGGGAGCCCGCGATCCGGCCGTCGAGTGCCGTGACCGTCGGGAGCGCTGAGAGTGTCATGCCCGAATTGTCCACCCGGAGTGCTTGCGGGCGGGGTATGCCGGGTCGGGGATTCGGTGTCCGGTGCAGGCGGACGTGCAGGACGGCCGGCCGCGAGCGGCGTGAGGAGCAGCCGGGTCATGGGCGGGTCGCGCGGGCGAGCAGCCCGGCGAGTTCCACGAGATCCCTGCCCGCGAGGCGGGGCAGGGCGCATCCGGCGAGCGTGCGGCAGGCGTCCCGCCATGCGGCGGGCACCGCATCGCCGCCGCCGAGTGCACCGGTCAGCGCCCCGGCGAGCGCGGGCGCGGAGTCGGCGACCCGGGACAGACAGGCCGCGGCGGGAATCGCTCCGGTGACCTCGCCGCGGGCGGCGATGGCGAGGGCGAGGGCGACGGGTACGGTCTCGGCCGCAGCGATCCCGTAGCTGTAGACGTGGTCGACGATCTGGTGCTCCAGGAGCGGCACGAGGGAGAACGCGTCCTCGGCGTCGCGCGCGAGCTTGACGGCGTGCCGGGCGTTGCGGCCGATCTCGGTCGCCTCGGGGAGCTCGGCGAGGGCGGCGTCGACCGCCGCGCCGACGCGTGAGCCGCCGAGGGCCGCCGCCACAGCCGCCGCCATCGCGCGGGCGCCATGGACGCCGTCGCCGTCCTGGGTGTAGCGGGCGTCGAACTCCGCCAGTTCGGCGGCGGCCCGTGGGTCGCCGGGGTGGACGGCGGCGAGGACCACGGCGCGTACACAGGCGGCGTCGTCGAAATAGTGCGGGTTGTCGTGTCCGGTGGCGGGCGGGCGCAGACCGGTGGCGAGATTGCCGAGACCGGCGCGTACGGAGATCCGGGCACGAAGGGGCAGTACGGCGGATTCGACCTCGGGGGCGCGGGCGGCGGCCGCGGCGACCTTACCGGCGAGGGAGTTCCAGGCGAGGTCGACCGCCGCACGCATATGCCGGTCACGATCGGGCCCGTCGAAGTGGCCGGCGGCGGTGATGACCGTCTCGGCGGCGAAGGCGGCCCACTCGGCGTCGTCGGAGGGCCCGAGCCGAAGGGGCTCTGGCGGCTGGTTGAGGGCGATGGGGACGGGGAGGGTGGTCGTGGCGTTCTGTTCGGCGAAGGTGTCGAGCTCACGGGTGAGCCGCCGGGTCCACTCGGGCATCCGGGCGGCCCGGTGCCGCGCCGCCGGCCAGCCGGCGGCGTCGCCCGAGGCGAGACCGAGGAGCAGCCCTTCGACCCGGGTGCGGTGGGCGGGAGTGCTGTCCGGGCCGTGCCGTGCCTCCTTCTCGGTGCCCTGCGATGCGGGCGGACCTCCGGGGCCCGCGCCCGGGGGCATGTCCCCGTTCCGCGCCTCCCCCGGCCAGGCTGTCCGGGAGGCACTGCCAACCCCCGGTGGCTCAGGAGGACGCAGGACGACGGACCCCGCACCGCGGCCCGGGACCCGGGGCGGGGCACCGGCTGCCCGGGCGGGGCGCACCGCCGCGCGGGGCGGCTCGGCGACGGGGCTCCGGAGATCGTCCCCGGTCCGCTGCGGCCCACCCGGGCGCGAGGGAGCCGGCCCGGGGCCCCGGTGCCCGGGCGCCCCGTGCCCCTCGACGGGGTCGCCGGGACCGGCGGTGGCTGCCGTGCCCTCGTCCTCCGGTGCCTCGTGCGCCGGGGGAGGGGCGTCCGGGAACACCGTCCGGGTGTCCTGGCGGGTCCCGTCGGGGTGGGGCGCCTCGGCGAGTGCGTCGTGGAGCTCCGAGGTCCCGGCGGGGTCGGTGCCGTCCTCGACGGCGAGGAGGTCCGGGGCGATTTCCGGGGGCTCCGGAGCCGAGGGCTCGGGTGCGGGGTCTAGAGGGCCGGGGGGCATGGGAGGGCCTCGGTGTCGTCGTCGGGAGTGAGAAGGTCCGCGATGTCCAGGACGTGGTAGCCGCGCATCGAGGGGAGGCAGCTGCCGCGGACCGGGCCGATCGCGGCGGCCCAGTCCGCAGGAATGGAGCCGGCGCCCGACATGGCGCCGGCGAGGGCTCCGGCCACCGCCGCCGTCGTGTCGGCGTCACGGCCCATGTTGACCGCGGTGAGGACCGATGTACGGAAGTCGCCGCGGGCGGCGGCGAAGGCGCCGAAGGCGAGGCCCACGGCCTCGGGGGCCAGGTCCGTCCAGGGGTAGCCGCCGATGACGACCGCGGAACGGACCGTGCGCTCGCGGGTCAGCGGATCGGGCTCCAATCGTTCCGCCGCGACGACGGCCCGCCGCATGGAGCGTGAGGTCCAGGAGTCCATCGGGACGACCGACAGTGCGGCGCCGATGATCCCGGCCGGCCCCTCGCCCGCCACCGCGGCCGCGACCCCCGCCGCCACCGCCTGGCCGCCGTAGATGCCCTCTCCGTCGTGGCTGACGCAGCCGTCGATGGCGACCAGCCGTGCCGCCTCCGCGGGGTCACCTGCGGCGAAGACGCCGAAGGGTGCTGCCCGCATGGCGAGTCCGTCGCTCCAGGCATGGCGGTGCTGGGCGGTGATGGGAGCCGCAAGGCCGCGGCGGAGGTTCTCCAGGGTGCCTCGTTCGCTGAAGCCGGCCCCGCGGAACGGCCCCTCGTCGAGGTCCGCGATCCAGTGGTGCCAGGCATTCTCAACATGTGAGACGGTCAGTGCGGAGCCGTGCCGGGCGAGCAGCAGCCCCGAGAAGATCGCGTACTCGGTGTCGTCGGTGCCCGCCGGGCTGTCCGTCACAAAGCCCTCGATCCGGCCCCACCGGCGCCGGATCTCGGACGGCCGCATGTTCTCGGCGGGCGCCCCGAGCGCGTCACCGACAGCAAGCCCGAGCAGTGCGCCGCGGGCCCGATCGCATGCAATCCACTCCAACGCGTCACCCCTTCGTGCGGCACCGAGCCTGTCCTGGATCTCTGCCACATGGGGTGCGCCGCGCTCTGCCGGTCGACCGCGTGTCACTCGGCTGACCGTAGGTAAGTAAAGCCTGCCTTGCTGGCGAGCCCCTTACATCGCGCGTACTTTCGAGGTGTTGCGGGAGCGGGACGCCATGCGAACCGCCCTGGACGGCGAACAACAACAAGGGGAGAGCTGTGTCCATCATCGAGACCGAGGCGACGCTTCACGAAGCACACCGCGACAATCACACGCACCGCGATGTGAATGGCGGCTGGCTGCGTCCCGCGGTGTTCGGTGCGATGGACGGACTCGTCTCCAACCTCGCCCTGATGACCGGTGTCGCGGGCGGGGCCGTGTCCCAGCAGACCCTCGTCATCACCGGGCTCGCGGGACTTGCTGCCGGCGCCTTCTCCATGGCTGCCGGTGAGTACACCTCCGTGGCCTCGCAGCGCGAGCTCGTCCAGGCCGAACTGGACGTCGAACGCAGGGAGCTGCGCAAGCATCCCGTGGACGAGATGGAGGAGCTGGCCGCGCTGTACGTGGCCCGCGGTGTCGAGCCGCGGCTCGCCCGCGAGGTGGCCATGCAGCTGTCCAGGGACCCCGATCAGGCGCTGGAGATCCATGCCCGCGAGGAGCTCGGGATCGACCCGGACGACCTGCCGTCGCCCGCCGTCGCCGCCGTGTCGTCCTTCGGATCGTTCGCGCTCGGTGCGCTGCTGCCCGTGCTGCCGTATCTCCTCGGCGCCAGCGCGCTGTGGCCTGCGGTCCTGCTCGCACTCGTCGGCCTCTTCGCCTGCGGCGCGCTCGTCGCCCGGGTCACCGCCCGCGGTTGGTGGTTCAGCGGTCTGCGACAGCTCGCACTGGGTGGTGCGGCGGCCGCGGTGACCTATGCGATCGGGACCCTGGTCGGGGCTGCGGTCTGACCCCGGCCCGGGTGGCGCGGTCCGGGTCTTCGGGCCTTGGCCCCCGCCCGGTGGTGACGTCGGTCCCGGCCCGGCAGCGCGGTCCGGGTCCCGGGCCTTGGCCCCCGCCCGGCGTGCCCGGGGCATGCGGTCCGCAGTCGGCTCCGGTCGGCTGCGGAGTGCGACGGCTGGGCGAGCCCCCGGCGCCGGGCCCGTGCCGTCCGGTCGTGGTGCCGTCCGGTCGTCGGGTCGGGCCATGGCGGACGTTCGGTCCTCGGTCCGGTCCTGGCGACGGCCGGCCGCCTTCGGTGCCGGTCTCGGTCCGGTCCTGGCGGCGGCTGCCTTCGGTGCCGGTCCTCGGTCCGGTCCTGGCGGCGGCTGCCCTCGGTGCCGGTCCGCAGGCCGGGGCGTGGCATCGGTCCGGCAGGTCCTTGTGACGTACATCCCGGTGCTGGATCCGGTTCCCGGTGGGACACTGTCCGTGGCTCCACATGTCAGCCGTTACTCGGCGGTTTCGAATCCTTAACCGCCGGGCATATGCCGTAAGCGCTGTGGGCAATGAAGCCTGCTCTGCGCCGCGGGTGCCGGATGTCGATCTGTCCGTACCCGTCCCCACCTGCGCCGCTACCCACAACCCCCGAGCGGTGTCCGCATGCTGGAACGGGCTATCCGCTTCCCGAGAAGCACTCCATCATGTAACCTGCACGAAATTTCGCGGAGGGCCAACGTCGTCCCTCTGGCACTTGCATATGCCACGACGACGACGGGAGAGCCGATGCGTTCCGACGCCTGGTCGCCCATGGACGGTCGCCCCGCTCCGCAGGGGATGTACGACCCCCGTAACGAACACGACGCCTGTGGTGTCGGGTTCGTGGCCACCCTCACCGGTGTAGCCAGCCATGAGCTGGTCGAGCAGGCGTTGACCGTTCTGCGCAACCTGGAGCACCGCGGCGCCACCGGTTCGGAGCCCGACTCCGGTGACGGTGCCGGCATCCTCCTCCAGGTCCCGGACGCGTTCCTCCGCGAGGTCGCCGGGTTCGAGCTCCCCGAAGCCGGCTCGTACGCCGTCGGTATCGCCTTCGTCCCCGAGGGCACTCAGGACGAGGCCGTCTCACAGATCGAGACGATCGCCGCCGAGGAAGGACTGGACGTCCTCGGCTGGCGCGAGGTCCCCGTCGCTCCCGAGCTTCTCGGCGCCACCGCCCGTTCGACGATGCCGGTCTTCCGTCAGCTGTTCGTCGCGGACCACACCAGCAGCGGCATCGCCCTGGACCGCAAGGCCTTCGTGCTGCGCAAGCGCGCCGAGCGCGAGGCCGGCGTGTACTTCCCGTCGCTCTCCGCCCGCACCATCGTCTACAAGGGCATGCTGACCACCGGCCAGCTGGAGCCCTTCTTCCCGGACCTCTCGGACCGCCGCTGCGCCACCGCCGTCGCGCTCGTCCACTCCCGGTTCTCCACGAACACGTTCCCGAGCTGGCCGCTCGCGCACCCCTACCGCTTCGTCGCCCACAACGGCGAGATCAACACGGTCAAGGGCAACCGCAACTGGATGCGCGCCCGTGAGTCGCAGCTGGTCAGTGATCTCTTCGGCAGCGAGAAGCTGGACCGGATCTTCCCGGTCTGCACACCGGACGCCTCCGACTCCGCCTCCTTCGACGAGGTCCTCGAACTGCTCCACCTCGGCGGCCGCTCGCTCCCGCACAGTGTGCTGATGATGGTCCCCGAGGCGTGGGAGAACCACGACTCCATGGACCCGGCCCGGCGCGCCTTCTACCAGTACCACTCCACGATGATGGAGCCCTGGGACGGCCCGGCCTGTGTCACCTTCACCGACGGCACCCAGGTGGGTGCGGTGCTGGACCGCAACGGTCTGCGCCCCGGCCGCTACTGGGTGACCGACGACGGTCTCGTCGTCCTCTCCTCCGAGGTCGGTGTGCTCGACATCGACCCCTCCAAGGTCGTCCGCAAGGGCCGCCTCCAGCCCGGCCGGATGTTCCTCGTCGACACCGCCGAGCACCGCATCATCGAGGACGACGAGATCAAGGCGGCCCTCGCGGCCGAGCAGCCGTACCAGGAGTGGCTGGAAACCGGGATCATCGAGCTCGAGGACCTGCCCGAGCGCGAGCACATCGTCCACACCCACGCCTCGGTCACCCGCCGTCAGCAGACCTTCGGCTACACCGAGGAGGAGCTGCGCGTCCTTCTCGCACCGATGGCCCGCGCCGGCGCCGAGCCGATCGGTTCCATGGGCACGGACTCGCCGATCGCCGCGCTCTCCGAGCGCCCGCGCCTGCTGTTCGACTACTTCACCCAGCTGTTCGCGCAGGTCACGAACCCGCCGCTGGACGCCATCCGCGAGGAGCTCGTCACCTCACTGATCTCTTCGCTCGGCCCCGAGGGCAATCTGCTGGAGCCGAACGCGGCCTCCTGCCGGTCGGTCACCCTGCCGTTCCCCGTGATCGACAACGATGAGCTCGCCAAGCTCATCCACATCAACGCCGACGGCGACATGCCCGGCATGAAGGCTGCGACGCTCTCCGGCCTCTACCGGGTCTCCGGAGGCGGCGACTCCCTCGCCGCCCGTATCGAGCAGATCTGCGCCGAGGCCGACGCCGCGATCGAGAGCGGCGTCCGCCTGATCGTGCTCTCCGACCGGCACTCCGACGCCGAGCACGCCCCGATCCCGTCGCTGCTGCTCACCTCCGCCGTGCACCACCACCTCATCCGCACCAAGCAGCGCACCCAGGTGGGCCTGCTGGTCGAGGCCGGTGACGTCCGCGAGGTGCACCATGTCGCGCTGCTGATCGGCTACGGCGCCGCCGCCGTCAACCCCTACCTGGCCATGGAGTCGGTCGAGGACCTGCTGCGCGCCGGTACGTTCCTCGAGGGCATCGAGCCCGAGCAGGCCATCCGCAACCTGATCTACGCCCTGGGCAAGGGCGTGCTGAAGGTCATGTCCAAGATGGGCATCTCGACCGTGGCCTCCTACCGCGGCGCCCAGGTCTTCGAGGCCGTCGGTCTCGACGATGCCTTCGTCGACACGTACTTCGTCGGTACGGCCACGAAGATCGGCGGCGCCGGTCTCGACGTCATCGCCAAGGAGGTCGCCGCCCGCCACGCCAAGGCGTACCCGGCCAGCGGCATCGCGCCCGCGCACCGTGCGCTGGACATCGGCGGCGAGTACCAGTGGCGCCGGGAGGGCGAGCCGCACCTCTTCGACCCGGAGACGGTCTTCCGCCTGCAGCACGCCACGCGCAGCAAGCGGTACGACATCTTCAAGCAGTACACCGACCGTGTGAACGAGCAGTCCGAGCGCCTGATGACGCTCCGCGGCATGTTCGGCTTCACGTCCGACCGCGAGCCGATCTCCATCGACGAGGTCGAGCCGGCGGACGAGATCGTCAAGCGCTTCTCCACCGGCGCCATGTCGTACGGCTCCATCTCCAAGGAGGCGCACGAGACCCTCGCCATCGCCATGAACCAGCTGGGCGGCAAGTCCAACACCGGTGAGGGCGGCGAGGACCCGGACCGCCTGTACGACCCGACGCGGCGCTCGTCGATCAAGCAGGTCGCCTCCGGCCGCTTCGGCGTCACGTCCGAGTACCTGGTCAACGCCGACGACATCCAGATCAAGATGGCCCAGGGCGCCAAGCCCGGCGAGGGCGGCCAGCTGCCCGGTCACAAGGTCTACCCGTGGGTCGCCAGGACCCGGCACTCCACCCCCGGTGTCGGCCTGATCTCCCCGCCGCCGCACCACGACATCTACTCCATCGAGGATCTGGCCCAGCTGATCCACGACCTCAAGAACGCCAACCCCGTGGCACGCATCCACGTGAAGCTGGTGTCGGAGGTCGGTGTCGGCACGGTCGCCGCGGGTGTCTCCAAGGCGCACGCGGACGTCGTCCTCATCTCCGGCCACGACGGCGGCACCGGCGCCTCCCCGCTGACGAGCCTGAAGCACGCGGGCGGCCCCTGGGAGCTCGGCCTCGCCGAGACCCAGCAGACGCTGCTGCTCAACGGCCTGCGCGACCGTATCGTCGTCCAGACCGACGGCCAGCTGAAGACCGGTCGCGACGTCGTCATCGCCGCGCTGCTCGGCGCCGAGGAGTTCGGTTTCGCGACCGCGCCGCTCGTCGTCTCCGGCTGCGTGATGATGCGCGTCTGCCACCTCGACACCTGCCCGGTCGGTATCGCCACGCAGAACCCGACCCTGCGGGAGCGCTTCTCCGGCAAGGCCGAATTCGTCGTGAACTTCTTCCGGTTCATCGCCGAGGAGGTCCGGGAGCTGCTGGCCGAGCTGGGCTTCCGCACGCTCGAGGAGGCCGTCGGCCACGCCGAGCTGCTGGACACCACCCGCGCCGTGAACCACTGGAAGGCCCAGGGCCTCGACCTCGAGCCCCTCTTCCACGTGCCCGACCTGCCCGAGGGCGCCGTGCGCCACCAGCTGGTCGAGCAGGACCACGGCCTGGAGAAGGCCCTGGACAACGAGCTGATCAAGCTGTCTGCGGACGCACTGGCCGCGGCCTCCGCCGAGGAGGCCCAGCCGGTCCGCGCCCAGGTCGCGATCCGGAACATCAACCGGACCGTGGGCACGATGCTCGGCCACGAGGTGACCAAGAAGTTCGGCGGTGCGGGCCTGCCCGACGACACCATCGACATCACCTTCACCGGTTCGGCGGGCCAGTCCTTCGGTGCGTTCCTGCCGCGCGGTGTCACGCTGCGTCTGGAGGGCGACGCCAACGACTACGTCGGCAAGGGCCTCTCCGGCGGCCGCGTCGTCGTCCGCCCGGATCGCGCCGCCGACCACCTGGCCGAGTACTCGACCATCGCGGGCAACACCATCGGCTACGGGGCGACCGGCGGCGAGCTGTTCCTGCGCGGCCGCACCGGCGAGCGCTTCTGCGTCCGCAACTCCGGTGCGCTGGTGGTCTCCGAGGGTGTGGGCGACCACGGGTGCGAGTACATGACCGGCGGCCACGCCGTCGTGCTCGGCGAGACGGGACGCAACTTCGCGGCCGGTATGTCCGGTGGCATCGCGTACGTCATCGACCTCGACCGGGACAACGTCAACGCCGGCAACGTGAACGCCGTCGAGGCCCTCGACGACACCGACAAGCAGTGGCTGCACGACGTCGTGCGCCGCCACCACGAGGAGACGGGCTCCACCGTCGCCGAGAAGCTGCTTGCCGACTGGTCCACGGCCGTGGACCGGTTCAGCAAGATCATCCCGACCACGTACAAGGCAGTGCTCGCCGCCAAGGACGCCGCTGAGCTCGCCGGTCTCTCCGAGCAGGAGACCACCGAGAAGATGATGGAGGCGGCGACCAATGGCTGATCCCAAGGGCTTCCTGACCACCGGGCGCGAGGTCGCCAAGACCCGTCCCGCCGGTGAGCGCGTCAAGGACTGGAACGAGGTCTACGTCCCGGGCTCCCTGCTGCCGATCATCAGCAAGCAGGCCGGGCGCTGCATGGACTGCGGTATCCCGTTCTGCCACAACGGCTGTCCGCTGGGGAACCTCATCCCCGAGTGGAACGACTACGCCTACCGCGAGGACTGGCAGGCCGCGAGCGAGCGGCTGCACGCCACGAACAACTTCCCCGAGTTCACCGGCAGGCTCTGCCCCGCCCCGTGCGAGTCCGCGTGCGTGCTCGGCATCAACCAGCCCGCCGTCACCATCAAGAACGTCGAAGTCTCGATCATCGACAAGGCGTGGGACGCCAATGACGTCAAGCCGCAGCCGCCGGACCGGCTGTCGGGCAAGACGGTCGCGGTCATCGGCTCGGGCCCGTCGGGTCTCGCCGCCGCGCAGCAGCTGACCCGGGCGGGCCACACGGTCGCGGTGTACGAGCGCGCCGACCGCATCGGCGGACTGCTGCGCTACGGCATCCCCGAGTTCAAGATGGAGAAGCGGCACATCAACCGGCGTATCGAGCAGATGCGCGCGGAGGGCACCAAGTTCCGCACGGGCGTGGAGATCGGCCGCGACATCGACGCGGCCAAGCTGCGCCGCCGGTACGACGCCGTCGTCATCGCTGCCGGTGCCACGACCGCCCGCGATCTGCCGGTGCCGGGCCGTGAACTGAACGGCATCCACCAGGCGATGGAGTACCTGCCGCTGGCCAACAAGGTCGTCGAGGGCGACTACGTGGCTCCGCCGATCACCGCCGAGGGCAAGCACGTCGTGGTCATCGGCGGCGGCGACACCGGCGCGGACTGCGTCGGCACGGCCCACCGCCAGGGCGCGGCCTCCGTCACCCAGCTGGAGATCATGCCCCGGCCGGGCGACGAGCGGAACGCCAACCAGCCCTGGCCGACGTTCCCGATGCTCTACAAGGTGACGTCCGCGCACGAGGAGGGCGGTGAGCGGGTCTACTCCGTCTCCACCACCCATTTCGAGGGCGACGAGGACGGCAACGTCCAGTTCCTGCACCTTGCAGAGGTCGAGTTCGTGGACGGTAAGCTGACCCAGAAGCCGGGCACGGAGCGGAAGATCCCCGCCCAGCTGGTCACCCTCGCCATGGGATTCACGGGCACGGACACCGAGAACGGTCTGGTCTCCCAGTTCGGCCTGCAGCTGGACGAGCGCGGCAACGTCGCGCGCGACGCGGACTTCGCGACCAACGTCGACGGCGTCTTCGTCGCCGGTGACGCGGGCCGTGGCCAGTCGCTGATCGTCTGGGCCATCGCCGAGGGCCGCTCGGCGGCGCGCGGGGTGGACCGGTACCTCACGGGCGTCAGCGAACTGCCGGCCCCGATCCGCCCGACGGACCGTGCACTGACGGTCTGACCCGAATACTGCCCGTACAACGGCGTACGGAACAGACGCGGCGCCTGCCAGTCCCCGACCGGACAAGGGCAGGCGCCGCGGCATGTGCTCCGCGTATCCTGGAGTTCGCCCTCACTCAGTGACCGCCCGCGGCTACGCTCGGTGAGACCGGCGCTGCCTGCGTGGAGGGGGCCTTGGCGATGACCGAGCCCAGGAACACCGATCCGTACACCGACCCGAGGGCCTTCTACGGCTCCGAGCTGCGTCGTCTGCGCGAGGCCGGGGGGCTCTCGCAGGAGCAGCTGGGAGAGCGGGTCTTCTGCTCCGCGACCTACATCGGGCAGTTCGAGAACGCGACGAGACGGCCCCAGCTGGAGATGTCGAAACAGCTCGACGAGGTCCTGGGGAGCGGGGAGCACCTCCAGCGGCTGTGCCGCCTCGCCCGCACCACGAAGGTGGCGGACTACTTCGCGGACGCGGCGGAGTTGGAGCGGATCGCGAAGATGATCTGCGAGTACGCGCCGGTGCTGGTGCCGGGGCTGCTCCAGACGGAGGCGTACGCGCGGGCGATCACGCGCACCGCCACTCCGTTCGCGTCGCAGGAGAGCGTGGAGGAACGGGTCCGGGCCAGGATGGACCGCCAGGGCATCCTGGACGAGCCGGGGCGGCCGGTGCTGTGGGAGATCGTCCACGAGGCTGTGCTCCGGGCACCGATGGGTGGGCCCGAGACCATGGGCGAGCAGCTTCTGCACATCGCCGAACGGGCGCGGAGCCGGGGGGTGGTGGTGCAGGTGCTTCCGTTCGCCGCGATGAACGAGGCCTTCATCGACAGCATGATCTCCGTTTTGTCCTTCGATGACGCTCCGACAGTCGTCTACATGGAGGGGGCGGGCAGCGGCCGGCTCATCGACGATCCCGCCCTGGTCGAGCACTCCCAGAGGGCATACGATCTCGCCAGGGCCGCCGCACTGTCGCCGATGGCGTCCCTCGACCTGCTGGAATCGGTGGCGGAGGACTACAGGAACGCATGAACACCGCAGAGTTGAGCCATGCCGTCTGGCGCAAGTCGTCCTACAGCGATGGCACGGGCGGCAATTGCGTCGAGGCCGCCGACAACCTTCCCGGCGTCGTCCCCGTCCGCGACAGCAAGAACCCCGAAGGCCCCACGCTCGTCTTCCCGGCCGCGGGCTGGACGTGCTTCGTCACCGCAGTCAGGAACGGCGCCCTCGCGGGCTGACGTCCCCGGATCGGGTCCCGGCGCGAGACCGAGCCCGCAGCACGGGGCAGAGGGCGGCGATGCCTGCGGGGCGCGGCGGAGTCGTACGGGTCATGCCGCACCCGTCAGCGCCGAGGTCTTCAGCAGCACCAAGGTGACGAGCAGCGCCAGCATGGCGACGCCCGCAGCCGCCTGGATCAGGGTGCGGCGGCCCCGGGGGGCGTAGGCGAAGGCCAGGGTGAGCGCGCCGCCCGCGAGCAGGCCGCCCAGGTGACCCTCCCAGGAGGTGAATCCGGCGGAGATCACCATCCAGATCAGGAAGCCGGCCATGAAGCGGTTGACGGCCTGCATGTCGTGGTTCAGCCGGCGGCTGGTGACGTAGAAGGAGCCGGCCAGGCCGAAGACGGCACCCGAGGCGCCCACTGCGAGGTCGCCGGGGGAGATGAGGTAGACGAGGACGGAGCCGCCGAGTGCCGAGAGCAGGTAGAGGGAGAGGAAGCGGGCCCGTCCGAGCCGGCTCTCCACGACCGGACCCAGGCTCTTGAGCGCGAACATGTTCAGAACGACATGGATGATGCCGAACGTCGTCTCCGTCGCGTTCAGATGCAGGAACGCGCCCGTGAGCAGCCGGTACCACTCGCCGGCCGCGACGCCCACCATGTCGTAGTCCCCGAAGACGGGGCCGGGCTCGTAGATGTAGAACTCCCCGGAGGGGTCCGCCAGGCCGGCGCCCAGCATCCCGAACCGGTCGACCAGTTCGGGGCGCACCAGCTCACCAAGGTACAGAACGAGGTTGAGGGCGATCAGCGCGTACGTCACCGTCGCGGACGCACCGACCCTTCCGCCGAAAGCCGTGCGCGCCTGCCGGATGCTCTTGTGCCCCTCCTTCACACACTCCACGCACTGGTGGCCGACAGCCGCCTCCCGCATGCAGTCGGGACAGATGTAGCGGTCGCAGCGGGTGCAGCGCACATGGCACTCCACCTTGGGGTGGCGGTAGCAGGTGGTGACATCGGCTTGCACAGCCGGCTCCTCGGGCTTCACGGTCGTACGGACGGTCAGCCGGTGGGGACGGCGGCGAACAAAATAGCGAACACCGTCAGTTGTCATGGAGTCGGGGCCGGTCTGCCGGCTCGTGGCGCCCTTGCGGCGTCCGGGGCTCGCGTCCGGGGCTCGCGTTGCGGGCTCGGGACCGGTGCCGGGGCTCCGGGTGATGCTCCACGGCCGCCGGACAGTTCCCCGGGCGATCGCGGCGGCCACGCCCGTACCCCGAGTGCGGCTGGGCCGTCTGCGAGGGTTCCCGTACATTCCTCCGCGTCGGCACACCCAGGCGAAGTCGGCACACCCCGGTGAAACGGAGACGCGCAATGGCGGCGATCAGCCTCCGCAAGATAGAGGAATCCGCCCCGGCCCTCGTCGGCCTCTACAGGAGCGCGGGCGTCTCGCTCGAGAAGCACGGGCTGAACGGCCGTCGCGTGGCGGTTTATCTGGTGGTCGACTACTCCGGATCGATGAAGCCGTACTACGAGGACGGCAGCGTCCAGGCACTCGCCGACCGGGTGCTGGGCCTCTCGGCGCACCTCGACGACGACGGGCGGGTGCCGGTCGTCTTCTTCTCCACGGACATCGACGCGGAGACCGAGATCGCGCTCGCGGACCACGAGGGCCGGATCGAACGGATCGTGTCCGGGCTGGGCCACATGGGCAGGACGAGCTATCACCTGGCCATGGACGCGGTCATCGACCACTATCTGGACAGCGGGTCCACGGCCCCCGCGCTCGTCGTCTTCCAGACCGACGGAGGGCCGATCAACAAGCTCGCCGCCGAGCGTTATCTGTGCAAGGCGGCCAGGCTGCCGATGTTCTGGCAGTTCATCGGCTTCGGCGACCCGGGCAGCCGGCAGTTCGAGTTCCTGCGCAAGCTGGACGAGCTGGCCGTGCCTGCCAAGCGGCCCATCGACAACGCGGGCTTCTTCCACGCGGGTCAGGACCCGCGTCGCGTCCCGGACGCGGAGCTGTACGACCGGCTCGTGTCCGAGTTCCCGACGTGGCTCGAGAACGCCAGGGCGATGGGCATCGTCCGCTCCTGACCGTACGGGCTTCGATGCGCGCCAACGTCCCTCAGTCGAGGTCCCAGGCCCTTGGTCTGGCCAGCGCCTCCCACTCGGGGCGCAGCAGCGCCAGGACCGCGAGATCGTGCCGCTTCCCCCGGTGCAGACACGCTGAGCGGCGTATTCCCTCCGGTACGAACCCCGACTTCGCCAGGACGGCCAGTGCGGCGGCGTTCTCCGTGTGGGTGAAGGCTTCGAGCCGGTACAGGGGCAGTTCGCCGAAGGCCAGATCGACCAGCGCGTCGAGCGCGTCCGTGCCGTGCCCCTGCCCGCGGTGCGCCGGGTCCATCATCAAGTGGATCTCCGCTGTGCCGTCGGCGAGATCCTGGTCGGCCAGCGCGATGCAGCCGACCGGCGTACCGTCCGGCAACAGCACCAGGAAGCCGTCGTGGTTGTTGTCCTCGGCGTTCCGTTCCAGGCGTTCACGGGCCGAGTCGGCCGAGGACGGCCAGACACCGAACTCGTGCGCGGTCACCGGGTCCAGTCGCCACCGGTGCATGATCTCCGCGTCGTCGGTCTCCACGGCGGCCAGGCCGACCGTCCTGCCCCGCCAGGAGGGTTCTCTGTCGGGGGTTTCGTCTTTCGGCTCCGCCGCGTACGCGCTCACCCGACGCACCCTACGGACCGGCCGGCCCCCGGCCAACGGATTTGTCGGGGCCGGCCCCTCGCAGGAGGAGATGCCTACGGCAGGTCCCGTCCGGCACCGCGGACCGTTCGGCGGTCCACTGCTGTCTGCGGTGTCGTGCGGGGCAGCTCGGTGAGCGGGTCCTCGGCACGGTGGACGGGGTGCGCGAGTGCACTCTCGTAGGCGGCGCGGGGGAAGACGAACGGTCCCATGGACAGTTGGCCCCAGTCGGGACGGTAGGGC
This sequence comes from Streptomyces sp. NPDC043861, assembly GCF_056435905.1. NCBI lineage: Bacteria > Bacillati > Actinomycetota > Actinomycetes > Kitasatosporales > Streptomycetaceae > Streptomyces > Streptomyces sp. NPDC043861. Next base: position 260,276 of record NZ_JBWKDP010000005.1, on the reverse strand, counting down.
TGCCGGAAGCCGGACCAGACGACGGTCTCGGGAGTGACGGTGAGGTGCGCGAGGAGTGGCCAGCACTGCCAGACACCGCAGGTGCAGCCCAGCACCGCCGTCGCACCGGTGGTGTCGTGGCGCAGCCCGGGTCCGCCCTCACCGAGGAAATGGCTTCGCGGATCGCCGAGTTCGGCCTGGGTCAGGCCGGCGTACTGGGAGAACAGGAACTCCTCTCGTTCCTCCGGTGTCGTGTCGTCCTGGTTCTCCACTCGCCATGGCTCGCGCGTGGCGTCCGCGGCATGGACACGCAGGTCCGACCCGTCGATTCGGACGCCCCACTGGAGGGCCGGCGCGTAGGTGAAGAACTCGATGCGCTGCATGGGAGTCATCATGCAGGCCCGGGCGGGGCGCCCCCACCTCATTGCGGTTGACGTCCTCCGCCGCGTCCGGGTTCTGTGGTGCGATGTCGCACCTACGCATCGAACAGCCGCACGACGACCGCACGTTCAAGGACTGGCAGCACGTCCACAATGTGATCATCCCCGTCCACACCCTGTCCCTCGACGAGGTGCGCGAGCGCTCCGGGCGCAACCATCTGGAAGTTGCCTACTCCGGCGACGCCCTCGTCGGCTGCACGACAGTACGCCCGCCCACCGGCGACAGCTCCGCGGCCACCGTGATCGCCCGGGTGCTCCCGGCTCATCGGGGGCAGGGGTTCGGCGAGGAACTCCACGGGCGCGGGCTGGACCGGGCGCGGTCACTCGGCGCAGACACGATCGAGACGGTGGTGCTGGCCTCCAACGAGGACGGACTGCGGTTCGCGCGCAAGCACGGCTTCGTCGAGTTCGAGCGGTATCTGCTGCCCGGTTCCGACATCCCCTGGGTCGAGTTGCGACTGGCCTGAACCGGGGCGGTCAGGCCGCCAGCACGGCGGCCCGGCACTGGGCCGGGGTGCCCCATGCGTCGCGCAGGGGCCGTGCCTTGCGCAGCCACAGGGAGAGATCGAGCTCCTCCGTGTAGCCGACCGCACCGTGCAGCTGAAGTGCGGTGCGGGCAGCGGTGTAGGCCGCCTCGCCGGCCGCCACCTTGGCCGCGGCGATATCGCCGGGGGCCATGGAGAGCGCCGCCCCGAAAACCAGGGGACGGGCGAATTCGAGCGCGATGAGGGTGTCGGCGAGCCGGTGTCCGACCGCCTGGAACGACCCGATCGCGGTACCGAACTGGGTGCGCTGCCTGACGTGGGAGACCGTTCGCTCCAGCAGGGCGAGCCCGACGCCGAGGGACTGCGCGGCCGTGGCGAGCCGGGCCCAGTCACCGGCCGTCCGCGCCGCGGACACCACGTCCGGCCCGGCAGCCAGCACCTCACCGTCCCGGTCGGGCACGGCCAGACGCCGCGCCGGATCGGCCGAGGCCCGCACCGGCCCGTGCCCGCGTGCGGCACGCAGCCGGAACGGCCGCCCGTCCCCGGCCGGTCCGTCTCCTGGTGGTCCGTCCCCGGCCGGCCCGTCGGTCTCCGGGCCGGCCACGAGGATGTACGCCGCCGAATCGGCGTCCAGAGCGTACGTCCCCGAGCCCGGCAGCCTCAGTGTCGCCGTCACCTCGCCCGCCGCGATGGCCGGCAGGAGCCGCTTCGCCGGGGCCGGATCGCCCAGCTCCGTCAGCAGTGCAGCAGCGGCTGCCGTCTCCACGAGCGGTCCCGGCACCGCATGGCGCCCCAGTTCCACGAACGCGATGGCCAGTTCGACGGGGAGCGGCCCGACACCCTCGTACGCCTCGGGGACGGCCAGTGCGAACACCCCGGCATCCGCCAGCCTGGTCCACAGGGCCCGTCCGGGCCCGGGGTCACCGGCGGCCCAGGCCCGTGTCACCGCGGCTGTGTCCGCGGCCGACAGCATGGCGTCCAATGCACGGGCGAACGTCTGTTGCTCGTCGGTCGGCAGGAACTTCACGGGGCGCCTCCTCCTGGGACGGTGCCGGACGGGGGTGCGGGTGCGGACGCACCAGGGGCGAGGGGCCGCGCCCGTCGCCCCGCCCTCACCGGCGTCCTCTGGGAAGGCCGAGCAGCCGCTCGGCGATGATGTCGCGCTGGATCTCGTTCGTGCCCGCATAGATCGGCCCGGCGAGCGAGAAGACGTGCCCCTCCGCCCACCCGCCGGGCCCGTCCGCCAACTCGCCCTCTCCGCCCAGCAGATCGAGCGCGGTCTCGTGCAGGGCGATGTCGTACTCCGACCAGAAGACCTTGTTGAGGCTGGACTCGGCGCCGATGGTTCCGCCCGCGGCGAAGCGTGAGGCGTGGGCACAGGTGAAGAGCTGGTACGCCCGTGCGCCGATCACCGCGTCCGCGACACGGTCGCGCAGGGCGGTGTCGGAGAGGTCTCCGGCCGAACGCCACAGCTCGGCCAGGCGGTTCGCGGCGGCCAGGAAGCGGCCGGGGGAGCGGAGCATCAGCCCGCGTTCGTTGCCGGTCGTCGACATGGCGATACGCCAGCCCTGACCCGGCTCTCCGATCACGTCCGCGTCCGGTACGAAGACGTCGTCCAGGAACAGCTCGGCGAACGCCGGCTTGCCGTCGAGGCGCCTGATCGGGCGCACGGTGACACCCGGCGCACGCAGGTCGAACATGAGGTATGTCAGGCCGTGGTGGGGCCTGGCCGCGTCGGGGTCCGTGCGGAAGATGCCGAACGCCCGGTCCGCGAAGGCCGCCCGTGACGACCAGGTCTTCTGGCCCGTGAGCAGCCAGCCGCCCTCCGTCCGCACCGCCCGGGACCTCAGCGACGCCAGGTCCGAGCCCGCCTCCGGCTCCGACCAGGCCTGGGCCCAGATCACCTCGCCCGTCGCCATGGGCGGCAGTACGCGCGTCCGCTGTTCCTCGGTTCCGTGGTCGAAGAGGGTCGGGGCGAGCAGGCTGATGCCGTTCTGGGAGACCCGGCCGGGAGCGCCCGCAGCGTGGTACTCCTCCTCGAACACCAGCCAGTGGAAGATGTCGACGCCCCGGCCTCCGTACGCCCGGGGCCAGGACACGGCCGACCAGCGGCCGGCGCCCAGCTCCGCCTCCCACTCGCGGTGCGCGGCGAAGCCCTCCTCCGTCTCCAGCGAGGGCAGCGGCCCGGAGGGGACATGGGAGTGCAGCCAGTCACGGGCGAGTGCCCTGAAGGCGTCCTCGGCCGCCGTGTGCGTCAGGTCCATGAGTGCCCGCTCCCCTCTCCGTGCACCTTCCCTAACAAGTGTTTGGTAGGTTAGCCTGCCGCTGTGACGGACAACAAGGCTCGGTACGTCGGGGGCCACGCGCTGCTGGAGGGCCGCACGGCCGTCATCACCGCCGCCGCCGGAGCCGGAATCGGCGGGGCCACCGCGCGCCGCTTCCTGGAGGAGGGTGCGCGTGTGCTGATCAGCGACGCGCACACACGCCGGCTCAAGGACACGGAGCGGGCGCTCGCCGGGGAGTTCGGGGCGGACGCGGTCGCGTCCCTGCCGTGCGACGTCACCGACGAGGCCCAGGTGCAGGTCCTCTTCGACGCGGCGGTTCGACTCCACGGCCGCCTCGATGTCGTCGTCAACAACGCGGGCCTCGGGGGGACCGCCGCTCTCGCCGACATGACCGACGAGCAGTGGGGTCGCGTCCTCGACGTCACCCTGGGCGGTACGTTCCGCTGCACACGCGCCGCCCTGAGGGCCTTCCGCGACGCCTTCCACGGCGGTGACGGCGGCGGGGTGATCGTCAACAACGCGTCCGTCGTCGGCTGGCGCGCCCAGGCGGGCCAGGCCCACTACGCCGCGGCGAAGGCGGGCGTCATGGCCCTCACCCGCTGTGCAGCGCTCGAAGCGGCGGAGTACGGGGTCCGTGTCAATGCGGTCTCGCCGAGCCTCGCCATGCATCCGCACCTGGTGAAGGTCACCTCGGCGGAGCTGCTGGAGGAACTCACCGCACGTGAGGCCTTCGGCCGGTACGCCGAGCCCTGGGAGGTCGCCAACGTCATCGTCTTCCTCGCCAGCGGCTACTCCTCGTACATGACCGGCGAGACGATCTCGGTGAGCTCCCAGCACGCATAGATCCGGGCAGGACCAGAATGGACACGTGCCTACCACCAAGAAGAAGACCCAGGTGACCGCCTCACCCGAGCGCCGCCGCGAACTGCTCGGCACCGCCGCCGAGGTGTTCGCCGCGCAGGGCTACAACGCCACCACCGTCCGCAGGATCGCGGACGAGGCGGGCATGCTCGCGGGCAGCCTCTACTACCACTTCGATTCCAAGGAATCGATGCTTGACGAGATCCTCTCCACCTTCCTCGACGAACTCTGGGCCGGCTACGACGCCGTCCTCGCTGCCGGGCTCGGGCCCCGGGAGACGATCGAGGCCCTGGTCACCGAATCCTTCCGCGAGATCGACCGGCACCGCGCGGCGGTCGCCATCTACCAGAAGGAGTCCAGGCACCTCACCGAGCTGCCGCGCTTCCACTATCTCGCCGACTCGCAGCAGAAGTTCGAGAAGGCGTGGCTGGGGACGCTGGAGCGCGGGGTCGCCGCGGGCGCCTTCCGAGAGGACCTGGACATCCGGCTCACCTACCGGTTCGTCCGCGACACCGTGTGGGTCGCGGCGTCCTGGTACCGGCCGGGCGGCGGGCACAGCCCCGACGAGATCGCCCGTCAGTATCTGTCGATGGTGCTGGACGGCATCTCCGTACGCGACACATGACATGACCCCCCAGCCGACCGAGGAGTTGCCATGGCGGAGGCCTACATAGTCGAAGCGGTACGCACCCCGGTGGGCCGGCGCAGGGGCGGCCTCGCCGCCGTGCACCCGGCCGACCTGGGCGCACATGTCCTGAAGGCCCTGGTCGAGCGGTCCGGCATCGACCCGGCCGGCGTCGAGGACATCGTCTTCGGCTGTCTGGACACGGTCGGCCCCCAGGCCGGTGACATCGCCCGCACCTGCTGGCTGGCGGCGGGCCTGCCCGAGGAAGTGCCCGGCGTGACCGTCGACCGCCAGTGCGGATCGTCGCAGCAGGCGGTGCACTTCGCCGCCCAGGGCGTCATGTCCGGAACGCAGGACCTCGTGGTCGCGGGCGGCGTACAGAACATGACGCAGATCCCGATCGCCTTCGCCTCCCGACAGGCCGCCGAGCCGCTCGGGCTGACCGAGGGGCCGTTCCTCGGCTCGCAGGGCTGGCGCGCCCGTTACGGCGACGCGCCCGTCAACCAGTTCCACGGCGCCGAGCTCATCGCCGCGAAGTGGGGAATCTCCCGCCTCGACATGGAGGAGTTCGCCCTCGCCTCCCACCGGCGGGCGATCCGCGCGATCGACGAGGGGCGCTTCGCACGCGAGACCGTCGCGTACGGGGACGTGACCGTGGACGAGGGCCCGCGCCGCGACACGACCCCGGCGAGGATGGCGGCCCTCGAGCCGGTCGTGCCGGGCGGCACGATCACCGCGGCCTGCTCCTCCCAGGTGTCGGACGGCGCAGCGGCGATGCTGCTCGCGAGCGAGCGGGCGGTCCGCGACCACGGCCTCACCCCGCGTGCCCGTGTCCACCACCTCTCGGTCCGCGGCGAGGACCCGATCCGGATGCTCTCGGCCCCCATTCCCGCGACGGCCCACGCGCTGAAGAAGACCGGCATGTCCATCGACGACATGGATCTCGTCGAGATCAACGAGGCCTTCGCCCCGGTCGTCCTCGCCTGGCTCAAGGAGACCGGAGCCGATCCCGCCCGCGTCAACGTCAACGGCGGCGCCATCGCCCTCGGCCACCCGCTGGGCGCGACCGGCGTCAGGCTGATGACGACACTGCTGCACGAACTCGAGCGCACGGGCGGCCGGTTCGGGCTCCAGACGATGTGCGAGGGCGGCGGCCAGGCGAACGTGACGATCATCGAGCGGCTCTGAGCGGAGCCGGACGGACCGCCGATCAGCCGATCAGCGAGAACCCGAGCTGCACCCCTGCCGCAACCTCCACCATGCCCGGCGCGAGGTGGGCCTGCCCGCGGCCGCCCGCGCTCGGGCTGTGACCGCGGGCGTAGGGCGAGACCGACTCCGGGTCCACGTCCTCGACATGGACGACGGGGCCGAGCGTCACGCCCGCCGCCTCGGCGTACACGGCCGCCTTGCGGCGGGCCGCCTCGACGGCCCTGCGGCGCGCCTCGTCACGCAGGGCGGGCTTGTCGCGCACATCGAACGCGACCTCCTCGACGTGGTTGGCGCCCGCGTCCACCGCGTCCACGATGAGTTCCTGGAGCCCGTCCAACGCGGAGGTCTCGACGGTGAAAGCCGCCTGGCAGCGATAGCCGAGGAAGGTGCGGCCGGCGCCGTACCCGTCGTACGCGGAACTCAGACTCAGCTGCGAGCCGGACACCGAGGCATCGGATATGCCGTGTCCGCGGAGGGTTTCACGCACTGCGGCGACAGCGGTGTTGGCCTTGTCGAAGGCCTTGTCCGGGGTCGGCGCGAGCAGATCCACCTCCAGCTTCAGACGGGCGAACTCGGGCGACGCGAGAACGCTGCCCGAGCCGAACACGCTGAGTCCCCACGGCTTGTCGATCTTTGTTGTCATGTCGCGCATTCAAGCACCGGCACGCTCCCCGGGAGGCCGCAACCGGACCTTTGCGGCACGGGCGGTGTGCTTGATGACGTGCATCACCATGCTGTGGGAGGACCCGGCCATGCTTTCGCAGGGTCCCGAGGCCGGAGTGTGCTACTGTCGCAGGGTTGCAGTTTTGGTACCCATGAACTTTATGTGCGCCTGACGGGAAATGTTCGTCAGGCGCATTTTTGTTTTCCGGAGTCTCCGGGATGGGGCCTCTACCTAATCAGGAGATACAGCATGGCCACCGGCACCGTGAAGTGGTTCAACTCGGAAAAGGGCTTCGGCTTCATCGCGCAGGACGGCGGCGGCCCCGACGTCTTCGCCCACTACTCGAACATCGCGTCCTCGGGCTTCCGTGAGCTCCAGGAGGGTCAGAAGGTCTCCTTCGACCTCACCCAGGGCCAGAAGGGCCCGCAGGCGGAGAACATCGTCCCCGCCTGATCCCGGAGCGCGTAGCTCGCAGCCGGGACCCGCGCCTTGGTGGTGCGGGTCCCGGTTTGTGCTGTTCATGAGGTCCAGGAAGGTACTCCCCCGATGACTCGTCCCGAACGCCCCAACGCCGGCCAGGCCCGCAAGCGCCCGTCGGACTCCCGCGGAAGGGCGGCCGCAAGGACTTCCCCGAAGCCCGCTTCGAGGACTTCCGCGAAGGCCCCCGCCCGCAGGGCCACGCCCGTGGGGGAATTCACCCTCCCGGAAACCGTCACACCCGCACTGCCCCCAGTCGAGGCGTTCGACGAGCTCGACATGCCCGCGGCCCTGCTGAAGACCCTGGTCGCCCAGGGGGTGACCGAGCCGTTCCCCATCCAGGCCGCCACCCTGCCGAACTCCCTCGCGGGCCGCGACCTCCTGGGCCGCGGACGAACCGGGTCCGGCAAGACCCTCTCCTTCGGTCTCTCGCTGCTCGCACGCACCGCCGGTCGGCGAGCCGAGTCCGGCGCGCCGCTCGCCCTGGTCCTCGTGCCCACGCGTGAACTTGCGCAGCAGGTCGCCGATGCCCTCACTCCGTATGCGACGGCCGTCAATCTGCGTCTGACGACGGTCGTCGGAGGCATGTCGATCACCAAGCAGGCGGGCTCGCTGCGGCGCGGTGCCGAGGTGCTCGTGGCGACGCCCGGGCGGCTGAAGGACCTCATCGAACGCGGTGACTGCCGGCTGGACCAGGTCGCGATCACCGTGCTCGACGAGGCCGACCAGATGGCCGACATGGGCTTCATGCCGCAGGTGACCGCGCTGCTGAAGCAGGTGGAGCCGGGCGGGCAGCGGATGCTGTTCTCGGCCACGCTGGACCGCAACATCGACCGGCTGGTGAAGCAGTTCCTCAGTGACCCCGTGGTGCACTCGGTGGACCCGTCCGCCGGCGCGGTGACCACGATGGACCACCATGTGCTGTACATCGCCGACGAGACGGACAAGAAGGCGGTCACCACACGCATAGCGGCCCGTGACGGCCGGGTCATCCTCTTCCTGGACACCAAGCGGTCCGTGGACCGGCTCGTGAAGCGGCTGCTCGCCAGCGGCGTACGGGCGGCCGGGCTGCACGGCGGCCGCTCGCAGCCGCAGCGCAACCGCACCCTCGACCAGTTCAAGAGCGGTCACGTCACCGCCCTGGTGGCGACCAACGTCGCGGCTCGCGGCATCCATGTCGACGACCTGGACCTCGTCGTGAACGTCGACCCGCCGACGGATCACAAGGACTATCTGCACCGAGGCGGTCGAACCGCTCGTGCAGGCGAGTCGGGCAGCGTCGTGACGCTCGTGCTGCCGGAGCAGAAGCGCGAGATGACCCGGCTCATGTCGGACGCGGGCATCAGTCCGCGGACGGCCAGGGTGAAGTCCAGCGACGAGGAGCTCGCCCGGCTGACCGGTGCGCGCGAGCCGTCCGGTGTCGCCGTCACCATCGACGTGCCGCAGCCGCAGCAGGCCGCCGCGCCGTCGCGGCCGAAGCGCAAGGGTGCCCAGAGCGGCACCACTCGTGGCCAGGCAGGACGCAGCCAGGCGGGGCGTGGCCGGGCGGGGCGTGCCGAAGGCGGCCGCGCCCAGGGCAGAGGCCACGCGTCCGGCGCCGCCCGTGGCGGTGGGGGAGGCCGACGGCCTGCCGCCAGGTAGCCCTCCGGCACCGGGTGGCCCTGCCGGCCCAGCCCGGACGGGATCGCGGGGGCCGACCGCGGCCGTCGTCCGTGCGGACGGCCCGTTCCCGGCGGACGGGCCGTAGCCCGTGGACGGCCCGGGAGGCCGCGACGACTCCGTCCGGCCGTTCCTGGCGGACGGGCTGTAGCCCGTGGACGGCCCGGGAGGCCGCGGCGGCTCCGTCCGGCCGTTCCTGGCGGACGGGCCGTTCCTGGCGGACGGGCTGTAGCCCGTGGACGGCCCGGGAGGCCGCGGCGGCTCCGTCCGGCAGTCCGTCCTCGTCGCCGAACCCGAACCCGAACCCGATCTCGAACGGGACGCGGAGGCCGACGGCCGCCCGCCGCCCGGACCCCGCCGTTGACGACACCGGTCTCGGGCCGGCCCGCGCGGCACATCGTCCCCGACCGTCCCGGCCGCGCCGGGCCCCTCTCCGTCGCCCTTGCGGTGGCCGTCCGGGGCCGGCGGACCTGATCGCACCCCGAGTGCGGGATCAGGCGGACACCGCCGCGCCGCAGCTGTGCGGCACCTGCCCTGGGCGGACACGAGGGCCACGAGAGCGGCAGCACCCGCGGCCGGCCCGTGCAGCGCTCAGCAGGGTGCGTCGGGTGAGCGGGGCGGGAGGCGCACCGGAACTCCCGTCAGGGGCGAGCGGGCCGACTCGCCCCCGCCGCCGCAGTCTGCAGGGTGCGGAGCACACACTCGGCCTCGGACATCACCCGGGCGACGAGCTCCTCGCAGCTGGGCAGGTCCTCGATCACGCCCGCGATCTGCCCCGACGCCATGACACCGACGTCGGTACGGCCGTCGACCATGGACGCCTTCAGGAGCATCGGGGTGTTCGCGGCGAGCAGGACCTGGCTCCAGGACAGGTCCTTGCCGTGTCTCATCGCGACACCGTCGCGCACCATGGCGGCCCAGGACAGCCCGGAGAGCTTCCTGAACCCGGCGGCGCTGCGCGCCGCGTGCAGCAGAGCCCTGATGCGGCCCGACCGTTCCAGGGCGTCGACGAGGTCCGTGCGGAGCATGCGGTGCGGGAGCCCGTCCACGGCCCTGGTGACGGTGATGTCCTTGACGGACGCGGCCAGGTACCGGGCCTTGACGGCATCGGGAACCGTCGAGTCGGAGGTGAGGAGGAAGCGGGTGCCCATGGCGATGCCCGCCGCTCCGTAGGCGAGTGCGGCCACCAGGCCGCGCCCGTCGTGGAAGCCGCCCGCAGCGACCACCGGGATGCCGACCGCGTCGACGACCTGGGGCAGCAGCACGGTCGTGGCGACGTCACCGGTGTGTCCACCGCCCTCGCCGCCCTGCACGATCACCGCGTCCGCTCCCCATGCGGCGACCTTCTCTGCGTGGCGGCGGGCGCCGACGGACGGGATGACGACGACGCCCGCCTCCTTGAGCTCCGCGATGAGTTCACGCGAGGGGGCGAGGGCGAAGGAGGCGACGCGTACGCCTTCGTCGATGATGATCCGCACCCGCTCCCGGGCGTCCCCGGCGTCGGCACGCAGATTGACCCCGAAGGGCGCGTCCGTGCGCGACTTGACCTCGCGCACGGCCAGCCGCAGCTGCTCGGTCGTCATGGTGGCGGAGGCGAGGATGCCGAGGGCCCCTGCCCTGGCGGACGCGGACACGAGCCGGGGGCCCGCGACCCAGCCCATGCCGGTCTGGACGAGGGGATGTGCGACTCCGACCAGCCTGGTGAGTGCCGTCTCCATCAGGACCTGACCTCTCGGTCCCGGGTGCCGGCCGGGTCGAGGACCTCACGGATGAGGCGCAGCTCGGCTTCGGCCGGGGCACGGGTGGACGGGACGTCGTCACCGATCGTCAGGTCGAAAGCGGTGGCTTCCACGACCTGCTCGACAGTGACGCCCGGGTGCAACGAGGCCAGCCGCATCGAGCGGTCCGGGGTCGCGAAGTCGAAGACCCCGAGGTCGCTCACCACACGGGGGATGCGGTGGAACCGCGCGCCGGCCGCATGGTCGTAGCCGACCCCGCTGATCATGTCGACCTTCTCGACGAAGACACGGCGGGAGTGCCGTGGCACCCAGTAACTCACGGGATTGTTGAGGGTGTTGACGGGGGCGCCGCGAACCCCGAGCAGCTGGCGCGCAGGCCGGGCCCAGTCCCCGATACAGGAGATGTTCTGGTTGCCGAACCGGTCGATCTGGCTCGCGCCCATCATGACGTGCCGCTTTCCGCCGGTGACCATGGTGAGGTGGCGCCGGTACGGCAGCCACCCCTCGACCGTGCCGTCGAGGCCGACGAGCATGGCCTCGCCGTCCGTCATCAGCAGATCGGGGGAGAAGGTGCACTTGGCGAGGCGCGCGCCGATCGACGGAATCAGCCCCATCGGGCTGGCCAGCACCTCGCCGTTGTCGCGCCATGCCTCGGCACAGGCGATCACGCAGTACTCGGACCGGGTGGGCGCGGGGATCGGGGCGTGGCCGACGCCTGCCGTGGGGCTCATCGCTGCTCCTCGTGCCAGGCCTGCACGGCCGTCCGGTAGGCGTGTTCGTCCGGGCCGGACAGGAAGCGCCCGGCGAACTCCGGCCAGGGCATGGTCGCGTACAGCTTCTGGAAGGCCTCGTCGCGGTCGTGGTCGGGGGCGCAGGACGTGAAGTGCGCGCCGTTGGTGGCCTCGACGACGCCGGTGACGCTGTGCCGGCCGATGAGGAGGGTATGCGGGGCGGCCTCCTTGGTCAGCTCGGCCGTCTCGACGAGCCGTTCGCAGGAGATGTACGCCTCGTCCGCCGCCTCGCAGTAGAGGTCGTCGAAGTAGGGGTCGGGGCCCAGGTACTGGCCGTTTCCGAGCCGGTCGGCACGGTTCACATGGACGAGCGCGGCATCCAGTCGCAGGGCGGGGACGGCGACGAACTCCTCACCGGCACTCTCGTCGTCGTACGGGGACCGGACGGTCCGCAGTCCGGGATTGACGCGCATGACGTCCGAGCCGAGACCCGCCCGGACCGGCAGGAACGGCAGCCGGTTGGCGGCCGCGTGCAGACCCCACATGAACATGGCCTCGTCGAGTTCCGTCATCTCGAAGGCGCCGCGCTCGCGTGCGGCGCGGAAATGCGGCTCCAGCGGGATCGAGTCGAGGGTGGCGAAGGGTGCGACGAGCTTGCGGATGCGGCCCGCGGCGGCGAGGAGGCCGACGTCGGGGCCGCCGTACGAGACCACGGTGAGGTCGCCGACCGTGCTCCGCAGCAGTGCCCTGACCAGGGCCATGGGTTTGCGGCGTGAGCCCCAGCCGCCGATGCCGATCGTCATTCCGCTGCGCAGACGGGAGACCACCTCGTCCGTCGTCATCGTCTTGTCGGTCACGGCTGCTGTTCCTTCCCGAACGTGTCACGCACCCGGCCGGCGGTCCCGGCGAGACCGGCCTCGAAGGTGAAACCCTGCTCGAAGCGGTAGCTGCGGTGGACGTCCACGGGGTCGATGCCGTTGATGGCTGCCTTGGCCAGCCGGATGAGATGGCCGTCCTTCCTAGCGATCTCGCCGGCCAGTTCCAGGGCCGCGGTGCGAAGCCCGTCGCGCGGTACGACCTTCCACACCGAGCCGTGGGCGTGGAGTTCCGCTGCCGTCGCCGTGCGCGAGGTGTAGTACAGGGCGCGCATCAGATGCTGCGGAACGAGCCGGGCGAGATGGGTCGCCGCACCGAGCGCGCCCCGGTCCAGCTCGGGCAGCCCGAAGGTCGCGTCGTCGGAGGCGACGATCGCGTCGGCGTTTCCGACGAGGCCGATCCCGCCGCCCAGACAGTAGCCGTGGACGGCGGCGACGACGGGCACCTCGCACTCGTAGACCGACGCAAAGGCCTCGTAGCAGCCGCGGTTGGCGCCGATGAGAGCGTGATGCGAGGTGTCGCGCTGAAGTTCCTTGATGTCGACGCCCGCGTTGAAACCCCGGCCGGCGGCGGCCAGGACGACACAGCGGATCTCCGGGTCGCGGCCGGCGGTGCGGATGGCGCCGGCCAGGTCGTACCAGCCTTGGACGGGCAGGGCGTTGACGGGCGGGAAGTCGACCGTGACGACGCAGACGCCCTTCCCCGGGCTTGCGGTGGAGACACCCATGGACGGATCAGCTACCTTTCCACCAAACGTTTGTTAGGTGATGCTGTGTCAGGAAGGTAGCAGCCGATGGAGCTGGACGGGAGGGTCGCTGTCGTCACCGGCGGCACGCGCGGCGTCGGTGCGGGGATCGCTCGGGCGTTCCTGGCCGCGGGGGCCGAGGTCGTCGTCTGCGCCCGCAGGCCGCCCGCCGCGCCGGTCGAAGCCGCCGGGCGGACCGCACGCTTCGCGTCCCTGGACCTGCGGGACGCGGCCGCCGTGGGTGACTTCTTCACCGAGGTCGTACGGCGCCACGGGCGACTCGACACCCTGGTCAACAATGCGGGAGGAACGCCCTACCGGCTGCTGGGCGAGGCACCGGCGCAGGGGCACGCACGGGTGGTGGAACTCAACCTGGTGGCACCGATGACGGCATCGCTGGCCGCATACGCACATCTGCGCGCGGTGCGGGGCTCCGTCGTGATGATCGGCAGCGTGAGCGCGACGCGGCCGTCGCCGGGCACGGCCGCGTACGGGGCGGCGAAGGCGGGACTGGACAGCCTCGCACGATCGATGGCGGTGGAGTGGGCGCCGGAGGTACGGGTGAACACGCTGGTGCCCGGGATGGTCCGCACGGAGCTGTCCCATCTGCATTACGGCGACGAGGCGGGGCTCGCGGCGGTCGGCCGTACCGTGCCGCTCGGCCGGCTGGCCGAGCCGGACGAGATCGGGGAAGCGGCGGTGTTCCTTGCGTCGGAGCGGGCCGGCTATGTCAGCGGGGCCTCACTGCTGATGCACGGGGGCGGCGAGCGTCCCGCATTTCTGGATGCAGCAACTGTCAACAAGGAGAGTCGAGATGGCCGCTGAGCGTGCTTCCGGGATCTGTGCGGGCCGGGTCGTGATCGTGACGGGCGGGGGCCGGGGGCTCGGGCGGGCGCATGCGCTGGCCTTCGCGGCGGAGGGGGCGAGGGTCGTGGTGAACGACCTGGGGGTCGGCCCGGACGGCTCCGGTGCTTCCGTCACACCCGCGGAGCAGGTTGCCGAGGAGATCAGGGCGCTCGGTGGCGAGGCGGTCGCGCACGGCGGGGACATCACGACCGCGGAGGGGGCCCGGTCGCTGGTGGCGGACGCGCTCGAGGCCTTCGGTCGACTCGACACCCTGGTCAACAACGCGGGCTTCCTGCGCGACCGGATGCTGGTCAACCTCGACGAGGAAGACTGGGACGCGGTGATGCGCGTCCATCTGAAGGGCCATTTCCTGCCGTTGAAGCACGCGGCGGCGCACTGGCGCGCCGAGGCGAAGGCCGGCCGTGACGTGGCGGCCAGGGTCGTCAACACATCCAGCGGAGCGGGCCTGCTGGGCTCGGTCGGCCAGGGCAACTACAGCGCGGCGAAGGCGGGCGTCGTCGCTCTCACCCTGGTCGCGGCCGCGGAGCTGTCCCGTTACGGCATCCAGGTCAATGCCATCGCCCCTGCGGCACGCACCCGGATGACCGAGGAGACCTTCGCCGGCGCGATGGCGGCGCCGTCCGGGCCGGGTGCCTTTGATGCAATGGCTCCCGAGAATGTCTCGCCGCTGGTCGTCTGGCTCGGCTCCATGGCCTCGGCCGGAGTGACCGGCCGTGTCTTCGAGGCCGAGGCGGGCCGCATCACCGTCATGGAGGGCTGGCGGCCCGGCCCCACCGCCGACCGGGGCTCCCGCTGGACACCTGCCGAGGCGGGGGAGGCGGCACTGAAACTGCTGGCGTCGGCCGAGCCGCCCCAGCGGGTGTACGGCGCGCGGTAGTTGTGCGGGGTCCGTGGCGGCGTTCGGTGAGTACTCCGTAGCCATGTACGCCCTGAGCCGGTCCGTGGTGCTCGGGCCGGAGCGCCCCGGCCCGCACCACGCTGCGACAGCAGGCCGGTCGCGACGATGTCCACCCGCGCACCGGGCCGCACCCGAGCCGTGCCGGCGACCGACTCCGGACCGACGAGGTGCGGGAGGACCGTGAGGGCGGTGCGAGGGGCTCGGCGGTGCGCGGGTCAGTCGTGCAGACGCCTGGTCGCGGCGCGCTGGCGCTCGTTCGACCCCTTCAGGAAGCGGGTCACCACCGCAAGCTCCTCCGTCGTGAACTCCTCGTAGAGGGCGGCCACTTCCCGCGCCCAGTCCTCGAAGAGCGGGGCGAGCTCGGCGAGTTTCTCCGGCCGGGACTCGACCAGCACCCGGCGTTTGTCCGTCGGATGCTTCACACGGCGGACGTAGCCCTTCGCCTCGAGGCGGTCGACCAGCCCGGTCACCGAGGCGGGGGCCAGGCCCGAGCGTTCGGCGAGGTCCTTGGCCGTGAGGGGGCCGTGCCGCTGCAGGAGGTCGAGGGTCTTCGTCTCGGTGGGGCCGAGGCCCTGCTTGGCCGCGATCGCCGTGTGGAAGGCGACGGCCGCCGCGCTGGTGTCGCGGCCCGTGGCGGTCAGGTCCGCGATCACATCGGCCCGTCGTGAGCTGTCGTCCCCGGTCATGGGGTCAGCCTAGCAAAATATTTCGTTCGAGCGAACGAAGGACTTGTGTGCCCAGGTGGTCTGTGCAAGTCTTTCGTTAGGTCGAACGAAATAAATATGCACCTCGGAATCCACGGGAGTCGGGATGACCACCACAACGACCGGCACCACCGCCGCACCGCCCGCGGCACTCCACCCGCGCCGCTGGGCCGCCGCCGCCGTCATGATGGTCGCCGCTCTGATGGACCTGCTGGACGTGACGATCGTCAACGTGGCGATCCCCTCCGTCGGCCGCGACCTCGGTGCCTCCGCGAGCGCACTGCAGTGGACGGTCTCCGGTTACCTGCTCGGCTTCGCCGCGACGCTCATCGTCTCCGGGCATCTCGGCGACCGGTACGGCCGCAGGGCGCTCTTCCTCGGCGGTACCGCGGGCTTCGGTGTCGCGAGCCTGGCCTGCGGCGTCGCACAGACCCCGGGGCAGCTGATCGCGGCCCGCGCGGTCCAGGGGGTCATGGCCGCGCTGCTCATGCCCCAGGTCCTAGGGTCCTTCCGCACGCTCTTCCACGGCAGGGAACGGGGCGCCGTCTTCGGTGTGTACGGAGCAGTCGCCGGCTTCGCCTCCGCGATCGGGCTGCTGCTGGGGGGTGTGCTCACCGACGCCGATCTCTTCGGCTGGGGCTGGCGCTCCGTGTTCCTGGTGAACGTGCCGGTCGCCGTCGTGACGTTCACCGCCGGGGCCCTCCTGGTGCCCGCGACGAGGGAGCGCTCGGCGGGCCGTCCGGACGTCCTGGGCAGTCTGGTGCTGGCGGGTGGCCTGGTCGCCATGGTGCTGCCGCTGGTCCAGGGGCGCGCCAACGGCTGGCCGGCGTGGGGCTGGATCTGCCTCGCCGCCGGCGCGGCGACCGTCGTCGCGCTGGCGCTCGTCGAGGCGCGGCGCCGCGCCTGGACCGTGCCGCTGCTGCCCGCCCGGGCCTTCCGGCTCCCGGCGTTCTCGGTGGGTGCCGCCGTGCAACTGCTGTTCGCGGTCGGTATGCAGGGCTTCTTCCTGGTCTTCGCGATCTGGCTGCAGGGGAGCGAGGGGTACACCCCGACACAGGCCGGCATCGTCGCGGTCGCCTTCTCCGTCGGCGGTTTCCTCACGGCTCCGGCCGCCGACGCCCTGGCCGTCAGGGCCGGACGGCTGGTGCTGATCGCCGGCTCGCTGATGATGGCCGGTGGCTTCGCCTGGGTCTGGTACGCGGTGACCCGCTCCGACGAAACGCCCATCGGCGCCTGGCCGCTCGTCCCCGGCCTGGTCGTCGCCGGAGCGGGCCTCGGCTTCCTGGTCGTCCCGCTGGTCAATGTCGTGCTGTCCGCCGTACCGGCCGACATGGCGGGCGGTGCGTCCGGGATCTTCTCCACGGCCCAGCAGTTCGGCGGTGCTCTCGGCGCCGCCGTGATCGGCACCGTGTTCTTCGGGCACACGGCGAGCGGCGGCGGTCCGACGGGCGCGCTGTCGGCGGCGATGCCATGGGTGGTCGCGGCATTCGTCCTCTGCGCCGCGCTCTGCCCCGCCCTCCCGCGCACCGCGGTCGCACAGGGCGGCCAGTGCTGTGACCGGAAGGGTTCACGCTCGTGACCCCGTCCGCCCGGCCGGGCGAACCCGTCGGTCCCTGCACGGCGATCACACTGCACCACCGCCGTTTCCACATCAGTTCCACTGCCTGAGGAGGCTCTTCGTGAACACCAAGAAGCTGCGCACCGCTGTCCTCGTCCTGGCCACGCTGGTGGCCGCAGGCCCGGCCGCACCGGCCGTGGGTGCGACCCCGGGGCCGGCAGTCCGGCAGACCGCCGGGCAGGGCGCCAGGCCCGTCCTCGAAGTCACGGCCGGTTCCGGCGACTTGACCGCACCCGGTGCCACGCATCCCGGCCCGGCCACGTTCCGTGTCAGCGCAACCGATCCGAGGTCAGGGCATGTGGGGCTGATCCGGCTGCGTGAGGGCGCCACGCTCGACGAGTTCCGCGCCGGTCTGCGCAAGGCGTTCTCCGACGACCCGGCCGATGTCGTCGAGGGCAACAAGGAGGTGACCGCACTGGCCGAACTGGTGGGCGGTGCACTGACCCTGCCGGGAAGGCCCGGGACGTTCACCACGGTGCTGCGGCCCGGTGCGTATCACCTGCTCGAGTACCGGGACTTCCAGGACGGCACGGTACCGGCCGGGCAGGAACGCATCCGAGCGCTCACGGTCTCGGGCACCCCGCTGGGCCGGCCGGCGCCGGCCGGGGCGACCGTCGTCTCGGAGACCGTTCCCGGCGTCGGCCCCCGATTCCGGGCGCCACGCACCCTCCGCGCCGGTGAGCCCGTCCGCTTCGTCAACATCATGCCCGGACAGGTCAACGAGGCCGTCTTCTACGAGCTGTTCCCGGGCAAGACGGACGCCGACGTCCAGAAGTTCTTCACCGAGCCGGACTGGAACGACCTGCCCTTCGACCCGTCGGCGAACATCGGGTCCCCGCCGCTCTCGCCCGGCCGCTCGACCGTTCTCGGGTTGCCGCTCACGCCCGGCAGGTGGGCCCTGGTCACCTGGGTAGGCAGCGCGGTCGACGGCGGCAAGCTCGCCGCGAAGGGCATGCACACGGTCATCACGGTCCGCTGACGGACGGCGGATCACGGCGAGTCGGGCGTGGGGGGGGGGGGGGGGGGGGGGGGGGGAGGAGGGGGAGGGGGGGGGGGGGGGGGGGGGAAGGGGGGTGTGCTGCACAAGGGCATTGCCGAGCGCACCGGGCTGAGCATCGGTC
>NZ_JBWKDP010000005.1:0-242283 GCF_056435905.1 Streptomyces sp. NPDC043861 | reverse complement strand
AAAGGGCACAAACCCACCAAAAGATCACACCCCCCCCTCCCCCCCCCCCCCCCCCCCACCCCCCCCCCCCCCCCCCCCCCCCCCCCCCCCCCCCCCCCCCCCCCCCCCCCACGCCCGGCCGTCGTTCGGGGGTGGGATACCGCCGAGGGGCATATGTGTGTTCACACCATGGCGGTCGATCCGTGTAGGTGAATTGCACGAGAACTCCTCACGTTTGACATTGACGCGTCAATGTCTACGCGCGTCATCATGGGCTTCATGCGAATCCCCCCACGGATCACTCTGTTCGGCGGCGCTGCCGCCCTCGTATCGACACTCCTCGTCGGCGGCCCCATGGTGGCCCAGGCGGCCGCGGCCCCCACCGAGGTCGGTGAGATCTGCTACTCCGCGCTGCCCTCGCAGGCGCACGACACCCTCGAACTCATCGACAAGGGAGGCCCGTTCCCGTACCCGCAGGACGGGACGGTCTTCTCCAACCGCGAGGGTGTCCTTCCGTCCCAGTCGTCCGGCTACTACCACGAGTACACCGTGGAGACGCCCGGTTCCGACGACCGTGGTGCCCGCCGGATCGTCGCCGGTCGGGCGTCGCAGGAGGACTACTACACCGCCGACCACTACAGCTCGTTCGACCTCGTCGACCACGGCTGCTGAACACGCGTCATCACCCCCGGCCCGTGCCGCCGGTCCTTCCCCTTTCCGGCCGGCGGCACGGCTCGTTCCGGACACAACCGCCCTGCAGGCGTGGGCGGGAGCACCCGGCTCGGCCGTGGCGGGATCCGTGCCGATCCCGTTCGTTGCCCCGGTCGAACACCGGTCGCCACCGGGCGGCACCCGCTCCGGGCGGGCCCGGCCCTTGCGGAGTCCGGGGCGCGAGGGCTCCGCTTCCGGTGCTCGGCGGCCGGACGACACCGGGCCGGCCGAAGCCGGCGGTGCCCACGGGGCGGTGCGACGGACGCCGGAACCGGCCTTCCGGCAGGCCCGCCCGACTCGGTGGCGAACGCCGCCCCCGCTGCCGCAACGCCGACCCTCCCGGGGCGTCCACGGGCGGCCCGGGGCGGCACGGCCGCCCGCCGGCTGAGTCCCGGCGCAAACGGTGCGTCCCGCTCCCGGCAGACCCGAGCCGGGACCCGAGCCGGGCGGTCCCGGGCCCATCGCAATTGCCGCACCGGCAGCCCGGCCGCAGCCGCAGCGGACTCGGCCGCGGTCAGCGCGAGCGGGGGCTCACCGCCTCCAGACGGCGCCGTGCGCGCTCGTCCTCGACGTACTCGACCGCCTGCTCCGCGGTGGAGTACGCGTATCCCTCCGGGTCCTCGTCCTCGAGAATGCGGGCCAACGCCTCGATGGCCCGCCCGTCCTGACGCATCGCCAGACCCCGGGCCGCCTCGGCCCCGATGTCCGGCACCTCGTCCATGAGCCGGGCCGCGAGTGCCTCCCGTACGTCCGGACCGTCCGCCTCCATGTCCGCCAGCGCGGTCGTCGCCCAGTCCCTGACACCGTCGTCCGCGTCCCGCGTGAGGCCGATGACCACCCCGACGCCCTCGGCGTGGTCCGCGGGCACCAGTCCGTGCAGCGCGACCGCCACGCCGAACCGCACCTCGGCGTCCGTGTGCCCCGCATGCCGCAGGATCTCCCCGACCGCCGCAGGATCGCCCTGCTGTCCCAGAGCCGCCACGGCAGCCCGGATCACCTCGGTGTCGGTGGCCTCCCGCGCGAGCTCCCTCAGCAGCGGCACCACCCGTGCCGACAGTCCCGCACGCCGGCCGTTCCCGGGGCCCTGGCCGTCCGGGCGGTCCGCTGCGGGCCGGGTGCCGGCGGGATCGGCCGCCGGATCGTGGCTCTCGGCGCCGTCCGGATCCCCCAGGCCCGCCAGCACGTCGGCGGCGAAGGTCTGCCGCAGGGGTTCCTCCCATCCGCACCATCCCGCCGCGGCACGGAAAGTCTCCTCGTCACCGCGCCGCTGCAGCACGCCCACGGCCTCGGTCCAGTCGTCCTGGTCCGGATTCCCGGAGCGCAGTGCCCGCTCGGCGAGCTCATCGGCCGGTGTGCGCACACCCAGAGCGGCCTCCAGCAGTGTGGCGATGGCCGCGTGCCCGGTCTGCTGCTCGCTCCCGGCCACCCGCCCCCTGCCCCGTACCAGCTCGACGACCACGGTCGTCCCGCCGTCCTCCTCGACCCGCCGGGACACGGTGTCGAATCCCTTGTCGCCCTTGTCGCCCTCGCCATAGGTTTCGACCAGCTCCCGGCGCAGCTCCGCCTCGACGTCGAGTCCCAGCCATCTACGGGCCTCCGCCAGCGCATCCTCAGTCGGGCGGGCTCCGTGCCGCAGCAGGGCCCGTACGCAGGAGGGCGACCCGCGCCGGGCGGCGGTCACCAGTGGCGCCTCCCCGCCGGGCCCCGGCAGGTCGGGGTCCGCGCCCGACGCGAGCAGCAGATCCACCACCTCTCCGCGGCCCTGGCGGCATGCCCAGGTCAGGGCCCGTACCCCCGGCTCCTCCTCCAGATCGGGATGCGCGCCCGCCGCGAGCAGGGCACGCATCACTTCGGTGCGACCCCACACCGCAGCCCCGCACAACGGCAGCTCCGCGCCTTCGGCGCCGCTCGCCCGGTCGGGATCGGCACCCGCCGCCAGCAGGAGGCGCACCATGCCCGGCCTGTCCTGCGCCGCAGCCGTGTAGAGCGCGGTCTGTCCGTCGTCATCGGCCGTCTCCGCGGGCGCCCCCGCCCGCAGCATCCGGACGACGGTGTCGTCGTCACCCCCGTAGAGCGCCTCGAAGAGCTCTCCGGTCAGGTCCTCGGTCCTCATACCGAAAACCCTACGGAACCCCCCTCAGGTGTCGCATTCGAGAACCGTCCGGCACAGTGCACAACGGGCCCGCACCCGCCCCCGCACCGGTACCCGGATCCGCTGGTGGCACGTCGGGCAGGGGAACGACACCCGGAGCCCGCCGCCCGGCACCGGCTCGAACGCGTACGCCGAACCGGGTCCCGGCCCCGGACGGCCGGGACCGGCGGGATGGTCCTGGGCGTACCGCCGGTCCTTGGCATAGCGTCGCCGCCCGTTCCACCCGGCCGCCGAGAGCGGCGGCTGCTGCCCGTCGCGCAGCGCCTGGTCCCGGCCCTTCGTGTAGGCCGTGTAGCCCTGTGGGCTGGTGAACCACACCGAGGGATCCTCGTCGAATACCAGTGCGCGCTTCGCGAGCACGTACCCGAATTCCTCCGGGGTGAGGTAGCCCAGTTTCTGGCTGGAAACCTCGTCCTCGCGGAATGCGTCGAGCAGCAGCCACCCCGCCCCGAGATACGTCGTCACCGTGTCCGTGAGGATCTCGTTGTCGCGGGTGCCGGGAAACGAAAGCCCCAGCCGGTGCAGCAGCACATGGGTGATCTCATGCGCGAGTGCCGCGCCGATGTCCCTCCGATGTCTGCGGAAGCGGTCGTTCAGCTCGATGAAGTACTCCGGTCCCGCGGTGAGTTCCACGCTCGCCGCATGCTCCATCTCCCGGAAGCTCACGATCATCCGCGCCTCGGGCAGCCGCAGCTGATGCACCAGCGCGCGGGCCACCCGCTGCGCCCCGAGATGCAGGTCGTCCTGGTCGGAGAAGGCCACATCGGCCGGCAGGACGCTGCTCGCGTAGGCCCGCACACCGTCGTACGAGAGCCTTTTGTGCAGCGCGGTGATGGCTGCCCGCGCGGTGTCGAGATGCGGGTAGCCGTGCACCACCTCGGTGCCGTTCGCCACGCCCGTACCCCCTGCACGTGCCGTACGAAATCACCCTGAACGACGGTCGAACGCTGCCAACTCTACGGCGCGTCAACGTGTTGGCGCGCTCCGGCGCACCCGCCCGTCCTGGCCGAAAAGTGCGCCTTGTGGCCCCCCGTGCGTCGTCCTCATAATCCGGACCACGTGTTGACGGGCCCATGTCACCCAGTGGGCGGGTCCGCACGTACCGAGCAACCCCCCACGAGAGAAGGCATACGTGAACAACAAGCTTGTACGTGCCCTCAAGAGATGCGTGGCGGCCGGTGCCGTCGTACTCGCCGCGGTCAGCCTCCAGCCGACCTCCGCCTCCGCCGCCCCGCCGCCCGTCGTCGGCGGAACCCGCGCCGCCCAGGGCGAATTCCCCTTCATGGTCCGCCTCTCCATGGGCTGTGGCGGCGCCCTGTACACCAAGCAGATCGTGCTGACGGCCGCCCACTGCGTAAACGGCTCCGGCAACAACACCAGCATCACCGCCACCGCCGGCGTCGTGGACCTCCAGAGCTCCAGCGCCATCAAGGTCAGGTCGACCAAGGTCCTCCAGGCCCCCGGCTACAACGGCACCGGCAAGGACTGGGCCCTGATCAAGCTCGCCCAGCCGATCAACCTGCCGACGCTGAAGATCGCCGAGACGACCGCGTACAACAGCGGCACCTTCACCGTCGCCGGCTGGGGCGCGACCCGTGAGGGCGGCGCGCAGCAGCGCTACCTGCGCAAGGCCCAGGTCCCGTTCGTCTCCGACGCCTCCTGCAAGTCGTCGTACCCCGAGCTCGTGTCGAACGAGGAGATCTGCGCCGGCTTCAACCAGGGCGGTGTCGACACCTGCCAGGGTGACTCAGGCGGCCCGATGTTCCGCAAGGACAACAACGGTGCCTGGATCCAGGTCGGCATCGTCAGCTGGGGCTACGGCTGCGCCCGCGCGGGCTACCCCGGTGTCTACACCGAGGTGTCCACCTTTGCCACCGCGATAAAGAACGCGGCCGCAACCCTGTAACGCCACCCCGGCACCCGGAAGGGGCGGGGAGCTCAGTCCAGGCGGACGTCCTCCCCGCCCCGCTCCAGCTCCAGCACCCACACCTCGTTCGTGCCCGCCCGCAGCACCGGTCCGGGGACGAACAGGGACCTCTGTGGGCCCGCGGCCCAGTGGCGCCCCAGACAGAAGCCGTTGACCCAGACGAACCCACGGGTCCAGCCCGGGAGTTCGAGCATCGCGTCACCGGGTGACGGCACCTCGAGGGCGGCCCGGTACAACCCCGGCCCCCCGGCCCCGTCCACCGCGCGGAACGGCACCTTCGCCACCGCATCCGCATCGTCGAACGCGTCGAGCCGCAGCCCCCGCGCCCGGAAACCGTGCAGAAACTGCCGTTCGTGCAGTACGCCTGCGGTGATGCCCTTCGGCTCGGCCAGCCGCGGCCCGTAGTTCACACGCCCCAGCGACTCCACCCAGAGCTCCACCACGGCGGGCCCGCCCACCGGCCCGGCCAGTGCCGCGTTCCCCGGACCGAGCACCCCCGCCCGGACACCGTCCACGGTCACCACCGCCAGGTCCCGCAGACCCCTCACCGACAGCGGCAAGGGCTTCCGGGGCCCCGGCACCCGCACCCGGTAGCGCACCAGGCCCCGCTCCACACCGAGCTCCTCGAACGTCGGCGGCACGGGCGACTCCACCTCGGCACCGCCCAGAACGTCCAGCACCGCCCCGAGCGGTGCCCACTCGTCCGCAGACGCCCGCACGGACGACCCCACCCGGGGCGGCGCCTGCGGCACCGGCGGCAGCGGCTCCTTCGCGTATGCCGCCAACACCTCACGGAACAGCCAGAACTTCTCCGTCGGCAGCCCTGCCTCGTCGACGGGCGCGTCGTAGTCGTACGAGGTCACGATCGCCCGCAGCTCGCCGTCGTGCAGCTCGCCCGCACGATTCGCACCGGCCCAGCCCCCGAAGCTCGTGCCTCCGTGCGCCATGTAGATGTTGACCGACGCCCCGCACTCGAGGATCTCGCGGAGCGCCACCGCCGCTTCCCGTGGGTCCCGTACGACAGGCTCCGCTCCCCAGTGCCCGAACCACCCGCACCAGAACTCCATGCACATCAAGGGCCCCACGGGCCGGTGGCGTCGCAGCGTCGCGAACGCCTCCCGGGCGCCGGAACCGAAGTTGACCGTCGCCGGCACCCCGGGAACGGAGCCGCCGGTGAGCATGTGGTCCTCGGGCCCGTCGGAGGTGCACAGCGGCACCGTGATCCCGCACCCGCGCAGCAGCTCCACGACACGGCCCGGACAGGCCCCGTCGCTGCCGTAGCTCCCGTACTCGTTCTCCGCCTGCACCATGATCACCGGGCCGCCCCGGTCGATTTCCCGTGCCGCGACCTGGGGCAACAGCCGGCCGAACCACCGCTCCACATGGCCCAGATACTCCGCGTCGGCCGTCCGCACCCGAGACCCCAGCGGACCGGTCACCCAGTACGGCAGCCCGCCGTTCTCCCACTCGGCGCAGATGTACGGCCCGGGCCGCACGATCGCCCACATCCCCGCCGCCCGTACCGCGTCCAGGAACCGCCCGACGGCATCCGCATCGGCGTACCGGCCCGGCCCCGGCTCATGGAGATTCCACGGGACGTACGTCTCCACGCAGTTGAGCCCCATGGCCCGCAGCATCGCCAGCCGGTGCCCCCACTGCGCCTCGTGCACCCGGAAGTAGTGCAACGCCCCGGACAGCAGCCGCACCGGCCGCCCGTCCAGCAGGAACTGCTCCCCGCCCACCGCGAACCGAGCCACCGCGCCGCCCCCTCATTCCTCCTGCGCCCGGTTCGCCCGGACGCACACCGGCACTCCCGACACCGCACTCGCCCGCTCGTACCTCGCACGTTCGGGCTCGGCGCCCTGCGGCTGCTCGCATGCAGGCGTGTGGCGCGTCCGTGCCGGCCCACTCGCCGTTCGGCACCGGCGCGTCCCTCGCCCACTCGCCCCCGAGCGGCACCGGCACGTGCCCGCTCCGGCGAAACACGTCGCCACGATCGCCCCCTGGCGACCCGGCCGTCCATGGACAAAGATCGGCACTGTTTGGACGCGAGCACAGCCGGAGCCGGCCGGGGAGGGCCGATGTACTACACCTGGATGCGCTACTTCACGCCCCGTCCCGTGCACCACCGCCTCGGTCTGGTCTGCCTCGGCGTCGGACTGCAGCACGGCACCCTGCCCACCGTCGGACCCCGCACCCTCGACCACCACGTCGCCGTCCTGATCGGCGCGGGCGGCGGGTGGTACCGCGGCACCGACGGGCGGCGCACCACGGTCACCGCGCCGGCCGTCCTCTGGCTCACCCCCGGCGTCCCCCACCACTACGCCCCCGACCCCGGCACCGGCTGGGACGAGAGCTTCGTCGACTTCACCGGCCCCGCCACGGCGACCTACACCGAACTGGGCTACATCGAGCCCGACCGCCCCGTCGTCCCCCTCACCGACGCCGCCCCCGCCCGCGCCGCCGTCGGCCGCATCGCACGCGCGGCCCGCCAGGGCAATCCCTTCCTGGAGGTCGAGACCGCCGCCGCCGTCCATGAACTCCTCGTCGCCCTGCGCCGGGCCCGCGCCGACACCAGCCCCGACGGCGACCCCGTCCTGCAACTCCTCGCCCGTGACGCCTTCCAGCCGCTGACCGTCGCCGAGCACGCGGCCCGCCACGGAATGACCCCCGCCGAACTGCGCACCGCCGTCCGCCGCGGCGCCGGCTGCAGCCCCAAGGACTACCTCCTCGGCATCCGCCTCGGCCGCGCCAAGGAGCTCCTCGCCGCCACCGACCTTCCCGTCGCCGCCGTGGCCCGCCGCGTCGGCTACGACGATCCCGCCTACTTCTCCCGCCTGTTCACCCGGCGCGTCGGCACCGCTCCGGTCCGCTTCCGCGCACAGCAGGGACGTGCCGTGCCGGGCGGCTGGAGCAACCGCATCCCGGATCCCGAGAACCCCCCGACCATCGCCCCGTGACCGACGTAAACTGCCTGCTCATGACCACCAGCGAGCCCCGCGGGACCAGCGGGATCGACACGTCCGTCCAGGCCGAGCTGACCCGGCTGCGCGAGAGCATCGACAACATCGACGCGGCCGTCGTCCATATGCTCGCGGAACGCTTCAAATGCACCCAGCAGGTCGGACACCTCAAGGCCCAGCACCACCTGCCACCCGCCGACCCCGCCCGTGAGGCCCGCCAGATCGCCCGGCTGCGCCAGCTCGCGGAGAGCGCCAAGCTGGACCCGGGCTTCGCCGAGAAGCTGCTGAACTTCATCATCGCCGAGGTCATCCGCCACCACGAGACGATCGCCGACGGGGGCCGCTGATGAGCAGCGTCGTCCTCTTCACACTGGGCGGCACGATATCCGCGCGGGGCGGTGACGCATCACGGATGACCGGGGCCGAAGTGCTGGCCGCGGCAGGCATCCCCGTGAACGCCGACATCGAACTGTGCGACTTCCGGCGGCTGCCGAGTTCCTCGCTGTCGTTCGACGACATCGCCGCACTCGCCGCGGAGATCGAGAAGGCCTCGTCGGCCGGATCCGGGGTGGTCGTGGTCCAGGGCACCGACACCCTGGAGGAAACGGCCTTCCTGCTCGACCTGCTCTGCACGGCGCCGGCACCGGTCGTCGTCACGGGCGCGATGCGCCGCGCCGACCTGCCGGGAGCCGACGGACCCGCGAACCTGGCCGCAGCGGTCGCGGTCGCCGCCGACCCGCGCTGCCGGGACCTCGGGGTGCTCGTGGTGTCCGCCGACGAGATCCATGCCGCACGCCATGTGCGCAAGACCCACACGACGTCGGTCGCCACGTTCGCCTCGCCGGGCGCGGGCCCACTGGGCACCGTCGTGGAAGGCACGGCCAGGGTGCTGCTGCGACCGGTACGCCCCCTGGTCGAACGGCCGTTGACGCTTCGGCGCCCGGTGCGGGTGGGCCTGGTCACGCTCGCGCTCGGCGACGACGGCGCACTGCTCGAGTGCCTGGACGACCGCTTCGACGGCCTGGTGGTGGCCGCCTTCGGCGCCGGCCACGTCCCGGCCCGGCTCGTCGACCCGCTGGAACGGCTGGCCGCCCGGATGCCCGTGGTGCTGGCCTCCAGGACCGGCGCGGGCGCACTCCTCAGCCGGACCTACCGGGGCCCCGGCTCGGAGCACGACGTCCTCTCCCGCGGCCTGCTCTCCGCGGGCCACCTGGACGCCCCCAAGGCGCGGCTGCTGCTGCACGCCCTGCTGGCGGACGGCGCGGACCCCGACCGCATCGTGCGGACCTTCGACGCCGTCGGGGGCTGACGCGCCGCTCCCGCCGGGGCGGCCCGGGACCGCTCGGCACCCCGAAGGCCGGGAGCCGCCGCACGGCACGCCGGAGCCGGCGGAAACCCGAGCACGCTGAGAGCGAATCCCCCGTGCTCCCGGCCCACCCCATCAGGCAGCATGGCCCCCATGCCCGTACTGACGCGCGACGAAGCGCAGAACCGAGCCCAGCTCCTCGACGTCCACCGGTACGAGATCGCTCTCGATCTCACCACCGGCGTGGGAGTCCCCACGGCGGAGCTTGCGGAAGAGACCTTCGGCTCACGCACAGTGATCCGCTTCACGGCCCGGACAGCCGGGGACACCTTCGTCGAGCTCAAGCCCGCCACCCTGCGCTCCGTCACCCTCGACGGACACCCCCTCGACCCGGAGACGCTCGACGGGAACCGGCTCCCGCTGAAGGGACTCACGCCCGGGGAGCACGAGCTGCACATAGACGCCTCGATGCACTATTCGCGCACCGGCGAAGGCATGCACCGCTTCACCGACCCCGTCGACGGCCGGACCTATCTGTACACACAGCTCTTCATGAACGACGTGCAGCGCGTCTTCGCCGCCTTCGACCAGCCCGATCTCAAAGCCGTCTTCGAGGTGACCGTCACCGCACCCGAGGACTGGACGGTCCTCGCCAACGGCATCACCACCCGCCACGACGACGGCCACTGGACCGCCGCACCCACGCCCCCGATCTCGACGTACCTCGTCGCCGTGGCCGCCGGCCCCTGGTACTCCGTACGAACCGAGCACGCGGGCCTGCCCTTCGGCATCCACTGCCGCCAGTCGCTCGCGCCCCACATGGACGCCGACGCCGAGGAGATCCTCGACGTGACGCGTGCCTGCTACGACCGCTACCACGAGAAGTTCGAGGAGCCGTACCCCTTCGACTCCTACGACCAGGCATTCGTCCCCGAGTTCAACGCGGGCGCCATGGAGAACCCCGGACTGGTCACCTTCCGCGACGAGTTCGTCTACCGCTCCGCCGTCACCGACACCGAGCGCCAGAACCGCGCCATGGTCATCGCCCACGAGATGGCCCACATGTGGTTCGGCGACCTGGTCACCCTGCGCTGGTGGGACGACATCTGGCTGAACGAGTCCTTCGCCGAGTACATGGGCTACCAGACCCTCACCGAGGCCACCCGCTTCAGGAACACCTGGACCGACTTCGGGATCACGAGGAAGTCCTGGGGCTACGACGCCGACCAGCGCCCCTCCACCCACCCCGTGGCCCCCGACCCCGAGGCCGTCCCCGACACGGCGTCGGCGATGCTCAACTTCGACGGCATCTCCTACGCCAAGGGCGCCTCCGCACTCCGTCAGCTCGTCACCTGGCTCGGTGAGAAGGACTTCCTCGCCGGAATCAACCTCCACTTCACCCGCCACCGCTTCGGCAACGCCTCCCTCGCCGACTTCATCGACTCGCTCGCCGAGACCACCGACCGCGACGTCCACGCCTGGGCCGAGGCATGGTTGCGCACCACCGGCGTCGACACCCTCACCCCGGCCGTCACCGACACCGACGGCGGCTGGCGCCTCGGCATCGCACAGAACGGCAGCCGTCCCCACCGCATCGCCGTCGCCGCCTACGACCGCGACCCGGTCGACACCCGCAGCCTCGTCCTGCGCGAACGCTTCGAACTCGACGTGCCCCAGGGCGGGGCCACGACCCGCACGGGCCGCCGCCCCGCACTCCTCGTCCTCAACGACGGCGACCTCACCTACGCCAAGGTCCGCCTCGACCGGGCCTCCGAGGAGTCCGCGCTGCGCCACCTCTCCGGCATTCCGGACCCGCTCACCCGCACCATTGTCTGGAACAGCCTGCGCGACATGGTCCGTGACGGTGAACTCCGCCCCGTCACCTACCTGGAGACCGCCCGCGCCCACCTCCCGCACGAGGCGGACCTCGCCCTCGTCCAGGGCGTCCTCGGCTTCGCCACCGCCCACATCACCGACCGCTACCTCGCCCCCGGGGACCGCACCGCCGCGCTCGCCCTGCTCACCGACCTCACCCGCGACCTGATCCGCCGCACCGAGGACGGCCGCAGCCCCGGACTGCGGCTCACGGCCGTACGGCACTTCATCGACGTCGCCGCCCAGCCCCACGCCCTCCACGACTGGCTCGGCGGCGGCAGCGTTCCGGGCGGACCCGAGCTCGACCCCGAACTGCGCTGGCGCATCCTTGCCAGGCTCGCCGTCCTCGGCGCCACCGACGAGTCCGAGATCGCCGCCGAGCTCGACCGCGACCCCAGTGCCACCGGCCTGGAAGGCGCCGCCCGCTGCCGCGCCGCTCTCCCCACCCCGGAGGCCAAGGCCGCCGCCTGGTCCCGGCTCTTCGAGTCCGACGACCTCTCCAACTATCTGTTCGCCGCGACCGCACAGGGCTTCTGGCACCCCGAGCAGGCCGATCTCGTACAGGAGTACGTCCCCCGCTTCTACCCGGCGGCCGTCGCCCTCGCCGCCCGCCGGGGACCCGCCATCGCCGAGGCGGCCGGCCGCTACGCATTCCCGTTCCACGCCGTCGACCCGGACGCGCTGCGCCTCGGCGAGGACTGCCTGCGCGACACCGAGATGATCCCGGCCCTGCGCCGCAAGCTCGTCGACCAACTCGACGACCTGCGCCGCGCACTGGCAGTACGGGACACGACGGGCGGGGCACCCGGGGCAGGGGCGACCGAGCAGCCCGGGCAACCGCGGAAGCCGTAGCAGCCGCGGGGGAGTCCCCCTTTCGGGTTGAGAACATCCGGACGCCGAGTGGTGCGGGCGGGGACGAGTCACTCTGGTGCAGCCGTCCGCACACCAGAAGGACCCGTCCGTATGACCATCCCGCCCCTGGCCGGAGGGGCCGCCGGGCACGACGCCCTGCGGCCCCTTCTGGCCGTCGTGCTCGACGCGTTGAGGGACGGCGCGGCCGCCCGCGGCGGACCGCTGCCGTCCGGCGGGCCCGAGGCGGTGGACCGGGGAGTACGGGAAACCGTCGCCCCCGTGATCCCCGAGCACGGCACCGGAGCCGACGAAGCCCTTCGGGTGCTCGTGCGCCTCCTGGCCGGCGGCGCGTCCGACCCGGCCGACCCGCTGTGCGCCGCCCATCTGCACACCCCGCCCCTCGCACTCGCCGTCGCCGCCGACCTCGCCGCATCCGCACTCAACCCCTCGATGGACTCCTGGGACCAGGCACCCGCCGCATCGGCCCTGGAGACCGAGGTCACCCGGGCGCTGGCCGCCGAGGTGTATCCGCACGCCGCCCGCCCCGACGCCGTCGTCACCTCCGGCGGCACCGAGGCGAACCAGCTCGCCCTCCTCCTCGCCCGCGAGCGCCACGGCCCCGTCCGGGCCGTCTGCGGCCCCCACACCCACCACAGCGTCGGCCGCGCCGCCTGGCTGCTCGGCCTCCCCCCACCGGTCACCGTCCCCGCACCCGGCGGCACCACCGATCCCGCCGCGCTCGACGACACCCTCGGGCGGCTGCACGGCCCCGTACTCGTCACCGCCACCGCCGGCACCACCGACGCGGGTCTCATCGACCCGCTCCCCGACATCGCCGACGTCTGCGAACGGCACGGAGCAGAGCTCCACATCGACGCCGCCTACGGCGGAATGGTGCTCTTCAGCCCCCGCCACCGCCATCTGCTCCAGGGCCTCGACCGCGCCCGGACCGTCACGCTCGACCTGCACAAACTGGGCTGGCAGCCGGTCGCCGCAGGGGTCCTCGCCGTCGCCGACGACACCCTGCTCGCCCCCCTCGCCCACACCGCCGACTATCTGAACGCCGACGACGACACCCGAGCGGGAATCCCCGACCTCCTCGGCCGTTCCCTCCGGACGACCCGGCGCCCCGACATCCTCAAGACCGCCGTCACCCTCCGTGCCATCGGCCGCAGCGGCCTCGCCGGACTCATCGACCGCATCCTCGCCACCGCCCAGGACTTCGCCGGCCTCGTGGAGAACCACCCCGGGCTGGAGCTCCACGAACGGCCCGTCCTCTCGACCGTCCTCTTCCGCCCGCGCGGAGCGAGCGACGACACCGTCGCCGGCATCCGCCGCACACTCCTCCACCAGGGCCGGGCCGTCCTCGGCCGTGCCCGCGCCGACGACCGTCTCTGGCTCAAGGCCACGCTGCTCAACCCGCACGCAGGCCCCGGCGACCTCGACACCCTCATCGCACTTGTGGAAGGCAGCATCGCCCGATGAACGGCACGCCCGCCCCCGACGCCCACGACCCCGACCGGCCCCACGACCCCGACCGGCCCCACGACCTGGTCGGCATCGGCATCGGGCCGTTCAACCTTTCCCTGGCCGCGCTCGCGCAGGGAATACGGTCCGCAGAGGGACCGGGCGCCATCGCCGCGGCCTTCTACGAGCAGCGCCCCGCCTTCCACTGGCACCCCGGACTGCTCATCGACGGCGCCACCCTCCAAGTGCCTTTCCTCGCCGATCTGGTGACCCTCGCCGACCCCGTGAGCCCTTGGTCCTTCCTGAACTACCTCAAGGCCCGGGACCGGCTCTTCCCTTTCTACTTCGCCGAGAAGTTCCACATCCAGCGCGCCGAGTACGACGCGTACTGCCGCTGGGTCAGCGGCATGCTCCCCGGACTCCACTTCGGCCACCAGGTCGACGCCGTCCGCTGGAACCCCGAACGGTCCTT
Organism: Streptomyces sp. NPDC043861; assembly: GCF_056435905.1. Lineage (NCBI taxonomy): Bacteria > Bacillati > Actinomycetota > Actinomycetes > Kitasatosporales > Streptomycetaceae > Streptomyces > Streptomyces sp. NPDC043861. The sequence goes on along the minus strand of NZ_JBWKDP010000005.1, from coordinate 228,579 downwards.
GTTCGAGGTCGACTTCACCCGGCTCGACCCCTGTGGGGGAGCGGAGTCACTCGGCCGGGCATACGCCCGCCACATCGCTCTCGGCATCGGCACCGAACCCTTCGTCCCCGAGCCGCTGAAGCCCCTCGTCGAGGCTCCGGCCGTCCCGGTGCTGCACTCCGCCCACTACCTAGAGCACCGCGAGCAGCTCCTCGCCGCCGAGCACATCACCGTCATCGGATCCGGCCAGTCGGGTGCCGAGGTCTTCCTCGACCTCCTGCGCAGCCGCCCCGCCGGAGCCGAGAAGATCCACTGGCTGGCCCGCACCGAGGCCTTCGCCCCCATGGAGTACTCGAAGCTCGGCCTGGAGCACTTCACACCCGACTACACCCGCTACTTCCACGCTCTGCCCGAGGCCGTACGGGACGGGCTCGTCCCGCAGCAGTGGCAGCTCCACAAGGGCATCGACGCCGACACCATCGCCGCCATCCACGACGAGCTCTACCGCCGCACCCTGCACGGCGGCTGGCCCGACGCCGTCCTCACCCCCGGCGTCCAGGTACGCACCGCGGGCCGTGTCGCCACCACCAAGGTCGAGCTGCACCTGGAGCACCTCGCACAGGGCACCCGGTCCCGCCTCGTCACCGACGCCGTCGTCCTGGCCACCGGCTACCGCGAGCGGCCGCTCGACCGGATCCTCGCCGGACTGGACCCCTACATGCGCCGGGACTCCTCCGAACGCCCCCGGGTCGACGACCAGTTCCGCCTCGTCCTCGACCCCCTGGTCACCGGTTCGGTCTACGTCCAGAACGCGGAACGGCACACACACGGGGTCGGCTCCCCCGACCTCGGTCTCGCCGCCTGGCGCAGCGCGACCATCCTCAACTCCCTCACCGGCAAGGAGCCCTACCCGCTGCCCCGCCGCACCGCCTTCACCAGCTTCGGCCTGGAACGGCGGGAGGCACCCGGCATCCCCGGCCAGAACCCGCCGCTCACCCCCCTGCAGGACGCGGCGGCCCGGAGGAACTGACGGCAGGGCGACGGGGCGCAGCGCCGGCCGCAGGCACGGAGCGCCGCCGTCACCCGGACCCGCACCGTGCTCAACCGGCAGCAATCAAACCGGCTTTGCAGTACGGAGCGGGGATGCCCGGTGCGAAACCGGCCAGGGCGCGCGGGGCGTTCGAGCACCAAGGCCCCCGTGCGTCGGGGATCCGGGATCTCCCTCTCGCACGGAGGCCTTCGCGTGGACCGCGACGGTCAGGGCACCAGCGCCCGGGCAGGATCCAGGGCCTCTCGTTCGGATCGTGCCGGGCTCGTGTGCCCCGGTGCGTACGCTCGCCGCGTTGTCGTCGGTCGCCCACGCTCCGCGTGGGCTCCTTCCTCCGCCGGGCGATCGCACGCACCGGACCCCGCTCACCGATCCATCCCGATCCAAACGAAAGACCCTAGAACACCGGAGCGCCGTCGCGGGTCAGCTTCCAGCCCACGGACGCGAATGCGGCCGGATCCACCGTGCCCTTCGTCGTCACCCACTGAATGATCGTGTTGCGGATCTCGTCCGAATTGGCCCACAGCTGCTGCGCCTTCGCGACGTGCGGGAACGCACCGCCGCCGCTCGCACGGTAGTTGTTCACCGCGAGCACGAACTGCCCCGCCGGGTCGATCGGCTTGCCGTCGAACGACAGACCCACGATGCGCGACCCGGCCGGCTTCGCGATGTCGATCTCGTACGTCAGCCCCGAGACGGCGTCGTAGTTGTAGTCCGGGATGCCGTCGGCGTTCGTCAGCTTGGCCGTGTCCACCGGCGCACCGGCCGGCGTCTGGACGTAGTACCTGGCCGAGTACTCCAGATAGTCCTTCAGCTGGGCACCGGTCAGCAGCCGGGCCTCCAGCGTGTTCTCGAACGGGTAGAGCCCTGCGGCGTCCCTGATGGTCACCTGTCCGGCCGGAATGGCCGCCGTACGCGAGAAGCACGACGCCTGCGAGAGCACCGGCAGGGCCGCGTACTGCCCGCCGGCCAGTGCCGCCTTCACCGTCTCGGCCTGGACCTGGTTGATCAGGTCGATGATCGGCTCGTCCTTCCACGGCGCATCGGCCGTGGCCATGGCGGCGGTGGAGGTGCCGATGACCTGGTTGACGTAGGCGACGACCTTCTTGTGCTCGTCCCCGAGGAGGCCCGCGATCGCCGGGTCCTCCGCCACGGTGTTGGAGTTGAGGACCTTCGCACCCACCTTCTCGACGCTCCAGCACCCCTTCTCCCACACGAGCTCGAAGTCGAAGAGGGTGAGGCGCTGGCCCCACTTCAGCGGCTCGGACAGGACCACCTGCTTGCCGGTCTGCTTGTTGGTGACGAAGTACTCGACGATCTCGGTGTGCGCGTGCCCGACCAGGATCGCGTCGATGCCCGGAACCTGCTCGGCGACGAGCGCCGCGGCGTTCTCGATGTACGGCAGCTGGTCACCGTAGGACGAGGTGCCGCTGGAGCCGGAGTGGGCCGAGACGATGACGACGTCCGCACCCATCGAACGCAGCTTCGGCACCCACTTCGCCGCCTGCTCCTCGAGCCCGGGGAACACCATCCGGCCGCTGACATTGGCCTTGTCCCAGATGGCGATGCCCGGGTTGGTGAGCCCGAGAACCGCGACCTTCACATCCCTGCCGTGCGGGGTGCACAGCCGGTGCATGCTGTACGGCGGGAAGGCGGGCCGGAGTGTCTTCGCGTCGAGGGCATTGGCGCCGAGGAGCGGGAAGTCGCACTGCTCCTCGAACTTGCGAAGGACCGGTATGCCGTAGTTGAACTCGTGGTTGCCGAGGGCGGCCGCGTCGTATCCGATGGCGTTCATGGCCTGCGCCATGGGGTGGACCGGACCGCGACGGGCGGTGATCGGGTCGACCTTGGCGTAGTAGTACGAGAGCTGGGTGCCCTGGATGGTGTCACCGGCGTCGATGAGCAGCGTGTTGCGCCGCCCCTTCTCCTGCCTGACCTGCTTGACGAGGGTCGAGATCTTCGCCAGGCCGACGTCGTTGTGGTTCTTGTCGTCGAACTCCTTGTCCGTGAAGTAGTCCCAGTTGAAGACATTGCCATGGAGGTCGGTCGTGCCCATGACAGTGAATGAGTACCGCTTCCTCCGTTCTCTGCGGCCGTGTGCCTGAGCGGGCACGGCAACGCTCCCGGCGACGGCCGCACCGGCCCCGGCGGCGGCCGAACGGCCGAGGAACGTCCTGCGATTCAGCGGCATGTGATCTCCCTCGTCAGTGCACAACGCGCGTAGATTCTGGCGCAGCGCGACCACATGCGAAAGTGATTCGAGGCCACAGGCGAACGAAGTGAGGGAGCCCACCATGAGCACCGATGCACCGGTACCGGCACCTTTCGGGACACCCGAGACGCCACGGGTGGCGGTGCGCGGCGAAGCACGGCTGGAGGTGGACCCCGAGATCGCCAGGATCGGGGTGACCGTCAGCGCACGCGGAACGGACCGGCGCAGCGCGCTGCAGGACCTGACCACCCGCAACGGAGCCGCACTCGACCTGATCAAGTCCTACGGCGAGGCGATCGAGAAGCTCGAGACCGGCGCCTTCTCCATCAGCCCGGAACTCGCCAGGCACGGCCGGGGCGAACGTGTCCGGGCCTACCACGGACGAGTCCACATCACGGCCGTGCTGAACGACTTCACCGCACTCGGCGAACTCACCACCCGCCTCGCCGACCAGGAACTCACCCGTGTGGACGGACCGTGGTGGTCACTGCGCCCCGACTCGCCGGCCCACGGCGAGGCCCGTCGCCAGGCCGTCCTCGAAGCCGTCCAGCGAGCCCGCGAATACGCCGAAGCCCTCGGATCCCGTCTCGCCGCCCTCGTCGAACTCGCCGACCTGGGCGCGGAAACCCCCGCCTCCTACGGCATGCCTCCGGCACCCGGTGCCATGCGTTCCGCGGCCTACGCCGGCGCAGCCCCCGAATCCGCCCCTTCGCTCGACCTCGAGCCCCAGCGCCAAACGGTCTGCGCCCAGGTCAATGCACGGTTCACCATGACGCCCCCGCAGCTTTGAGGCACGCAGTGCCCCGTCCGTTGAATTGCTCAGAAGAGCGACCCCCTGCACAATTCAATACTTGTCAATAGCCCTTCACTCAAAGGTTGTTGAGTGGTCATGTGCATCCAATTCACTACCGGCCGGTAGGTCTTAGGCTCGAACCATGCGCCGAGCAAAGATCGTCTGCACACTGGGCCCCGCCACCGACTCGTACGACCAGATCAAGGCACTGGTCGAGGCCGGAATGGACGTTGCCCGATTCAACCTCAGCCACGGCACCTACGCCGAGCACGAGGAGCGCTACCAGCACGTCCGCAAGGCCTCCGACGAAATCGGCCGCAGCGTCGGCATTCTCGCCGACCTTCAAGGTCCGAAGATCCGCCTCGGACGCTTCCGCGAGGGCCCCGTACTGCTTGAACGCGGCGATGAATTCACCATCACCGTCGAGCCCATGGAAGGTGACCGCCACAGCTGCGGAACCACCTACTCCGGCCTCGCCGCCGACGTCACCACCGGAGAACTCATCCTCGTCGACGACGGCCGCGTCACCCTCGAAGTCACCGCGGTCGACGGCCCCCGCGTCCACACCACCGTCATCGAAGGCGGCATCGTCTCCGACCACAAGGGCCTCAACCTCCCCGGCGTCGCCGTCTCCGTCCCGGCACTCTCCGACAAGGACGTCGAAGACCTCCGCTGGGCGATCAGAACCGGCGCCGACATCATCGCCCTCTCCTTCGTACGCAGCGGAAGCGACATCGACGACGTCCACCGGATCATGGACGAGGAAGGCCGACGACTCCCCGTCATCGCGAAGATCGAAAAACCCCAGGCCGTCGACAACATCGACGACATCGTCGCCGCCTTCGACGGGATCATGGTCGCCCGCGGCGACCTCGGCGTCGAGATGCCCCTGGAACAGGTACCCATCGTCCAGAAACGCGCGATCAAACTCGCCAAACGCAACGCAAAGCCGGTCATCGTCGCCACCCAGATGCTCGACTCGATGATCGACAACTCCCGGCCCACCCGCGCCGAAGCCTCCGACGTCGCCAACGCCATCATCGACGGAACCGACGCCGTGATGCTCTCCGGCGAGACCAGCGTCGGCAGATACCCCCTCGCAACGGTCACGACCATGTCGCGGATCGTCGAAGCAGCCGAAGAAGACGTCCTCGCCAAGGGCCTCCCCCCGCTCACCGAACGCAACAAACCCCGCACCCAAGGCGGAGCCGTCGCCCGCGCCGCCGCCGAAATGGGCGACTTCCTCGGCGCCAGATTCCTCGTCGCCTTCACCCAGTCCGGCGACACCCTCCGCCGACTCTCTCGCTACCGCTCCCCGATCCCCCTGCTCGCCTTCACCCCGGACCCGGCCACCCGCTCCCAGCTCAACCTCACCTGGGGCGTCGAAACCTTCCTCGTACCGCAGGCCGACTCCACCGACGCCATGGTCGCCCAAGTCGACGAAGAACTCCTCAGAATCGGCCGCTGCGACAAAGGCGACCTCGTCGTCATCACCGCCGGCTCCCCGCCCGGGGTGGCCGGCACCACCAACCTCGTCCGTATCCACCACATCGGCGAGGACGACTACCGCCACCCCTGACCGGGTTTGCCCACAAAGTTCCTGGGCAGTCGGCGACTACAGGAGGCCCCGCACCAAGGGCCCGCCGACAACGGACACAAACGGAGGTCCGGATGTCCACAGGAACACTCCTCGCCATCATCATCCCCATCGCGGTCCTCCTGATCCTCATCGCAGTGGGGGTATGGGTCACCATGCGCCGACGCCACCTCCAGGAACGGTTCGGACCCGAATACGACCGGACCATCGACGCAGGCGACAGCCGGCTCTCCGCCGAACGCGATCTGCGTTCCCGGGAACGACGGCACCAGAAACTCGACATCAAGGAACTCGCACCAGCAGCCCGCGACCAGTACGCAGCCGACTGGAAGGACGCACAGGAACGCTTCGTCGACCAGCCACGACAGAGCGTCAGCGACGCCGACCGCCTGGTCACCCGGCTCATGCAGGAGCGCGGCTACCCCACCGAAGGCTTCGAACAGCAGCTGCGCGACCTCTCCGTGGAGCACGGACGCACCCTGGAGCACTACCGCGTCGCCCACGACATCAGCCTCCGCGACAAGGACGGCACGGCGACCACCGAAGAACTCCGCGGCGCCATGGTCCACTACCGCGCCCTCTTCCAGGAGCTGCTCGGCGACCAGAACACCCAAACCCAGCGACACACACGACACACACGGCACGACGCAGCCTGAACCCACGTGCCGACGAGGTGAGTTGACATGCGAAACCGCGAAACCACGAGGAGCGCACCGCCGGACAGCGGCCTCACCACCGAGGACCTCGCGCACCCCAGGCAGGACACCGCAGAACACGGCACCCAGGACGCCCCCGCACCCGCCTACCCCGGTGAGGCCACGGCCGTGCCCGGGACCCCGGAAGGGAGCGAATCCGCCGAAGTCCCCGAAGCCCTGGGAACCGACGAACAGTCAACCACCCGGCAGGCAACGGCAGAAGAGCCGACAGCCGCACCGGAGCAGGCAACGGCAGCAGAACCCGCCCCCGAGAGCGCACAGCCCCTCATCCCGCCCGGGGACGCCGCCGACTACCGCGACCGCTGGCAGCAGATCCAGGGCACCTTCGTCGACGACCCGCAGGACTCCGTCCGCGCCGCGGACGCCCTCGTCGCCGAAGTCATCCAGTCCCTGGCCGCGACCTTCGCCGACCACAAGCAGGACCTCGAGTCCCAGTGGAGCCGCGGCGAGACGATCGAGACCGAAGGTCTGCGCGTCGCACTCCAGCAGTACCGGTCCTTCTTCAACCAGCTGCTCCACACCTGACCTCGAGCCAGCAGGGCACCCGCGCTCAGTACTTGGGCCCGATGTGCGCGTCCATCAACGCGACGGAGGCGCGCCGGGAGACGGAGATGCTGTAGGGCTTTCCGCCGCGGGTGCACCGCTTCCACTCGACACCCAGCCGGTCGAGGGTGTCCGTGTAGAGCAGCCGGATGTCGTCCGACACGTTCGTGAACCAGTACCTCGGATACTCGTACCGCTTCCGGACCCCGCTCACCACGCGCGTGGTCCAGTTCATGTTCCGGCACCCGTCCGAATGGACCAGTCCCCGCACGAACTCCCAGGGGTGGGCGTCGACGATGTCCTGCTGCCACGGTTCGAGGGCGATGGGGCGTTCGTGCTTCCTGCCGGGGCCGTGTTGGGGGAAAAGGCACGGCCAATGGCGGCCGTAGCTGGTGACCATGACGCAGCCCTGCTTCCGCACGAGGTGGACGCTGTCCTCGGGCCGCACATGCGCGATCGCCGTACGGCACGCGTCGATCAGCCCCGGCCAGGCGTCCGCGCAGGCGATGCGGAGCTGGTGACCGCCGCGGGGCTGGGCGCTGATGCAGCCGTCACCGAGGTAGAGGGCCAGTAAGTAGGCATACGCTGACGTGTCGTGGGGGGCGCCCGGGACGACCCGGCATCTTGGGCACGGGGCGGCCTGGGCGAGGAGGCGTGGCCGAGGTTCGCTGCGCGTCTTCCAGGCACGAATGGCAGACCTGGAAACGCCCGTCTCCTTGCTGACGGAGTTCAGGCTGCGCCCCGCGGCGAGTAGCGCAAGGGCCTGTGCGCGCACCCCCAAGTCGTACACGTGGGCGAGTCTGCCTCGTCGACGGTGACGGGAGGCGCACTCTGCGGGCTCTTCACGAGGACGGGTGAATTTGCGCGAAAACGGGCGTGACCTTGGAATTGAAGGAAAAGTGCCCCGGGTCGGACTCGAACCGACACTGTATGGGTTTTGAATCCATTGCCTGCTGCCAATTGGGCTACCGGGGCTTGCGCAATCGAAGGTCATCGAGGACCCGCTGCCCGTACACCTTACCGCAGCTGGGTAGGCTCATGGGCAGCAGTACCTGACCGCACCGAGGAGCCCCTGTGACCGCCCCCGAGTCGCCCCAGCCCGTCGCAGACGACGACAACAAGTCGCACGTCCCGCCGCTGACGACCCGCGTCGTCATCGCCGAGGACGAGGCCCTCATCCGCCTCGACCTCAAAGAGATGCTCGAGGAAGAGGGTTACACGGTCGTGGGTGAGGCCGGGGACGGGCAGAAAGCCGTCGAGCTGGCGCGGGAGCACCGGCCGGATCTCGTCATCCTCGATGTGAAGATGCCGATCCTCGACGGGATCTCCGCCGCGGAGAAGATCGCCGAGGAGTCGATCGCCCCGGTGCTGATGCTGACCGCCTTCTCGCAGCGCGACCTGGTCGAGCGGGCCAGGGACGCGGGCGCGATGGCGTATCTCGTGAAGCCGTTCAGCAAGAGTGACGTGGTGCCGGCCATCGAGATGGCGGTGTCGAGGTTCGCGGAGCTGAAGGCGCTGGAGCAGGAGGTCGCGGATCTCTCGCAGCGGCTGGAGACGCGCAAGCTCGTGGACCGGGCGAAGAGCATTCTGCAGACGCAGTACGGGCTGACGGAGCCGGCGGCGTTCCGGTGGATCCAGAAGACGTCGATGGACCGGCGGCTGTCGATGCAGCAGGTGGCCGAGGCGGTCATCGAGGACGCGGAGGAGAAGAAGGCCGCGAAGGGGCAGTAGCCCGCCGGGACGGTGGTCCGTCGGTGGTTGCCGTTTCGTCGGCGACGCACGGCGAGGGCGCGCTCGGCGTCAGTCGGCCGGCGTCCGGTGTGGGTTCGTTCGCCCGGCATCCGGCGTGTGCATGCGAGAGGCCCGCACCCTTTTCGGGGTGCGGGCCTCTCGGGTATTCGGTGGGTGTCAGTCCTCGCCGAGGTAGGCCTTGCGGACCGACTCGTCGTGGAGCAGGTCCCGGCCGTTGCCGGACAGGACGATCTTGCCGATCTCCATGACGTGACCCTGGTCGGCCAGGGAGAGTGCGGCCTGGGCGTTCTGCTCGACGAGCAGAATGGTGGTGCCCTGGGCCTTGAGCTCCGCGATGGTGGCCATGATCTTCTGCATCATGATCGGCGAGAGGCCCATCGACGGCTCGTCCAGCATCAGCAGCTTGGGCTGGGACATCAGGGCCCGGCCCATCGCGAGCATCTGCTGCTCACCGCCCGAGAGCGTGCCTGCCGCCTGCTTCCTGCGTTCGCCCAGGATGGGGAAGAGGTCGTAGGCGCGCTGGACGTCCTTGGTGATGCCTTCCTTGTCGTTGCGGAGGAAGGCGCCGAGGAGCAGGTTGTCCTCGATCGTCATGCGCGGGAAGATGTGCCGCCCCTCGGGGGAGTGGGCGAGCCCGAGCGAGACGATCTGGTGGGCCGGGGTCTTGCGCAGCGACTTTCCGTTGAACTTGATCTGCCCGCCCACGGGCTTGAGCAGTCCGGAGAGTGTGCGCAGGGTGGTGGTCTTGCCGGCGCCGTTGGTGCCGATGAGGGTGACGACCTCGCCCGCCTCGACCTTGAACGAGATGCCCTTGACGGCCTCGATCTTGCCGTAGGCGATGCGCAGGTCCTCGACCTCGAGAAGTGCGGTCATCAGTCGTTCTCCTTGCCAGAACCGGAGGCCTGGGCGGTGTCGCTGTCGCTGTCACCGTCGGTGGAGGCGTCCGGCGCGTCGTCCTGTGCCTCGTCCGGCGAGTCGGCCTCGTCGGCGGCCGGTTCGTCGGCCGACTCGGCCGGGGCCGGGTCGTCGTCGGTGTCGGCGGTGTCTTCCTCGGCGGTGGCCTCGGTGGCGGCCTCTGCCTCTGCCGCGGCAGCTGCTTCGGCTTCGGCGACTTCGGCGGCCTCTGCCTCGCCGGGCTCACCCTCGAAGGGCTCGCCGAGGTACGCGGCGACGACGCGCTCGTCGCTCTGCACCGTTTCCTTGTCGCCCTCGACGAGCTTCTGGCCCTGGACGAGTACGGCGACCCTGTCGCAGAGGTTGAAGATGAAGCGCATGTCGTGCTCGATGACGAGGACGGCGATGCCCATGTCCCTGATCGCGAAGACCAGTTCCTCGGTGGCCCGGGTTTCCTGCGGGTTCATGCCCGCGGTGGGCTCGTCGAGGAGGAGCAGGCCCGGCTCGCTGGCGAGCGCGCGGGCGATCTCCAGCTTGCGTTGTTCGCCGTAGGGCAGGTTGCGGGCGAGGTGTTCGGCCTTGCCCGCGAGGCCGATGAACTCGAGGAGTTCCATGGCCTTCTGGCGCGAGGCCTCTTCTGCCTTGTGGAAGCCGGGGCCGCGCAGCAGGGCGGACCAGAGGCCTTCCTTGGTGCGGGTGTGACGGCCGACGAGCACGTTCTCCAGCACGGTCATGTTGCTGAAGAGCCGGATGTTCTGGAACGTGCGGGCGATGCCGGCCGCGGTGACCTTGAAGGATTTCGGCGGCAGGACCGTGCCCTTGTAGCGGACCTCGCCCTCGGTGGGGATGTAGAGGCCGGTGAGGCAGTTGAAGAACGTGGTCTTGCCGGCGCCGTTGGGGCCGATGAGACCGACGATCTCGCCGCTCTTGACCGTGAGGTCGACGGAGCGTACGGCGGTGAGGCCGCCGAACCGCATGGTGACGCCTCGCGCGTCGAGGACCGTCTCGCCGGTCGGCGTGGGGGCGGTCGCCTTCATGGTGGTGTCGGTGGTCATGTTCAGACACCTGCCTTGGTGAGGGTGGCGGGCGCTTCCTCGTTCTCGTGGAACTCGAGCTGGCGGCGACGGTTGGGGATGAGGCCCTCGGGGCGGAAGCGCATCAGGAGGATGAGCGCGACACCGAAGGCGAAGAGCTGGTACTCACCCATGAACTGGAGCTTGTTCGGGATGAGGTACAGCAGTGCGCCGCCGACGAGCGGACCGCTGATGGTGCCCATGCCGCCGAGGACGACCGCGGCGAGCAGGAAGGCCGAGTTGGGCGGTACGACGTGGGCGAACTGGTACTGCTCGGGGGTCACGGTGTAGGTGACGTGGGCCTGGACGGCGCCGGCGAGGCCGGCGAGTGCGGCGCCGAGGGCGAAGGCGATGAGCTTGACGCGGAAGCCGTTGATGCCCATGGCTTCGGCGGCGGTCTCGTCCTCGCGGATGGCGACCCAGGAGCGGCCGATGCGGGACTCGGAGCTGCGGCGGAAGACCACCACGACGACGAGCGTGATCAGCAGCATGAGCAGGAAGTAGTTCGCGAAGCGGCCGATCGTGAACCCGGCGATCGTGTGCTCGGCGCCGAAGTCGAAGCCGAAGATGGTGAGGTTCGGGATCGACGAGATGCCGTTGGAGCCGTTGGTGATGTCGGGGCCCGAGGTGCCGTCCATGTTGTTGACGGCGATACGGAAGATCTCACCGAAGCCGAGCGTGACGATGGCGAGGTAGTCGCCGCGCAGGCGCAGGGTCGGGGCGCCGATGAGGACGCCGAAGACCATGGATGCGGCGGCGCCGATGAGGATGGCGGCCCAGAACGGCAGGTGGAGGCCGAAGGGGGACGACGGGGAGCCGGAGACCATGGCGGCGGCGTAGGCGCCGACGCCGAGGAAGGCGACGTATCCGAGGTCGAGCAGGCCGACGAGGCCGACGACGATGTTGAGGCCCAGGGCGACGGTGGCGAAGATCAGGATGTTGACGCCGATGGTCGCGTACTGGTCGTCGGACTGGGTGAAGGGGAAGGCCGCGGCGGCGGCGAAGGCGCCGACCATGGCCACGTTGCGGTGGCGGGCGGCGATTGCCGAGACGCGCGCCGCGAGTCCCGCCTTGCTGAGGGCCGCGAAGCTGAAGCAGGCGGTGATGAGGAAGCCGATGAACAGCTCGTCGTACTCGGTGCCGATGCCGTAGGTGAAGACGGTCAGTCCGAGTGCGAGCACCGCGGCGAGGATCAGGATCTCGGCGTAGGCCGGGAGCTTGCGCGCCGGGGCGGGGGTGCCGGTCGCGAAGGCGGCCTTGGTCACCGTCCACTTGTTGCCGGCGTTGTGCTTGAACTGGTCGAAGCCGGTGTCCTCGGGGTCGGCGGGCTCGGTGGCCGGCCGGTCGAACGGCAGCGCGAGCGCGCCGATGAGGGCGGCGAGTGAGGCGGCGGCGGCGACGAAGCCGCCCGGCTCGAGGTTGACGAGGCCGCCGAGCTGGGCGCTGATGGCGAGCACCGTGTACCAGGCGGTCACGAAGGTGCCGAGGGCGGCGAGCTTGATGGCTGCGTCGGCTCCGGCGGGGACGAGCCAGCGGGTGCCCTTGACGCCGTACGACGCGAGGCCGAACAGGGCGGTCAGGGCGCCGCCGATGAGGACGAGCCACTGGAGTCCGCCGGGGTAGCCGTAGACCGTGAGGTCGCCGGGGAACGCGGCGGTCCAGGTCCAGGACATGAAGGCGGAGGCGACGGCGAGTGCGCCGCCCGCGGTGGCGGTGGCCCGTGCGACGTTGGGCGGCAGGGCGATGAGGCCGGTGCGTGTGTCGGCCGGCGAGGTGCGCGGGGTGTCCGCGGTGGTGGTCTCAGTAGTCATGTTGATCACGCCCTGTCCGCCACGCGCTCGCCCAGCAGACCCTGGGGCCTGAAGAGCAGCACGAGGATGAGGAGTACGAACGCCCAGACGTCGGCCCAGGCCTGGCCGCCGAGCTGCTGCATACCAGGGATGTCACTGATGAAGGCCGTGGCCATGGTCTCGGCGATGCCGAGGACGAGGCCGCCGATCATGGCGCCGTAGATGTTGCCGATGCCACCGAGGACGGCGGCGGTGAAGGCCTTGAGGCCGAGCAGGAAGCCCATCTTGAAGTTGACCTCGCCGTACTTGAGGCCGTACGCGACGGCTCCGATGGCGGCGAAGGCGGCTCCGAGGGCGAACGCGACCACGATGATGCGGTCGGTGTTGATGCCCATGAGCTTGGCGGTGTCCGGGTCCTGGGCGGTGGCCTGCATGCCGCGTCCGGTGCGGGTCTTCATGACGAACCAGCCGAGCACTGCCATGGAGATCGGGGCCGCGATCAGCAGGAAGACGTCACCGGTCTGGATGGTGACATTGCCGAGGTGGAACGGTCCGCCGGGGATCTCCGGGAAGGTCAGGGAGGACTTGGCTCCGGGGTACCACGCCCATACGGCCTGCTGGAGGGCGAGCGAGAGGCCGATGGCGGTGATGAGTGGTGCGAGCCGTGGTGCGCTGCGCAGTGGCCGGTAGGCGAAGCGTTCGGCTCCTACCGCGATGGTGGTGGCGACGATGATCGCGCCGATGATCATGAGCGGCAGGGCCACCCACATGGTGGTGCCCGAGGGGAGCATCAGCCAGACCGTGAGGGCACCGAAGCCTCCGGTCATGAAGATCTCGCCGTGGGCGAAGTTAATGAGCTGGACAATGCCGTAGACCATTGTGTAGCCAATGGCGACGAGCCCGTACATCGATCCGAGTAGCAGGCCGTTGACCAGCTGTTGCGGCAGTTCGTTCACCGCAGGTCCTCCGAAGTCTTTCGCCGGATGTGACACCGCGCGGGGCGCGTGTTGCGTGCGCCCCGCGCGGCCATGAATGTGATGCGGTGGGGGATCAGCCGGAGAACGTGCCGGACTTGACGGGCGCCCAGGCGCCGCCCTTGTACTGGTACACGGTGAGCTGCTTGTTGGTGGCGTCGCCGAACTCGTCGAACGAGACCTTGCCGGTCACACCGTCGAAGGAGACGCCCTTCATGGCCTCGAGGACCTTGGCGCGGGCGTCCTTGCCCTCGGGCAGCTTGCCGTCGTTGTCGTCGACGGCCTTCTTCACGGCCTCGATGATCGCCCAGGCGGAGTCGTAGGAGTAGCCGCCGTAGGCCTCGAAGGCCTCCTTGTAGCCGGCCTCCTTGTAGTTCGCGACGAACTCCTTGGCGGACGGCAGGGTCTCGACGGGGGCGCCGACGGAGGTGGCGAGGTCGCCCACACCCTCCTTGCCGGAGAGCTTGATGAACTCGGCGCTGTAGATGCCGTCACCGCCGACGAGCGGGATCTTGGCACCGGCCTTCTTGATCTGCTTGCTCAGCGGGCCGGCCGCGGGGTACTCACCGCCGTAGTAGACGACGTCGGCACCCGAGTTCTTGATCTTGGTGGCGACCGCGGAGAAGTCCTTGGTCTCCGGGTTGATGTGGTCCTCGCCGGCGACCTTGCCGCCCAGCTTGGTGAACTCGGCCTTGAAGGTGGCCGCGAGTCCGGCACCGTAGGTCTTCTTGTCGTCGACGACGAAGACCTTCTTCTTCTTGGCGTCGTTGAAGAGGTACTGCGCGGCGAACGGGCCCTGGATGGCGTCCGTGGTGGCCGTACGGAAGTACGAGTTGAACGGGCGCTTCTTGGTGCCGGTGTTCCACTCCGGCCCCTGGGTCAGGGCGGGGTTGGTGTTGGCCGGGGAGACCTGGACGAGCTTCGCGTCGTCGAAGACCTTCTGCATCGACTCGGCGACCGAGGAGTTCAGCGGCCCGACGACACCCATGACCTGCTTGTCGGCGACGAGCTTGGTGGCGTTCTGCTGGCCCGAGGAGGGCTGTGCCTGGTCGTCGAGGGCCTCGACCTTGAAGGTGATGCCCTTGACGTACTTCTTCTCGTTGGCCTGCTTGGCCGCAAGGTCCACGGAGTTCTTGATGCCGAGTCCGAGCGCGGAGAGGTCGCCGGTGAGCGGCGCGTCGACACCGATGACCACGGTGGTGTCGCCACCGGCCGCAGAGTCTCCGCCCTTGTCGTCGCGCGAGCCACAGGCGGTAAGGGTAAGTGCCCCCGCAGCGAGTGCAGCGGTTATGGCTATGAGCGAACGTTGACGCACGAATCTGGTCCTTTCACCTGGCACGGCATCTCCCGTTGGAGTGCCGAGTCGAGCGCTGGAGCCTTACTGGCAAGGAATCCGGTGGCGCGGTGACTGGCCGTGACTCTAAGCGGGTAAATGGGAATTCAGCACTGGTCTGGGCAAGGCTGTGACGCTCTTGTTATCCCGAACGGATTTGCGGCATGGAGTGCATGACTGTTTCCGGACTTTGGTCATGACAGCCGTGGTGGTTGCTCGCAGTAGTCGGTCACGGCCCTGGCCAGGTCCCGTGCGTAGCGGTCGCCCAGGATGAAACTCTGGTCCTGTTTTGCGCGGACATTACGGAGCGTTACATCGAGGAAAGGGAGACCGGCATTCCGTGGCGCTTTTCCGCAGTCGCCCACTTTGATCATGATGTCTGCGCTACGGGCTGACCCGGCTTTCACCGTAAAGGGGGGGTTCGGGGAGGTGCTCAGGCGCAGACCGCCCGAGGGCTGCCGGATGCTCTCGACCGTGACGGGAGGGCCCGAGTCGACGGTGACCAGCACGGAGAAGCGCAGTACGCCGTCCGTGCGGCCCGCAGCCGTGGAGGCGCCCTCGTACGCCACCGAGACCACCTGCGCAGGCCAGGGGCCGGGGTCGGGACGGGGCCGGGTGGCGTAGAGCCAGACGGAGCCCGCGGCGAGCGCGAGCAGTGTGGGCACCGCTGCCGCCGTGCGGCGGTGGCGCGCCGTCCATGCCCCGGCCGGTCCCCGGCGGGGCCGTGGCGGGGGAGCGTGAACGGGGTGGGTGCCCTCGCCCGGCTCCACGGGGCCGACGCCGCTCATTGCCACGGCCCGCCGCCCGGAGTGCCGCCCCGGTGGCGCTCCCTGCAGCGTCCTTCCGCCTGACGGTCGATCAACTTCACTGCACCGGGGATACCGTTGCGCCTCTTCTCCGCGCGAGCTGCGTCCAGGGTCTCGCGCAGGATGTCGTACTGGGCGTTGGACAGGCCCATCGACTGGTAGTCGCCGTAACCGGTTTCGCCGGAGGCGAGGATCCGGTGTCCCCACTGGGCGACGACGTGTGCACACAGTTCCTGGGGTGAGGTCGTACGCGGCGAGGGGGCGGGCCGGGCGCTGCCGGGGCCCGCGGAGCAGCCCGCCGCGACAGCGAGGACACCGGCCGCCAGGGCTGCGCGGACGGCGGTCCCGGCCGGGCGGTACGCCTTGTGCCTCATGGCAGAACGCTAGGCCCGCCGTCTGCGGGTGCACAACACGTCGGTCAACAACACCCCGGGTGAAGGGCGTTGCGCACTGGTGTGCCCGGTGCACAAGCGGTGGAATGTGTCCGCGCTTCCTGCGTGATCGTCACCAACTCCGGCCGTGGAGGCAGGCACGATGGCGAGACCCATCCGAGTACGCGCGGTGCGTACATCCCTCTTCAGCACATCACCTTTCCGCACATCCACCACGGAAGTCACTCCCCGCGGGGCATCCCGTTCCCGTACGTCCCGCTCGATGCGCCGGGCCAGGACCTGGGGCACGGCGGCCCTGGCGGTCTCCCTGCTGACGGCGCTGCCCGCGCCCGCGGCAGGGGCCGGGGAACCCTCACTGAGCATTGTGGACAACGAGACCCGGCCGGTCTTCTCCCGCGCCGACGCGATCTACCAACAGGTCGACATCGAGACCGAGGCCGACAGTGACGGTGACGGCCGTCGTGACACCGTACGGATGAGGATCCTGCGCCCCAAGGAGACGGACGCGGGGCTCGAGGTCGCCACGATCGTCGAAGCGAGCCCCTACTGGGCCGGCGGCAACGAGGTGCAGAACCACAACGTCGACGTGGACGAGGACGGGCTCCCGGCGGGCAGGCTGCTGGCACCGGGGGAGCGTGTCCCGGGGCTCGTGGACGCCTCCGCGCAGTCCGGCCCCGGCTCCGCCGGGCTGTCCGGTCCTTCCGTTCCCTGGGCCGGATACACGGACAACTACTTCCTGCCGCGCGGCTATGCGGTGGCACAGGTCGACAGCCTCGGAACCGGCGGCTCCACCGGCTGCCCGACCTCCGGCGGCCGGAACGAGACCCTCGGCGCCAAGGCCGCGGTCGACTGGCTGAACGGCCGTGCCAGGGGCTGGGACCTCGGCGGCGATCCGGTGGACGCCCCCTGGTCGACAGGTGACACCGCCATGATGGGCATCTCGTACAACGGCACCCTGCCCACCGCCGTCGCCTCGACGGGGGTCGAGGGCCTCAAGGCGATCGTGCCGATCTCCGGGATCTCCTCCTGGTACGACTACTACCGCGCGGGCGGCGGGGTGGTGGCGCCGGGCGGCTTCCAGGGCGAGGACACGGACGTACTTGCCACGTACGTTCACACGCGTGCGGACCGTGAGGTCTGCAAGCCCGTGATCGAGCGGCTGACCGCCGAACAGGACCGGGTGACCGGGGACTTCACCCGCTTCTGGAAGGAGCGGGACTATCTCCGGGACGTGGGCAGGATCAAGGCGGGCGTCTTCGTCGTGCACGGCGGCAACGACTGGAACGTGAAGACCCAGCAGTTCGGACAACTGTGGGACGCACTGAAGAAGCACGACGTGCCGCGCAAGCTGTGGCTGCACCAGGCCGGTCACATCAATCCGATGCCGTTGCGCATGGAGGAGTGGCTGAAACAGCTGCACCAGTGGTTCGACCACTGGCTGTACGGACTCGACAACGGCGCGCTCACGGCGCCCCGTGTGGAGGTCGAGCAGGCCGACTTCAGCTGGCGGCAGCAGTCGGACTGGCCCGCACGCGGCACCCGTGACCTCACGCTGCGGCTGAACGACGACGGTCTCTCGCCGCTGCCGGGCAGGCCGGTGCTGCGGACGATGACCGATGCGGGCCGCACGGTGCCCGCGGAGCAGCTGGTCGCCGCCCCCGACACGGTCAGGCCCGACCGGCTCGCGTACACGACCGGACCGCTCCCGGCCGATCTGCGGGTCAACGGTGTGCCTCGGGTGTCGGTGCGCGCCTCGCTCTCCGGCACGTCACCGTATGTCACTGCGTTGCTGGTCGACTACGGCACCGACACCCGTGCGACCGCCGCGACCGTCGCCGACACCTCGCAGCAGATCTGCTACGGCGAGGGCATCCCCGGTGACACCGGATGCACGTTCCGGACCGTTCACCGGACCGAGACCGCCCCCTTCAAGATCGTGTCCCGCGGCTGGCTGGACATCCGCAACAGGCATTCCGCCGAGCGGGAGACCAAGGTGGTCGAGGGCCGGGAGTACCGCCTGAAGTGGGGGATGCAGCCACAGGACCATGTGTTCAGGAAGGGGCACCGGCTGGGAGTCGTGCTGATCTCGACCGACTACGACTACACGCTGCGGTACCCGGCCGGGACGGCGCTGTCCGTCCGGGCCGGGATCAGCAGCGTCACACTGCCGGTCGGCCGGTAGGGGCGGTCCGTCAGACCGTCGCCCCCGGGATGTTCTCCGCGTCCTGGGGGCGCACGTCCCGGAGCATGCAGGTCAGGCGGGCCGTGCAGACCCGCCTGTCCTGCTCGTCGGTGATCACGATCTCGTAGGTGGTGGTGGAGCGGCCCCGGTGCACCGGGGTGGCCACCCCGGTGACCGTGCCGGAGCGGACACCCCGGTGGTGGGTGCAGTTCAGGTCCACGCCCACCGTGATCCTGGAGACCCCGCCGTGGAGCATCGAGCCGACCGAGCCCAGGGTCTCGGCCAGGACCGCGGAGGCACCGCCGTGCAGCAGCCCGTAGGGCTGGGTGTTGCCCTCGACGGGCATGGTGCCGACGACGCGCTCCGCCGAGGCCTCGACGATCCGTACGCCCATGCGGGTGCCGAGCGTCCCGGCGGAGAACAGTGCGGGCAGGTCGATGCCGAGCTCCGCGTACTCGTCGATGACCTCTTGCGGGAACTTCACGGTGGTCTGCTCGCCCATGGGCCCGGCTCCGTTCGTGTGCGTACGTCTGTGTACGTCGTCATGCATCGGTATGAGTCCTCAGCTGCCTGAGCAAACGCTTAGGCGGACGGTGATTGTTCCAGACGGACGATGACGGACTTGCTGGCGGGGGTGTTGCTGGTGTCCGCGGTGGCGTCCAGCGGCACCAGGACATTGGTCTCCGGGTAGTAGGCGGCGGCGCAGCCCCGGGCGGTCGGGTAGTGCACCACACGGAAGCCGGGTGCACGGCGTTCCACTCCGTCGTGCCACTCGCTGACCAGATCCGTGTACGCGCCGTCCGCCAGGCCCAGCTCACGGGCGTCGGCGGGGTTGACGAGGACGACGCGACGGCCGCCCTTGATACCGCGGTAGCGGTCGTCGAGACCGTAGATCGTGGTGTTGTACTGGTCGTGGGAGCGCAGGGTCTGCAGCAGGAGCCGGCCCTCGGGCACCTCGGGGTACTCGACCGGGGCCGCCGTGAAATTGGCCTTGCCCGTGGCGGTGGGGAAGCGGCGCTCGTCGCGGGGCGCGTGCGGCAGTGTGAAGCCGCCCGGCCGCGCGATCTTCGCATTGAAGTCCTCGAAGCCGGGGACCACCCGTGCGATCCGGTCGCGGATCGTCGCGTAGTCCGCCTCGAACTCCTCCCACGGTGTCCGTGACTGCGCTCCGAGGACCGCACGTGCCATGCGCGCCACGATCGCCGGCTCGGAGAGCAGATGGGGACTTGCCGGCGGCAGGTTGCCCCGCGAGGCGTGCACCAAGCCCATCGAGTCCTCGACGCTCACCACCTGCCTGCCGCTCTTCTGCACGTCCTTGTCGGTGCGGCCGAGCGTGGGGAGGATCAGTGCGCGCATGCCGGTGACCGTGTGCGAGCGGTTGAGCTTCGTCGACACATGCACCGTGAGCCGGGCGCGGCGCATCGCCGCCTCCGTGACCTCGGTGTCCGGGGTCGCCCCGATGAAGTTGCCGCCCATGGCGAAGAACACCTTGGCCCGTCCGTCGCGCAGTGCACGGATGGACTGCACGACGTCGAACCCGTGGTGGCGCGGTGCCCTGATGCCGAATTCCCTGTCCAGGGCATCGAGGAAAGCGGACGTGGGCCGCTCGAAGATGCCCATCGTGCGGTCGCCCTGCACATTGGAGTGGCCGCGGACGGGGCAGACCCCGGCGCCCGGCCGGCCCATGTTGCCGCGCAGCAGGAGGAAGTTGACGACTTCCTTGATCGTCACGACGGCGTGCTTGTGCTGGGTCAGGCCCATCGCCCAGCAGACGATGATCCGCTTCGAGGCCAGCACCATCCGCAGGGCCCGGTCGATCGCCGAGCGCTCGAGTCCGGTGGCGGCCAGCGTCTCGTCCCAGTCCGCGGCCTTCGCGGCGGCCGCGAACTCGTCGTAGCCGTGCGTGTGCTCCCTGACGAACTCCTCGTCGACGGCGCCGTCCGTCTCCAGGACCAGCCTGTTGAGGAGCCGGAACAGGGCCTGGTCACCGCCGATACGGATCTGGAGGAAGAGGTCGTTCAGCGAGGCACCCTTGAGCAGGCCCATCGGGGTCTGCGGGTTCTTGAACTTCTCCATGCCCGCCTCGGGGAGCGGATTCACCGAAATGATCTTCGCGCCCGACTGCTTGGCCTTCTCCAGCGCGGACAGCATCCGCGGATGGTTGGTGCCGGGATTCTGACCGGCCACGATGATCAGATCCGCCCGGTGCAGATCCTCCAGGGAGACGCTTCCCTTGCCGACGCCGATCGTCTCCACGAGTGCCGAGCCCGAGGACTCATGGCACATGTTCGAGCAGTCGGGGAGGTTGTTGGTGCCGAACTCGCGGGCGAAGAGTTGCAGCAGGAACGCCGCCTCGTTGCTCGTCCGCCCGGACGTGTAGAAGAGAGCCTCGTCGGGGGAGTCGAGCGCGGTCAGCTCCTCCGCGATGATCGCGAACGCCCGCTCCCAGGTCACCGCCTCGTACCGGTCGGCGCCCGCCGGGAGATACACGGGCTGGGTGATACGGCCCTGCTGGCCCAGCCAGTACCCACTGCGGGACGCCAGGTCGGAGAGCGGGTGCGCGGCGAAGAAGTCGGGCGTGACCCGGCGCAGCGTCGCCTCCTCGGCGACCGCCTTCGCGCCGTTCTCGCAGAACTCCGCCACATGCCGCTTGTCACCCTCGGGCCAGGCGCAGCCCGGACAGTCGAACCCGTCCTTCTGATTGACCTTGAGCAGTGTGCGCGCGCTGCGCACCGTCCCCATCTGCTGCTGCGCGATCCTCAGCGTGTGCCCGATCGCGGGGAGGCCGGCGGCGGCGTGCCGGGGCGCCTCGACCTGCGGTGCGTCCTGCACCGGATCATCTGCGGGCGGCTTGCTGGCCATCGTGCTCCCCTTTGAGCGCCGGACGGAGTCGTACACAACAAATCCTGTCACGCATCGCCGACAACGAGCCCCCCTCCTTCCGCGCGAGCGGCATTGTCGGCGGTCCGTGGCAGGATCGTGTGCGTGGCAGAGACAGCATCGAAGAAGACCGCAGACGAAACCCGTCCCCGCCTGCTCCTCATGGACGGGCACTCCCTGGCGTACCGGGCGTTCTTCGCGCTGCCCGCGGAGAACTTCACCACCGCGAGCGGCCAGACGACCAATGCCGTCTACGGCTTTGCGTCGATGCTGGCGAACACGCTGCGCGACGAAGCGCCCACGCATTTCGGTGTGGCCTTCGACGTGTCCCGCAAGACCTGGCGCTCCCAGGACTTCCCGGAGTACAAGGCGAACCGCTCGAAGACCCCGGACGAGTTCAAGGGCCAGGTCGAGCTGATCGGCGAGCTGCTGGACACCATGAACGCGGTGCGCTTCGCGGTGGACGGCTTCGAGGCGGACGACATCATCGCCACCCTCGCCACGCAGGCCGAGGCCGCCGGCTTCGAGGTGCTGATCGTCACCGGTGACCGGGACTCCTTCCAGCTGGTCTCCGACCATGTGACCGTGCTCTACCCGACCAAGGGTGTCTCCGAGCTGACCCGATTCACCCCGGAGAAGGTCGAGGAGAAGTACGGACTGACCCCGCAGCAGTATCCGGACTTCGCCGCCCTGCGCGGCGACCCGTCCGACAATCTGCCGGGCATCCCCGGCGTCGGAGAGAAGACCGCCACCAAGTGGATCAACCAGTTCGGTTCGTTCGCGGAGTTGGTCGGGCGCGCCGACGAGGTCAAGGGCAAGGTCGGGCAGGCGCTCCGCGACCACCTCGAGGCCGTCAAGCTGAACCGTCACCTGACCGAGCTCGTGCGTGACGTCGAGCTGCCCCGGTCCGTCGCCGACCTGGAACGCGCTCCCTACGACAGGACGGCCCTCAAGGGCTTCCTGGAAGTCCTCGAGATCCGCAATCCGAGCCTGCGGGAGCGGCTGCTCGCGGTCGACCCGGGCGCCGAGGAGGAAGAGGCCCCCGCCCCGGACGCCGGTGTGGAGCTGGACGGCAGTGTGCTGGGAGCCGGCGGGCTCGCCCCCTGGCTGGAGCAGCACGGCGGACAGCCGCTCGGCGTGGCGACCGTCACGGCGTGGGCGCTGGGCGTCGGCAGCGTCAGCGAGGTCGCGCTGGCGGCCGCCGACGGGAAGGCGGCCTGGTTCGACACCACCCGGCTCGACGAGGCCGACGAGCGGGCCTTCGCCGGCTGGATCGCCGACCCTGCACGCCCGAAGATCATGCACAACGCCAAGGAGGCGCTGCGGGTCTTCCCCGAGCACGGCTGGGACATCGCGGGCGTCACGATGGACACCGCGCTCGCCGCCTATCTGGTCAAGCCCGGCCGCCGCTCGTTCGCGCTGGACGCCCTGTCCGTCGAGTATCTGCACCGTGAGCTGGCACCCGCCGCCGCCGACGGGCAGCTGGCGTTCGGTGTGGACGAGCACGCCGAGGCCGATGCCCTGATGGCCCAGGCCCGTGCGGTCCTCGACCTCGGCGAGGCGTTCGGCGAGAGGCTGAAGGACGTCGGCGCGGCCGAGCTGCTGCACGACGTCGAGCTCCCCACCTCCCTGCTGCTGGCCAGGATGGAGCGGCACGGCATCGCCGCCGACCGCGCCCATCTGGAGGCGATGGAGCAGCAGTTCGCCGGAGCCGTGCAGCAGGCCGTGAAGGAGGCGCACGCCTCGGTCGGCCATGAGTTCAACCTCGGCTCTCCCAAGCAGCTCCAGGAAGTCTTCTTCGGCGAGCTGAATCTGCCCAAGACGAAGAAGACCAAGACCGGTTACACGACGGACGCGGACGCGCTGGCCTGGCTGGCCGCTCAGACCGAGCACGAGCTGCCGGTGATCATGCTGCGCCACCGTGAGCAGGCCCGGCTCCGGTCCACGGTCGAGGGCCTGATCAAGACCGTCGCCGCGGACGGCCGGATCCACACCACCTTCAGCCAGACGGTCGCGGCCACCGGACGGCTCTCGTCGACGGACCCGAACCTGCAGAACGTGCCGGTGCGCACCGATGAGGGGCGTGCCATCCGCCGGGGGTTCGTCGTCGGCGAGGGCTTCGAGTCGCTCATGACCGCCGACTACAGCCAGATCGAGCTGCGGGTGATGGCTCATCTGTCGGAGGACGCGGGCCTGATCGAGGCGTTCACCTCCGGCGAGGATCTGCACACGACCGTCGCCTCGCAGGTCTTCGGTGTCGAGCGGCCGGCGGTCGACGCGGAGATGCGGCGCAAGATCAAGGCGATGTCGTACGGACTGGCCTACGGTCTCTCGGCGTTCGGGCTGTCACAGCAGCTGAACATCGAGGCGGCCGAGGCACGGGCTCTCATGGACACCTACTTCGAGCGCTTCGGCGGAGTCCGTGACTATCTGCGCCGTGTCGTGGACGAGGCCAGGGCCACGGGCTACACGGCGACGATGCTCGGCCGCCGTCGCTATCTTCCCGACCTCAACAGCGACAACCGCCAGCGCCGTGAGGCGGCGGAGCGCATGGCCCTGAACGCGCCGATCCAGGGCACTGCGGCTGACATCGTCAAGGTCGCGATGCTCCGCGTCGACGATGCGCTGCGGGCGGCAGGGCTCACCTCCCGCATGCTGCTGCAGGTCCACGACGAAATCGTGCTGGAGATCGCTTCGGGGGAGCGCGACCGGGTCGAGGAGATCGTCCGCCACGAGATGTCGACGGCGGTGGATCTGCGGGCGCCGCTGGATGTGTCGGTCGGCGTGGGCACGGACTGGGAGTCGGCAGCGCACTGACCCGACGGCGGGGGCCGACGCCCCCGCCGTCCGCCCGCCCGCCGGGCCTGTCCGCTTGCCTGTGGCCGGGCCCTGTGCGGGGACCGTTCAGGCCACGCCCGTGCGGTCGTCCTCGGTGCGGGGGACCGGTGCCGTGTCCCGGCGTATGCGCAGGCGCACCACCGCGCCGAAGAGCACCACACCCGCGGCCAGGCCCGCGCCCGCGCCGAAGCAGGCCGTGGGGATGATGTCCAGGGGCGTGTCGATGCGGCCCCAGTACTGGTACCAGCGCACACAGCGGTGGGCCGTGCCGGCGAGCACACACGCGACCAGCAGTGCCACCGCCGCCGCTCGCTCCCCACGGCCGAGCACCGGAAGGTCCGCGGGAAGCGGTGTCGTCACCGGCAGCCGGCGCAGTGACGAGGCCACGAACCAGACGACGGCCGTCAGGGCGAGCGCCGAACTGCCGTACTGCGTGTACGTATAGAGGGGAAACCCGGACACGGTCTCGCTCAGCACCGGCAGCGCCCGCACACCCCAGCGGTCGAAGTGCGTGAACGCGTCCCACACCACATGCGTCGTCGCACCCAGCACCGCCGAGACGTAGAACCACAGCGCCGCGACTGCCGGCGGCCGTTCGTCCCAGGCACGGCCCCGCAGCAGTGTGGACAGCCGCCCCCGCCACCGGCGCGGCAACAGGGACACCACCGGATCGCGAACGAGCAGCCAGAGCCCCACGAGCGCCGCGGTGAGGACCGCGTCGACCGTCAGCACCCCTGCCGGAGCGTGGGTCACGCTGCCGAACTCCATCGCGCCGGGCAGGACGCTCGCCGCGAAGTACGTCATGTCGGGCGAGAAGGACCCCGCAACGAGCGCCGATGCGAACAGCGGACCACGCGCAGTGCCGTTCCTCCGGATGCCGGGCAGCACGGCCGCGGCATGGCTGAGTGTGAACGGCATGAAGGTCCCCCAGTGCGACCGGCTTCGAGCAGTCCGACCCAGTATGCGCGATGCCGACCGTCCGCCCTGCGAACGCGTCGTCCCGGGGACCGCGCACTGCCGCCGGATGACCGGTTGGTGAACAGGACGCAAGAGCGGCCGGGGGGACTGTGTTACGCAACCCGTCGTTGCCGTAGGGTCGCCTGAGGCAAGGCGCGGGGAGCGCGGAAGCCGTCCACGGGGAGGGGACACACCTATGGCAGCGCAATTCGGCCGACGGCTGCGCAAGGGAGCCACCACAACTGCGGTGGCCGCGGCGGCGGTGGCGGCGCTTTCCGCGTCGCAGGCGCCAGGGGTGACCCCCGGCACCGCCGGAGGCGACGGCAACGCGGCCGGGTCGACCACCCCGCCCACGAACTCGGCCACCGGCGACTCCCCGTACTTCACGGATCTGCCCCCGCTCAACACCCCGAACAAGCCGGGCACTTCCGCGGACGTCCCGGTGGTGACGGGTCCGGCGGAAGCAGGTATCCCGGCCACGGTCCTGGATGCGTACAAGCGGGCCGAGACCGCCCTCACCACCGCCGACCCCGCCTGCCGCCTTCCCTGGCAGCTGCTCGCCGCGATCGGCAAGGTCGAATCCGGACAGGCGCGCGGCGGCCGTGTCGACGGCAACGGCACGACGACCTCACCGATCCTCGGCCCGGTCCTCAACGGAGCCGGCTTCGCCAACATCCCGGACACCGACAACGGTGCCTACGACGGTGACACCACCCACGACCGCGCCGTCGGCCCCATGCAGTTCATCCCCTCCACCTGGGACGGCTGGGGCCAGGACGGCAACGGCGACGGCCGCAAGGACCCGAACAACATCTACGACGCGGCACTCGCAGCCGGGAAGTACCTGTGCGCCGACGGCCGTGACCTGTCGCAGCAGGCCGACCTGGACCGGGCGATCCTGAGCTACAACCGTTCGCAGGAATATCTGCGCACGGTGCTGTCCTGGTTCGAGTACTACAAGCGCGGCAGCCATGAAGTCCCGGACGGTGCCGGCGTGATGCCGGTCGACCGCAGCGACAACGGCGTCTCGCCGGCCGACCCCGTCACCCCCGGTCCCAGCACGAGTCCCGGTGCCGGCCCCCGGCCCGGCCCCAAGCCCGGTGACAAGCCCGGCCCGAAGCCACCCCCGACGACCCCGCCGACGACCCCGCCGGCCAAGCCCGCGCCCGGAGGCGGCACGGCCACTCCGACGCCGCCGCCCGTCCTGGGCGTGGCGCGTGTCGAGGACGCGGGCACCGGGGCGCTCACGGCCACGGCGGGCAAGGAGTTCGTCGAGCGGATCAAGGTCCGAGCCGAGAACCGGATCGGCGCCGGTGTCGCGAGGACGGAGCTCACGTTCGAGATCGTCGGTGACACCGACGCCCGCTTCAGCGAGGGCCGCACCAAGGCCGTCGTCATGACAGGCGCCGACGGGCGCGCCGTCGCGCCCGTCCTCAAGGCCGGTGAGAAGACGGTCGACTTCAGCGTCCGGGTCACCGTGTCCGGCCGAACGCTGCCCGGCCTCGACTACGCAGCGACCGTGACCGAGCGCCGGGCCGACGCCCTGGCCAGGACCGGCGACAAGGAGCTGACCGCCGCGCCCGGCGCCGAGTTCACCGAAGCGGTCGAGGTCAAGGCCACGTTCAAGGGCGCCGCTGCCGCGGGCGTGGCGGTCACCGCCACCATGATCACCTCGGCCGACGACCCGGCGGAGAACACCAAGGGCCCCTACTTCAAGGACGCGGAAGGCAAGCCGGTCCGCACCCTGACGGCGCTGAAGACCGACGCCGAGGGTGTGCTCGTCCTGCCGAAGGTCTTCGCCGACGACCGGACCGGGACCTTCCTGCTGCGTCTGACCACGGCGGGCGGTGCGACGCTGACCCTCGAACTGAAGGTCGCGGCCCCGGACCCCGCCCCCGGCCCGTCGACGGACCCGGCCCCGGACCCGACGCCGTCCACGGACCCGGCCCCGGGCGCCTAGGGCCCTCGTTTGGATCTTGCCGGGCTCGCGTGCCCCGGTGACTGATCCAGCCCGATCCAAACGAAAGACCCCAGGTCCTGTCCGGGCCGTACGCCTCCCCGTCAGGGCCCGGCAGCCCGTCGCGTGCACGGCGCCGCCCCTCACCGCTCAGGTGAGGGGCGGCGCCGTGTCGTGTGCGGTGCCGTGTGTGCGGCTGTTCTCATCTCGCGGACGCATTGCTACGGTGCCTGCGCCCCGATGTTCTGACGCCATGTCAGTTCCAGCCGGATCCGATCCATGCCCCCGGGAGGCCGACCATGCGCGCCCTCGCCGCCGCCGCCATCGGACTTGCCCCCGTGCTGCTCGTCGTGCTGCTCCTCGCGGTGCTCGACGTGCCCCCGGGCGAGACCTCCCCCCGGCCGCTCCTCACCACCGTCCCCGGCCCCAAGAAGTAACGGGAGGACCAGCAAGCCATGCGCCGCCGAGCGAGCCTCGTGCTCCTGTCCCTCGCCGTCTTCTTCGCCGCCCTGGCGCCGGTCCTGCGCTGGTACGCCTTTCCCCGGCTGGCGAAGATCCCCCCCAGCCAGTACCAGGAGATGGTGCTCGAGGCGAAGCCGGCGACCCTGCTGCAGTACGACACGATGCAGGCGAAACAGGTCGAGAAGGTCACCATCGTGCAGACCCTCAAGGGGAACGTCGAGGAGTCGGAGAGGATCGAGCGGGACGCGGGCCGGGACGTCGTCGTGTGGGACTCGCTGTCCCATGTCCAGGGACCCGACGGCGCGATGATCTCCCAGATACCCGAGCGTTACATCTTCGACGCCCACACCCAGGCACCCGTGCACGCGACCGGTGAGACGGTCGACGGGGACGCGGTGCGGCGCGAGGGCATCGAGTTCAAGTGGCCCTTCCTCACGGAGAAGCGGGACTACGAGTACTTCGACGCCCAGACCCGTGCCTCCGCGCCGATCCACTACAGGGGGACGAGGACCTTCCGGGGTCTGGAGGTCTACTACTTCGAGCAGACGATCCCCTGGACGAAGGTCCCGTACCCGAAGAAGATGCCGATGCCGGGCATCGACGCGACGACCCTGGAGAAGCAGACCGGCACCACGCGCTGGTACACCACCAAGCGCATGTTCTGGGTCGAGCCGGTCACCGGCGCCCCCGTCAACGGCGAGGAGATCCACACGGAGGAGCTGCGCGGCGGCTCGCTGCTCGGCGGCAGGGACAAGGTCACGGCCTTTTCCGGTCATGTGAGGATGCGCGAGGACTACATCGCGTACACCGTCGATCTCGTCTCGGCCAACCGCACGATCGTCCTGCTGCTGGTCTCGTACCTGCCCTGGGGTTTCGTGGGCGTCGGGCTCCTGCTGCTCGTGCTCTCCCTCTGGCTGGAGGCACGGTCCCGGCGCCCCGACGGTCCCCCCGTGCCACGGCGCGAACCGGAACCGGTCAGCGTCTGACGCCGCGCGTGGGCTCCGCCGACATGGGGTCCTCGGGCCAGGGATGCTTGGGGTAGCGCCCGCGCAACTCCGCCCGTACGGCACGGTATCCGTCGCGCCAGAAGGACGCGAGATCGGCGGTCACGGCCGCGGGCCGCCCGGCGGGCGACAGCAGATGCACCAGCACCGGCACGCCCGCGACGGCCGGCGTCGCCCTCAGCCCGAACAGTTCCTGGAGCTTCACCGCCAGCACCGGCTGCTCGCCCGTGTAGTCCACCCGGACCCGGGAGCCACTCGGCACCTCGATGCGTTCCGGGGCGAGTTCGTCGAGACGGGCCGCGTCGCCGGTCGCCCACGGCAGCAGCCGCTGCAACGCCTGCCCGGCGTCGATACGCCCCAGATCGGCCCGCCGGCGGGCACGGGACAGCTCGGGCTCCAGCCATTCCCCCGCCCGCTCCAGCAGCGCCCCGTCCGACACCTCGGGCCAGGGTGCGCCGAGCACCCGGTGCAGAAACGCCAGGCGCCGGCGCAGTGCCTGCGCATCGCGCGACCAGGCGAGCAGCCCGGGCCCCTCGCGCCGCAGCCCCTCCAGCAGCGCGCCTCGCACAAGCGACGGATCGGGATCCTTCAACGGCCGGACGGACAGCTCCACCGCCCCCAGCCGTTCCACGTGCCGGGCGACGACGTCCCCGGCCTCCCAGTGCGTCTCCTCGCCACTGGACAGCAGATGGTGAGCGGCGCCACGGGCCATGCCCTCGTCGATCACCGCGGCCAGACGCACCCGCGCCGACGCGTCATGCGAAGCCCGGTCCGCGACGGCAACCGCCAGCCACGGCGCACTCCGCAGGCGGGAACCGTCCCCGAGCTCCGCCCCAGTGCCGGAGGCCATGAGAAACGCCTGTTCCCCGCGCGCCCGGGCGACCCGCTCGGGGAAGGCCAGCGCGGTGACGAACCCCGCGACGGTGTCGTCGGCGGCATGCCCCCCGCCGCCCGTCGGCCGCCCCCGCGAACCGGGCCCGGCCGTTGCCGGGGCGGTATCGCCCAGGGCGCGCGCCAGCCGCTGCGCCTCCGCGCGCCAGCGCGGCCCGTACGCGTCGCCGCCGTGACGGGCCGAGCGCCAGGCCGACGCGAGATCGTCGCCGTACTCCCGCGGGGGCTCCTCGCTCAGCAGGGCCACCACCTCCGCCGCGCGCCGCGCACCCACCTCCGGGGCGCCGTCCAGGAGGGCGCGGGCGAGCCGCGGGTGCAGACCGAGCCGGGACAGCCGGACACCCCGGTCGGTTGCCCGCCCGGACGCGTCGACCGCGCCGATCGCCGAGAGCACCGAGCGGGCTGCGGCCATCGCACCGTCCGGGGGAGGGTCCAGCAGCGGGAGCCCGGACGCCGAGGGGTCGCCCCAGCAGGCTGCCTGCAGGGCGAACGCGGTGAGATCCGCGATCTGGATCTCCGGGGCGGGAAAGCGCGGCAGCCGTGCGTCCTCGGCCTCGGTCCAGCAGCGGTAGACCGCACCCGGTGCCTCACGCCCAGCCCGGCCGGCGCGCTGGCGGGAAGCCGCCCGGGACGCCCTCACCGTCGTGAGCGAGCCGATCCCCCGGGCATGGTCGGTACGCGGTTCCCTGGCGAGGCCCGCATCCACGACGACCCGAACGCCCGGAACGGTCAGGGACGACTCCGCGACCGATGTGGCCAGCACGACCCGGCGGCCCGGCCCGGGGGAGAGAACCGCGTCCTGCACCGACGCCGGAGCCCGCCCGTGCACCTGCAGCACCTCGGCGTCCAGGCCCCGGAGCAGTCCCGCGACCCGGGCGATCTCCCCGGCGCCGGGCAGGAAGCAGAGGACGTCTCCCGTCCGTTCCGCCAGGGCGCGCCGCACCACCGACGCCACATGCGCGAGCAGTGCCGGATCCACCCTCATCCCGTGCGGCGGCCGCACGGGGCGGGCGGGAGGTGCCCACACCACCTCCACCGGATGCGCGACGCCCTGGGCCTCGACCACCGGCGCGTCGCCCAGCAGCCGCGCCCACCCCGCCGCGTCCGTCGTCGCCGAGGCGGCCACCAGCCTCAGGTCCGGCCGCAGGGCCGCCCGCACGTCCAGCAGGAACGCCGCCACCGTGTCGGCGTCCAGATGCCGCTCATGGCACTCGTCGAGGATCACGACGTCGACGCCCGGCAGTTCCTGGTCCCGCTGCAGCCGCTGCAGCAGAACGCCCGTGGTGACCACCTCGACGACGGTCTCCCGGCTCACCGCACGCTCTCCGCGCACGGTGAACCCGACCCGCTGCCCGATCTTCTCCCCGAGCAGCCACGCCATCCGCCGGGCCGCCGCCCGCGCCGCGATCCGGCGCGGCTCGGCGACGAGGACACGCCCGCCGGCCGGGTACGAACCGCTGCGCGCCGGTTCTTCCGACAGCCCTGCCAGGGCCAGCGGCACCAGCGTCGTCTTGCCCGTGCCGGGCGGTGCGCACAGCACCGCGGCCCCGTGCTCGTCCAGCGCCCGCCCCAGCGCGGGCAGGGCGGTGCGTACGGGCAGTCGGGACAAGGCGTCCTCGCGGACCACGGCCTAGTCCCTCCCCCCGGGGGCACCGCCGGCCGGAGGCCGGACGACGTCGGCAGGGGGGACCACCGTCCCGTCCCTCTCGCACACGAAGATCGCCGTCCCCGGGATGAGATTCCCCCGCAGCGGGGACCAGCCGCCCCACTCCTGGCTGTTCCAGGCCGGCCACTCCGGCTCGACCAGGTCGAGCAGACGGAAGCCCCCGGCCACCACGTCCCGCACCCGGTCGCCGACCGTCCTGTGGTGCTCCACATAGACGGCACGCCCCTGCTCGTCCTGCTCGACGTACGGCGTGCGGTCGAAGTAGGAGGAGCCCACGCTCAGCCCCTCGGGGCCGGGCTCGTCCGGGAACGCCCAGCGGACCGGATGCGTGACGGAGAAGACCCACCGCCCGCCCGGCCGCAGTACACGGTGGACCTCGCGGAACACCTTCACCGGGTCGGACACGAAGGGGACCGCACCGTAGGCCGAGCATGCGGCGTCGAAGGAGGCGTCGGCGAACGGCAGCGCCCCGGCATCCGCCTCCACCAGCGGGAAGCCGCCGCCGATGCGGCGGGCGTGCTGCAGCTGCCGGTGCGAGAGGTCCAGGGCCACCGGTCGCGCCCCCTGCGCCGCGAGCCATCGCGAGCACTGGGCCGCGCCCGCGCCGATCTCGAGCACGTCCAGCCCGTTCAGGGAGTCCGCGGGTCCGAGCAGCCGTGCGTCCGCCTCGTCCAGCCCCTCCGGGCCCCACACGAACCGGTCGTCGCCCAGGAACGTTCCGTGTTCTCTCTGGTACTCGTCCGCGTTCCGGTCCCACCAGCCGCGGCTCGCCCGGCTGCTCTCCGCGTCCCCGGCGTCACGCCGGGTGGCTTCCGGCTCCGATTCCGGTCCGGCGTCCGTTCCGTACTCTTGGATCATCTCGCCCGTCGTTGTACGTTGCTCGGGCCTCGCACGGACGTGTCGCCGACGTGTCGCGGAAGAGCGAGGCGCGGCCATTGTGGCCTTGGCAAACCTTAGTTGTGCCGGGTATGGGTCATTCCGCCCCGGGTGGGCGGCTTCGCGCATTGACCGTGCCCTGCCGCCCCCTTATGCTAAAGGTTGCGCTGCGGGCTTGCGCGCCTCAGACGGAGCAGGCCGCGCTCGCATCTGTTGTATGTCCCCTCGGTTTTCGAGGCGCCATTCCCCTCGGGTTGGCGCTTCCTTGGCTGTCCGGCTTCTTCAGCTGCGGTATCGGGCTCACGGCGTAGCAGTACCTACGACTTCAATGTCCGTACCGGAGCCCTTTCCCACATGACGAGCAGCACCGAGACCACCGCCACCACCCCGCAGGTTGCGGTCAACGACATCGGTAACGAGGAAGCCTTCCTCGCCGCGATCGACGAGACGATCAAGTACTTCAACGACGGCGACATCGTCGACGGCGTCATCGTGAAGGTCGACCGGGACGAGGTCCTGCTCGACATCGGTTACAAGACCGAAGGTGTCATCCCGAGCCGCGAGCTCTCGATCAAGCACGACGTCGACCCGAACGAGGTCGTCAAGGTCGGCGACGAGATCGAGGCCCTGGTTCTCCAGAAGGAGGACAAGGAAGGCCGCCTGATCCTCTCGAAGAAGCGCGCGCAGTACGAGCGTGCGTGGGGCACCATCGAGAAGATCAAGGAAGAGGACGGCATCGTCACCGGTACCGTCATCGAGGTCGTCAAGGGTGGTCTCATCCTCGACATCGGCCTCCGCGGCTTCCTCCCCGCCTCCCTCGTGGAGATGCGTCGCGTCCGCGACCTCCAGCCGTACGTCGGCAAGGAGCTCGAGGCGAAGATCATCGAGCTGGACAAGAACCGCAACAACGTGGTCCTGTCCCGCCGTGCCTGGCTGGAGCAGACCCAGTCCGAGGTCCGCCAGACGTTCCTCACCACCCTGCAGAAGGGTCAGGTCCGCTCCGGCGTCGTGTCCTCGATCGTCAACTTCGGTGCCTTCGTGGACCTGGGTGGCGTCGACGGTCTGGTCCACGTCTCCGAGCTGTCCTGGAAGCACATCGACCACCCGTCCGAGGTTGTCGAGGTCGGCCAGGAAGTCACCGTCGAGGTCCTCGACGTCGACATGGACCGCGAGCGTGTCTCCCTGTCGCTGAAGGCGACGCAGGAAGACCCGTGGCAGCAGTTCGCCCGCACGCACCAGATCGGCCAGGTCGTCCCCGGCAAGGTCACGAAGCTGGTTCCGTTCGGTGCGTTCGTCCGCGTGGACGAGGGCATCGAGGGTCTGGTCCACATCTCCGAGCTGGCCGAGCGCCACGTGGAGATCCCGGAGCAGGTCGTCCAGGTCAACGACGAGATCTTCGTCAAGGTCATCGACATCGACCTCGAGCGTCGCCGGATCTCGCTGTCCCTGAAGCAGGCCAACGAGTCCTTCGGTGCCGACCCGGCGTCGGTCGAGTTCGACCCGACCCTGTACGGCATGGCTGCGTCCTACGACGACCAGGGCAACTACATCTACCCCGAGGGCTTCGACCCGGAGACCAACGACTGGCTCGACGGCTTCGAGAAGCAGCGCGAGGAGTGGGAGCGCCAGTACGCCGAGGCGCAGCAGCGCTTCGAGCAGCACCAGGCGCAGGTCATCAAGTCCCGCGAGGCCGACGAGGCCGCTGCTGCCGAGGGTGGCGCCGCCGCTCCGGCCGCCGCGCCGACCGGTGGCTCGTACTCCTCGGAGTCGGACGACAACTCCGGCGCCCTGGCCTCGGACGAGGCCCTGGCTGCCCTTCGCGAGAAGCTGGCGGGCGGCCAGAGCTGAGGCTCTGACTTCCGGCACGGCTGACAGCAGCTGAGTGAGGCCCGCTCCCCTTCGGGGGAGCGGGCCTCATCCGTTGGAGAGGACGACCCGGTCGGCCCCTGACCGGACCGGGCACGCTCGCGGAACTGCTCGGCCCCTTCCGGCCGGCCCCTCCGGCACGGCTTCGCCGTCCCGGGAATGACCGCACCCGCCGTGATGTTGCTACCGGTGAGTTCGGACGAGGGGCGGTAATGGTGGTTGATCCTCAGAGTTTGTACGAGTGGGAGCCGAAGGGCCTGGCGGTCGTCGACATGGCGCTCGCGCAGGAGTCCGCAGGGCTGGTCATGCTGTACCACTTCGACGGATACATCGACGCGGGGGAGACCGGTGAGCAGGTCGTCGGTGCACTGCTCGACTCGCTTCCCCACCAGGTGGTCGCCCGCTTCGACCACGACAGGCTCGTGGACTACCGGTCCCGCCGCCCGCTGCTGACCTTCCGGCGCGACCGCTGGGCCGACTACGAGGATCCCGCACTGGAGGTCAGGCTGGTGCAGGACGCCACAGGCGCGCCCTTCCTCCTGCTCTCCGGCCCGGAGCCCGATGTCGAATGGGAGCGCTTCGCGGGTGCCGTCCGGCAGATCGTCGAACGTCTCGGGGTTCGCCTCTCCGTCAATTTCCACGGCATCCCCATGGGGGTCCCGCACACCCGGCCGGTCGGCATCACCCCGCACGGCAATCGCACGGACCTCATGCCCGGCCATCGCAGCCCCTTCGACGAGGCCCAGGTGCCGGGGAGCGCGGAGGCACTCGTCGAGTACCGGCTGATGCAGTCGGGTCATGACGTCCTCGGCGTCGCCGCCCATGTACCGCACTACGTCGCCCGTTCCTCCTATCCCGATGCCGCGCTCACCGCCCTCGAGGCGATCACGGCCGCGACGGGACTCGTCCTCCCCGGTGTCGCGCAAGCCCTGCGCACCCGGGCCCAGCGCACCCAGACCGAGATCGAACGGCAGATCGGCGAGGGCGACGAGGAGCTCGTGGCCCTGGTGCGAGGGCTTGAGCACCAGTACGACGCGGTGGCCGGTGCGGAGACGCGCGGCAGCCTGGTCGCGGAACCCGTCGACCTGCCGTCCGCTGACGAGATCGGGCGGGAGTTCGAGCGCTTCCTCGCGGAGCGGGAGGGCGACGCCTAGCAGCCCCGGCCGGACCCCTAAGCTTCGGCTCATGCTGAAGGTGGGCCTGACCGGCGGAATCGGAGCCGGCAAGAGCGAAGTGTCGCAGCTGTTCGTGTCGTACGGGGCGGTCCTCATCGACGCCGACAGGATCGCGCGCGAGGTCGTCGAGCCCGGGACGCCCGGCCTGGCCGCCGTCGTGGAGGCCTTCGGACCGGAGATCCTCACCGCCGAGGGCACCCTTGACCGGCCGAAACTCGGCTCCATCGTCTTCGCCGACGCCGACCGCCTCGCCGAGCTCAATGCGATCGTGCACCCCCTGGTCGGCGCACGTTCCGCCGAGCTCGAAGCCGCCGCCGGTGAGGACACCGTCGTGATCCACGACGTACCCCTTCTCGCCGAGAACCGGCTGGCCCCGCTGTACGACCTGGTCGTGGTGGTGGACGCGTCGGAGGAGACCCGGCTGGACCGGCTCGTACGGCTTCGCGGAATGACCGAGTCCGAGGCACGGGCCCGCATGGCCGCACAGGCCACGCGGGAGGAGCGGCGTGCCGTCGCCGACATCGTCATCGACAACGAGGGGTCGCTCGAGGAGCTCGAGCCCCGGGCCCGCAAGGCATGGGCGGTACTCACGGAGCGCGCGCACCGCTGACGGCCGTCCCCTCATCCCTGGCGGGCGACACCCGGGGGAGGGCGTGCAGGGTGTCGCGAGTCGGTGAACCCTTCCGGTCCGCGCACCGGCTCCTTGGGACGCGGGGCCGGGACTGGCGGCACACTCCCGGTGCGACGGTCCGGATCTCCTGGACCGCGGACCCGGCCGCAGCCGTCCCCTCCGGCCATGAGCGCGTCCGCGTCGAGGGATGCTTCGTGGTGGCCGGGGCCACTGATCGCACCGCTCGGGCCCGGCACTCGCTGTCACCGCGTTCTGACGGTCGGAATACCCATGTCCCGGGGGATGTTGAACGGCCAGAGCAAGGGGAAGGATGCGAGCGTGCCCGAGACGAACCCGGAGACTCACGTCATTGACTTCCG
This sequence comes from Streptomyces sp. NPDC043861, assembly GCF_056435905.1. Lineage (NCBI taxonomy): Bacteria > Bacillati > Actinomycetota > Actinomycetes > Kitasatosporales > Streptomycetaceae > Streptomyces > Streptomyces sp. NPDC043861. Next base: position 192,933 of record NZ_JBWKDP010000005.1, on the reverse strand, counting down.
AGCAGCCGAGCAACTGCTCGCCGCCCGTGACCCACGCGGTGCCGTGAAGCTGCTCGACTCGGTGATCGCGGCCCATCCGGAAAACACGGCGGCACGGCTGCTGCGTGCCCGCGCCTTCTTCGCGGCTGCCCAACTGCGGCCCGCGGAGCTCGAGTTCGAGATCGTCCTGGAGCGCGAGCCGGACAATGCGTTCGCCCATTTCGCACTGGCGCGCACCTTCCAGCGTTCAGGCCGTCCGGAGCAGGCCAAGCGGCACTTCAGACTGGCGGCCGCACTCGACCCCAAGCCGGAATACCTGGAGGCGGCGCGTTTCGAGGACTGAGCGGTCGGCGGCGGGAGGGCCGGTGAGGGGTGCCCGGCTCCGGTGGCCGCCGGCTCACGGCGGTCAGTGGGGTGGCCTGTTGTCACCGTGGTCGGGTTCGTACGGCGGGATGTCGGGACCCGGCTGGTAGTGCGGCCCCTGGTGGAGCCGGTGCACCACCATCATCAGATCCGCCGCCACGACCAGCACCAGTACCGCACAGGCGATCGCCCAGCCCGGCCGCTCGGTCAGAGCGAAGGCGGCCGTACCCGCGACGGCCCAGAGCAGGCCCCATACGCTCAGCCAGAACCGCATCCGCAGGGGACTGCGTGCGGTTGTCGGTTCACTCCCAGTGCGCATGGCCATCGCCTCTTCCCCTCCAGGATGTACCCGATTCCTGCCGGATGTGCCGTGCTGACGAGGTGCGCGGGGCGGAGACGGGCATCGGGCGGTGACGGCGTCGTCCGTCCTGGTGGCGCCGGCCCCATGCCGACGCGTGACGCAGTCGGCGGCGGGCACATTCCATGGCCCCAACTGCGATGATTTCCGCGCGTGTTCCCGGTCTGAATCCATGAGGGCGCCACGAAGCCGGCGCCACGGATGCCGTACACGAGGAGAACGCCATGTCCGCCACACCCTCGACCGTTCCGACCACCGCCAACCCCGGCACGACCGCCAACCCCGGCACGACCGCCACGGCCGGAACGGCCGCCGGTGCGGCCGCGAGACGGCTCAGTCGGCGTTCGGACCTCGCCGTGCGCACCCTGCAGATCGTGCTCGCGCTGTTCCTCGCCGTGCCGAGTGCCTTGCCGAAGCTCGTCGGACATGCGTCGGCCGCGGAGTCGTTCGACAGGATCGGCTTCGGCGACTGGTTCATGTATGCCGTCGGGGCGCTCGAGCTGGCCGGCGCCGTGGCGCTGGTGATCCCCGTCCTGTCCGGGGTGTCCGCCCTGGCCCTGATCGGCCTGATGACCGGTGCGTTCATCACCCAGCTGACCGTGTTCGACGGCCGGTACGCGATCACCCCGGTCCTGGTGGCGATACCGCTCGGCGTCATCGCCTGGACCCGGCGGGACCGCACCGCAGCGTTCTTCGCGAGGGTCCGTGGGCGGTTCTGATCCGCGGGCGCGTCCCGCCGGGCGGGTGCTTCGCACCCGCACCGGCGATCACACCGCACCCCTGGCCCCGGACGGTCTCCGCCCGGGGCCAGGGGTGCGGTGCGGCTCAGTGCACGAGCGTGTAACTGCGCCACGGTGGGTAGCCGGGCGCGATGTTGCCGAAGAGCGTCGTCGGGATGTACGCCGACTGGGGCCCCGTGCAGTTGGGTGTCGTGTACATGATCATGTCGATCAGGGTGGCGTTCTCGACCCGGTGGGCACCGAGCGGGAGTCTGTGGCAGCCGTTCACACCGGGGTTGGAGATGGAAACGACCCGCTCGCCCACGGTCTCGTAGTTGACGGTGCCCACCGCGTTGCGGCCGAGGCCGGAGCAGCCGGCGACGGCGAGGGTCAGGAGCAGTGCCCCGGCGGCGATGCCGGGACGCCGGAGATGGGACATGGCCGGTCCTCGTCTGTCGTGGATCTTCTGCTGTCGGTCCTCGGCGGGACCCGGCGGGTGCGCCGTCGTCCGTGATCGCGGGGCTCGTGCTCGCCACACTGCCGGACATCCCGCGGGGCGGCACCCCGGATGCGGCCGCACAGGGGATCCGGATGCTCGACCGGGCGTCAGGACGGGAATACCGTTGAAGAGGGGACCGGTGCGGACGGCAAGGGGTGCCGTGATGGTCGAAGAACTCGTGGTGGCAGGTCTGGCGGCCGGATCCGCCTGCGTGGTGTACGGGCTTGCCGCGGCCAAGGTCATCAAGCAGTTCGAACGCGGTGTCGTGTTCCGCCTCGGGCGCCTGCGCGCGCGTGTCCGTGAGCCGGGACTCACCTTGATCGTTCCGGTGGTCGACCGGCTGCACAAGGTGAACATGCAGATCGTGACCATGCCGGTGCCCGCCCAGGAGGGCATCACCAGGGACAACGTCACGGTCCGGGTGGACGCCGTCGTGTACTTCAAGGTGGTGGACGCGGCCGACGCGATCGTCAAGGTGGAGGACTACCGTTTCGCCGTCTCCCAGATGGCGCAGACCTCACTGCGCTCGATCATCGGCAAGAGCGAGCTGGACGATCTGCTCTCCAACCGGGAGAAGCTCAATCAGGGCCTCGAGCTGATGATCGACAGCCCGGCGCTCGGCTGGGGGGTGAGCGTCGACCGCGTGGAGATCAAGGATGTGTCCCTGCCGGAGACGATGAAGCGTTCGATGGCACGGCAGGCCGAGGCGGACCGCGAGCGCAGGGCCCGGGTCATCAACGCCGACGCGGAACTGCAGGCGTCCAAGAAGCTGGCGGAGGCAGCGCACCAGATGGCCGATGCGCCATCGGCCCTGCAGTTGCGGCTGCTGCAGACCGTGATGGCGGTGGCCGCCGAGAAGAACTCCACACTGGTGCTGCCCATCCCCGTCGAACTTCTGCGCTTCCTGGAGCGGGGGCACTCCGGCCCGCAGTCCGCCGCCTCCTCCGAGTCCGGCCACGGCGGGTCCGCCCTGCCGGACGCGTCCGGCGCCGCCGCCGGTTCCCTCGCCCCGAAGGAGCTCACCACGGACGGACCCGACACGAACGACGCGGCCGAGGAAAAGCCTGCGGCCCTGGAAGGGCTGGAGAGGCTCACAAGCCTGGATGTCCCCCTGCCGGACGCGCCCGTGTCATCGGTGCCTCCAGAGCTCTCGCCGGAGCGTGCGACCGACGGTCGCGACAGGGAAGGGCGCAACAAGGACGGCCAGGACATGGACGCCGAGGACGCCGGGGGCCGAAGGACCGTCGACCGTCCGGGATGAATGCGCCGACCGTTTCCGTGTGGCTGTGGCTGTGGCTGTGGCTGTGGCCGGGGAGCGGGGAGCGGGGATGGCGCCGACCGCCCGTGGTGATCCGTGCGCGCGGCAGGGCACCGCGCAGCGGGCGCTGTCAGTGCCCACCCGTAGGGTCGCGGATGCGAGGGACTCGACCAGAGGGAGGGAGGTCCGCGCATGCTGCACACCTGTGCCGCGGTGTTCGTTCCTGCCGCCCTGCCGAGGGAGGGACGGGTCGCCTTCTGGAGCCCGGACGGCGCCGGGACTCCCGTCACGTCCACGGCCATGGGGGAGTCCGGCGAGCTGACGGTCGTCGGATCGCACGGCACCGGAGTCCGGAGCCGCTCCGTCCCCGTGGTACTGCTGTCCGTCGCCGAGGCCGTACCGCTGCTCCTGCGCGCCCGGTCCGACCCGGCGGCGCACCCGGCCACCGCCTGCTGGGGAGCGGCCGCGCAGCATGCCCTGCAGCTCGTCGCGCGCGGCAGACTGCTGCCCGGGCTGACGCACGACGACCACGATGCCTGGCGCGCGGGGCCCCTGGACGCCGACGACATCGCTCATCTGCGGGCCGTCGGCGCCGCCATGCCCCCCGAGGCGTACGCCACACCGCTCCCGGGCCCGCGCCCTCTTCGCCTGCCCGAGCCGGAGGCCCTGATCAGGGCGTTTCTGGACGCGGTCGCGGACACCCTGCCGCGTACACCCGCTGCCGAGCACGCGGCAGGACGGCCGTTCGCCGCGACGGCACCGCAGCGGCTGCCCGCGGCGCGGGAGTGGGCGGCGGAGGCCGCGGCCGGAATGGACGCGGGCGTGAGGATCTCGCTGCGCCTCGATCTGCAGGCGCACCAGCTCTTCGATCTCGCGGAGGAGGACGGCGCCGGACGGCAGGCGGGCGCCGCACTCGTGCAGGTGCACAGCCTCGCCGACCCGTCGCTCGTCCTGGACGCCGCCCGGCTGTGGGCGGGCGAGGGCGACGAGCACTTCGGACCGAGGGCCCGCATCGACGCTCTGCTGGCCCTGCGCCGTGCCGCCAGGGTGTGGCCGGCGCTCGGACGGCTCATGGAGCGCGAAGTCCCCGACGTACTGCCGCTCACCGACGACGAGTTGTACGAGCTGCTGGGTGAGGCGGCGGCCCGGCTCGGCGCGGCGGGGGTGGCGGTCCACTGGCCCAAGGAGCTGGCCCGGACCCTCAGCGCCACAGCCGTCGTCCGGGCGCCCGCGCCCGGCTCCGCAACCGACGGGACTCCGTTCTTCGACAGCGAGCAGCTCCTCACGTTCAACTGGCAGCTGGCGCTGGACGGCGACCCGCTCACCGAGAGCGAGATGGACGCGCTCGCCGAGTCGCACCGTCCGGTCGTCCGGTTGCGCGACCAGTGGGTCGTGGTCGATCCCGGTCTCGTGCGCAAGGCACGCAAACGTGAGTTGGGCCTCCTCGAGCCCGTGGACGCGCTGGCCGTCGCGCTCACCGGCACCGCCGAGGTGGAAGGAAGGACGGTCGAGGCCGTCCCCGAGGGTGCGCTGAGGGCCCTGCGCGACCGGCTCATCGAGGGTCCGGCGGGCCTGGCCCCGCCCGCCGGTCTCGACGCCACCCTGCGCGACTACCAGCTGCGCGGTCTCGCATGGCTGGACCTGATGACCTCGCTCGGCCTCGGCGGTTGTCTGGCCGACGACATGGGCCTCGGCAAGACGGTCACGCTCATCGCGCTCCATCTGCACCGCGCCGAGCGCGGCGCACACCAGGGCACCCGCACGGCACCCACGCTCGTCGTGTGCCCGGCCTCGCTGCTCGGCAACTGGCAGCGCGAGATCACCCGGTTCGCCCCCGGTCTGGCGGTGTGCCGCTTCCACGGTGCGGAGCGCACTCTGGACGGGGCCGACGCCGACCCCGACCGCCCCGGCTTCGTCCTCACCACCTACGGCACCATGCGCACCCGCGCCGCAGAGCTCGCGGCCCGGCGATGGGGCATGGTCGTCGCGGACGAGGCCCAGCACATCAAGAACCCCTTCTCCGTGACCGCCAGGGCGCTGCGCACCATCCCGGCCCCCGCACGGGTCGCCCTCACCGGCACACCTGTCGAGAACAACCTCTCGGAGCTCTGGTCCCTCCTCGACTGGACCACGCCAGGACTCCTCGGCCCGCTCAAATCGTTCCGTGCCCGTCACGCCCGCGCGGTCGAGAACGACGAACACGTCGAGAACCAGCAGGCCGTGGAGCGGCTCGCACGCCTCGTCCGGCCGTTCCTGCTGCGCCGCAGGAAGTCCGACCCGGGCATCGTGCCCGAGCTGCCGCCCAAGACCGAGTCCGACCACCCGGTCCCGCTCACCCGGGAGCAGGCGTCGCTCTACGAGGCGGTCGTGCGCGAGACCATGGCGCAGATCGAGAGTGCCGAGGGCATCGCCCGCCGGGGCCTCATCATGAAGCTGCTGACCTCCCTGAAGCAGATCTGCAACCACCCGGCGCAGTATCTGAAGGAGGACACCACCCGTCTCTCCGCCCGCTCCGGCAAGCTCGCCCTCCTCGACGAACTCCTCGACACCATCATCGCGGAGGACGGCTCGGTCCTGGTGTTCACCCAGTACGTATCCATGGCCCGGCTCATCTCCGGCCATCTCAGCGCCCGGGGGATCACGTCCCAGCTGCTCGACGGCTCCACTCCCGTGCCCGAGCGGGAGCGGATGGTCGACCGCTTCCAGTCGGGGGAGATCCCCGTCTTCATCCTCTCCCTCAAGGCCGCGGGCACAGGACTGAACCTCACCCGCGCCGGCCATGTCGTCCACTACGACCGCTGGTGGAACCCGGCGGTCGAGGACCAGGCCACCGACCGTGCGTACCGCATCGGCCAGACACAGCCGGTGCAGGTGCACCGTCTCGTCGCCGAGGGCACGGTGGAGGACCGTATCGCCGAAATGCTGCGCTCCAAGCGGGCGTTGGCGGACGCCGTGCTCGGCTCGGGGGAGGCGGCGCTGACCGAGCTCACCGACCGGGAACTGGCTGATCTGGTCTCGCTGAGGAGGCCCTCATGAGAGCGGTCGCCGGGACGTCCGTCATGCGGACGACGACCATGGGGAGGACTGCATGACGGCCCGTCGCGCCGGTGCCGGACGCAGGGACGCCCCACACAGGCCGGACGACCGGCGGCGTACGTTCCCGCCGCTCGCCCCCCGGGCCGCCGACGAGTCCTTCGCCGCCTCCTGGTGGGGAAACGCATGGGTGGAAGCGCTGGAGGACACGGCACTCGACCCGGCCCGGCTGGCCCGTGGCCGCACCTACGCCGGACGCGGCCACGTCGACGCGATCACCGTCACGCCCGGCCGGGTCACGGCGTACGTCCACGGCTCCCGCCCGCGCCCGTACCGTACGGACATCAGGCTCCGCACCCTGGGCGACGACGCCTGGGACCGGTTGCTCGGCACCGCGGCCTCCCGCCCGGACCACATCGCCGCCCTGCTCGACAAGGACGTCCCGCACGCACTCGCGGCCGCCGCCGACCTGCTTCCCGTGCCCGGCGACCTGATCCCCGACTGCTCCTGCCCCGACGACGGCTTCCCCTGCAAGCATGCGGCCGCGCTCTGCTACCAGACGGCGCGGATCCTCGACGAGGACCCGTTCGTGCTGTTCCTCATGCGCGGCCGTGGCGAAGGGGAGGTCCTCGCCGAGCTCACTCGGCGCAACGCCTCCTTCCTCCGGCCCTCGGCCGGGGGCGTTCCCCCCTCGGTTCGCCCGTCGTCCGACCGGACCGTGGCCGGGCGGGCGACCGAGGACGACGCCGATGCACCGCCGGCATCGGTCGTCGCCCGCGACGCCTTCGCGCCGCGCACACTGCCGCCGCTCCCGCCGCCGCTTCCCGCACCGCCGCAGCCCGGGCGCCCACCGGTGTACCCCCAGGCGCCCGGAGCCCCCGACCCGCTTGCCCTCGAGCTACTCGCCACGGAAGCCGCGGCCCGTGCCCACACCATCCTCGGCACCGGGTGCGACCCTGTCGCGGACCTCTCACCCTGGCAGGACGCGGTCCGGCTGGCCGCCGCCCACCCCGGCTCCGGGCTCACCGCCTCCACCCGCGCGCTGTACACCGCACTAGCCCGTGCCACCGGCCGCGCCCCGACGGAGCTGGCACGCGCCGTCGCGGCCTGGCGTCAGGGCGGCCTTGCGGGCCTTGCGGCCCTGGAGGAGGAGTGGGACCCGCCGGCCGGCCCCTTCGACCGGGCCCGCCCCGCTCTGATCGCGGCGGATTTCCCGGACTTCCGCCCCCGGCGCAACCGGCTCTCCACCCCCGCGCTGCAACTGCGCCTCGGCCGGGACGGTTTGTGGTACGGCTATGAATCGGACCCCGGCCGTGACGACTGGTGGCCCCGCGGCACCCCCGACGCGGATCCGGTCGGGGCGCTCGCCGCGCTGCTCGACCGATGACCGCCGACCGACCGATGACCGCCGACCGCTGAGGTGCGGCCCGTCCGGGCCGGCGCCGACGCCGGACGGTTCGTGAACACTCAGGAGCCGGTATGACCCGTGCGCACACGAACCGACCCGCCGACCTCGTGATCGAGGGGTGCACCGTGCTCACCCACACGCAGGACGGGGACATCGGATTCGAGGAGGACGGCGCCGTCGTCGTACGCGACGGGGCCATCGAGGCGATCACCTCCGCCCGTGAGGCGGCCGGCCTGCCCGCACAGGAGCGGATGGACGCGCGCGGCAGGCTGGCCATGCCCGGGCTGATCAACTGCCATACGCACGCCCCCATGGTGGCTCTGCGCGGCATCGCGGAGGACGTGCCGGTCGAGGAATGGTTCAACGACTGGATCTGGCCCGTCGAAAGCAACCTCACCGACGAGATCGTCGAGCTCGGCGCGCTCCTCGCCTGCGCCGAGATGATCCGCGGCGGGGTCACGGCCTTCGCCGACCACTACTTCTCGATGGACCGGGTCGCCGCCGCGGTCGTGCACAGCGGGCTGCGCGCCAACCTCGGCTGGGCCTACTTCTCCAGCCAGGGCCCCCAGGGGCGCGAGCGTTCCCTGGACTTCGCCCTCCGCCGCAACGGCGACGCCGGCGGCCGGATCACCACCTCGCTGGCCCCCCACTCCCCGTACACCGTCGACGAGACGGACCTCGGGGCCACCGCCGAACTGGCCCGTGAGCACGGGCTACCGGTCCACCTCCATGCAGCCGAGAACCGGGCACAGACGGAGTCCAGCCTCGAACGGTTCGGCCGGACCCCCATCGAGACGCTCCACCGCACGGGCCTGCTCGACGTGGACATTCTCATCGCCCATGGCACAGGCATCGTCGAACGAGATCTTCCCCTGCTCGAGCGGGCCGCGGGCCGCACCGGGATCGCGACCGCGCCCAAGGGCTATCTGAAGTTCGGCTGGGACACGACTCCGATCAGGGCGCTGCGCTCGATCGGTGTCCCGGTGGGCCTGGCCACGGACGGGGCCGCGTCGAACAACACCCTCGACGTATGGGAGAGCATGACGCTCACCGCGCTGGTGCAGAAGTCGGCTGAGCGGGACCCGCGCTGGCTCACGGCCCGCCAGGCCCTCGGCCATGCGACCGTCCAGAGCGCGCAGGCCGCGGGGCTGGCGGAGCAGGCAGGGGTGCTCGCGCCGGGGCGTCGTGCCGATCTGATCCTGGTGGATCTGACCGGCCCCCATATGCGTCCGCTTCATGACATCGCCGCGGCCCTCGTCCTCAGTGCACGGTCCGCCGATGTGCTGACCACGATCGTGGACGGCCAAGTCCTTATGCGCGACCGAAAGCTGCTGACCGTCGATGTGGAAGAGATCGCCGGTGAACTCACGGCCAGACTGCCGCAGTTGACCGACCGGAGTCATGGGCGTCGTATTCAGGAATACGCCCCCGGGCGCCGGGCGACCTGAACGCGTGGACGATGCAGAGCAGTTCGACAATGTGCCCACTCGATCGGGTGAAAGGATTGTCGGCCATAACCCGATTGGCTTCATGGCGTTATTTCCGGTGCGGGCGAGCACCCGTGTTGATTCTCCGGAAGGCAGTAACCAATGAGGCAGATTCGCCGAACAGGACTGGTCACAGTGATGGTCGCGGGCGGAGCCATCGTCGCGGCAGGAACCGCTCACGCCGACTCGGGCGCACAGGGGGACGCGACCGGGTCGCCGGGTGTGCTCTCCGGAAACACGGTGCAGATCCCGGTGCATGTCCCGGTGAATGTGTGCGGCAACACCGTCAATGTGGTCGGTCTGCTGAATCCGGCGGTCGGGAACGGCTGTGAGAACCGGGGCGGCGCCAATGCGGGCAGCGCCGCCCATGGCGACAACGGCGGTCATGCCCACAGCAGCGACCGCAGCGCCGGCGGTGCCGTCGCCCACGGCGACAGCAAGGACTCCCCGGGCCTCCTCTCCGGCAACGGCATCCAGCTTCCCGTCGATGTGCCCGTGAACGTCACCGGAAACTCGGTCAACGTCGTCGGTATCGGCAACCCGTCCGTCGGCAACGCGTCGTCGAACTCTCCCGTGAAGCCCCCGGCGCCGAGGCCGGTGACCCCGCCGAGGACGGAAGAGGTGCTCCCGGCCCACCACGAGCCCCACCACGGGCCCCGGCACCGCCTCGCCGAGACGGGCGCTCCCGGCGGCCTGGGCCTCGCCGTCCCCACGGGAGCGGCGCTGATCCTCGGCGGCGCGGTGCTCTACCGGCGCGTTCGCCCCGCGGTCCACGGTGCCGCGGTTCTTGGCGTCTAGGGCCCCTCGTTCGGATCTTGCCGGGCCCGCGTGCCCCGGCACGCACGCTCGCCGCGTTGTCGTCAGTCGCCTACGCTCCGCCCTCCGCCTTGCGAGCGCACGCACCGGACCCCGCTCACCGATCCAGCCCGATCCAAACGAAAGACCCCAGCGCGGTGACCCGAGCGTCTGCGGGATGCCGGCGGCGCCCGGATCACGGCGACTTCCCCGGTCCGCCGCCAGGGGCCGAGGGGAACGACCGCAAGGCGGTGGGGGCGCTCCCCCCCGGCCTTGTCGGGGTGGCCCCGGCCGGCCGGAGACCGGGGGATCGCCCTCGTACCGGCCATGGACGGATGACCCGACGATGCGGCGAGGTGTGGTGCAGGGTGTCGCGAGCCGGTGAGCCCTTCCGGTCACCGCACCGGCCGTGTCAGGCCCGTCGGCGCCACGAGGAGAGCACCGCTTCGATGGCCGAGGCCACACGCGCACGGGCCTCGTGCCGGGGCACACCCTGCATGAGCAGAGCGTCGTACTGCGTGTCCAGATGGCGCACGGAGGCACGCACCGCCGCTGTGACCGCGCCCTCGTCCAACGCGCGGCCGGCCGCGGTGCGGCCCACGCGGCCGCTGCCGCGCACCGATGTGTGGGCCGCGACGTCCAGTGCACGGTCGAGCGGGCAGGACGGAAAGAGCCTGAGGATCTCCGCGGTGAGTGCGGCCGTGAAGCGTACGTCCTCGGCCGCCCGCCGGGCGGCGTCGCGCTCCCGGCGACGGGCCCGTGCATCGGCATCGGCCAGACAGGCCGCCTCCGCGCGCATGAGCGCCGCCTCCTCGACGAGCACCCCCTGGCGCTCAAAGCGGGTACGGCTTCTGTTGTGCCGTACGACGACGGCCCACAGCGAACTCGCCTCACGGGCACGCCGGGTCAGTGCCGCGTTCCCGCGCGGCAGGAAGACGAGATGCCCGAGGTCCGCGCAGTCCAGACAACGCGGCGAGTTGAACTCCAGGACCATCCGCTCCAGCGGGCCGCGCCGGCATTCCGCACAGTGCCGCCGCTTCAGCGGCTCGACGACCACCAGTGGTTCCATGCCCCGATCCCTCCCCGACCCCGCACCTCTCCACCGCCGTCCCTCCAATATTCGGTCGAGAAGGAGGTGTTGGAGTTGTTAGGTTCTCGGACGTGGCGAAACTCAATCAGATCATCGCAGTCGAGAAGGGCGTCAAGTCCAAGGCGCACCAGGACCTCACGGCGGCCCACCACGGCCTCCAGAAGCCCGCGCTGCTGGCCGGAATCGCCAGGACGTACCAGCCGAAGGACGAGGAGGGCGAGCAGCTGCCACCCGAGTCCACGCTGGTCCAGGTCAAGGCCGAGGACGTGCTGCGCGACACCGCGAAGACGCTGACCCGGCTGTTCGACGTCACCGCCACCAAGGACTGGGCGAACTGCACGGCCCGCGCCGATGTCACCGTCGACGGGCGGGTGCTGGTGGCCGAGGCGCCTGTGGCGTATCTCCTCTTCCTGGAGAAGCAGCTGACGGACATCAACACCTTTGTGCGCAAGCTGCCGGTGCTCGATGCCGCCGAGTCCTGGTCGCAGGACCCGTCCACGGACTCCTGGAAGACCGAGCCGGTCAAGACGGTCCGCACCAAGAAGGTGCCCCGCAACCATGTGAAGGCCGAGGCCACCGAGAAGCACCCGGCGCAGGTGGAGGTGTACTACGAGGACATCCCGGTCGGTTACTGGACCACGGTGAAGTTCTCCGGCGCACTGCCCGCCCGCCGTGTCAACGAACTGCTCGACCGGGTGGAGAAGCTCCAGCAGGCGGTGAAGTTCGCCCGGGAGGAGGCGAACGGTGTGGACGTCACCGACCAGCGCATGGGGGACGCCGTATTCGGCTACCTCTTCGGTCAGTAGACCGGAAGAGGTCGGCCGCACAGACTCCCCGGCCGCAGATCGCGGCCGGGGTGCGCGAGGAGCGCAAAGCTGAAACTGAAGCTTGTCGTGAACCACGCGGTTCCAGTGGAGGTTCGAGTCCTCCCCCCGGCACTTCCCGTACGGACGACGGATACGGGACATCGGGCCGGGGTAGCCCAACTCGGCAGAGGCAGACCGCGATGAATCTCAGACTCTCGCTCCAGACTCAGCATTCGCCGCTCATCGCCGGATCGACCGGGCCCGGGCCCTGGTGCGTCGAATTGCCGGTTCAAGTCCGGCCCGCGGAGCTCGATCCGCGGTGGTCCAAAGGAAGGACGCGACGCAATGACGACTGACCCGGGTCCTCAAGCGTGCCGGCGTGTGAATATGGGTGGCATCAACAGGGCTCGGGGGCCGGCTACGCCCCCGGGCCCGCTCCCCTTTCCGGCTGCGTCTACTGACGGTATCCGCTCAGGAAGCGGCCGATACGGCTGATCGCCGCGTCGAGATCGTCGGCGTACGGGAGCGTCAGGATCCGGAAGTGGTCCGGCCGTGGCCAGCTGAAGCCCGTGCCCTGGACGACCTGGATCTTCTCGCGCAGCAGCAGGTCCAGCACGAACTTCTCGTCGTCGTGGATGGGATGCACCTTGGGGTCGAGACGCGGGAAGGCGTACAGCGCACCCTTCGGCTTCACACAGGAGACCCCCGGGATCTCGTTGAGTCGCTCCCATGCGCGATTGCGCTGCTCGTGCAGCCTCCCGCCGGGAGCGGTGAGTTCGCCTATCGACTGGCGTCCACCGAGCGCGGCCTGGATGGCGTACTGCGCGGGCGCGTTGGGACACAGCCGCATGGAGGCGAGCATGTTGAGCCCTTCCAGATAGTTGCGCGCATGCTGCCGGGGGCCCGTGACGACCAGCCAGCCTGAGCGGAAGCCGGCCACACGGTATGTCTTCGACAACCCGCCGAAGGTGAGGACGACCAGGTCGGGGGCGAGAGCGGCGGCGCTGTGGTGAATTGCGTCGTCGTACACGATCTGGTCGTAGATCTCGTCGGCGAACACCATCAACTGGTGCCTGCGCGCCAGATCGAGGATGCCCTCGATGATCTCGCGCGGATACACGGCACCGGTGGGGTTGTTGGGGTTGATGATCACGACGGCCCTGGTGCGGTCGGTGATCTTCGAGGCCATGTCGTCGAGGTCCGGATACCAGTCGGCGGACTCGTCGCACACATAGTGGACGGGCTTCCCGCCGGAGAGGGTGGTGACAGCCGTCCACAGCGGGAAGTCGGGTGCCGGGACGAGGACTTCGTCGCCGTCCTCCAGCAGGGCCTGCACCGCCATGGAGACGAGCTCGGACACGCCGTTGCCGAGGAAGATGTCGTCGACGCCGACCCCGGTCAGTCCGAGGGACTGATATCGCTGCGCGACGGCGCGGCGCGCGGAGAGGATGCCGCGCGAGTCGGTGTAGCCGTGCGCCTGCGGAAGCATCCGGATCATGTCCTGGACGATCTCTTCCGGGGCCTCGAAGCCGAAGAGTGCCGGATTGCCCGTGTTGAGGCGCAGGACACTGTGGCCCGCCTCCTCAAGTGCGTTGGCGTGCTCGATCACCGGGCCGCGGATCTCGTAGCAGACCTCGCTGAGCTTGCTCGACTGCCGGAACTCCATGCCGTGGCCTCCCCAGAAACGGTGTTACTTGGTTTTACCAAGTGGAAGCTTGGAAAGTCCAACAACATGTCTAGACTGCGGGCCATGCCGTCACATCCGTCACCTCCGACGCGTGGTCCACGCCGCCGGAGTTACGACCAGTACTGCGCCGCCGCGCGCGCCCTCGACGCCGTCGGTGACCGCTGGACCCTGCTGATCGTCAGGGAACTGCTGGCCGGTCCGCGCCGCTACACCGATCTGCACGCCGATCTGCCCGGTGTCAGCACGGATGTGCTGGCCTCCCGGCTCAAGGACATGGAACGCGACGGTCTGGCCGGGCGGCGCCGTCTTCCGGCACCCGCCTCCGCGTTCGTCTACGAACTGACCGAACGGGGCAGGGCGTTGCTGCCGGTGCTCACCGCACTGGCCGAATGGGGCACGTCCGAGCTCGCCGAACGCCGGGACACGGACGCGGTACGGGCGCACTGGTTCGCGATTCCGTTGCTGCGAGGCCTGGAGCGGCAGGGGGTGACCGGACTCGTGCATGTGCACCTGGACGAAGGGGAGTTCCATCTGCGAGTCGGTGGCGACGATGACGGGCCGGCGTACCGGGACGGAGCGGCCGCGGTCACCGACGGACCCGTCGTCCGGCTGGAGCTCGACGCGGAGACGTGTCTGGCGGTCAGCCGGGGCAGCCTCACGGTCGAGGACGGCGTACGGGAGGGGCGCATCCGTGTCTCCGGCGACGGGCCTCTGGCGACCGCCCTGTCCGGCCTCACGGCTTCGGCCGGCGCGGGCGCGCGGTGACCGTCGCCGGGACACATGTGCGGAGCCGGCCTCTCCAGCAGGGCACCACCACCTGGGCCGGTTCCTCGCCGCCGATGCCGACAGTGCAGTCGGTGCCGTCGGCGATGATCCGGCGTTCCGGCGGGACGCCGGAAGGACGTCAGGCGCGGTCGGCAGCCCCACGGGCACGACCTGCGTGGAGCCGAGCATGATGGAGCGGTGCGACTCGAACCGATCACCTGGGAACGGCTGACCGAGGCCGTCGCCGACCGGATCATGGGGACCACGGCCGGTGACGGCAGTCCCTGGCTGCGCATCGCCGTCGACGGTGCACCCGCCGCCGGAACCGGCCCCGTGGCCGGTGCGCTCGCCGAGGCCCTGCGGCTGCTCGGTCGTTCCGTGCTGGTGGTCGACACGGGCGGGTTTCTGCGGCCCGCTTCGCTGCGGTACGAGTACGGGCGCGAGGACCCCGAGACCTACTACGACGGCTGGTTCGACACGGGCGCCCTCCGGCGAGAGGTGTTCGGGCCGCTGGAGCCGGGTGGGTCCGGGCGCGTGCTGCCCGACCTGTGGGACCCCGTGACGGACCGCGCCACCCGCACCGCGCACCACGAACTCCCGCCCGGCGGCGTGCTGGTGCTGCACGGTCCGCTTCTGCTCGGGCAGTGGTTCCCCTTCGACCTGACCCTGCATCTGCGGCTTTCGCCCGGCGCCCTGAGCCGCCGGACCGACGGGGCGCAGCGATGGACGCTGCCCGCGTTCGAGCGATACGAGCAGGAGGTCGGCCCGGACGAGGCCGCCGATGTCGTCGTCCGCACCGACGATCCGCGCCACCCGGCCTGGAACGACCCCTGGGGGCCACAGCGGTCCTGAGAACGTCAGGGGCAATCGTCGTCGCGGACCGGCGGACGGCCGCCGTGCAGGGTGACTGCGAGCGCTCCCGCGCGGCAGCCCTCGTGGGCGGCGGTCCCCGGTCCCGCACCCGTCAGGAGCGCGGCGAGGAACGCACCGGTGAAGGCGTCGCCCGCGCCCGTCGAATCGACCGCCTTCTCCGGAACCGGCGGCACTCGGGCCGTCACCCGACCCCCCTCCGCCACCAGCGCCCCGCCCGCGCCGAGCGTGACGACGGCGAGCGGCACCTGACGGCTCAGCTTGGCGGCGGCATCGGCGGCGTCCGGGATACCGGTGAGGAGCCGGGCCTCGTCGGCATTGGGCAGCAGCACGTCCGCGCCCGAGACCAGGGCGAGGAAGCGGTCCACCCCGAGCGCGGTGATGAAGCCCGCCGAGGCCGGGTCCACGCTCACCGGGACGCCCCTCTCGCGGGCGTCCGCCAGCGCGAGGACGGCCAGTTCGCGGCTGGAGGCCGCGAAGAAGAGATAGCCGGACAGATGCAGCCGGCCGACCCCGTCGAGAAGGGCGGGCGACCAGTCGGTGGCGGAGATCCGCAGGGCCGCCCCGCTGTCGGTGAGGAAGGTGCGTTCGGCATCCGCGTCGACGAGCGCGACGACGGTGGCGGTCTCCGCCTCGTGATCGGGTACCAGGAGCGGCCGCACCCCTGCCCGGCGGAGGCGGGTGTCGTGCCAGGACGCGCTCTCGCTGCCGACGCGGCCGAGCAGCCGTACGTCGGGACAGCCCGCATAGGCGGCCCAGCAGGCCGCGTTGGCACCCGCGCCGCCCGGCAGGGTCCGTATCTCGGCGGCCGTGTCGGTGCCATGGGCGAGCCCGGAGCCGTGCCGTGCCACGACATCGGTGGCCACGTCCCCGACGACCAGCAGCGCACCCCCGACTCCGGGGTGCTGACCGCCTCCGCCGTGCTTCGTACGCTTCACAGCGCCGCCGCGATCCGGGCCGCCAGCCGGACGTTGCCGCGTACGGCCGCGAGGTTCGCCTCCAGCGACGCGCCTTCCGTGCGCCGCATCAGATGGTCGAGGAGGAAGGGGGTGACCGCCTGGCCCGTGATGCCCCGCTCCCGGCACGCGTCCAGGGCCTCCTCCAGCACCCGGTCGTGCAGCCGGGGGTCGAGCTGCTCGTCCTCCGGGACCG
Source organism: Streptomyces sp. NPDC043861 (assembly GCF_056435905.1). Taxonomy (NCBI): domain Bacteria; kingdom Bacillati; phylum Actinomycetota; class Actinomycetes; order Kitasatosporales; family Streptomycetaceae; genus Streptomyces; species Streptomyces sp. NPDC043861. Next base: position 176,664 of record NZ_JBWKDP010000005.1, on the reverse strand, counting down.
GGTGGGCGACGATCAGTGCCGTGTCCGGGCCGCCGAGTGCGTCCTGGGCCCGTATCACCTCCGCCACTTCCCGGGGCGTGTGCACCGTCCAGTCGACCGGCTCCCCCGAGGAGGTCAGATAGAAGCCCGGGAACCGGTCGGTGCCGTAGCCGACGATGCCGACGCCCAGGGTCTCCAGTCGTTGGAGCGTCGCCGGGACGTCGAGGATCGACTTCACCCCGGCGCAGACGACGGCGATCCGAGTCTGCGCGAGCAGCCGCAGATCCGCGGACTCGTCCTGGGACGTGGTCCACTCCCGGTGCACCCCGCCGAGCCCGCCGGTCGCGAAGACCCGGATCCCCGCACGGGCTGCGAGGAACGCGGTGGCGGACACGGTCGTCGCCCCGCTCGCTCCCGCCGCGAGGGCGGGGGCGAGATCGCGGTGGCCGAGCTTGCGCACCGCCGGGTCCGATGCGACCCGCTCCAACTGGCCCTTGTCCAGGCCGGCATGGGCCCGGCCGTCCAGCACGGCGATCGTCGCGGGTACCGCACCGTTGTCCCTGACCAGGGACTCCAGTTCCTCCGCGACGGCGAGATTGCGTGGGCGCGGCAGTCCGTGCGCGATGATCGTGGACTCGAGGGCGACTACGGGCCGGCGCGCTGCCAGCGCCTCCCGTACCTCTTCCGACAGCAGCAGTGTGGTCTCGGGCATGTCCCATCCCTGGCACGGCGGGGCCCTGCGCAAACGTTTCGGCAGCAATGAGTGCGGGGTCGCACCGACCGTCCCCGCCGCGACACGCTGCTCGGCCCCCGCTAAGGTGACGCGCCATGACGACCTTTGATCACAGCGCCGCCACCCCCGGTTCCCCTTCGTTTGTCGTGCACATTCCGGACGCCGAGCTGGAGGTCGAGCCGCTCGACCCCGGCCAGATCGTCGCCGGCGAGCCGGTCGTGACCGGCAAGGTGCTGTGGGAGTCCGAGGACGGCAAGCAGCTGCGGGGCATCTGGCAGATCACCCCGGGCGTGGTCACCGACACCGAGGCCAACGAACTGTTCGTCGTCGTCAGCGGGCGCGCCACCATCGAGGTCGAGGGCGGCGACACCCTGGAGGTCGGGCCGGGAGACGCCTGCGTGCTGCGCGAGGGCGACCGTACGACATGGACCGTTCACGAGACCCTGCGCAAGGCGTACCACATCAGTCTCTGAGCCCGGTCTCCGAGCACTTCGCCTCACTCGGTGGGACGGGTCTCCCGGGTCACCGGGACCGCCGGGGGTTCCGATGCGGCGGTGGGGGACGGAGCCGCGGCGTCCGCCGGGGCCGGTGCGGCCACGAGAGGCTCCGCACCCGGTGACGGGACGGCCGAGGGCACGGTGCCCGGACGCGGCCTGATCGCGCGATGGACGGCCAGCGCGGCCAGTGGGAGCAGCAGACAGGCCCCGACGGCGTTGAGGAAGCCGTAGCTCGCCTTCGACACGATGAGGCCCGCCGCCACGCCGCCCACGCCTGCCGCCGTGTTCATCGTGAGGTCCGAGAGGCCCTGGACCGCGGCGCGGGCGGGCCCGGGGACCGAGTCGGTGAGGAGCGCAGAGCCCGAGACGAGACCGGCGGACCAGCCGAGGCCGAGCAGGAACAGGCCCGCTGCCGTACGGCCGTGACTCGCCCCCGCCGTACCCGCCAGGAGCGCCGCGCAGGAGATCAGCGCCACGGCCAGACCGATCACCGAGAGCCGTCCCAGTCGGTCGGACAGCCAGCCCATCACCGGCGAGAAGGCGTACATGCCCGCGATATGGCCGCTGATGACCAGTCCGATGAGCTGTATTCCCGCGCCGTGGTGGCTCAGTGCGATCGGGGTCATCGACATGATCGACACCATCGCGGTGTGCGAGACGGCGACGGTGACGAGCGCCAGCCGGGCCCCCGCGGACTCCCGCACGGCCCGCACCCCCGCCCGTAGCGAGCGCCCTTCCCGTACGTTCTCCTCGGCCGGGGCCAGGGCCCGGGCCGTCAGAAGCGGATCGGGCCGCAGCAGGACCACGACGACCAGCGCCGAGATCAGGAAAACGCCGGCGGCCCAGAGGAACGGGCCTGCTGTCTCGGGTATCCCGAGACCCGATGCGCTCCGCCCCGCCGGCGCCGCGATGTTCGGTCCGAGAACGGCTCCGATGGTGGTGGCCCACACCACCGTGGAGATGGCCCGAGCCCGCCGGTCCGGCTCGGCCAGATCCGCAGCCGCGAACCGCGCCTGCAAATTCGCCGACGAGGCCGCCCCGAAGCCCGCCATGCCCAGCAGAAGCAGTGGGAAGCTCCCGGCCACCGCGGCCAGGACGACCACGCCGGCACCGGCCGCCCCGATCAGATAGGCCAGGACGAGCCCAGGACGCCGCCCACGTGCGGTCATGAGCGCCGCCAGCGGGACGGACAGCAGCGCCGTGCCGGCGACGGTGGCCGTCGGGGCGAGCCCGGACAGCGCCTCGCTCCCGCTCACCTGCTGCGCGAGCACCGAGGCAAGAGCGATGCCCGTTGCGACGCCGAGCCCACCGAGGATCTGGCTGGCGATCAGCACGGCCGCGATCCGTCGCCGCAGTGCGGGCAGACCTTCCACGTCCGACGGAGCCGCTTCGGCCGAGACCGCTTTCCCGCCGGCGCTCACCGGGCGACCGTGCCGGAGGCGGGAACCGTGCGCGGTGCGGGGGAGAGGGCCGGCGAGGAAGCACGGCCCTCCGTGTCGGTGGCCATGGGGCCGGCGAATATGAGGCCCGCCGCGGCCGCGGGGAGGTCACGAGGGGTACTGGTCACTGCCGAAGTGTGCCAGTTACCCACAGTCGTAGGGAACCGTCCTTCCGGCCCCACCGCGTCAGAACAGCGGTTGCGGCAGCACTCCCTCCAGCGCCAGCAGCTTCCGCTTGGTCTCCAGTCCGCCTCCGAAGCCGCCCAGCCCTCCGTCGCTCTCCACGACCCGGTGGCACGGAACCACCACCGGCAGCGGATTGGACGCCATGGCCACGCCCACCGCCTGGGCTGCGCCCGGCTGCCCCGCCCGACCCGCCAGCTCGCCGTAGCCGACGACCGAACCATAGGGAACCCCCGATTCCAGCTCGCGCAGCACCTGGCGGTTGAAGCCGGATGTCAGCGACCAGTCGAGCCGGAGCCCGAAGTCCCGGCGCCCGCCCGCGAAGTACTCCGTGAGCTGCCGGACCGGCTCGGCGAGCAGATCCGGGCCCGGTGCGCCCCGTGACGGATCCCCGGCCCCGCCCAGCTGCGCGGCCAGCCGGGCGATCGCCTTGTCCCGCACCGGTGGGTGGGCGTGGAAGACGACGCTCACCAGCCCCTCCCCAGTGGCGGCGAGCAGCAGCGGCCCGATGGCGGAGTCCATGACCGTCCACTCGAAGCTGTTCATGCGGACCACCGTACGGCTGCCCACTGACAGCGGTCCTGACCTGCGAAAGCAGCGGGAAGCCCGCGGAGGGGCCGCTTCCGTCCCGGCGCCCGCGGATGAATCCTGCCCCCGATGTTTGTTTGCCGCCCCATGCGCCATACCCTCGCCCGGTACGGGCTTCCTCGACGGGGGCACACGGGGGCACGAGCGGAGCAAGGGGCGAAGGGCATAGAACGATGCAGGGCACAGTCGACGGTTTCAGCTACGGCGTCGTCACACCTGTGGCCGCCTATCTCATGGCCTGCCTCGGGGGTGCGCTGGGGCTGCGCTGCACCACCAGATCCGTACGCGGCAGCGGCCCCTTCAAGCCCGGCTGGCTGGCCCTCGGCGCGATCTCCATCGGCTCCGGGATCTGGACCATGCACTTCGTCGCGATGATGGGCTTCACCGTCGCGGAGGCCCCGGTCGACTACCACCGGCCGACGACGCTCGCCAGCCTGGGCGTCGCCGTCGTCATGACCGGCATCGGCATCTTCATCGTGGGTTGCCGCGGCGCCACGGCGATGACCCTGTTCACCGGCGGCACCATCACGGGCCTCGGTATCGCCTCCATGCACTATCTGGGCATGGCGGGAATGCGCCTGCAGGGCCGTCTCGAGTACGACACGGCCACCGTCGCCCTCTCCGTGGTCATCGCCGTCGTCGCAGCGACCACGGCACTGTGGGCCGCCGTGTCCGTCCACGGCTTTCTGCCGAGCCTCGGCGCCTGCCTGGTGATGGGCGTCGCCGTGAGCGGGATGCACTACACCGGAATGGCGGGCGTCAGCGTGCATCTGCACTCCACCGCGCCTGCGGCCGGTGCAGGTGCCCCGCCCGCCACCCTGATCGCCCCGTTGCTGGTCGGCCCGGCCGCTTTCCTGGTGCTGGCCGCTGCCGTCGTCATGTTCGACCCGCTCGCCGTCGTGGGCGACCCCGGTGGCCCGGACCGGCAGCAGCCCACGGCCCCGCGCCGGATCGTGATCGGGCGCAAGGGGATCGGGCGCCGGGTCCGGGCAGACGTGCCCGCGCAGCGGAGGCTGCCCACGTACGCCGAGCCCGGGAAATGGTCGGAGCCCTCCCGCTCGGTGCGGCGCACCTCCCAGCGCACCCGCAATCGCTGACCGCTTCCCCTCCGCTTCCCCTCCGCCCGCTCGTCCTCCTCCTCCTTCCTGCGCGTCGTCGCCGCTGCCCTCCGGCCCCCGGGACGGATCCAGGACCGGGCCCGGTTGTCAGTGGCGGGTCGTACGGTGGTTCCATGCGGCCCGTATCCCAGATCGAACGCACGATGGCGCCCTTCGAGGTCGTCAGCCCCTACCAGCCCAGCGGTGACCAGCCCACGGCCATCGCCGAGCTCGAGAAGCGCATCCGCGCAGGTGAGAAGGATGTCGTCCTGCTCGGTGCAACCGGCACGGGCAAGTCGGCGACCACGGCCTGGATGATCGAGAAGCTTCAGCGCCCCACTCTGGTGATGGCGCCGAACAAGACGCTGGCCGCCCAGCTGGCCAATGAGTTCCGCGAGCTCCTGCCGAACAACGCGGTGGAGTACTTCGTCTCGTACTACGACTACTACCAGCCCGAGGCGTACGTCCCGCAGTCGGACACCTACATCGAGAAGGACTCCTCCATCAACGAGGAGGTCGAGCGACTGCGCCACTCCGCGACGAACTCGCTGCTGACCCGCCGCGACGTCGTCGTGGTCGCCTCGGTCTCGTGCATCTACGGTCTCGGCACCCCGCAGGAGTACGTGGACCGTATGGTGCCGCTGAAGGTCGGCGAGGAGATCGACCGCGACCAGCTGCTGCGCCGTTTCGTCGACATCCAGTACACGCGCAACGACCTGGCGTTCACCCGCGGCACCTTCCGGGTCCGGGGCGACACCATCGAGATCTTCCCGGTCTACGAGGAGCTGGCCGTCCGCATCGAGATGTTCGGCGACGAGATCGAGGCCCTCTCCACGCTCCACCCGCTCACCGGCGAGGTGATCAGCGACGACCAGGAGCTGTACGTCTTCCCCGCAAGCCACTACGTGGCGGGTCCCGAACGCATGGAGAAGGCGGTCAACGGCATCGAGCGCGAGCTGGAGGAGCGCCTCGCCGAACTGGAGAAGCAGGGCAAGCTGCTGGAGTCGCAGCGGCTGCGCATGCGCACCACGTACGACATCGAGATGCTCCGCCAGATCGGCTCCTGCTCCGGCGTCGAGAACTACTCGATGCACTTCGACGACCGCGCCCCGGGCACCGCGCCCAACACCCTCCTCGACTACTTCCCGGAGGACTTCCTGCTCGTCATCGACGAGTCGCATGTGACGGTCCCGCAGATCGGCGCGATGTACGAGGGGGACGCCTCCCGCAAGCGGACCCTGGTCGAGCACGGCTTCCGGCTGCCTTCGGCACTCGACAACAGGCCGCTGAAGTGGGAGGAGTTCCAGAAGCGGATCGGCCAGAGCGTCTATCTCTCCGCCACCCCGGGCACCTACGAACTCTCCCGCTCCGACGGCTTCGTCGAGCAGATCATCCGGCCCACCGGCCTCGTCGACCCCGAGGTCGTCGTCAAGCCCACCGAGGGGCAGATCGACGATCTGGTGCACGAGATCCGCAAGCGCACCGAGAAGGACGAGCGCGTCCTGGTCACCACGCTCACCAAGAAGATGGCCGAGGACCTCACCGACTACTTCCTGGAGCTGGGCATCCAGGTCCGGTATCTGCACAGCGACGTCGACACCCTCCGCCGTGTCGAGCTGCTGCGCGAGCTGCGCGCGGGTGAGTACGACGTGCTGGTCGGCATCAACCTGCTCCGTGAGGGCCTCGACCTCCCCGAGGTGTCGCTGGTGGCCATCCTCGACGCCGACAAGGAGGGCTTCCTGCGCTCCGGCACCTCGCTCATCCAGACCATCGGCCGTGCGGCACGCAATGTCTCCGGTCAGGTCCATATGTATGCCGACAAGATCACCCCGGCGATGGAGAAGGCGATCGAGGAGACCAACCGCCGCCGTGAGAAGCAGGTTGCCTACAACAAGGCGAACGGCATCGATCCGCAGCCGCTCCGCAAGAAGATCAACGACATCGTGGCCACCATCGCGCGCGAGGAGGTCGACACCGAGCAGCTGCTCGGCTCCGGCTACCGCCAGGGAAAGGACGGCAAGGGCGCCAAGGCGCCGGTGCCGTCGCTGGGTGCGCACGGGGTGACGGGGGCGAAGGGGACGAAGGCGGCCAAGGGCGGCAAGGCCGCTGCCGGCAGGGGCGATGTCACGAGCGACCGGCCGGCCGCCGAACTGGCCGGAATCATCGAGGAGATGACCGACCGGATGCGGGCCGCCGCGGCGGAGCTCCAGTTCGAGGTCGCGGCAAGGCTGCGGGACGAGGTCGGCGAGCTGAAGAGGGAACTCCGGCAGATGAAGGAGGCCGGCCTGGCCTGACGTGCCGGCAGGTGTGTTTCAGGACAGACACAGCAGATGTGTTTCAAGACCGACACAAAAGCAGCCCAAGTGGCTGCGCCGTCGGCGTGGGTGCGTAGGGTACGGGGCAACCGCACATACGGACGGTTGCGGGGGACTGTGAGAGGGGACAGCGCGTGAGCGTCAACTTGTCCAAGGGGCAGGGCATCAGCCTGCAGAAGTCCGACGGCGGCACCCTGAGTTCGGTGCGCATGGGCCTCGGCTGGCAGGCGGCGCCGCGGCGAGGACTGTTCGGTTCGCGTACCCGGGAGATCGACCTGGACGCGTCGGCGGTGCTCTTCGCCGACAAGCAGCCCGTGGACGTGGTCTTCTTCCGGCACCTCGTGAGCGACGACGGCTCGGTCCGGCACACCGGTGACAACCTGGTCGGCGGCGCCGGTCAGGGCGGCGACGACGAGGCCATCCTCGTCGATCTGCAGCGCGTGCCGGTCCACATCGACCAGATCGTCTTTACGGTGAACTCGTTCACGGGCCAGACGTTCCAGGAAGTGCAGAACGCGTTCTGCCGCATCGTCGACGAGACCAACGGCCAGGAGCTGGCCCGCTACACGCTCACCGGCGGAGGCCAGTACACCGCGCAGATCATGGCGAAGGTGCACCGTGTGGGCGCCGGCTGGCAGATGACCGCCGTCGGCAATCCCGCCAACGGCCGGACCTTCCAGGACCTGATGCCGGCGATCCTGCCGCACCTGTAGGCACGGCTTTCGACGTGTCGTGACCGCAGCTCCCGGAGGCATGAGGCCGCCGGGAGCTGCACCAATGAACACCGCTCACCATCGAGGGGACAGAGGCGATGACGGCCGAGCTGGTCCGGGGGCAGAACCATCCACTGCCCCACAACCGACTCGAGATCCGGGTGTCGGCCGGCAAACCCGTCGTCGCCGGCGCCACACTGGCCGACGAGAACGGCCGGGTGCCCGGCATCGAATGGGTCGCCCACCCCGCCCAGCCGGGCCTCCCCGGCATCGAGGTCTCCCGCAGTGCCACCGCGGACCACCGGATCACCGTCGATCTGGCTGCCTTCGCCGCTGCCGTGCACCGCGTGAGCGTGCTGCTCGCACTGCCGATGGGGCCCGCGGTGCCGACCCGCTTCGGCGCCGTCGCGGCCCCGTTCGTCGCCGTCACGGACCCTGACGGCACGGAAATCGCCAGCTACACCATCACGGGCCTGGACACCGAGTCCGCGGTCGTCGCCCTGGAGCTCTACCGCCGCCAGGACGCCTGGAAGGTGCGCGCCATCGGACAGGGATACGCGGGCGGCCTCACCGACCTGTTCGCCGACCAGGGCCTCGCCGACGCCGGCCCGCTGACCGCCGCCATCCAGGAGGCCGTTGCGCCCGGGCTCGCTCGCACGGTGGGCACACCCCCGCCGCGCACCACGGAGGTGCGCCGCAGTGCTCCGGCTGCCGCGTCCGGTACAGCGGCCGCCGATGCCGCCCCGGGCCCGGGTGCCGTGCCGTCCGCACCGTCCCAGGGGGCCCACGGCACCGCGGTGCCCGGCCCCGCCCCGGCGGACACCCCTGCCGATGGGATCCCAGGGGGCCAGAACCAGACGCACGGACCGGACCGGTCCCACGACGGTCCGATCAATTACACGCATCCCCGCCGACAGTCCGCCGCCCCTCCGCCGCCGCCCCCGGTCGCACCGCCCGCCGGTCCGGGCCGCGCCCCCGCCCCGGTCGCCGGGGACGCCACCGGCTGGTCCATGGAGGAGCGGCTGTACAACCAGGTCTGGGGCATGTTCGAGGACCTGGCCCGCACCACGGCGGCCTATCGCAGCGCCGTCGATTTCGCGGAGTCCCGCCTCGATCAGGAGCTCGACAGCGCACTCGCCGACCCGCGGAGCCGTATCGCCGGAACCGGTGACGCCGCACGCGAGGACGCCCGAGCCAAGCACGACCGGCTGACCACGCAGGCCCGTGAGGTCCTCGATCGCGACCTCGACCAGCTCTCGGCCGAATCCGAGGTCGTCGAGCCCGCCCTGCCGCCCGCCTTCGCCCGATGGGACAACCCCGTCTGGCACGCGTACCGCGTCCCGATGGAGATCCCCATGGCCGTGCGCCTCGGTGATCTGCACCTTCCGGAACGCCCCGAACTGCGCATCCCCATGCTCATCAGGCTGCCGCTGGAGCGCGGGCTGTGGGTCGACAGCGGCCGGGCCACATCCGAGGTGGCTTCGACGATGGACGAGGGCCGGCTGCGCAGGCTCGCCATGGACACCGCAGTGGCACTTGCAGCCCGGCTGCTCGCCGTCTATCCGGCCGGCGAGTTCACGGTCCGGGTCATCGATCCGGCCGGTGCCGCGGCGGCGGCGCTCGCCCCACTGGTGCAGTCCGGTGCGCTGGACGAGCCACCGGCCACCGGCGCCCAGGGTGTCTCCGCGATGCTCGCCACGCTCACCCAACGGGTCGATCTCGTGCAGATGGCGGTGCGCGGCGGTGCGTCCGACGCCCTGCCGCCGGACCTGGACACCGCCGAGCAGTTGTTGATCGTCAACGACTTCCCGCACGGTTTCGACGACCGCGCCGTCACCCAGCTGCGCTATATCGCCGACGAGGGCCCGGCGGTCGGCGTTCATCTGCTGATGGTCGCGGACCGTGAGGACGCGAGCGCCTACGGTCCGGTTCTCGACCCGCTGTGGCGATCCCTGCTGAGGATCACCCCGGTCCCGGACGACCACCTCGCCGATCCCTGGGTGCAGCACTCATGGACGTACGAGCCGCCGAGCGTCCCGCCCGGTAGCCAGGTGCTCCAGCAGGTGCTGGCCCAGGTCGCGGAGGCGCGCCGCACCTTGCGGCGTTGACGCCCGGGACGGTACCCGCAGGCACCTCGGGGACGGCGCGCGGCTGACGACGGGCCTTCCACCCTCGCTTCCGGGGGTGGAAGGCCCGTCCTCTTCGCCGAGGGACCAACCAAGCAGGGGACCCGCCCGGGCCGTGCTCCGGCACGGAAAGAGCGGAGGAGCGGGCAGAGCGGGGAGCGCAGAGGAAGCAGCACCGGACAGCGGGCCGACCGGGGCTGACCTGGCCACTTGACGCTTGCATTACCTTCCCCTTTACCTTTCTTTGGCCTTTCCTGTAATGTTCTTTGCGCGGAGGGGAGTACTCCCACATGCGGCGTGCCCGTCAGTACGGACGGACAGACACAGGTCGGTCCCGGGGCGCCGGCCCGGGCAGGGCAGCAGCCCGCCCGGGTGGAAGAGACCTCCGGCAGCGACGACGCTGATCAGTAGCCGTACGACGCCGGAGGCGCAGTGGACGTTTCATTGAACATGTGGGTGCTGACCATTCTCGGTCTGTCCGCCCTGATCGCGGTCGACTTCTTCATCGGCCGCAAGCCGCATGATGTGTCGATCAAGGAAGCGGGGATCTGGACGGTCGTCTGGATCGTGCTTGCCGCACTCTTCGGCCTCGGCCTGCTGGTGTTCGGCGAGAGCCAGGCGTCGGGCGAGTTCTTCGCCGGCTTCATCACCGAGAAGTCGCTCAGTGTCGACAACCTCTTCGTCTTCGTCCTGATCATGGCGAAGTTCGCGGTGCCGTCCCACCTCCAGCAGCGCGTGCTGCTCGTGGGTGTGCTGATCGCCCTGGTCCTGCGGGCCATCTTCATCGCAGCCGGCGCCGCGATCATTGCCAGCTTCTCGTGGGTCTTCTACATCTTCGGCGCGTTCCTGATCTACACCGCCTGGAAGCTCATCCAGGAGGCGCGCTCCGACGACGAGGAGGACGAGTTCGAGGAGAACCGCCTCCTCAAGTCCATCGAGAAGAAGTTCGGCGTCGCCGACCGGTACCACGGCACGAAGCTCTTCATCCGTGTCAACGGCAAGCGTGTGCTGACCCCCCTGATGGTCGTGATGCTCGCCATCGGCACCACCGATGTGCTGTTCGCGCTGGACTCCATCCCCGCGATCTTCGGCCTGACCCAGGACCCGTACATCGTGTTCACGGCCAACGCCTTCGCACTGATGGGCCTGCGCCAGCTGTACTTCCTGATCGGTGGACTCCTCAAGAAGCTGGTTCACCTCAGCTACGGCCTGTCCGTGATCCTCGGCTTCATCGGCGTGAAACTGGTGCTGCACGCCCTGCACGAGTCCGGGGTGCACGTCCCCGAGATCTCCATCCCGTTCTCGCTGGCGTTCATCTGCGGCGTGCTGGTCATCACCACGATCACCAGCCTCATCGCCTCCAGGAAGCAGGAGCGGCGTGAGGCGGCGGAAGCCGCCGAGAAGGCCGCGGCCGTGGAGACGGGCGGGCCGGGCGACACGGCCGACAAGGACAGCATCGACGCCTGAGACAGCAGGTCCGTGTCCCGGGCCTCCGACACCGGCCGGGCCGCTCAGGCGGCCCGGCCGGTGCTGTGCGTGGGCGTCGCTCAGACAGCTGCCCCCTCCTCCGCTGCTCCCTCGTCCGCGGTCTTCGTCGCCGGAGCCCGCGACGGCACGGTCTCCGGAAGCAGGGCGAAGCATCCGAGGCTGAGCAGCGCGATCCCGGTCAGATAGGCGGCGACGCCCCACGGCGGTCCGTGCCCGCCCGACATCGCCGTGGCCACGATCGGCGTCAGCGCGCCCCCCAGCACACCCGCCAGGTTGTAGCCCACGGCCGCACCGGTGCACCTGACCCTCGGTTCGTACAGCTCCGGCAGATAGGCCGCGATGACCGCGAACATGGTGATGAACGCGAGCAGGGCGACGAGGAACCCGACGAACATCAGCAACGGCTCCGCCGTCTGCAGCAGCGCCACCATCGGGAACATCCACACCACGGTGGCGGTGCAGCCGATGAGGCAGAGCGGCCGCCGCCCGTAGCGGTCGCCGAGCAGAGCCACCAGCGGCGTGGCCGCACCCTTGATCGCCACGGCGGCCATGATGCAGCCGAGCATGGTCGTACGGCTGACGCCGAGCTGCTCGGTTCCGTACGCGAGCGACCAGGTGGAGACGGTGTAGAACACGGCGTAACCGACCGCCAGCGCTCCGGCGGTCAGCAGCACGAGCCGCCAGTGTCCGCGGAGCACCTCGGCCAGCGGGAGCCGGGCAGGTTCGGTGATCTGATGGAACTGCGGGGTCTCCGCCAATGAGCTGCGCAGCAGCAGTCCGCCCGCCGCGAGCAGGCCCGCCGCCCAGAACGGCACCCGCCAGCCCCACTCCTGGAACTGGGCATTGCTCAGATTCGCCGACAGGACCAGCATCACCCCGTTGGCGAGCAGAAATCCGACCGCGGGCCCGATCTGCGGAAAGCTCGCCCACAGTCCACGGCGAGCCGCAGGCGCGTGCTCGGCGGTCAGCAGCACCGCCCCGCCCCATTCGCCACCGAGCCCGAGCCCCTGCAGGAAACGCAGCACCAGCAGCAGCACGGGAGCGGTGACGCCGAGCGTTGCGTACGACGGCACACAGCCGACCAGGACGGTGGCCAGTCCGGTCAGCAGCAGCGAGGCGAACATCACCGGCCGCCGTCCGTAGCGGTCGCCGATGTGGCCGAAGAGCACGGAGCCGAGCGGACGCGCGAGAAACCCGGCCGCAAACGTGCCGAAGGCTGCCAGGGTCCCCGCGATCGGAGAGAACGTGGGGAAGAACAGCGGTCCGAGCACCAGCGCGGCGGCGGTGCCGTAGACGAAGAAGTCGTAGAACTCCACGGCCGTACCGGCCAGGGAGGCCGCGGCCAGCCGGGTCATGGAGGGGGGAGCGGCCGGCACGGGTGGGCGCGGAGTGTGATCTTTACGCATGCCGCGCCCAACTACCTGTGATCGTCCCGGGTTACGGGGGCGCACGGAAGCACGGCGCGCCCTTCCGGGGAGCGGCACCGGGCGCGGGGCTCACCGGCCGTGGGCCCCGCGCGACAGGTGGCTCACCAGCCGCGTGCGCGCCACTCCGGCAGATGCGGCCGCTCCGCGCCGAGGGTGGTGTCGTTGCCGTGGCCCGGGTAGACCCAGGTCTCGTCGGCGAGGGCGTCGAAGAGCTTCGTCTCGACATCGTTGACCAGGCTGGTGAAGGCCTCGGGGTCCTTGTGGGTGTTGCCGACCCCGCCCGGGAAGAGACAGTCGCCGGTGAAGACGTGCGGGTGGCCGTGCGGGTCGTCGTAGATCAGGGCGATCGACCCGGGGGTGTGGCCGATGAGACGGCGGGCGGTGAGCTCGACCCGGCCGACCCGGATCGAGTCGCCGTCCTCGACCGCCACATCGGTGGGCACGGGAATGCCCTCGACGTCGTAACGGCCTGCGTAGGTGCGTGCCCCGGTGGCCTCGACGACCTCGGCCAGTGCCTGCCAGTGGTCGCCGTGCCGGTGTGTGGTGACGACGGACGCGATGCCGTCGTCACCGATCAGCCGGAGCAGGGTCTCGGGCTCGTTGGCCGCATCGATCAGCATCTGCTCGCCGGTGGTCCGGCAGCGCAGCAGATACGCGTTGTTGTCCATCGGTCCGACCGCGACCTTGGAGATCATCAGGTCCCTGAGCTCGTGCACGTCCGCCGGACCGCCGACCTTCACCGCTCCGCTGTAAGTCATGGGGCCAGCGTACTCAGCCGACTACAGCGGCGGCAGCACCGGCAGCGGGCCGCCCGAGACCTTCAGTGCCGAACCGGCACGGCGCCCGGCCAGCCAGCCGAGCAGGTCGGCGGGCGTTCCCTCGACGACCACCGTGCCCTCCGCCCCGCCGCCCGTAGTCCAGAACCGGCCGTCCGTGGTGGCCAGGCCGGTCGACGGTACGTCCTTGTGTCCGGTGAACCGCTCCGCGAGGAAGTCGATCTCGCGTTCCGTGAAGTCCGTGGGGAGGTCTTCCAGTTCGTAGCCGATGCCGAGGTCGACGTGGTGGAGCTCGATCTCGACGAGGCGCCGGAAGGGGATCCGGGCCGCCGCGTCCTTGACGCCGTTGCGCAGTTCGACGGTGCGGGTCCAGCCGGCGCCCTGGGCTTCCTGGGCGCCGCCCACGGCCTGGAAGCGCGCGGCGGTCTCCCGCACGTCGTCGAGCTGGACGTCGAGGGGCCGGGGCGCGCCCTGCTCGATGTCGGCATCGCGGGCCTCGGCGCTCGGATACATGGGGCGGCCCTCGAAGACGTTGACGAGGGCGTCCGCGTTACGGGCGAGATGGGCCAGGACATGGCCACGGCTCCAGCCGGGGAGCCGTGACGGCCCGGCGGCCGCCGCGTTGTCCAGGCCGGCGGCTGCGCTGAGGAGCCGCTCGGTCGCTTCATGTACAGAGGCCAGGTCACGTACAGGCTTGATCATGGGCCCGACGATAGTCCCACCACACGTTCGGGTGAAGGTGGCCGAGCAGCACCGAAAATCGAATGCGCGTGCTATAGGCTCGGTGGAGGCATCCTTGGTAGTCAGGCATTCATCCTCAGACAGTCAACGACCTCGTGGCCCCCCGGCCCGGAGCCGTCCGGGGACGGGGGCCGTACCCCCGCTTCTCCCACGACATCCCTCAAGAAAGGTGCGGACCCGGCGTGGCCGACCGTCTCATCGTCCGTGGCGCTCGCGAGCACAACCTGAAGAACGTCTCGCTCGACCTCCCGCGTGACTCACTCATCGTCTTCACCGGGCTCTCGGGGTCGGGCAAGTCGTCGCTCGCGTTCGACACGATCTTCGCCGAGGGACAGCGCCGCTACGTCGAATCGCTGTCCTCGTACGCCCGGCAGTTCCTGGGCCAGATGGACAAGCCCGACGTCGACTTCATCGAGGGCCTCTCCCCGGCCGTCTCGATCGACCAGAAGTCGACCTCGCGCAACCCGCGCTCGACGGTAGGCACGATCACCGAGGTCTACGACTATCTGCGGCTGCTCTTCGCCCGGATCGGCAAGCCGCACTGCCCCGAGTGCGGCCGACCCATCTCGCGCCAGTCGCCGCAGGCCATCGTCGACAGGGTGCTGGAGCTGCCCGAGGGCAGCCGCTTCCAGGTGCTCTCGCCGCTCGTGCGCGAGCGCAAGGGAGAGTTCGTCGATCTCTTCGCCGACCTGCAGACCAAGGGCTATGCCAGGGCCAGGGTGGACGGGCGGACGATCCAGCTCAGTGACCCGCCCAAGCTGAAGAAGCAGGAGAAGCACACCATCGAGGTGGTCGTCGACCGCCTCACCGTCAAGGACAGTGCCAAGCGCCGGCTCACCGACTCCGTCGAGACCGCGCTCGGCCTCTCCGGAGGCATGGTCGTCCTCGACTTCGTCGACCTCCCCGAGGACGACCCCGAGCGCGAGCGGATGTACTCGGAGCATCTGTACTGCCCGTACGACGACCTGTCCTTCGAGGAGCTCGAGCCGCGTTCCTTCTCCTTCAACTCCCCGTTCGGCGCCTGCCCCGACTGCACGGGCATCGGTACGCGCATGGAGGTCGATCCCGAGCTCATCGTGCCCGATGAGGAGCGGTCCCTGGCCGAGGGCGCGATCCACCCCTGGTCCCACGGCCACACCAAGGAGTACTTCGGACGCCTGATCGACGGGCTGGCCCAGGCGCTCGGCTTCAGCACGGACATGCCGTGGGCCGGGCTCCCGCAGCGTGCCAAGAAGGCACTGCTGTACGGGCACAAGACCCAGATCGAGGTCCGCTACCGGAACCGGTACGGCAGGGAGCGCGCATGGACCACCCCCGCCTTCGAGGGGGCGGTCTCCTTCGTCAAGCGACGCCACGGAGAGGCCGAGAGCGACTCCAGCCGCGAGCGCTTCGAGGGCTATATGCGCGAGGTGCCGTGCCCGACCTGTGAGGGCACACGTCTGAAGCCGATCGTCCTCGCGGTGACGGTGATGGAGAAGTCCATCGCCGACGTCGCCGCGATGTCGATCAGCGAGTGTGCGGACTTCCTCGGCCGGCTGACGCTCAACGCCCGGGACAAGAAGATCGCCGAGAGGGTCCTGAAGGAGGTCAACGAGCGGCTGCGGTTCCTGGTCGACGTCGGCCTCGACTACCTCTCGCTGAACCGGGCCGCAGGCACGCTCTCCGGCGGCGAGGCACAGCGCATCCGGCTCGCCACCCAGATCGGGTCCGGTCTCGTCGGTGTGCTGTACGTCCTGGACGAGCCGTCCATCGGCCTGCACCAGCGCGACAACCACCGGCTCATCGAGACCCTCGTCCGCCTCCGCGACATGGGCAACACCCTGATCGTCGTGGAGCACGACGAGGACACCATCAAGGTCGCCGACTGGGTCGTGGACATCGGCCCGGGCGCGGGCGAGCACGGCGGCAAGGTCGTCCACTCGGGACCGCTGAAGCAACTGCTGGGCAACAAGGAGTCGATGACCGGGCAGTACCTGTCCGGGAAGAAGTCGATCGCGACGCCGGACATCCGGCGCCCCGTGGATCCGGCCCGACAGCTGACGGTGCACGGCGCCCGGGAGAACAACCTCCGGGACATCGACGTGTCGTTCCCGCTCGGGGTTCTCACGGCCGTCACCGGTGTCTCCGGCTCCGGCAAGTCGACCCTGGTCAACGACATCCTCTACACCCATCTGGCGCGCGAGCTCAACGGCGCCAAGTCGGTGCCGGGGCGGCACACACGGGTGGACGGCGACGACCTGGTCGACAAGGTCGTGCATGTCGACCAGTCGCCCATCGGCCGTACGCCGAGGTCCAACCCGGCCACCTACACCGGGGTCTTCGACCATGTCCGCAAGCTCTTCGCCGAGACGATGGAGGCGAAGGTCCGCGGATATCTGCCGGGCCGCTTCTCCTTCAACGTCAAGGGCGGCCGCTGCGAGAACTGCTCGGGCGACGGCACGATCAAGATCGAGATGAACTTCCTCCCGGACGTGTACGTTCCGTGCGAGGTCTGCCACGGCGCGCGCTACAACCGGGAGACCCTGGAGGTCCACTACAAGGGCAAGTCCATCGCCGAAGTCCTGGACATGCCCATCGAGGAGGCACTGCACTTCTTCGAGGCCGTGCCGACCATCGCCCGCCATCTGAAGACGCTCAACGAGGTGGGACTGGGGTACGTCCGGCTCGGGCAGTCCGCGCCGACGCTGTCGGGTGGTGAGGCCCAGCGGGTGAAGCTGGCGAGCGAGCTCCAGAAGCGGTCCACGGGCCGCACGGTCTATGTGCTCGACGAGCCGACCACCGGACTGCACTTCGAGGACATCTCCAAGCTGATCACAGTGCTGTCCGGACTGGTGGACAAGGGCAACTCCGTGATCGTCATCGAGCACAACCTGGACGTCATCAAGACCGCCGACTGGGTCGTCGACATGGGTCCCGAAGGCGGCAGCGGCGGTGGTCTCGTCATCGCCGAGGGCACCCCGGAGCAGGTCGCGGGGGTCCCGGCGAGCCATACCGGCAAGTTCCTGCGGGACATCCTCAGCGCGGAGCGGATCAGCGACTCGGTGCCCCCGCAGTCACGCAAGACCGCCCCGGTCAGGAAGGCCGCGGCCGCGAAGAGGACGGTGGCGGCGAACTCCACCCCCACGAAGAAGGCCGCCACGGCCAAGACCGTCACAGCGGCCAAGACGGCCAAGACGGCCAAGTCCGCCACGGCGGCCAAGACGGCGAAGACCGCCACGGCGGCCACGACGCGCGCCCGGGCCCGCAAGGCCTGAGCCGCCGGGCGTGTTCAGCCCCGCCGCTGCCCGGGGGTGGCAGGGCTGTGCACGACCCCGCAACGCGCCCCTTGTCCCGGGTGCCACGCCGTACCCCCTGCCGGTTGCCCCTACGGGCCGAGGTCCTGTCCTGGCGATCTTTGAGGATCGGCCCGCGGCGTCGGATGCATGGGGTCTCCCCGGGCCCGTCGGGGCCGAGGGAAGCATCGCAAGGCGGTGGGGGCACCGGATGGCCATCGCCGACCGCCGACCGCCGGCTGCCGTCCGCCGACGGCCTCGCCGAGTCCACCGAGGGCGGCGTCGTCCTCTCCGTGGACCCGGCCGGCCGCGAGGTGGTCTACAGCGCGCCGGGTTCCGCGCCCTCCCCCTGGCTCTGCCGGGGGTGCCCCACCAGCCGGAGGACGGGGGAGATCACCTTCGTACCGGGCACCCCGTCGCGGGCCCGAGAGGAACGCCCTGGACAGAACCCAGGCGGCTCCGCCCGGCAGCCCCTCTCCCCGGGCAAGGGGCACGGCGGATCACGCCAGCTCGGACGCGTACGGCGGCTCCGCGCCGGTACGAGAGCAGGTCAGCGCGGCCGCACGGGCCGCGAAACCGAGGATCTCGGCCCATGTGGCTTCGTCCAGCGCGCGCAGCACGGGTACGGAGAGGGCGTCCCGGCGCGCCAGGGCGTGGAGCAGCGCCGCGTTCACCGTGTCGCCGGCGCCTATCGTGTCGGCCACCCTGACCGGCACCGCAGGTACGGAGACCTCCACGCCGTTCCGGGTGAAGACCGTCAGGCCCCGGTCGCCGCGGGTCAGCACCACTGCCGCCGGACCGCCCTCCACGAGCCAGTCCCGAGCATCGCTGCCGAGCCACCGGGCGTCGTCCTCGGAGAGCTTCAGCAGGGACACCGACGACAGCCAGCCACGAAAACGGGCCCGGTATGCGTCGGGGTCCGGGATCAGACCGTGGCGGATATTGGGGTCGAGGAGGGTGAAGGCCCCCCGTTCTGCCTCGCGCCGCAGCAGCGCCTCGTAAGCGCTCGCCCCCGGTTCCAGCACCAATGAGCACGTCCCGAACGCCAACGCCCTTACCTCGCCCGGTAGTTCCGGTGGCAGCTCGAAGAGCCGGTCGGCGCTGCCGGCCGTATGGAAGACGTACCCCGCGGAGCCGTCCGCCGCGAGCGAGGCGACGGCGAGCGTCGTGGGCTCGGGCCCGCGCTGCACCAGCGCCGTCCCGACCCCCGCCGCGCGCAGCCCGCCCAGGAGCGCCTCGCCGAAATCGTCCGTCGAGACACGGGAGCAGAAGGTGACGGGCGAGCCCAGCCGCCCGAGGGCCACGGCCGTGTTGTAGGGGCCTCCTCCGCGGCGGGGGAGGAGCGCCGGCAGGGATTCACCGCAGGCCGTCGCCCGCTGCGGGACCAGATCGATCAGGGACTCACCGGCGATGACGATCACGGCCAAAACGTAACCCATCGTGCTGGTCGGCAACAGTGCGTTCCTGGGGCAGCCCCCGGGCCGACCCGGTGGCGGGCACCGTGATCTGCGCCGGTATCGTCGGGTCTGTTCCGACGCCGCGCCCGCAACGCGTACGCATGTCCGCGCCCGCACCCGCCCGACCAGTGGAGAACCGATGTCCGGCCAGCCGCCCGCCCGCCGCACCGTGCTGAAAGGCGCGGCCCTTGCCGGGGCCGCCGGGCTGGGTGCCGCCGCCTGCTCCACCGAGTCCAAGCTCGGACACGCCCAGGTGCCCACCCCGACCGCACCCGTCGACCTCGGTGCAGCGGAGGCGGTCCCGGTCGGCGGCGCCAGGCTCTACCGCGAGCAGCGGCTCGTCGTGCACTGTCCCGCCGAAGGACAGTACAAGGCATTCAGCGCCCAGTGCACCCACGCCGGCTGCGTCCTGGACAAACTGGAGGGAACCGAGGGCAACTGCCCCTGCCACGGCAGCCGCTTCGACGTCACCACCGGCAAGGCCGTCCAGGGCCCTGCGACCGTTCCCCTGCCGGAGGTCCCGGTCACTGTCCAGGGCGGAAAGCTGGTCGCCGGCCCCCAGGCGTAGGGCCCTGCGCGAGCCCCGGTTGTCGGCGTCCGCCAGTAGGGTGGGCGGCATGGCAGACCCCTCCAGCTACCGCCCCAAGCCGGGACAGATCCCCGACTCGCCAGGGGTCTACAAGTTCCGTGACGAGCACCGCCGGGTGATCTACGTCGGCAAGGCGAAGAGTCTGCGGCAGCGTCTCGCCAACTACTTCCAGGACCTGGCGAGTCTGCATCCGCGCACGCGCACGATGGTCACGACCGCGGCCTCCGTGGAGTGGACGGTCGTCTCCACCGAAGTGGAGGCGCTGCAGCTGGAGTACTCCTGGATCAAGGAGTTCGACCCCCGGTTCAACGTCAAGTACCGGGACGACAAGAGCTATCCGTATCTCGCGGTGACGACGAACGAGGAGTTCCCGCGGGTCCAGGTCATGCGCGGGGCCAAGAAGAAGGGCGTGCGCTACTTCGGTCCATACGGGCACGCATGGGCGATCCGCGAGACCGTTGATCTCATGCTCCGCGTCTTCCCCGTGCGGACCTGCTCCGCAGGGGTCTTCAAGAACGCCGCACGGACCGGCCGCCCCTGTCTCCTCGGCTACATCGGCAAGTGCTCGGCGCCCTGCGTGGCACGGATCACCGCCGAGGAGCACCGCGAACTGGCCGAGGATTTCTGCGACTTCATGGCGGGCCGCACCGGAACGTACATCCGCCGCCTGGAGAAGGACATGATGGCCGCGGCCGAGGAGATGGAGTACGAGCGGGCGGCTCGGCTCCGCGACGACATAGAGGCCCTGAGACGGGCCATGGAGAAGAACGCCGTCGTGCTGGCCGACGCCACCGATGCCGATCTGATCGCGGTCGCGGAGGACGAACTGGAGGCCGCGGTCCAGATCTTCCATGTGCGGGGCGGCCGGGTGCGCGGCCAGCGCGGCTGGGTCACCGACAAGGTCGAGGCGGTCGACACGGCGGGCCTCGTCGAGCATGCGCTCCAGCAGCTGTACGGGGAGGAGAGCGGCGACGCCGTCCCCAAGGAGGTGCTCGTCCCGGCCCTCCCCGAGGATCTCGACGCGGTCACCCAGTGGCTGAGCGGCCGGCGCGGGGCGAACGTGTCGCTGCGCATCCCGCAGCGCGGCGACAAGAAGGACCTGATGGCGACGGTCGGGCGCAATGCCCAGCAGGCCCTCGTCCTGCACAAGACGAAGCGCGCCAGCGATCTGACGACGCGGTCCAGGGCCCTGGAGGAGATCGCGGAGGCGCTGGATCTGGACTCGGCGCCCCTGAGGATCGAGTGCTTCGACATCTCGCATCTGCAGGGCCAGGACATCGTCGCGTCCATGGTCGTTTTCGAGGACGGACTGCCCCGCAAGAGCGAGTACCGGCGCTTCCAGATCAAGGGCCGTGTCGGAGACACACAGGTCTGGCACGGCGAGGGCCAGGACGACGTCCGTTCGATGCACGAGGTGATCAGCAGGCGCTTCAGGCGGTATCTCGCCGAGAAGGAGAGGACCGGGGAGTGGGACCTCTCCGCCGAGGGTGGGGAGAGCGCCGGCAATGACGGCGGGACGACCGTCGGCGCCAGTGGTGAGGTCCCCGCCGACAACGGCAGGCCGAAGCGGTTCGCGTACCCTCCCCAGCTTGTGCTCGTCGACGGCGGACAGCCGCAGGTCGCCGCTGCCCAGCGTGCCCTGGACGAGCTGGGCATCGACGATGTCGCCGTCTGCGGCATCGCCAAGCGAATGGAGGAGGTCTGGCTGCCCGGCGAGGACGATCCGGTCGTGCTGCCGCGCTCCAGCGAAGGGCTCTATCTGATCCAGCGCGTCCGTGACACGGCTCATGACTTCGCCATCCGCTATCAGCGCTCCAAGCGCACCAAGCGGCTGCGCACCAGCCCGCTCGACGCCGTCCCCGGTCTCGGTGAAACGCGCAAACAGGCTCTGATCAAGCATTTCGGCTCGGTGAAGCGGCTTCGGCAGGCCACAATCGAGCAGATCTGCGAGGTGCCGGGGATGGGCCGCAAGACCGCCGAGTCCGTCGTCGTCGCTCTCGCCGGGGCAGCCCCGGCGGCGCCCGCCGTGAATACGGCGACAGGAGAGATCATTGAAGAGGAAGCGGACCACGGGGCACCTGCGGCAAGCACGACCGAGAACGGGGGACACACGGAATGACCGGTCAGGACAGATCCGAGCACCGGAACGGCAGCGCTGAGTCCGGCGGGGGGCGGCAGGACGGCATCGGCGGACACAGGGGTGCAGGTCCGGACGGACGAGAAGAACGACATGATCGAGACGGTCGAGACGGTCGAGACGGTCGAGACGAACGACAAGAACGACAAGAACGACAAGAACGACAAGAACACGGAGCGGGAGACGTGAGTACGGGTACGACGACCGATGCCGGGCAGGTCGCTGAAGCGGCCATTCCCGAGCTGGTGATCATTTCCGGTATGTCGGGTGCGGGCCGCAGCACCGCGGCGAAGTGCCTGGAGGACCTCGGCTGGTTCGTCGTCGACAACCTGCCGCCCGCGCTGATCCCCACCATGGTGGAGCTCGGCGCACGTTCCCAGGGCAATGTGGCCCGTATCGCCGTCGTCGTGGACGTTCGCGGCAGGCGGTTCTTCGACAACCTCCGCGAGTCCCTCGCGGATCTCGACGCCAAGCAGGTCACCCGCCGGATCGTCTTCCTGGAGTCGTCCGACGAGGCCCTGGTGCGCCGTTTCGAGTCCGTGCGCCGCCCGCACCCGCTGCAGGGCGACGGCCGGATCGTCGACGGCATCGCCGCCGAGCGGGACCTCCTGCGGGAGCTGCGCGGCGACGCCGACCTGGTGATCGACACCTCCAGCCTCAATGTCCACGAGCTGCGCGCCAAGATGGACGCCCAGTTCGCCGGCGACGAGGAGCCGGAGCTGCGGGCCACGGTGATGTCGTTCGGCTACAAGTACGGCCTTCCGGTCGACGCCGACCTCGTGGTGGACTGCCGCTTCCTGCCGAACCCGCACTGGGTTCCGGAGCTGCGCCCCTTCACCGGCCTCAACGACGAGGTCTCGGGCTATGTCTTCAACCAGCCCGGCGCCAAGGAGTTCCTCAACCAGTACACCGAGCTGCTGCAGCTGATCGCCGCGGGTTACCGGCGCGAGGGCAAGCGGTACGTGACCATCGCCGTCGGCTGCACCGGCGGCAAGCACCGTTCCGTGGCCATGTCGGAGAAGCTCGCGGCACGCCTCGGCTCCGAGGGGATCGAGACCGTCGTCGTCCACCGTGACATGGGGCGCGAGTGACCGGTCGTACTCTCCGGCTGCGCCGGCTGCGGGGCAGTGACGCTCCCCGGGCCGGCCGAAGGCGCGGTACGCAGCCCAAGGTCGTCGCACTCGGCGGCGGGATGGGCCTGTCGGCGTCGCTCGCAGCCCTGCGCCGGATCACCGGCGATCTCACCGCGGTCGTCACCGTGGCCGACGACGGCGGCTCCAGCGGCCGGCTCCGGGAGGAGCTCGGCGTACTGCCGCCCGGCGATCTCCGCAAGGCGCTCGCGGCGCTGTGCGGTGACGACGCCTGGGGCCAGACCTGGTCCAGGGTCATCCAGCACCGTTTCCAGTCCCAGGGCGACCTGCACGAGCACGCGGTCGGCAATCTGCTGATCGTCGCCTTGTGGGAGCAGCTCGGCGATCATGTGCAGGCCCTGGACCTGGTCGGCAGGCTGCTCGGCGCCCATGGCCGGGTGCTGCCCATGTCCGCCGTGCCCCTGGAGCTGGAGGCCCTGGTCAAGGGCCATGATCCGGAGCGGCCCGAGGACATCGGGACGGTCCGGGGTCAGGCCACCGTCGCCCTGACGCCGGGCGAGGTGCAGTCCGTGCACCTCGTGCCGAACGATCCGCCTGCAGTTCCGGAGGCGGTCGAGGCCGTCCTCGACGCCGACTGGGTGGTGCTCGGCCCGGGTTCCTGGTTCTCCTCGGTGATTCCGCACCTGCTCGTCCCCGAGCTGCTGGACGCTCTGGTCGAGACGAAGGCCCGCCGTGTGCTGTCGCTCAACCTCGCGCCCCAGCCGGGAGAAACCGAAGGGTTCTCTCCGCAGCGTCATTTGGAGGTTTTGGGGCGACACGCCCCTAAACTCGCCCTGGACGTGGTGCTGGCCGACGAGGCCGCCGTGCCCGACCGCGAGTCCCTCGCCGACGCCGCCAAGCGGCTCGGTGCCGCGGTCGAGCTCGCGCCGGTGGCCAGGCCCGACGGTGCTCCTAAGCACGACCCGGAGCTGTTGGCCGCCGCGTACGACCGTATTTTTCGGATGCATGGAAGGATCGGCCCATGGCGATGACGGCAGCGGTGAAGGACGAAATCTCCCGGCTCCCCGTCACCCGGACCTGCTGCAGAAAGGCAGAGGTCTCGGCGATCCTCCGGTTCGCGGGCGGACTGCACCTGGTCAGCGGTCGCATCGTGATCGAGGCGGAGCTGGACACGGGAATCGCGGCGCGCAGGCTCCGCAAGGACATCCTGGAGATCTTCGGGCACTCCTCGGATCTCGTGGTGATGGCCCCCGGTGGCCTGCGGCGCGGCTCGCGCTATGTCGTACGGGTCGTGGCGGGCGGTGACCAGCTGGCCCGCCAGACCGGCCTGGTGGACGGCAGGGGTCGCCCCATCCGGGGGCTGCCGCCGCAGGTCGTCTCAGGAGCCACCTGCGACGCCGAGGCGGCGTGGCGCGGGGCGTTCCTCGCGCACGGTTCGCTGACCGAGCCCGGCCGGTCCTCCTCGCTGGAGGTGACCTGCCCTGGCCCGGAGGCCGCGCTGGCCCTCGTCGGGGCCGCACGCCGGCTCTCCATCGCCGCGAAGGCCCGCGAGGTCCGCGGCGTCGACAGGGTCGTCGTCCGCGACGGTGACGCGATCGGTGCCCTGCTGACCCGGCTCGGTGCCCATGAGTCGGTGCTGGCCTGGGAGGAGCGCCGGATGCGGCGCGAGGTCCGCGCCACGGCCAACCGTCTGGCCAACTTCGACGACGCCAATCTGCGCCGTTCTGCCCGTGCGGCGGTGGCCGCGGGAGCCCGGGTGCAGCGCGCACTGGAGATCCTGGGCGAGGAGGTGCCCGAGCACCTCGCCGCGGCGGGGCGGCTGCGCATGGAACACAAGCAGGCGTCCCTGGAGGAGCTGGGGGCCCTCGCGGACCCGCCGCTGACGAAGGACGCGGTCGCGGGCCGTATCCGCCGTCTGCTGGCGATGGCCGACAAGCGTGCACAGGACCTCGGCATTCCGGGAACGGAGTCCAGCCTCACCGAGGAGATGGCCGACGGTCTGGTCGGCTAGGGCCTCTCGTTCGGATCTTGCCGGGCTCGCGGGCCCGATCCGAACGAAAGACCCCGGCGCCGTGACCGGAAAGGCTCACCGGCTTGCGACGTCCCGCGCGGTGGTTCCGGCTGCCGCTGGGATGGGGTGTTCCGCCCGCGCTGCGTCGTCGCACGATCCGGGTGCTCCCCCACGAGGGTGATCTCCTCCGGCCTCCGGCCGGGTGGGGGTGTCCCCGGCGAACCAGGGGCGGGCCCCAACGCCTTGCCGTGCTTCCCCTCGGCCCTCGCGGGCCGGGGGAGATCCGAGCGCCGCCGCGCAGTCCGCGAGTTCCCCGGCAGACCGTTCCGGTCACAGCACCAGGGCGTCGACCACCGGCCCTTCCCAGGGCATCGGCCGTGCCGGACCGGCGGGTCGGTCGGCTGCCCGCTCTCTGGCCGAATTTTAGCCAACTCCCCACTGCCGGCGCCCATATGGGCGCCGGCAGTCGCGTTCGGCGCAGCCTCCCCGCGGGATGTCGGCCATCTTGACATGATCATGAACTGTCATGAGCCTGGCATCTGTTTCTTTCGCGACAGACGAAAGCAAGGGGGGCCAATGAGACGAAGAGCGAGATCGATCCTCGCCGCGACCTCACTCCTGATCGCCGGACTGGCAGCCGCACCGCTCGCCCGGGCCGACCAGGGTGTCAGCGGTGACGTTCTCTCCGTATGGCATGCGGAAGTGAGCCGGGCCCAGGTGCCGCTGCTCATCGCGGCAGGTGCCGACAGTCATGAACTGAGCGAACAGGTGCCCGGCAAGGGCACCGCCACCATCGAGATGTACCTCACCGACGAGCAGGCCGGTCAGCTCCGCGGTCAGGGCGTCACCATCAGCGAGCACAAGGTCTCCGCCACCGCGAGAACGCGGGCTGCGGCCGCCGGCGACGGGGTCTTCAGGCCCTACAGCGGCAACGGCGGGCTCCAGGAGGAGATCCTTGCCGTCGCCCGCGCCAACCCGTCGATCACCAAGGTCGTCAGCATCGGCAAGACGGTCAAGGGCCAGGACATGCTGGCCCTGAAGCTCACCAAGGGCGCCGACAAGTACCGCGACGGCTCCAAGCCGTCGACTCTGTACATGTCCAACCAGCACGCCCGTGAGTGGATCACCCCCGAGATGACCCGGCGGCTGCTCCACCACTATGTCGACGGCTACGGCAAGGACCCGCGCATCACCGGGATCGTGGACAGGACCGAGCTGTGGTTCCTGCTCTCGGCCAACCCGGACGGCTACGACTTCACCCATGAGTCCGACAGCAACCGTCTGTGGCGCAAGAACCTGCGCGACAACAACGGCGACGGACGGATCACCACGGGCGACGGTGTCGACCTGAACCGGAACTTCGCCTACAAGTGGGGCTACGACAACGAGGGTTCGTCCCCCAACCCGGGCAGCGAGACCTACCGCGGCCAGGGCCCCTCCTCCGAACCCGAGACGGTCGCGCTCGACCGCTTCCAGAAGCGCATCGGCTTCGAGTACGGCATCAACTACCACTCCGCCGCCGAACTGCTGCTGTACGGGGTGGGCTGGCAGGTCGCCACCCCGACCCCGGACGACGTGCTCTACAAGGCACTTGCCGGCACGCCGGACAAGTCCGCGGTTCCCGGCTACTACCCACAGGTCTCCTCCGAGCTCTACACCACCAACGGTGAGGCCGACGGCCATGCGGCCAACGCCAACGGGATGATGATGTTCACCCCGGAGATGACCACCTGTCAGACGGCATCCGCCGCCGATCCGAACGACGCGTGGAAGCCCGAGGACTGCCGGTCCGGCTTCAACTTCCCCGACGACGAGAAGCTGATCCAGGCCGAGTTCGCGAAGAACATCAACTTCGCGCTCTCCGTTGCCGAGACGGCCGCCCACCCGGACCGGCCCTCGTCCCCGGTCGGCATGACGGCTCCCGACTTCACGGTCGATCCGTTCACCACTTCCTACGCCCGCGGAGGCGACCAGGAGGTCTCCGTCGTCGTCCGGAAGTCGGTCCGGGACAAGGAACTCAAGTACCGGGTCAACGGCGGCCGCACCCACGACATGGCCCTCAGGCCGTGGAAGGGCGGCAACACCTACGGCGGCGAGGACAACATCCGATTCGACCAGTACCGGGCGAAGGTCAAGGACGGTGACGTCGGGGACAAGGTCGAGGTCTGGTTCACCGGCGAGACCAGAAGCGGAAAGCCCACGTCCAGCGAGCACTTCACCTACACCATCGCGCCTCGGCCGAAGGCCGACACCGTGGTGATCGCCGAGGAGGGCGCGGCCGCCCAGCACGCCCAGAAGTACGTCGACGCGCTGAAGGCCAACGGCCGCAAGGCCGTCGTCTGGGACGTCGCCGCACAGGGCGCCCCTCATCCGCTCGGCGTGCTCGGCCACTTCTCCCACGCCGTGCACTACACCGGGGCCCAGGCCCCGGGCGGCCCCACCCAGCTGGCGCTGCGCGACTTCCTCAACGAGGGCGGCAAGCTGATCGAGGCCGGTGAGCTGGCCGGCGGCAACGCCCAGGTGGGCAGGGCCGCCACCAACGACTTCAGCCAGTACTACCTCGGTGCCTACGGCCGAGCCACCGCACCCACCGCCGCCGGCTTCGAGGGCGCCGGAGGGCTCGGCGGGTTCACCGGGCCGCTGACCGGTGCCACCGGCAATCCCCTCAATGCGGCCGGTGCATACACCATCACCTCCGACACCCTGCCGGCAGCGGACTTCCCTCAGTTCGGCAGCGCACAGGCAGGCCGCTACAACGGCGTGACCAACCCCTATGCCCCGTACGCGGGACAGTCGATGGCCTCCGCCACCCACGAGGACAACGACTGGAAGCGCCTCACCAGGACCGTCGACCTCACCGGTGTCACGGCGGCCGACAAGCCGCAGCTGAAGCTCGCACTCAACTGGAACACCGAGCCCGGCTACGACCACGCGATCCTGGAGGCGCACACCGTCGGCGCCGAGGACTGGACGACGCTCCCCGAGCAGGGCGGACTCACGGGCACCGCGGTCCCCGACGAGTGCGAGGCCGGGTTCTTCCTCAACGGTCATCCCTTCCTGCGCCACTACCTCACACTGGGCGCAGGCGGTTGCACCGCGACGGGAAGCAGTGGAGCGTGGAACAGCTTCACCGGCTCCTCCGCCGGCTGGAAGCAGGTCTCGTTCGATCTGAGCGCCTACGCGGGCAGGAAGGTCGAGCTCTCGGTCAGCTCCGTCACCGACCCCGGAAGCGGCGGTCGCGGAGTCTTCGTCGACAACGCCGCACTGTTCGTCGGCGGCGCGGAGAAGGAGAGCGAGGGCTTCGAGACCTCTCTCGGAGCCTGGACCGCATCCGGGGCGCCCGAGGGCAGCCCCGCGGTCGGCGGTGACTGGGCGCGGTCGGGCGAGCTGTTCGTCTCGTACGCGGCGGTCACCACGCGGGACACCGTCCTGCTCGGCTTCGGGCTGGAGCACGTCTCGGAACCGGCGGCCCGCGAGCAGCTCATCGGAAAGGCACTGAGAGCACTGCGTCGCTGACGCTGCGTGGCCAATTCCCCGACGGAAACGGCGGCCCGCATCCTACTCACGGGTACGGGTCGCCGTCTCGTTTCCGGCTCGTGGCCGATGTCACTGCACGGCTCCCGGGGAGGTAGGGTCATAAGCGGTCGGGGACATCCCTATAAAAGCTCGCCGGCGTCGAACCCGGCGTACCAACGAGGAGATCGGTTCGTGACGATCCGCGTAGGCATCAACGGCTTTGGCCGCATCGGTCGTAACTACTTCCGCGCGCTGCTGGAGCAGGGTGCTGACATCGAGATCGTGGCTGTCAACGACCTCGGTGACACCGCGACCACCGCTCACCTGCTGAAGTACGACACCATTCTGGGTCGTCTCAAGGCAGAGGTGAGCCACACCGCCGACACCATCACGGTGGACGGCCACACCATCAAGGTGCTCTCCGAGCGCAACCCGTCCGACATCCCGTGGGGTGAGCTGGGCGTCGACATCGTCATCGAGTCGACCGGCATCTTCACCAAGAAGGCCGACGCCGAGAAGCACATCGCCGGCGGTGCGAAGAAGGTCCTCATCTCGGCTCCGGCCACCGACGAGGACATCACCATTGTCATGGGCGTCAACCAGGACAAGTACGACGCCGCGAACCACCACGTCATCTCCAACGCCTCCTGCACCACCAACTGTGTGGCGCCGATGGCCAAGGTCCTCGACGAGAACTTCGGCATCGTCAAGGGCATGATGACCACGGTCCATGCGTACACGAACGACCAGCGCATCCTGGACTTCCCGCACAAGGACCTGCGTCGCGCCCGCGCCGCCGCGGAGAACATCATCCCGACCTCGACCGGTGCCGCGAAGGCCACCGCCCTGGTCCTCCCGCAGCTCAAGGGCAAGCTGGACGGCATCGCGATGCGCGTCCCGGTTCCGACCGGCTCCGTCACCGACCTGGTCCTCGAGCTCGACCGCGAGGTCACCAAGGACGAGATCAACACCGCCTTCCAGAAGGCAGCCGAGGGCCAGCTCCAGGGCATCCTGGAGTACACCGAGGACCCGATCGTCTCCTCGGACATCGTCAACTGGCCGGCTTCCTGCACCTTCGACTCGAAGCTGACCATGGTCCAGGGCAAGCAGGTCAAGGTCGTCGGCTGGTACGACAACGAGTGGGGTTACTCCAACCGCCTCGTCGACCTGACCGTCTTCGTCGGCGGCCAGCTCTGATTCACCCGCCGGTAGGCACCTCGATGTGAGCAGCAGGGCTCGAACAGCGCAAGGACGCGCTGTACGAGCCCTGTCGCTTGCCCTCGACCTCTCCTAGGAGTCATCACCATGAAGACGATCGACGAACTTCTCGCCGAAGGCGTCGCCGGTAAGCGGGTCTTCGTCCGCGCCGACCTCAATGTGCCGCTCGACGGCACCACCATCACCGACGACGGCCGTATCCGCGCCGTGCTGCCGACCGTGAAGGCGCTCGCCGACGGGGGCGCCCGGGTCGTCGTCGCCTCGCACCTGGGCCGCCCCAAGGGCGCCCCGGACCCGGCCTTCTCGCTCGCCCCGGCCGCGGCCCGTCTCGGTGAACTGCTCGGAGCCGAGGTCGCATTCGCGACCGACACGGTCGGCGAGTCGGCCCGCAGCACCGTCGGCGGCCTCGCGGACGGCCAGGTGGCCGTCATCGAGAATCTCCGCTTCAACGCGGGCGAGACGTCCAAGGAAGACGCGGAGCGCGGCGCGTTCGCCGACGAGCTCGCCTCCCTCGCCGATGTGTACGTCGGGGACGGCTTCGGAGCGGTCCACCGCAAGCACGCCTCGGTGTACGACCTCCCGGCCCGCCTGCCGCACGCCGCCGGCCACCTCATCGCCACCGAGGTCGGCGTGCTGAGGAAGCTCACCGAGGACGTCAAGCGGCCGTATGTCGTCGTTCTCGGCGGCGCCAAGGTCTCCGACAAGCTCGCGGTCATCGACCAGCTGCTCGGCAAGGCCGACCGGCTGCTGATCGGCGGCGGCATGGCGTACACCTTCCTCAAGGCCAAGGGGTACGAGGTCGGGATCTCCCTCCTCCAGGAGGACCAGATCCCCAAGGTGACCGAATACATGGAGCGCGCCGAGAAGAACGGCGTCGAGCTCGTGCTGCCGGTCGACATCCTGGCCGCGGCCGACTTCCCGGATCTGAAGACCAAGGCCCCGGCCGAGTTCACCACGGTCGACGCCGACAAGATCCCCTCCGACAAGGAGGGTCTGGACATCGGTCCGAGGACTCGGGAGCTGTACGCGTCGAAGATCGCCGACGCCGAGACCGTCTTCTGGAACGGCCCGGTGGGCGTCTTCGAGCACCCCGACTACGCGGGCGGCACCCGCGCGATCGCCCAGGCTCTCGTCGACAGCTCCGCGTTCACCGTCGTCGGCGGTGGCGACTCGGCCGCCGCCGTCCGTACGCTCGGCTTCGACGAGAATGCATTCGGACATATTTCGACCGGTGGTGGCGCGAGCCTCGAGTACCTCGAGGGCAAGACGCTTCCCGGCCTCGCCGCACTGGAGGACTGACCCCGCATGAGCACCCGCACCCCGCTGATGGCGGGCAACTGGAAGATGAACCTCAACCACCTCGAGGCCATCGCGCACGTCCAGAAGCTCGCCTTCGCCCTGGCGGACAAGGACTACGACGCCGTAGAGGTCGCCGTCCTGCCGCCCTTCACCGACCTGCGCTCCGTGCAGACCCTGGTCGACGGCGACAAGCTCAAGATCAAGTACGGCGCCCAGGACATCTCGGCGCACGACTCCGGTGCCTACACCGGCGAGATCTCGGGCCCCATGCTCGCCAAGTTGAAGTGCACCTACGTGACCGTCGGTCACTCCGAGCGACGTCAGTACCACGCCGAGTCCGACGAGATCTGCAACGCCAAGGTGAAGGCCGCGTTCAAGCACGGTCTGACCCCGATCCTGTGCGTCGGCGAGGGCCTGGACATCCGCAAGGCCGGACAGCAGGTCGAGTACACGCTGAAGCAGATCGACGGCGGTCTGAAGGACATCCCGGCCGAGCAGGCCGAGACCGTCGTGATCGCCTACGAGCCCGTCTGGGCCATCGGTACCGGAGAGGTCGCCACCCCCGAGGACGCCCAGGAGGTCTGCGGGGCGATCCGTGGCCGGCTGGCCGAGCTGTACGGCCAGGAGCTGGCCGACAAGGTCCGGATCCAGTACGGCGGCTCGGTGAAGGCCGGCAACGTCGCGGCGATCATGGCGCAGCCCGATGTGGACGGCGCCCTGGTCGGCGGGGCGGCGCTGGACGCGGACGAGTTCGTCAAGATCGTCCGGTTCCGTGACCAGTGAGTAGGCCGTAGGGCCGATCCGTCGTACCCTTGCGGGGGCCGAGGCTTTCGGGCCCGGCCCCCGCCTTCTCGAGTGACTGCTCGGTCCGATCAGTCGCCCAGATTCCAGTTCTGTCCCGTCCGAGGAAGTTGGTCCAGCCGTGATTATGGGGTTCTCGATCGCCCTGATCGTCTTCAGCCTGCTGATGATGCTGCTGGTGCTGATGCACAAGGGGAAGGGCGGCGGCCTCTCCGACATGTTCGGTGGCGGCATGCAGTCCTCCGTCGGCGGCTCCTCGGTCGCCGAGCGCAACCTCGACCGCATCACCCTCGTGGTCGGTCTGATGTGGTTCGCGTGCATTGTCGTACTTGGTCTGCTGATGAAGTTGGGCAGCTGACCCACTGCAGGCGTCCTGGGGGTGGGGGTGTAACTCCAATCACTGGACGCGCGTTGGGCCTTACGTAGACTGGGGCATCTTCGAGCACCATCACGCAGGGAGTTACGACCGTGGCAAGTGGCAACGCGATCCGGGGAAGCCGGGTCGGAGCGGGGCCGATGGGGGAGGCCGAGCGGGGCGAGTCCGCGCCGCGTCTCCGCATCTCCTTCTGGTGCTCGAACGGGCACGAGACGCAGCCGAGCTTCGCCAGTGACGCACAGGTTCCGGAGCACTGGGACTGCCCGCGCTGCGGGTTCCCGGCCGGTCAGGACCGGGACAATCCGCCGGACCCGCCGCGCACCGAGCCGTACAAGACGCATCTGGCGTACGTACGGGAGCGGCGCAGCGACGCGGACGGGGAGGCGATCCTCGCCGAGGCGCTCGCCAAGCTCCGGGGCGAGATCTGAGCGGTCCACGCTCATCGGCCTACAGCGGGCCCGGGGTCCGCCCCCCCCCCCCCCCCCCCCCCCCCCCCCCCCCCCCCCCCCCTCCCCCCCCCCCCCCCCCCCCCGGGCCCGACGCGTTCGCCCGGCTTCCGCCCTCCGCCCGACCGCATCACCGGCACCCTCGCCGTCGCATGGCCGGCCCTCAGATCAATTAGGTTGGTGGGGCAGCGGGGCACACAGGCAGGTACG
This sequence comes from Streptomyces sp. NPDC043861, assembly GCF_056435905.1. NCBI lineage: Bacteria > Bacillati > Actinomycetota > Actinomycetes > Kitasatosporales > Streptomycetaceae > Streptomyces > Streptomyces sp. NPDC043861. The sequence goes on along the minus strand of NZ_JBWKDP010000005.1, from coordinate 144,139 downwards.
AGAAGAAGTGGGCGGAATGTCAGTGAATGCGGAAAGCCGTACCCGGCTCAACCGGATGCCCGAGTGGGCTGCTCTGGCCAAGCACCGTGAGCAGCTGGCCGACACACATCTGCGGGAGCTGTTCGCCGCCGATGCCGACCGGGGCAGCCGGTACACCCTGCAGGTGGGTGACCTCCACCTCGACTACTCCAAGCACCTGGTGACCGGCGAGACGCTGGCGCTCCTGCGCGAGCTCGCCGAGGCCACGGATGTCGAGGGGCTGCGGGACGCCATGTTCCGCGGCCAGAAGATCAACATCACCGAGGACCGGGCCGTACTGCACACCGCGCTCCGCGCCCCCCGCGACGCCGTGATCGAGGTCGACGGTGAGAACGTGGTGCCCGCAGTGCATGCCGTGCTCGACAGGATGGGCGCCTTCTCCGAGCGGATCCGCTCGGGCGGCTGGACCGGCCACACCGGAAAGCCCATCAAGAACGTCGTCAACATCGGTATCGGCGGCTCCGATCTGGGCCCGGCGATGGCCTACGAGGTCCTGCGTTCCTGCACCGCACGGGATCTGACGTTCCGGTTCGTCTCGAACGTGGACGGGGCCGATCTGCACGAGGCGGTCCGCGACCTCGACCCGGCCGAGACGCTGTTCATCGTCGCGTCCAAGACCTTCACCACGATCGAGACCATCACCAATGCGACATCGGCCCGCGAATGGCTCCTCAGCGGACTGAAGGCCGGCCAGGAGGCTGTCGCCGAGCACTTCGTGGCCCTGTCGACGAACGCCGAGAAGGTCGAGGAGTTCGGCATCGACACGGCGAACATGTTCGAGTTCTGGGACTGGGTCGGCGGGCGGTACTCGTTCGACTCGGCCATCGGGCTCTCGCTGATGATCGCCATCGGTCCGGACCGATTCCGCGAGCTGCTCGACGGCTTCCACCTCGTCGACGAGCATTTCCGTACCGCGCCCGCCGCGGAGAACGCCCCTCTGCTGCTCGGACTGCTGGGTATCTGGTACGGCGCCTTCTTCGACGCGCAGTCGCACGCGGTCCTGCCGTACTCGCACTATCTGAGCAAGTTCACCGCGTATCTGCAGCAGCTCGACATGGAGTCCAACGGCAAGTCCGTGGACCGCGAGGGCAACCGGGTCGACTGGCGGACGGGCCCCGTCGTCTGGGGCACGCCCGGCACCAACGGCCAGCACGCGTACTACCAGTTGATCCACCAGGGCACCACGTTCGTCCCGGCGGACTTCATCGGCTTCGCGCAGCCGGTCGACGACCTGATGCCGGGAGTGGTCGCCCAGCACGATCTGCTCATGGCCAACTTCTTCGCCCAGACGCAGGCGCTGGCCTTCGGCAAGACCCCGGACGAGGTACGGGCCGAGGGCGTGGCGGAGGAACTTGTGCCGCACAAGACGTTCCCCGGAAACCACCCGACGACCACGATCCTGGCGAACGAGCTGACGCCCTCCGTGCTGGGCCAGCTGATCGCCCTGTACGAGCACAAGGTGTTCGTCCAGGGCGCCGTCTGGAACATCGACTCCTTCGACCAGTGGGGTGTCGAACTCGGCAAGGTGCTGGCCAAGCGGATCGAGCCGGTGCTGACCGGGGAGAGCGAGGGTCGGGACCTCGACAGCTCGACCGCCGCGCTCGTGGCCAGATACCGCACACTGCGCCGGGGGACCGGCGGCGCCCGCAGGGCGCAGTAGGGGGAGCTGATCCGATGGCGGGGGAGGAAGTCGTACGGCTGAGACCACCGGCGAACACGCTCAATGAGCGGGCCGTCGGCTGGTGGCGTACGAGGTGCCTGCTGACGACGCTGGTGCCGGTGACCGTGCTCGGGGTCCTGGGCGTGTTCATCGGGCCCGCCCGGGGCTGGTTGCTGTCCGCCGCCGCTGCGGCGGCGGTTCTCGGCCTGGCCGGCACCGTCTTCCTCCCCGCCTGGTGGTACCGCGTGCACCGCTGGGAGGTCACCGACGAAGCGGTGTACGTCCGTACCGGCGCACTGTGGCAGGAGTGGCGGATCGCGCCCATGTCCCGCATCCAGACGGTGGACACCGAGCGCGGACCGCTGGAACAGGCCTTCCGGCTCTCGACCGTCACCGTCACGACGGCCTCGTCCAGGGGCGCGATCAGGATCGGCGGCCTGGACCACGAGCTCGCGGCGGAACTGGCGGGGCAGTTGACCCGGATCACCCAGGCCACACCCGGGGATGCCACATGAGCGACGGCTGGTCGAGGCTCGACCGGCGCACCGTCCTCGTCACGGCCGTGGTCATGTGCCCGGTCACGGTCGGTGCTGCGCTTCCGGTCCTGTTCGGCCTGGCCGGCAGCTTGGGATGGTGGGAGGCGCTCGGCGGGGTGCTGGCCGGATGCACCCTCATCGTCCTCGTCGGCGCGGCCGCCGACCATGTGCGGTGGCGGAGAACGAGGTACCGCATCACACCGGAGCGCGCCGAACTCCACACCGGACTGTTCCTGATGAAGCGCCGCTCGCTGGCCCGGGAACGCATCCGCAGTGTCGATCTGTCGGCCAATCCGCTGCTGCGCATACTCGGGCTGGTGAAAGTGCGCATCGGCACCGGTGAGCACACCGGCGCCGGTGAGTCCACGCTGGAACTCGCCCCGGTCACCAGGGAGGAGGGCGAGCGGCTGCGCCGTGTACTGCTGGCCCGTGACGCGTCGGCGGCTTCCGGCACCCATCGAGAGGGCGAACTCGCGGTCCTCGATCCCCGCTGGATCCGCTATGCACCGGTGTCCTTCGTCGCCCCGCTGCTCGGCGGCGCGGCGGTGGGTGCCGTGATGCAGGTCAGCGAATGGTTCGGCGCCCGGGGCAGGGTGATCGAATGGGCGGAGGACCGATTCCGCGACACACCTCTGTTCTGGACGGTCCTCGTTCTGGCCCTCGGGGCCCTGGTCGCGGGGGTCGTGGGCGCGCTCGGACTCTGGGTGGAGATGTGGTTCAACTACCGGCTGGAGCGCGAGCCGGGTGGCACACTCCGGGTCCGCCGTGGGCTCTTGACGGCCCGCTCGGTATCCATCGAGGAGCGGCGGCTGCGCGGGGTGGAGCTCGTCGAGCCGCTCGGTGCACGGCTGTGCGGCGCGGCGCGCGTGGACGCGGTGGCGACCGGTCTGGTGAACGACGTGGACGACAAGCACGCCGACCTCAAGACGCTGCTGCCGGCCGCGCCCCGGTCCGCGGCGGACGACGTGGCCGCGCTGGTGCTCCGTGAGAACGGTGCGCCGACGAGCGTGCCGCTGACCCCGCACCCGCGCGCGGCCCGCACCCGCAGGTTGCGCCGGTCGCTGGCTGCCGCGCTGCTTCCGCTGCTGGCCCTCACCGTGCTGGGGCTGCTGCTCGCAGAGGTCCTGCTGTACGTCGCGGCCGCGTGTGCCCTGGTCTTCCTGCCCCTCGCGGTGCTGCTGGCCCTGGACGCGTACCGCAGTCTGGGCCACGGCATCGAAGGGGACTATCTGCTCGCCCGGTCGGGGACGGTCCGCCGCGGGACGGTCGCGCTCCAGCGCGGGGGTGTGATCGGCTGGACGCTCAAGCAGTCCTGGTTCCAGCGCCGCGCCGGTCTTGTCACCCTGACCGCGACGACGGCCGCGGGAGACGGGGCGTACTCGGTCCGCGACGCCGATGCGCACGAGGCCCTGGATTTCGCCTCGCGCGCGGTACCGGGGCTGCTGGAGCCGTTCGTCGAGCGACCGCGGAACGCCGCCGGGTAGCGGACGGGCGGCTCAGTTCCCTCAAGAGCGGGGGAAGTTGCGGTACGAGCCCCTCCTGGACGCTCGGGCTCTTCGCTCGTCGGCAGGCCCGGCATGGGACCGGGGCACCGCGTTGTCCTGCCCGGGCACCCAACGGCAGGCGGCCCGGTCCGCAGCTGCGGACCGGGCCGTCGGACGGGCGGTGAAGCCGTGGACTCAGGGCGAGGCCGGCGGGTACAGCCCGCGGGGAAGCTGCGCGGCCGCCGCCGAATCGAGGAGCCACAGCGTCCGGGAGCGGCCGTACGCCCCCGCCGCCGGAGCCTGGATCTCCCCCGCTCCCGACAGGGCGATCGCCACGGCGCTCGCCTTGTCCTCGCCCGCTGCGAGGAGCCACACCTCGCGTGCCGCCCGGATGGCGGGGAGCGTCAGCGAGATCCGGGTCGGCGGAGGCTTCGGCGCACCGTGGACACCGACCACCGTCCGCTCCGTCTCCCGCACCCCCGGGAGCTCCGGGAACAGGGAGGCGACATGGGTGTCCGGGCCGACCCCCAGCATCAGTACGTCGAAGGTGGGGACGTCGCCGTGGTCCTCGGGGCCTGCCGCGGCGGCGAGTTCCGCGGCGTAGGCTGCGGCCGCCGCATCCGCGTCCTTGCCGTGCGCACCGTCCGAAGCCGGCATCGCGTGGACCCGGGCAGGATCCAGCGGCACCGAGTCCAGCAGGGCCTCCCGGGCCTGGGTGACATTGCGCTCGGGGTCGGCCTCCGGCAGGAACCGCTCGTCGCCCCACCACAGATCCAGCCGGGACCAGTCGATCGCGTCCCGCGCAGGAGCGGCGGCGAGTGCGGCCAGCAGGCCGTTGCCGTTGCGTCCTCCGGTGAGCACCACCGACGCGGAGCCGCGCGCGGCCTGGGCGTCCACGACCTTGGTGATCAGCCGCGCCGCGGCGGCCTGCGCCATCAGCTCCTTGTCGCGGTGGACGACGAGTTGTGGGGTGCTCATTTCGATGCCGCCTTCTTGGGCGGGGTCTTCGCCGCGGCCTTCTTCTGCGGCGCCACGGGTGCGGTCCCGGCCTCCGCCTCCGCCGATTCCACGTTGAGCCGTTCGACGCCGTAACGCAGTGCCGACGCATAGGTGTCGTCCGGGTCGAGCCGCCGCAGTTCCTCCGCGATCAGCTCGGCCGTGTCACGCCGCTTCAGCGCCACCGCACGGTCCGGCTGGCCCTCGATGGACAGCGTCGCCAGCGAGCCGTCCGCCCGGTCCAGCACGATCGGGCCGTTCTTCGTCTCCAGCCGTACGGAAGTGAGCCCGGGGCCCGGCGACACCGAACGCTTCACCGGAACCTTCAGCCGGTCGGCGAGCCACATGGCGAGCAGTTCGCAGCTCGGGTTGAACTCCTCGCCCTCCACCGCAGCCGCTGTGACCTCGTAGGTCACCTGGTCCAGCGCGGCCGCGAGCATCGAGCGCCACGGGGTGATCCGGGTCCAGGACAGATCCGTGTCACCCGGAGTGTAGGCGTCGGCGCGGGCCGTCAGTTCGGCGACCGGCTGTTCGCAGGCGTAGGTGTCGGTGACCCGGCGCTGCGCCAGCGAGCCCAGCGGGTCGGACGCCGGGTCGACCGGCGCGTTCACCGGCCACCAGGCCACGACCGGAGCGTCCGGCAGCAGCAGCGGCAGCACCACCGACTGGGCGTGGTCGGTGACCTCGCCGTAGAGCCGCAGCACGACCGTCTCGCCGGTGCCGGCGTCCGAGCCGACCCGCACCTCGGCGTCGAGGCGTGCCTTCGCCCGGTCGCGCGGAGAGCGCGAGATCCGCTTGATGACGACGAGCGTGCGGGAAGGGTGCTCGCGGGACGCGTCGTTGGCGGCCTTCAGGGCGTCGTACGCGTTCTCCTCGTCCGTGACGATGACGAGGGTGAGGACCATGCCGACGGCCGGCGTGCCGATCGCCCGCCGCCCCTGCACCAGGGCCTTGTTGATCTTTCCGGAGGTGGTGTCCGTAAGGTCGATCTTCATGGCCGGCGCCAGCTCCGTCCGTCTCGTGCGAGCATTTCGTCGGCCTCGACCGGACCCCAGGTCCCGGCGGGGTACTGCGCGGGCTTGCCGGTCCTTTCCCAGAACTGCTCGATCGGATCGAGGATCTTCCAGGACAGCTCGACCTCCGCCAGCCTCGGGAAGAGGTTGGAGTCGCCGAGCAGCACATCGAGGATCAGCCGCTCATAGGCCTCGGGGCTCGATTCGGTGAAGGACTCGCCGTAGGCGAAGTCCATCGAGACGTCGCGGACCTCCATCGAGGTGCCCGGCACCTTCGAGCCGAACCGCATCGTCACGCCCTCATCCGGCTGGACCCGGAACACCAGGGCGTTCTGCCCCAGTTCCTCGGTGGCGGTGTGGTCGAACGGGGAGTGCGGCGCGCGCTGGAAGACGACCGCGATCTCGGTGACCCTGCGGCCCAGACGCTTGCCCGTGCGGAGATAGAAGGGGACGCCCGCCCAGCGGCGGTTGTCGATCTCCAGCTTTATGGCGGCGTAGGTGTCGGTGTTCGACTTGGGGTTGATGCCGTCTTCCTCGAGATAGCCGACCACCTTCTCGCCGCCCTGCCAGCCGGAGGCGTACTGGGCGCGCACCGTGTCGGCCGCCAGGTCCTTCGGCAGCTTGACGGCGCCCAGCACCTTGGTCTTCTCGGCGGCCAGTGCATCCGCGTCGAAGGAAGCGGGCTCCTCCATCGCGGTCAGCGCGAGAAGCTGGAGGAGGTGGTTCTGGATGACGTCACGCGCGGCACCGATGCCGTCGTAGTAGCCGGCGCGGCCGCCGATGCCGATGTCCTCGGCCATGGTGATCTGCACATGGTCGACGTACGACCGGTTCCAGATCGGCTCGAAGAGGGTGTTGGCGAAGCGGAGCGCCAGGATGTTCTGGACGGTTTCCTTGCCCAGATAGTGGTCGATCCGGAAGACCTGGTCCGGGGCGAAGACCTCATGGACGATCGAGTTGAGCTCCATGGCGGAGACCAGGTCGTGGCCGAAGGGCTTCTCGATGACGGCACGCCGCCACGAGCCGTCCTTCTGGTCGGCCAGTCCGTGCTTCTTCAACTGCTGGACGACCTTGGGGAAGAACTTCGGCGGCACGGAGAGGTAGAACGCGAAGTTGCCGCCGGTGCCCTGGACCTGATCGAGGTCGATGATCGTCTTCTTGAGCGTCTCGAACGAGTTGTCGTCGTCGAAGGTGCCCTGGACGAAGCGCATTCCCTGGATGAGCTGCTGCCAGACCTCCTCGCGGAAGGGGGTGCGGGCGTGCTGCTTGACGGCTTCGTGGACTTCCTCGGCGAAGTCCTGGTCGTCCCAGTCGCGGCGGGCGAAGCCCACGAGCGAGAAGCCCGGCGGCAGGAGCCCCCGGTTGGCCAGGTCGTAGACGGCGGGCATCAACTTCTTACGTGACAAATCGCCCGTAACGCCAAAGATCACCAGGCCCGACGGCCCCGCGATACGCGGGAGCCGTCGGTCCGCGGCGTCACGAAGCGGGTTGGCTCCGTGTGCGGGAGTCAAGATGCTCAGCCCTCCGAAGGAGCGAGGCGCTCGAGCTCCGCCTCCGTCGACTTGAGCAGGTCGTTCCAGGACGCCTCGAACTTCTCGACGCCCTCGTCCTCCAGCAGCTGCACCACGTCGTCGTAGGAGATCCCGAGCTTCTCGACGGCGTCGAGCTCGGCACGCGCCTGCTCGTACGAACCGCGCACCGTGTCACCGGTGATCTGCCCGTGGTCGGCGGTGGCCTCGAGTGTGGCCTCCGGCATGGTGTTCACCGTGCCCGGGGCGACCAGCTCGTCCACGTACAGCGTGTCCTTGTAGGCCGGGTCCTTGACACCGGTCGAGGCCCACAGCGGACGCTGCGGGTTGGCCTGGGCCTTGTCCAGCGCAAGCCAGCGGTCGGAGGGCGGTGTCGACTTGTCGGCAGAGCCGAACACCTCCTCGTAGGCCTGGTACGCGAGGCGGGCGTTGGCCAGCGCCGCCTTGCCGCGCGCCTGCTTCGCCTCGTCCGTGCCCAGCGCGTCCAGGCGCTTGTCGATCTCCGTGTCCACCCGGGAGACGAAGAACGACGCCACAGAACGGATCTTCGACAGGTCCAGGCCCGCGGCCTTCGCCTTCTCCAGACCGGCCAGGTACGCGTCCATCACCTCGCGGTAGCGCTCCAGCGAGAAGATCAGCGTGACATTGACGCTGATGCCGAGGCCGATGACCTCGGTGATCGCCGGCAGGCCCGCCCTGGTCGCCGGGATCTTGATGAACGTGTTGGGCCGGTCGACCAGCCAGGCCAACTGCTTGGCCTCGGCGATCGTCGCCGCGGTGTTGTGCGCGAGACGGGGGTCGACCTCGATGGACACGCGGCCGTCCTGGCCGCCCGTGGAGTCGAACACCGGGCGCAGCACATCGGCGGCGTCACGGACGTCCGCCGTCGTGATCATGCGAAGTGCCTCTTCGACGGTCAGCTTGCGGGTGGCCAGATCGGTGAGCTGCTGCTCGTAGCCGTCACCGCCCGAGATGGCCTTCTGGAAGATCGACGGGTTGGTCGTGACGCCCACGACATGCTGCTGGTCGATCAGCTCGGCGAGATTGCCGGAGGTGATCCGCCTGCGCGACAGGTCGTCGAGCCAGATCGCCACGCCTTCGTCGGAGAGGCGCTTGAGTGCGTCTGTCATGAGAATTGCATCTCCTACTGGTCGTACACCGGCGTCAGCGCGCGGCGGCTTCGATCGATTCCCGGGCGGCGGCCGCCACCTTCTCGGGGGTGAACCCGAACTCACGGAAGAGCACCTTGCCGTCCGCCGAGGCGCCGAAGTGCTCCAGCGAGACGATCCGGCCGGCGTCCCCGACGTAGCGGTACCAGGTCAGCCCGATCCCGGCCTCGACGGCCACACGGGCCTTCAGGGACGGCGGCAGGACGCTGTCCTTGTACGCCTGGTCCTGCTCCTCGAACCACTCGACCGACGGCATCGAGACAACCCGGGCCGGGATGCCCGCGGCCTGCAGCTGCTCGCGCGCCTCGACGGCCACGTGCACCTCGGAGCCGGTGCCGATGAGCACGACCTCGGCGTCGCCGCCGTCGGCCTCGAACAGCACGTAACCGCCCTTGGCCGCATCCTCGTTGGGCTCGTAGGTCGGCACGCCCTGGCGGGTCAGCGCCAGACCGTGCGGGGCACCCACGCCGAACTTCTTCGTGTAGCGCCTGAGGATCTCGCGCCAGGCGATGGCGGTCTCGTTGGCGTCGGCCGGCCGCACGATGTTCAGACCGGGGATGGCGCGCAGGGAGGCCAGGTGCTCCACCGGCTGGTGGGTCGGGCCGTCCTCGCCGAGACCGATGGAGTCGTGCGTCCAGACGTAGGTCACCGGCAGATGCATCAGCGCGGACAGTCGCACCGCGTTGCGCATGTAGTCGGAGAACACCAGGAAAGTGCCGCCGTAGATACGGGTGTTGCCGTGCAGCGCGATGCCGTTCATCACCGCGGCCATCGCGTGCTCGCGGATGCCGAAGTGGATGGTGCGGCCGTACGGGTCGGCCTCCGGCAGCGGGTTGCCCTTCGGCAGGAACGACGACGTGTTGTCGATCGTCGTGTTGTTCGAACCGGCCAGGTCGGCGGAACCGCCCCACAGCTCGGGGATCACATCGCCGAGCGCCTGCAGCACCTTGCCCGACGCGGCGCGGGTGGCGACACCCTTGCCCGCCTCGAACACCGGGAGCTTCTCCTCCCAGCCGGCCGGCAGCTCCGTCGAGCGGATCCGGTCGAACTCGGCAGCGCGCTCCGGGTTGGCAGTACGCCATTCGGCGAAGGCCTTCTCCCACTCCTCCCGGGCGTCACGGCCGCGGTCCAGGGCCTCGCGGGTGTGCGCGATGACCTCGTCGGAGACCTCGAAGGTCCGCTCCGGGTCGAAGCCCAGGACGCGCTTGGTGGCCGCAACCTCCTCGTCACCCAGCGCCGAGCCGTGCGCCGCCTCGGTGTTCTGCGCGTGCGGGGCGGGCCAGGCGATGATGGAGCGGGCGGCGATGAAGGAGGGACGCTCGGTCTCCTCCTGAGCCGCCTTCAGCGCCCTGTACAGGCCGACCGGGTCCAGGTCGCCACTGGGCAGCTGCGCCACGCGCTGGACGTGCCAGCCGTAGGACTCGTACCGCTTCAGCGTGTCCTCGGAGACGGCGGTCTCGGTGTCGCCCTCGATCGAGATGTGGTTGTCGTCCCACAGCAGCACGAGGTTGCCGAGCTTCTGGTGGCCGGCCAGCGAGGACGCCTCGTGGGAGATGCCCTCCTGGAGGCAGCCGTCGCCCGCGATGGCCCAGACGGTGTGGTCGAACGGGGAGGTGCCCGGCGCGGCGTCCGGGTCGAACAGGCCGCGCTCGTAGCGGGCAGCCATGGCCATGCCGACGGCGTTGGCCACGCCCTGGCCCAGCGGACCGGTTGTCGTCTCGACGCCGACGGTGTGGCCGTACTCCGGGTGGCCCGGGGTCTTGGAACCCCAGGTGCGGAAGGCCTCGAGGTCATCCAGCTCCAGGCCGTACCCGGCCAGGTAGAGCTGGATGTAGAGGGTCAGACTGGAGTGGCCCGCGGAGAGCACGAACCGGTCGCGACCGGTCCAGTCCGCATCGGCGGGGTCGTGCCGCATCAGCTTCTGGAAGAGGACGTACGCCGCGGGGGCCAGGCTCATGGCCGTTCCCGGATGGCCGTTGCCGACCTTCTGTACGGCGTCAGCGGCAAGGACACGGACGGTGTCCACGGCCCGCTGGTCCAATGCGGTCCACTCGAGGTCTGTGGTGGTCGGCTTGGTGCTCACCCTGGGTCAGGGCTCCTCTCCACATGTTCGGGTCCCGGTGACTTAGGGGTGTACCGGGCGCTGTCGAGCCTACCCTCGCAGCAGTGCGCATCCTCTCGGGAGCACGTCTCTCCCCTCGGACACTGCCCGCACTGCCAGGGTGCGCTCCGCGGCTCGACTTCGCCTCCTGTCGGTGACCCCGACGGTGAATACGCAGCGTCGTGCCGCACGGCTCAACACGACCCCACCCCCGCGAAGATCGGCATGCGGCCAACGTCTAGAGTGGCGTGGTACGCGCAAGTCTTCACCGGGGGATCTCACCCTCGGGGCTTGCTGGGATTTCTCTGTCAGGGGTGTGCGTGACGGCCGTCGAGTCCCGACCCGCAGGGGTCGTCTTGACTCCCAGCCCGGGGGGCCATCGGCCGTTCGGGGCCCGCGTCAAGGCATTCGTGGCGCTCACGAAGCCGCGGATCATCGAGCTGCTGCTCATCACCACCGTTCCGGTGATGTTCCTGGCGGCCCAGGGTGTGCCCGACCTCTGGCTCGTGGTGGCCACGTGCATCGGCGGATATCTCTCCGCGGGTGGTGCCAACGCCCTGAACATGTACATCGACCGCGACATCGACGCCCTGATGGACCGTACGTCCCAGCGCCCGCTCGTCACCGGCATGGTCTCGCCGCGTGAGGGCCTGGTCTTCGGCCTCACCCTCGCGGTGGGCTCGACCCTGTGGTTCGGCCTGCTCGTCAACTGGCTCTCCGCGGCGCTCGCCCTCGGCGCGCTCCTCTTCTACGTCGTCGTCTACACGATGCTGCTGAAGCGGCGTACCGCGCAGAACATCGTGTGGGGCGGTATCGCGGGCTGTATGCCGGTGCTGATCGGCTGGTCCGCCGTCACGAACTCGGTGTCGTGGGCCGCCGTCATCCTCTTCCTCGTCATCTTCTTCTGGACGCCGCCGCACTACTGGCCGCTGTCGATGAAGGTGAAGGAGGACTATGCGCGCGTCGGCGTGCCGATGCTCCCCGTGATCGCCTCCAACAGGGTCGTCGCCCGCCAGATCGTCGTCTACAGCTGGGTGATGGTCGCCGTCTCGCTGCTGCTGACCCCACTCGGCTACACCGGCTGGTTCTACACGGCCGTTGCCCTGGTGACGGGTGGCTGGTGGCTGTGGGAGGCGCACGCCCTGCAGAACCGGGCGAAGGCCGGGGCCACGGGCGGCAAGCTCAAGGAGATGCGGCTCTTCCACTGGTCGATCACCTATGTCTCGCTGCTGTTCGTGGCGGTGGCCGTGGACCCGTTCCTGCGCTGACGGCCGCCCGACCGGCCCTCGCGCCACCGGGACTTCGCCTCCGGCCTCCGGTACGGGCCCGTCGCGGGCCCGTCGCCGTTTCTCCCGATCCGGGCCCGGGGAGCGGACGACGCGTGGCCCAGACCACGTGGCCCGACGGTCGCCAGTGGATCTACCCGCGAGTAGCATCCTGGTCATGGCAGACACCCAGCAGGTCGACGAGACCACTCCCCAGCCCGACGCCCGGGCTGAGCGCAAGGCGGCGAAGCTCGCCAAGCAGATCGGTTCCTTCGCCAAGGCGCACGGAGGCGCCGAGGGCCAGCTCGCGTACATCGGGCAGACGGGTACCCGCATCGTCCTCGTCGGCGAGGACGGCGGCTGGGGCGATCTCGTCGCACCCACCCACGCCATCGCGGTCAGCGCCGCCGAGAAGTCCGGCATCACCCTGCACGAGTCGTTCGACGGCGATTTCGCGGCGAAGGTCCGCACCGGACCCTACGAGTGGACGCGCATGGCCGGCATCCAGCTCGGCGGCCCGAAGAACGGCTGACGGCCGAGCCGTCACCACGCGCGGTGCAGGGGCGTGAACCAGGTGCGCCGGCCGGCGCCCGCGCACCGGACACCCCCCACCGCCTGTCGCCGGGCCCGCATCAGTGACGCGCGCCGCCCGACGCGCGCCGCCCGAGGGGCAGCCCGGCGTGCGCCGCACAGGCGGCTGCCGCGGCGCCGTGGTTGCCGGACACGCGGCCGGAGGGTCGCCCGGGCGGGTGGCTTCCCTCGCGCCCAGGTGCCTCCGGCCCGAGCGGTTGCGCCGGGGTACGGGACGTCCCCATCGCACGGCCCCGGGGCTGCCCGGCTCGCACGGCGCCGACTTCCCGGACCGGCGCGGTACCGCCGGGCCTGGCTGGGGTGTCGCACCTGACGCGGGCGGGCCGGTTCGGTCCGCCGTTCCCGGCGCGGGGCGCTCTCCACGGCACCCGCGCGTGCCACCCCGGCGCCCGGGACGCACGCCCGCGCACGCCGAGCCGCCGACAGGCCCGTACGGCGATGGGCAACACCTCGCGCGGGGCTCACCCGTTAGGACGTGTGGAAGCCGTCCACCGCTGGGAGCCCCGGATGATCGATACGCCGTCCCTGGTCGATCAGTACTGCCACGGTGTCCTCCGCACCGAGCTGGGCCTCGGCTCCTTCGAGGCGCACCTCGGCAGGACCGCCGGTCCGCCCGCGCCCGGCACCACCTTCTTCGACACCCAGACCGGCTTCGCCGTACGGCGCTGGTGTCCGCCGCTCCTCGGCCTGGAGCCGCACTGCCCGCCCGCGCACTATCTCGCGCGCCGCAGGGAGCTGGGCGTCCTGGAAGCCGGCAGGCGGCTGCTGCGCGCCAGCGGCATCTCCACCTATCTGGTGGATACCGGGCTGCCCGGGGATCTCACGGGACTCCCCGAGATCGCCGCCACGGGCTCGGCCGAGGCCCATGAGATCGTCCGTCTCGAGCAGCTGGCCGAACAGGTCGCCGACACCTCCGGCACCGTCGAGTGCTTCCTCGCAAATCTTGCCGAGGCCGTGCACGGCGCCGCCGGATCGGCCGTCGCATTCACCTCGGTCGCGGGCGTACGCCATGGGCTCGCTCTCGCGCCCGAGCCGCCGGGACCCGGCGAGGTGCGCGGCGCGACGGGTCGCTGGCTGACCGGGCGCCAGGTCGGGGGCCGGCTCACCGACCCCGTGCTGCTGCGGCATCTTCTCTGGATGGCCGTCTCGTCGGGGCGGCCGCTGCAGATCCATGTGGGGGTCGACGACCCGCTGATGCTCACCGGTTTCGCGGCGGCCACGACCGGGCTCGGCACCGATCTGGTGCTGCTGCACGGCTACCCGTACCACCGTCATGCCGCGCATCTGGCGAGTGTCTTCCCGCATGTGTACGCCGACGTGGGACCCGCGCTCGCCCACACGGGTGCCGGGGCCGCGTCCGTCCTCGCGGAGATCCTGGAGCTGGCGCCGTTCGGCAAGCTGCTGTTCTCCAGCGGGGCCCGCGGGCTGCCCGAACTGCATGTGGTCGGGGCCCGGATCTTCCGGGAGGCCCTGGGACGGGTGCTGAGCGGCTGGGTCGTCGACGGGGCCTGGTGCCGGTCGGACGCCCAGCGGGTGGCGGGGATGATCGCCGCGGACAACGCCCGCCGCGTCTACGGACTCGCCGGGTGACCCCCGGCCTCCTCCCCTGGTCGGGCGGGGATCACGGGACGGCCGTCAGGCCGCGGTGAGCTCCGCGTCGGACGGCGTACGGACCGCCGGGGTGTCCAGCGGCCGTTCCCGCAGGCTGAGCGCCAGCCGGAGCGCAGCGATCCACATCAGTGAGGAGCCGAGCATATGGGCGCCGACCAGCAGCTCGGGCACATCGGTGAAGAACTGCACATAGCCGATCACCCCCTGCGCAAGCAGGACGAGGAGCAGATCACGGGCCCGGGCCCGGGTGTCGTCGGGGGCGTCCACCACCCGCAGCACCAGCCACATCGCCACGGCGAGCGCGCACACCAGCCAGGCCAGCGCGGCGTGCACGTGCGCGGCGTTCACCCAGTCGAACGGCATGCGCGGCACATCGCTGCTGTCGCCCGCGTGCTTGCCCGAGCCGGTCACCACCGTGCCCGCGGCGATCAGCAGCGCCGAGACGGTCAGCAGCGCCCAGGACAGCTTGCGCACCGGCCGGGGCACCCGTGGCCTCGGTGCGCTGTCGCCCTCGCCCGCCCGCACCCAGGTGATCGTGGCCACGGTCAGCAGGGCGTTGGCGGCCAGGAAGTGCCCGGCGACGGTCCACGGGTTGAGGCCCGCCCACACGGTGATCCCGCCGATCACGGCGTTGCTCATGACGAGCCAGAACTGTGCCCAGCCGAGCCTGGTGAGCCCGCGGCGCAACGGCTTCGTGGAGCGGGCCGCGACGATGGCCCAGCCGACCGCCGCCGACAGCACGTAGGTCAGCATGCGGTTGCCGAACTCGATGGCTCCGTGGATGCCCTGTTCGGGCGTGGCGAAGAGGCTGTCGTCCGTGCACTTGGGCCAGGTGTCGCAGCCGAGGCCCGAGCCGGTCAGGCGGACCGCGCCGCCGGTGACGATGATGACCACGCTCATCACGATGGCGGAGAGCGCGGCGCGCCGGACGGTCCGGGGGGTCGGCGTCCAGCGCTGGGCGATGTGGGCGAGGGGGGTCTGCACGGCGACTATCGTAGAGGGCCGCTTGTGCAAGCTTTCACGAGGGGTGCGAGACGGGCGAGAGGGATCATTCCCGCGCACGCTCCGACCGTCCGCCCGCGGGCCCGTCCACCGTGGCGCGGGCTCATTCCCAGCGGAAGAACCTCGCCGCCGCGCCCAGGCCGAGCACCGCCCATCCGGCCAGGATCCCGAGATCGGCCCACGGCATCGCCGCCCCGTCCTGGAGCACGTCCCGCAGCCCGTCCGAGAGTGCCGAGATGGGAAGCAGGTCCAGCACCGCGCGGGCGGTGTCCGGGAACCTGTCCAGGGGCACGATCACGCCGCCGCCCACCAGCAGCAGCAGGAAGACCAGGTTCGCGGCGGCGAGGGTCGCCTCGGCCTTCAGCGTGCCGGCCATCAGCAGCCCGAGCCCGGAGAACGCGGCCGTCCCGAGGACCAGCAGAAGAAATACGGGGACGGGGCCGCCGTGCGGTGTCCAGCCCAGCGCGAAGGCGATCAGCGTCAACAGGACGATCTGCAGCACCTCCGTGACCAGGACGGACAGCGTCTTGGCCGTCATCAGCGCCCAGCGGGGGAGCGGCGAGGCACCGAGCCGCTTGAGCACGCCGTAGCGGCGTTCGAAGCCGGTGGCGATGGCCTGGCCGGTGAAGGCGGTGGACATCACCGCGAGGGCCAGCACGCCGGGGGCGAGGAAGTCCACCGCCCTGCCCGCGCCGGTCTCGACGATGTCGACCGTGGAGAAGAGCACGAGCACCAGCGACGGGATGACCACGGTCAGCAGCAGCTGCTCGCCGTTGCGCAGCAGCATCCTCGTCTCCAGCGCCGCCTGCGCCATGATCATCCGCCCCACGGGGGCGGCTCCGGGATTCGGTGCGTACGTGCCGGGCGTCATGCCGGCACCCCTGTCCGTCGCCGTCTGAGCCGTCACGACCGCAGCTCCTTCCCCGTCAGTTCCAGAAAGACGTCCTCGAGCGTGTGCCGCTCCACCGAGATGCCGTCGGGCATCACTCCGTGCTGCGCGCACCAGGACGTGACCGTGGCGAGCAGCTGGGGGTCGACGGTGCCCGCGATCCGGTAGGCCCCGGGCGTCAGCTCCGCGGCGGACGTGCCGTCCGGCAGCGCCTTCAGCAGCGAACCCAGATCGAGGCCGGGGCGGCCGGTGAAGCGCAGGGTGTTCTCGGCACCGCCGCGGCACAGCTGATCGGGGCTGCCCTGTGCGACGACTCGCCCCGCGTCGATGATCGCGACATCGTCCGCGAGTTCCTCCGCCTCGTCCAGGTAGTGCGTGGTGAGGACCACGGTGACCCCGTCCGTGCGCAGCTCCCGCACCAGGTCCCAGGTCGACCGGCGGGCCTGGGGGTCGAGCCCCGCGGTCGGCTCGTCCAGGAAGACCAGCTCGGGGCGGCCGACGACGGCCATGGCGAGCGCGAGCCGCTGCTGCTGTCCGCCGGACAGACGCCGGTACGTCGTACGGCCGCAGGAGCCGAGTCCCAGGCGCTCGATCAGGGCGTCCACGTCGAGCGGGTCGGCGTGCAGCCCGGACATGTGGCGGAGCATCTCGTCCGCCCGGGCGCCGGAGTAGACACCGCCGGACTGGAGCATCACGCCGATCCGCGGGCGCAGGCGCGCCGCATCGGTCACCGGGTCGAGTCCGAGGACGCGGACCGTGCCCGAGTCCGCGCGGCGGTAGCCCTCGCACGTCTCGACCGTGGTGGTCTTGCCTGCCCCGTTGGGACCGAGGACGGCGGTCACCGTACCGGCGCGGACGTCGAGGTCGAGCCCGTCCACGGCGGTCCTGGCTCCGTACCGCTTGACCAGGCCCCGGACCTGGACGACGGACTCGTTGTTCATGCGGGGAAGTCTAAGGAGCCGCGGGGGGCGTCCGGTCCGCCGGGTCCGGATCCCGCCGCTGCGGGCCCAGGCCCTCAGGACGCGACGGTCCGCCACCGGCCGGGTGAGCGGCAGGCTGCGGGGAAGGATCCCCTCATGCCCCTGCTCATCGGAACCTCCGGGTGGCAGTACAAGGACTGGCGGGGCGGGCTCTACCCCGAGGAGCTGCCCCAGCGTCTCTGGCTGGAGGAGTACGGACGGCATTTCACGACAGTCGAGAGCAACAACGCCTTCTACCGGCTGCCCGAGTCCAGGACCTTCGCCGACTGGCGTGACCGCACTCCGGACGGATTCGTCTTCGCGGTGAAGGCGAGCCGCTATCTGACCCACATCCGACGACTGCGTGACCCGGAAGAACCCGTTCACCGTCTGATGAGCCGCGCGGCAGCGCTGAAGGACCGGCTGGGACCCGTGCTGCTCCAGCTCCCGCCCACCCTCCGGTGCGACCCCGGTGCCCTGGACGCGGCGCTCGCCTGCTTCCCGCGCCGGGTGCGCGTGGCCGTCGAGCCCCGGCACGACTCCTGGTGGACGGACGAGGTCGGGGAGGTGCTGCGCAGCCGGGGAGCGGCCCTGTGCTGGGCGGACCGCGGGTCCCGGCCGGTGACACCGCTCTGGCGCACGGCCGACTGGGGTTATGTGCGGTTCCACGAGGGCCGGGCGGAGCCGTGGCCACGGTACGGGCGCCGGGCCCTCGCCGCCTGGGCCGGACGCATCGCCGACACCTGGCCGGACGGGGACGACGTCTTCGCGTATTTCAACAACGATCCGGGGGGTGCGGCCGTTCGGGATGCGACCGCCTTCGCACGTGCGGCGACGTCCCGGGGGACGACGGTGGCTCCTGTGCCCGGGAGTCGCTGAGCCTCCGGAGCGGCGCGCCGACGGGAGTCGGCCGGACACGGCGGCGGAGGGACAAAACGCCCGGTCAGTGGGGTCGCGGCGATCTTCGGGGTCCGCCCGGCCGCCCCGGAGCGCCCCCGCGGAAATGAACCTCGAGTGATCATTTCCGCAGGTCAGGTTAGGTTTCCCTAAGTGATGCAGGGCACCGTCGGTCCGGTGGGATGCGGCTTGTCAGTCTCTCGGGAATTACGCAACAATGGCGTTGTGAAAAACGGTCGAGCTGTCGGGGAGACCCCTCAGGAGGAACTCGGGACCGGGGAGCGTTCCACGCGCAACCGGGTCGCGCGGTCCATCCTGGACCACGGGCCGTCCACCGTCGCCGACCTTGCACAGCGGCTCGGCCTCACCCAGGCCGCCGTTCGCCGCCATCTCGACGCGCTGGTGCACGACGACGTCGTCGCGGCGCACGAGAAGCGGGTCTACGGAGCGCGTACGCGCGGCCGCCCCGCCAAGGTCTTCGCGCTCACCGACTGCGGCCGGGACGCCTTCGAGCAGTCCTACGACACGCTCGCCGTCGACGCCCTGCGCTGGATCGAGGAGAACGCGGGAGGAGAAGCGGCCGTGGCCGCATTCGCCCGTGACCGGATCGAGGCCCAGGCCGAGGCGTACCGCGCGGCCGTCGAGGCCGCGGACCCCGAGGACCGTACCGAGGCACTTGCCAAGGCGTTGACCGCCGACGGGTACGCTGCTACGGCCCGTAACGCCCCGGTCGGCGAGCAGCTGTGCCAGCACCACTGCCCGGTCGCCCATGCCGCCGAGCGGTACCCGCAGCTGTGCGAGGCGGAGACGGAGTTCTTCTCCCGCCTGCTCGGGACTCATGTGCAGCGTCTGGCCACCATCGCCCACGGCGACGGTGTCTGTACGACCTTCATCCCGAAGGCAGGCGGCGGCACGAGCAGCGACAGCACCACCACGAAGACCGACACATCAGCATCTGCAAGCACGGCCGGGAGGAACCCCGCATGACTCTCCCCACGGAGACTGCCCACCCCGAACTCGAGGGTCTGGGCACGTACGAATACGGCTGGGCCGACTCCGACGTCGCAGGCGCCTCTGCCAGGCGTGGTCTTTCGGAGGACGTCGTCCGCGACATCTCCGCGAAGAAGAACGAGCCGGAGTGGATGCTGAAGCTGCGGCTCAAGGGTCTGCGGCTGTTCGACAAGAAGCCGATGCCGAGCTGGGGCTCCGACCTGTCGGGCATCGACTTCGACAACATCAAGTACTTCGTCCGCTCCACCGAGCAGCAGGCCGCCTCCTGGGAGGAGCTGCCCGAGGACATCAAGAACACGTACGACAAGCTCGGCATCCCGGAGGCGGAGAAGCAGCGCCTGGTCGCCGGTGTCGCCGCACAGTACGAGTCCGAGGTCGTCTACCACCAGATCCGTGAGGACCTGGAGGAGCAGGGCGTCATCTTCCTCGACACGGACACCGCGCTGAAGGAGCACCCGGAGCTCTTCAAGGAGTACTTCGGCACCGTCATCCCGGTCGGCGACAACAAGTTCGCCTCGCTGAACACGGCCGTGTGGTCCGGCGGCTCGTTCATCTACGTCCCCAAGGGCGTCCATGTGGACATCCCGCTGCAGGCCTACTTCCGCATCAACACGGAGAACATGGGTCAGTTCGAGCGGACGCTGATCATCGTCGACGAGGACGCCTACGTCCACTACGTCGAGGGCTGCACCGCTCCGATCTACTCCTCGGACTCGCTGCACAGCGCGGTCGTCGAGATCATCGTCAAGAAGGGCGGCCGCTGCCGCTACACGACGATCCAGAACTGGTCGAACAACGTCTACAACCTGGTCACCAAGCGCGCCGTGGCGTACGAGGGCGCGACCATGGAGTGGGTCGACGGCAACATCGGCTCCAAGGTGACCATGAAGTACCCGGCCGTCTACCTGATGGGTGAGCACGCCAAGGGCGAGACCCTGTCCATCGCCTTCGCGGGCGAGGGCCAGCACCAGGACGCCGGCGCCAAGATGGTCCACATGGCCCCGAACACCTCGTCCAACATCGTCTCCAAGTCGGTGGCGCGAGGCGGCGGCCGTACGTCCTACCGTGGTCTGATCGAGATCGGCGAGGGCGCACCGGGCGCCAAGTCGAACGTGCTCTGTGACGCCCTGCTCGTCGACACGATCTCCCGCTCCGACACCTACCCGTACGTGGACGTCCGCGAGGACGACGTCTCCATGGGCCACGAGGCCACCGTCTCCAAGGTCTCCGAGGACCAGCTCTTCTACCTGATGAGCCGCGGCATGACCGAGTTCGAGGCGATGGCGATGATCGTGCGCGGCTTCGTCGAGCCGATCGCCAAGGAGCTGCCCATGGAGTACGCCCTCGAGCTCAACCGGCTGATCGAGCTCCAGATGGAGGGCGCGGTCGGCTGAGGCCACCGTCCCCACCCATCAGCACCGACTTATCCGAGAAAGCGAGCACTACGACAGCCATGGCTGAGGCTCAGAACATTCCGGCGGGCTCCACCACTGCCGGGTCGATCGCGGTGGCCGCCGAGTCCACCGTCGCCACGCGCATGAGCGCGCCCCCGTCCTTCGACGTGGCGGACTTCCCCGTCCCGCACGGGCGGGAGGAGGAGTGGCGGTTCACCCCGCTGGACCGTCTCGCCGGGCTGCACGACGGCACCGCGGTCGCGACCGCGGGCGGTGTGACCGTCGAGGTCAGCGCTCCTCAGGACGTCACGGTGCAGACGGTCGGACGTGACGACGCCCGGCTCGGCAAGGCAGGCACCCCGGTGGACCGGGTCGCCGCCCAGGCCTACTCGTCCTTCGAGAAGGCCTCCATCGTCACGGTCCCCAAGGAGGCCGTGCTCACGGAGCCGATCCGGATCTCCGTGCACGGCGAGGGCGGTACCGCCTTCGGCCACCAGCACATCGAGCTCGGTGCCTTCGCCGAGGCCGTCGTCGTGATCGACCACACCGGTCACGCGGCCCTCGCGGCCAACGTCGACTACGTCCTCGGTGACGGCGCCAGGCTGACCGTCGTCTCCGTCCAGGACTGGGACGACAAGGCCGTCCACGTCGCCCAGCACAACGCGCTGGTCGGCCGCGACGCCTCCTTCAAGTCGATCGTGGTCACCTTCGGCGGCGATGTCGTACGGCTCCACCCGCGCGTGTCGTACGCGGGCACGGGCGGCGAGGCCGAGCTCCTCGGTCTGTACTTCACCGATGCCGGCCAGCACCAGGAACACCGCCTGCTGGTCGACCACAACGCCCCGCACTGCAAGTCCAACGTCGCCTACAAGGGCGCGCTCCAGGGCGACGACGCGCACGCGGTGTGGATCGGCGACGTGCTCATCGAGGCCAAGGCCGAGGGCACCGACACCTACGAGATGAACCGCAACCTCGTCCTCACGGACGGGGCGCGGGTCGACTCCGTACCGAACCTGGAGATCGAGACCGGCGAGATCGTCGGCGCCGGCCACGCCTCCGCCACCGGCCGCTTCGACGACGAGCAGCTGTTCTACCTGATGGCCCGCGGCATCCCGGAGGCCGAGGCCCGTCGTCTGGTCGTCCGTGGCTTCTTCGCCGAGCTGGTGCAGCAGATCGGGCTGCCCGACGTCGAGGAGCGCCTCATCGCCAAGATCGATGCCGAGCTGGAGGCGTCCCTCTGATGGCCTTCGTCCGAGCCTGTGGGCTGAGCGAGCTGGAGGAGGACACCCCGAAGAGGGTGGAACTCGACGGCACGCCGGTCTCCGTCGTCCGCACGGAGGGCGAGGTGTTCGCGATCCACGACATCTGCTCGCACGCGAACGTCTCCCTCTCCGAGGGCGAGGTGGAGGACTGCCAGATCGAGTGCTGGCTGCACGGCTCCAGCTTCGACCTCCGCACCGGCAAGCCGTCCGGCCTTCCCGCGACGCGCCCCGTCCCCGTGTACCCCGTAAAGATCGAAGGGGACGATGTGCTCGTCTCCGTCACCCAGGAGTCCTGAGTCACCCATGGCAACGCTTGAAATCCGCGACCTGCACGTCTCCGTCGAGGCCGAGAACGGCCCCCGGGAGATCCTCAAGGGCGTCGACCTGACCGTGAAGCAGGGCGAGACCCACGCCATCATGGGCCCCAACGGCTCCGGCAAGTCGACCCTCGCCTACTCTCTCGCGGGCCACCCCAAGTACACGATCACCGATGGCTCCGTGACCCTGGACGGCGAGGACGTCCTGGAGATGTCCGTCGACGAGCGCGCACGCGCCGGCGTCTTCCTCGCCATGCAGTACCCGGTCGAGGTCCCGGGTGTCTCGGTCTCCAACTTCCTGCGCACCTCCGCCACCGCGATCCGCGGCGAGGCCCCCAAGCTGCGCACCTGGGTGAAGGAGGTCAAGGAGACCATGGAGCGTCTCCAGATGGACCCGGCCTTCGCCGAGCGCAACGTCAACGAGGGCTTCTCCGGCGGTGAGAAGAAGCGCCACGAGATCCTTCAGCTGGAGCTTCTCAAGCCGAAGATCGCGATCCTGGACGAGACCGACTCCGGCCTCGACGTCGACGCCCTGCGCACCGTCTCCGAGGGTGTCAACCGGGTCCGTGAGACCGGCGAGGTCGGCACCCTGCTGATCACGCACTACACGCGCATCCTGCGCTACATCAAGCCCGACTTCGTCCATGTGTTCGCGAACGGCCGTATCGCCGAGTCCGGCGGCGCCGAGCTCGCGGACAAGCTCGAGGCCGAAGGCTACGAGGCATACACGAAGGGTGGCGTATCCGCGTGATCCATCCCCGCCAGGGGCTCCCCGGCCTCCTCGACACCGAGGCGCTCCGCAAGGACTTCCCGATCCTCGACCGTGTCCTGCACGACGGGAAGAAGCTCGTCTACCTGGACAACGCGGCGACTTCGCAGACGCCGCGCCAGGTGCTCGACGTGCTCAGCGAGTACTACGAACAGCACAACGCCAACGTCCACCGCGGTGTGCATGTGCTCGCCGAGGAGGCCACGGCACTGTACGAGGGCGCCCGCGACAAGGTCGCCGCCTTCATCAACGCGCCGAGCCGCGACGAGGTGATCTTCACCAAGAACGCGTCGGAGTCCCTGAACCTCGTGGCCAACATGCTGGGCTGGGCGGACGAGCCCTACCGCGTGGACCACGAGACCGAGATAGTCATCACGGAGATGGAGCACCACTCCAACATCGTGCCGTGGCAGCTGCTGGCGCAGCGCACCGGTGCGAAGCTGAAGTGGTTCGGCCTCACCGACGACGGCCGCCTCGACCTGTCCAACATCGACGAGATCATCACCGAGAAGACGAAGATCGTCTCGTTCGTGCTGGTCTCCAACATCCTGGGCACCGTCAACCCGGTCGAACAGATCGTCCGCCGTGCGCAGGAGGTCGGCGCGCTCGTCCTCGTCGACGCCTCGCAGGCCGCGCCGCACATGCCGCTGGACGTCCAGGCGCTGGGCGCCGACTTCGTGGCCTTCACGGGGCACAAGATGTGCGGTCCGACCGGCATCGGCGTGCTCTGGGGCCGCCAGGAGCTGCTGGAGGACCTCCCGCCGTTCCTGGGCGGTGGCGAGATGATCGAGACCGTGTCGATGCACTCGTCGACCTACGCCCCCGCGCCGCACAAGTTCGAGGCCGGTACGCCTCCGATCGCGCAGGCCGTCGGTCTCGGCGCAGCCGTGGACTACCTCACCTCGATCGGCATGGACAAGATCGCCCAGCATGAGCATGCGATCACGGAGTACGCCGTCCAGCGTCTCCAGGAAGTCCCCGACCTGCGGATCATCGGCCCGGTCACGGCCGAGGACCGCGGCGCGGCGATCTCGTTCGTGCTCGGCGACATCCATCCGCACGACGTGGGCCAGGTACTCGACGAGCAGGGCATCGCGGTACGGGTCGGCCACCACTGCGCCCGACCCGTGTGCCTGCGGTACGGAATTCCTGCGACCACGCGGGCGTCGTTCTATCTGTACTCCACGCCGGCCGAGGTGGATGCACTGATCGACGGCCTGGAGCACGTCCGCAACTTCTTCGGATGAGGGACTTTGACGCGTGAAGCTTGATTCGATGTACCAGGACGTCATCCTGGACCACTACAAGCACCCGCACGGGCGGGGCTTGCGGGACGGCGACGCCGAGGTGCACCACGTCAATCCGACCTGCGGCGACGAGATCACCCTCCGTGTGAAGTACGACGGCACGCTCATCGAGGACGTCTCCTACGAGGGCCAGGGCTGCTCCATCAGCCAGGCGTCCGCCTCCGTGCTCAATGAGCTGCTCGTCGGCAAGGAGCTGGCCGAAGCACAGAAGATCCAGTCCACCTTCCTGGAGCTGATGCAGTCCAAGGGGCAGATCGAGCCGGACGATGCGATGGAGGAGGTACTGGAGGACGCGGTCGCGTTCGCCGGTGTCTCGAAGTATCCGGCACGGGTCAAGTGCGCCCTGCTGAGCTGGATGGCGTGGAAGGACGCGACCGCCCAGGCCCTGGGCGAGAGCGCCGAAAGGAAGACGGTATGACCGAGAACCCCGAGACCACGGCGGAGAAGGACTGGCCGGACGAGGAGACCTTCTCGTCCAAGGCCGCGACGCCGACGAGCACGAAGGCC
This sequence comes from Streptomyces sp. NPDC043861, assembly GCF_056435905.1. Taxonomy (NCBI): domain Bacteria; kingdom Bacillati; phylum Actinomycetota; class Actinomycetes; order Kitasatosporales; family Streptomycetaceae; genus Streptomyces; species Streptomyces sp. NPDC043861. The sequence continues at coordinate 119,831 of NZ_JBWKDP010000005.1, read as the reverse complement.
TCCGAGGAGGAGGTCCGCGAAGCCCTGTACGACGTCGTCGACCCCGAGCTGGGCATCGACGTGGTCAACCTCGGGCTGATCTACGGCATCCACATCGACGACTCCAATGTCGCCACGCTGGACATGACGCTGACGTCCGCGGCCTGCCCGCTGACCGATGTGATCGAGGACCAGGCGAAGTCGGCGACGGACGGCATCGTCAGCGAGCTGAAGATCAACTGGGTCTGGATGCCGCCGTGGGGTCCGGACAAGATCACGGACGACGGGCGTGAGCAGCTGCGCGCCCTGGGCTTCAACGTCTGACATCCCGGCAGATCCGGAGACCCGACGACGGCCATGTCCGCCAGGCACACTGGCGGACATGGCCGTTCGTATGTACCACCTCGTTGTCGACGCCCACGATCTGCCGCGCCTTGCACGGTTCTGGTGCCGGGTCCTCGACTGGCGGGTGCTCTTCGAGGCCGAGGACGAAATCGTCATCGGCGCCGATGAGTTCGCGATGCCGGGCATGTGCTTCGTGCCGGTGCCGGAGAGGAAGACCGCCAAGAACCGGCTGCACATCGATCTCACACCCGACGATCAGGCCGCCGAGGTGAAGAGGATCCTCGCGCTCGGAGCCCGCAGGGCCGACGTCGGACAGGGCGCGGACGTGGGCTGGGTGGTCCTGGAGGATCCCGAGGGGAACGAGTTCTGCGTGCTGAGGCCCAAGAGGTCACTCACGGAGTGACCGGCGGACCCCCGGGTGCGGTCGGGCCGGGCGGCCCGTAGGAGCCGTAGGGCATCGGCGGGTCCGTCGGCAGGGGTGTTCCCGCCGCCTCGGCCAGAGTCGGGGCCAGGTTCTCCTTGCGCATGCGCTCGTCGACGTAGAGCAGGCCGTTCACCACGCAGGGGACGGTCGACACGATGATCTGGGCGACCAGATGGCCCACCAGAGTGATGACGAGGTAGCCGCTCATCGCGACGATCACCGCGGTGACGCCGTCGTCCTCGTCGATGGCCGATGCGCCGAACATGCCGGGGAACATGCCCAGGATGCTCACGGCGTACTGCAGCATCGTGCTGACCACCGCTGCCATCAGATACGCCAGCAGCGAGATTCCGAAGACCCGCCACCAGTCGCCGCGCACCAGCGCGGCAGAGCGGCGCAGCGCCTGGACCGGTCCCTGGTTCTCGAAGACGGCGGCGGCCGGGGCGAAGGTGAACTTCACCCAGAGCCAGATCGCGAGCGGTGCGGTCGCCAGGGCGCCGAGGAAGCCGAGCAGGGCGAATCCGCCCGCCCCGGCGAAGTCGTCCTGGCCGGTCAGGGCGAGGATGGTCCCGACGAACGCCAGCATCGCCAGGGCCACCGGAACGAGGGCGACGAGCCCGCTGAGGAACGTGGCCCCGAGTACCGCGGGCATCCGCCGCGCGGCCCGGCGCCATACGGTGCCGAAGGTCGTGGGGCGCCCGAGGACCGCGTCCTGGAGGACCGCCGGGATGGCCGCCTGCAGCATCGCCGCCGCGAGGACCATCGACAGCACGGCGACCAGCCACACGGAGATGACGGCGATGAGCAGCGAGGCGCCCTCGTCCCAGCTGGGGTCCGATCCGGGCGCGGTGTCCACCAGGGCCCGGAAGTCGTCGTTGACCGCGGAGTACGCGATGGCGCACGCGACCACGACGGCCAGGATCGCGGCTCCGTACACGGCCAGGGCCATGCCGATCAGCTGCTTCCAGTAGCGGCCGATCGTCGTGAACGAGCCGCTGAGGATGTCGCCGAGCGTGAGCGGCCCCAGGGGTATCACCCCGGGCTTGGGTGGCGGAGGCGGGGCCCAGCCGCCCCATCCCGGCGCACCGCCGTACGGGCCCCACCCCAAGTTCTCCGACATCCTCAGACCCCCCGTGTGTCCTGTTCTCGTCCCTGGTTGTCCGGGACACGGTAGCGGGCCGGGACATGCCAACGTTGCGTACGTTCGTACACATCGTTGTGTACCCTCGTACACATGGGATACGGACTGCTGGCTGCGGCCATCGCGGCAGAGGTGGCAGGCACGACGGCCATGAAGTTCAGCGAGGGCTTCACCAAACTGTGGCCCTCGCTGATCACCGTGGTGGGCTATGTGCTCGCCTTCGCGCTGCTCGCGCAGACGCTCAAGACGCTCTCGGTGGGCACGGCCTACGCGATCTGGGCCGGGATCGGCACCGCCGCGGTGGCCGCGATCGGCATCCTCTTCCTGAACGAGTCCCTGAGCTTCGCCAGGATCGCGGGCATTGTCCTGATCGTCGCCGGTGTCGTCGTGCTCAATCTCGGTGGTGCGCACTGATGGGACGCGGCAGGCGCTACGACCCCGACCGGCGGCAGCGCATCATCGAGGCCGCGATCCGGGTGGCGGGGCGCAGCGGTATCACGCGGCTCAGCCATCGCGCGGTCGCGGCCGAGGCCGATGTGCCCCTCGGCTCGACGACGTACCACTTCGCCTCCCTGGACGAGCTGCTCATCGCCGCGCTGCGGGAGGCGAACGAGGGCTTCGGCAGGACGTTGCGCGAGAGCAGCACCCTCACCGACCCGGAGGCCGACCTCCCCGACGAGCTCGCCCGGCTGATGGGGCAGTGGCTCGGCGGGGAGCGAACCGGTGTGGAGCTGGAGTACGAGCTCTATCTGGCCGCTCTGCGGCGCCCGGCCCTGCGGCCGGTCGCGGCGGAGTGGACCGAAGGGGTCGCCGGCATCCTCGCCCGCAGGACGGACGCGGTCACCGCGCGGGCGCTGGTGGCGCTGATGGACGGCATCTGTCTGCAGGTGCTGCTGACGGGCGCGGACTACGACGAGGCGTACGCGCGGGAGATGCTCGCGCGGGTGCTGCGCTGACGGACCGGGTGGCGCCGGTGCCCCGGCCGACGGGCGGGATCCGGGATCCGGGATCCGGGATCCGGGAGGGATCCGGGATCCGGGTGACGGTACGGCGCCCGCCGGAGGACCGGTGGCCGGATGGTCGTCCGGACACCACGGGCGAGGGGCGTCCTCAGGCGCCGGGCCGGGGCAGCCCACTCACCCGCCCCGCGCCCTCGGCCGCCCACCCGCCCGCGCCTTCGGCCGCCACGCGCAGCCGGCCGGCAGTGCACGGGCCGGCACGGGGCATCGCGTGGCATCCCGGACCGGCACATGAGACCGGTTCGCCCGGGCGCGGCCCTGCCGGTTAGGTTCTCCTCATGACCGACACCACTGCTCCTCGCACCACCGGCGCCGTCGCCGCCGGGCTTGCCACCGTCGCCGGCGACGGCACCGTTCTCGACACCTGGTTCCCCGCTCCCGAGCTCTCCGCCGAGCCCGGTCCGGCCGGAACCGAGCGGCTCACGTCCGACGAGGCGGCGGGCCTGCTCGGTGAGGGCGCGGCCAAGGCCATCGGTCTGGATGCCCGCCGCGGGGTCGAGATCGTCGCCGTCCGTACGGTCATCGCCTCCCTCGACGACAAGCCGCTGGACGCCCACGACGCCTATCTGCGTCTGCACCTGCTCTCGCACCGCCTGGTGAAGCCGCACGGCCAGAACCTGGACGGCCTCTTCGGGCTGCTCACCAATGTCGCCTGGACCTCGCTCGGTCCGGTCGCCGTCGACGATGTGGAGAAGGTCCGGCTCAACGCCCGCGCCGAGGGCCTGCACCTCCAGGTCACCTCGATCGACAAGTTCCCGCGGATGACGGACTACGTCGCCCCCAAGGGGGTCCGGATCGCCGACGCCGACCGCGTCCGTCTCGGCGCCCACCTCGCCGAGGGCACCACCGTGATGCACGAGGGCTTCGTCAACTTCAACGCAGGCACGCTCGGCACCTCCATGGTCGAGGGCCGGATCTCCGCGGGCGTCGTCGTCGGCAACGGCTCCGACATCGGCGGCGGCGCCTCCACCATGGGCACCCTCTCCGGCGGCGGGAACGTCATCATCTCCATCGGCGAGCGCTGCCTGGTCGGTGCCGAGGCAGGCGTCGGGATCGCACTCGGCGACGAGTGTGTCGTCGAGGCCGGGCTGTACGTCACCGCCGGCACGCGCATCACGATGCCCGACGGTCAGATCGTCAAGGCGCGTGAGCTCTCCGGCGCGTCGAACATCCTCTTCCGCCGCAATTCGGTGACCGGCGCCGTCGAGGCCCGCCCGAACAACGCGGTCTGGGGCGGGCTCAACGAGGTGCTCCACAGCCACAACTGACTCGTCCGTGTGACTGTGCGCAACCTGTGGTGCCGCCGAGCAGATGAACAGGCAGACATGCAGTCGGACGAAGAGTCAATGCGAGGACCCTCTATGAAGACCAGGCCGGCCGTGCTCGGAACGCTGGCGCTCATGGCCGCGGCGCTGCAGACAGGCACCGCGTCCGCCGACGAGACGCACACCGACTCGCACAACGCGCCCGCCGTTTCGCTGATCTCGACCGGGCAGGTCGACGATCCGCTCGAGGACGTCCTGGAGCACGCCGCCGTCCTCGGTACGACCTATGTGCAGGACTGAGCCGCCGAGGCCATCTCGTACGCCGCCAGCAGCCCGTCGACCGTCTCACGGTCGGCGGGCTGCAGGGGTTCCCGGACCGGCCCGGCCGGCCGGCCGAGCGCGTTCAGCAGCGCCTTGGCGGTCACCGTGCCGGGCAGCCCCGCCGCCATCATGAGCTCGGTCAGCGGGAGCAACCGCTGGTTGAGTCGTGCGGCCTCCGCCGTCCTGCCCGCGTCGAACGCGTTCGGCACTGCGCGCATGTGGCGCGGCATCACGTTCGCGACCGTACTGACGAAACCCGCGCCTCCCAGCGCGTACAGGGGCAGATTCATCTCCTCGCTGCCGGAGTAGTACGCGAGCGGGGTCCGGGCGATCACCTTGGTGGTGCCGAGGAGGTCGTACGCGCAGTCCTTCACGGCGACGATCCGCGGATGGGAAGCCAGGCGCAGCATCGTCTCCGGCGCGATCCGTGTGCCGGTACGGCCGGGGATGTCGTACAACATCAGCGGAATCCCCGTCGCATCCGCGACCCGCCGGAAATGCGCCTCGACGGCGGGCTGCGGGGGCCGGCTGTAGTACGGGGTGACGACGAGGAGGCCGTCGGCGCCGGCTGCCTCGGCGGACCGGGCCAGCTCGACCGTGTGCCGGGTGCTCGCGCTGCCGACTCCCGCGACGATGCTCACCCCGTCGCCCACCGCCTCGCGCACGGCTCGCACGAGCGCCGTCTTCTCGGCATCGGTCGTGGTCGGGGACTCGCCGGTGGTGCCGTTCAGGACGAGGCCGTCGCAGCCCTCGGCCACGAGGTGCGCGGCGAGCTTCCCGGCGCCGTCGAGGTCGGGTTCGCCCAGGTCGGTGAAAGGCGTGATCATCGCGCAGAGCGCGCGGCCGAAGGGACGGGGGCGCGTGCGTGGCGTCGTCGTGTCCGCAGTCATGAACGGATTCTCCGCGGCCCCATGGTGAAGGTCCACTGAGATCTTCTGGGGATCAAGGGCAAGAGATGGTTGAGGGAGGGGCGTGGTCGAGGGGGCGCCGGGGGAGGGCCGTGTGGCCGTCGTCACGGGGCGGGGCGGGATGTGAGCGGTGCGAACGGACGCCAACGCGCGCCCGGCGAGGGCAGGATGGCATCATGATCCGTCCACTGCGCGTCTCCGCCGTGCTTCCCCTGCTGCTCGTCCTCGCCGCCTGCGGTACGGAGCCCACCGTCGGCGCAGCCGGTCCCGCCCCCGCCCCGGCCCCCGATCGGTCCGCACTGGAGGCGAGGGCCCGGAGCCTGGAGTCCGCCATGGAGCTGATCTACGTCACCCGAATCCCGGGGTTCGAGCTGGCGAAGCAGTCCCTCGGTCCGTCCGGGAACGACGGCTTCCAGAGCACCTACACACCGGCATCGGGCGGTGCCGCCCAGATCCGGCTCGTCGTCGACCGGGGAAGCCTCGGTGATGCCAACTGCCCCTCCACGCACGTCGACCACGCCGACCCCGTGAAGGTCCGGTGCGAGCCGGACGGCGAGCGGACCTGGTACCGCACCGCGGGCTCCCGTCATGAATACGCCCGGGCCGAGGACGGCCATGTCGTCCGTGTCGCCGCCGACCGCTCCCAGGTGGACCGCTCCACCCTGCGCGCAGCGGCCTCCTCCGCCCACAGGGCGGACGACCGCGAACTCGACGAGATCCTCCCCGAGGAGCGATCGGCTCCGACCGCTCCGGTCGAGCGCGGAGATCTTCCGCCCGTCGGCGACGGCGCTCCGAACAACGACGTCGGGGCAGGAGGCTGACGGTTCGCTGTCGACCTCGACCTCGACCTTGACCTTGACCTCGACCTCGACCTCGACCTCGGTCGAGGTTCCTGGACGGTCGTCGAAGTGGCGCACCGCACGGGTGCCCGTGCTGCACCGCCCGGGGCCCGAGACCAGCCGGGCAACGCGCTGCACGCCCGCGCTCAGTGGGAGCGCGGGCGTGCAGCGGACGGCGGGCGGCTACGGGCGGAAGCGCAGCACCTGCGGGTCGTGGTCGCTGTTCTGGTCCGCGAACTCCGCGTTGATGTGCACGCTGTCGTAGCTGAAGTCGCAGATCGACGGGCTGGTCAGGATCTGGTCGAGAACCTGGCTGTTGCCCTGGAAGACGTACGAGTAACGCTCGCTGCGCGGCAGGGACTTGATCGCCGGGTACAGCGCCCCGCCGTCCGTCAGCGCCTTCGTCGTCGCCGAGAACTCGAAGTCGTTGATGTCGCCGAGGACCACGACATCGGCGTTCCGCTGCGTCTTGAGGACGTCCTTGACGAAGGTGTTGACGGCCTGCGCCTGCTGAAGGCGCTTGGTCTCGGAGGAGCGGGCCGGCGGCTGGTGGTGCGAGGTCAGGCCCTCGTCGCCGCCCTTCGAACCGAAGTGGTTGGCGATGACGAAGACCGTGCGGCCGCGGAAGACGAACTCGCCCGCGAGCGGCTTGCGGCTGTTCTCCCAGGCGGTGTTCGCCGGGTCGATCCGGCCGGGGGAGAGCGTGAGCGCTGCGCGCCCCTTCTCCTTCACGACACCGGTCGCGGCCGTCGCGTCGCCGCCGGCGCGGTCGGTGAAGGACACCCGCTCCGGGTTGAACAGGAAGACCTGGCGGATGTTGCCGCCGGGCTCGCCGCCGTCCTTGTTGTTCTCCGGGTCGACCGAGCGCCACTCGTACGCCGGGCCGCCGGCCGCCACGATCGCGTCCGTGAACTTCTTGACCGTACCGTCCGCGGCGACGACGCCGTCGTTCTTGGCACCGTTGTTGTCCTGGATCTCCTCCAGGGCGAGGATGTCGGGGGAGGAGAGGTTGTCGACGACCGCCTTCGCCAGCGCGTCGAACTTCTCCTGCGGGTCGGTCGGGTCCAGGTTCTCCACGTTGTACGTGGCGACCGCGAGCTCGCCGCGGTGCTGCGGACGCGTCGACTCGCGCTCCAGCCCGCGGTCGGTGACCGTGCCGAGGGTCCGGGCGGTGATCGTGTATCCGCCGAACTGGTTGAAGTCCAGCGGGCCTTCCGTCGTCCCGGACAGCACGTCGCCGACGTTCGCCTTGGGGAACGGCTGCTGGGCGAGCGGAATCAGCGACTGGATCTGCAGCCGGCCGGTGTTCTGCGACTCGTACGAGCCGTAGCGCGCACCCCCGCGCGAGGTCGGGTTCTCCCACGGCTTCACCGTGACCCAGAGCTCGGAGTAGGGGTCGGTGGCACCGACGACACGCGAGGTGCCGATGCGCACATTGCTGCCCTCGAGGGACTCGTAGTAGTCCAGGGCGTACGAGCCCGGCTTCAGCGGCAGCGCATTGATGCTGTTGGCGGCGGCCGGGTCGCCCTCGGGCGCGTACGCCGACGGGACGGTCCTGGCGGTGATGGTGACCGGTGCGGGCAGCTCGTTGCCGGAGGACACGACGGTGACGGTGGGCTTGGAGATCTGGGTCAGGGACTGGTTCCCGGAGTTCAGACCGCCCGGGACGTACTCGCCCACCGTCCCCGAGACCTTGACGGCGTCGCCGACGGCGACGGTCGGGGCCGAGCCGGTGAAGACGAACAGCCCTTCGCTGGTGGCCGGGTCCGCGTCCGCCTGCGGGTCCTGCATCCAGAAACCGCGCGAGGAGCCGTACGCGCGCACGCCGATGACGATGCCCTCGACGTCCTTGACCTGCTGTCCGACCAGAGGGCTCGTACGGGTGGTGCCCTGGACGTCGTGAATGCGTACGCCGGTGGTGTCGGCCGTGGTGTCGGCGTCGGCGGCGGCCGAGGAGGAGCCGGCGAGCAGCCCGGTGGCCAGAGCGGTGGCCACGACGGTTGCGACGGCTGCGGATCTCGGTATCGAAGGCATCGGAGAACTCCGGATGAGGGTTAGGGGGTGGCTCGTGTATCTACGCGCGTCAATCTCTTGTGTGAGGATGGGAGTTGTCAAGAGCTGTCAGGTATACGGCGGTTGACGGGTACATGAACTGGGTGGCATGCGGTGAAATGCGTCTACGCTGGGGGCCGCCCTGAGCCGGTCGCCCGCAGCCGGCACGCGCGAGCCGAGGAGAGCCACCAGATGTCAGGAGACCGCCCCGCCGTTCGCCCCGCCCTGCCGCCGGTACGGTTGCACTCGGATGCGGAGCTGGCGCGGGACGCACTCTCCACGCCGCTGCTGTCCCGGGCCGTGCGCCTCGCACGATGGGCCGGTCCGGAGACGACGGTCGGTGCGGGAGGAGTGCTCGCCCAGGAACAACTTCCCGCGGCAGCAGAGGTATTGGGGCTGCCCGCCGACGAGGACGGAGCGGCGGAGGCGAGCGAGGCGTGGCGGATCGCCGTGGACACCGGCCTTGTCGAGGTGATCGGCCCCGACGACGAGAGCGAGGGGGAGGGGCCCGGCGGCGGGGCTGAGCACGGTGAACCGGGCCTGGTCACCGCCGGCGGCAATCTGCCGCTGATCACGGGAGGCAGCCCGAAGGACACGCTCGCGCTCTGGCAGGACGCCTTCGACGCGGTCTTCGCCGACGCGATCTCCCCGGTCCTGGACGATCTTGCCGATGTCGTCGGCGACGACGGGCAGATCGACTTCGAAGCGCTCGACTGGGACACCGAGGCGGAGGCGGACTTCCTCGACGGTGTCCTCGCCAATCTGTATCTGCTCACCGTGTCGGAGGAGGCCGCGGCGGGCGGCGGCGGCGGCCCTTCCCGTCCCGGGGGCCACGGGGGTGGGCCGGTGCCACTGCCCGCACTTGCGGCCTCGGTGGTCGTCCCCGCCGACATGGGCGAGCCGACCGACGAGGTCCTCGAGCAGGTCTCGGACGCCATGATGCGGCTGGACGACCAGTTCCAGCTGCTGGAGCCGATCGGTCTGGTGGAGTACCGGCCGGTCGACGAGGCGCTGATGGTGGAGGAGGGGGCGGAGTCGGACCCGGCCGTGGCAGCGGCGGACGAGGAGGACGTCTCCCGGTACGGGCTGGTGAGGCTCACGCCGCTCGGGCTCTACGGGGTCAGGGCCCGCCTGTTGGAGGCAGGCGTTGCGGCTCCTGCCGTGGGTGACCTCGCCGACAAGGGGGCGGACGCGCTGCTCGACGGCGTGGCGCACTACCCGGAGGCATCGGCGCGTGCCGAGACCGTCGAATGGCTGGACCGGCGCGAACCGCCGGCCGCGGCCAGGGAACTGCTGGCCGCCGCACGCGGTACGGACCTGCGTGCGCCCCTGCGACGGCTCCACTGCCAGCAGGCGCTTTCGCTGCTCGGCGCGGACGCCGAGCCCGCCGTCCGGGACGTCCTCGACGACCGGGAGCTGGGCGGGCTCGCCCGGGTGTGGCTCGCCGAGCGGGGTGCCGTGGACGTGCCCGCGCCGCCGGATGCGATGATCTTCTGGCTCGCCGTCGACACGATCGCGGCGCAGCTCGACGCCGAGGGGGACCTGGAGGAACTCCAGGACCTGGTCGAGGGGTTGGTCGGGCGGCACAGCGGCTTCTTCGACGCGGCGTGGCGGGTGGACCATCCCGCGACGGCGGATGTGCTGGAGGCGATGGGCCGGCTGCACCGGGACAAGAAGACGGCGAAGGACGCGCGCAAGGCGGCGTTCAAGGCCCGCTCCAAGCCGGGGACCTGATCGCCCTTTCCACCGGACCGCCCCCGTGCCGCACCGCGGGACACCCACCGGAACCTCGCACCCGGGGCCGTCCGCCCTGGAGGTGCGATGTCCCCTGATCGGTTTTCGGGGCAGTCCGCCGGGCGACGCCCGGATCGCTTCGCGGGAGGTCCGGCGTCGCCCGGGCCCGGCCGCCCGGTGAGGCCCCATTCCGCGGCGCGGCCTTCCACGACGGGGTCCGGCATCCCACCTCTGTCGAGGAGCGCAGCCGCGTTCTCCGGCGGTCGGTACTCATGTGCCCCTGCCGGGGCTTCGCCCCAGGGTGCCGCGTGGGCCTCTGCGTGGCTTCGCCGCGGGGTCCCGCGCGGACCGCTCCCTGTCCCGGCCGTCGAGGCGAACAGGGAGGCGGACGGGCCCCGGTGACGGTGCGGGATCGATTCATGGAAGCGGACTCCTCGGTGCGGAGCGATGTCGCGCAGCGTTCAACCGCCGTTCATGCGTGAGCGGGAGCGTTGCCCCGCAGACTCGCACCGCCAGAACTCCACGCCCCACGCCACCAGCAGCCCCTCAGGAGAACGCGATGCCGCTCAGCCGCAGGGAATTCGCCAGACAGTCCGCGCTCACCGGCGCGGGAGTCGCCCTCACCGGGGCCGTCGGCGCACTGGCCACCGCACCCGGTGCGCTCGCCGCCGAGGACACCATCGAGGAGACGGCGGCGGAGACCGCCCGCAACGACCGCGGCCACGAGAAGGCCCCCGGCTACGGTCCCCTCCTCCCCGACCCGAAGGGCATCCTCGCCCTGCCCGCCGGATTCTCGTACCGCGTCATCACGCACAGCGGTGTCACCAAGCTGGAGTCGGGCGAGTTCACCCCGTCCAACCACGACGGCACCGCCGCCTTCGAGGGCCGCCGAGGAGTCACGCTGCTCGTCAACAACCACGAGCTCAAGGGCGCCCGCTCCAAGTGGGAGTACCCCGTCCCGCTCACCGACGGACTCGTGTACGACCCGGCCGCGGCCGGTGGCTGCACCATCGTGGAGACCCATCACGACGGCCGTACCGCCGAGTGGGTCGGGATCGCCGGTACGTCCACCAACTGCGCGGGCGGCAGCACCCCATGGGGGACCTGGCTGACCTGCGAGGAGAACTCCGACCGGGCCGGCCAGAAGGGTATGACCAAGGACCACGGCTACGTCTTCGAGGTCGACCCGTACGACCGGCGGGCCAACCGTCACCCCAAGCCGATCAAGGCCTTCGGACGCTACGACCACGAGGCCGTCGTCGTCGACCCGAAGCGCGGCCATGTCTACCTCACCGAGGACGCCGCCGGCCCCAACGGACTCTTCTACCGCTGGGTGCCGCCCACCGGCTTCCGGCACGGCCGCGGAAGACTGCGCCACCTCCCCGACGACGCCGGTGTCCTGCAGGCACCCACGTGCTACGACGCGGGCGGCCGTTACATCGACGACCTGTCCCGGGCCACCCGCATCGGCACCGTCTACGGCGTCGACTGGACGGACGTCCCCGACCGCGACGGCAAGGACGTTGCGGTGCGTCAGCAGTTCGGCGAGGGCCGGGTCACCCGGGCGCGCAAGCTCGAGGGCATGTGGTGGGCGGACGGCGGCGCGTACATGGTTTCCTCGTACGCCCGCGACGAGAGCCCGGGCGTGCCGCACGACGGCCAGGTCTGGTTCTACGACCCGCGGCGCCGGACCCTCACCCTCAAGGTGCTGCTGGGCGTCAACGCGGACCCGTCGAAGGACGGTGCGTACGACGGTCCCGACAACATCACCGTCTCGCCCTACGGCGGTCTGATCATCGCCGAGGACGGCGAGGGCGTCCAGCACCTGTTCGGCGCCACCGAGCGCGGCCGCATCTACCCGATCGCCCGCAACGACCTGAACGTGGGCACCGAAGAGGAGCCGGAGTACAGCGAGTTCACCGGTGTGGTCTTCTCGCCCGACGGACGGACACTGTTCGCCAACATCCAGGACCCCGGCATCATGGTCGCCATCACCGGCCCGTGGAAGCGCCTGCGTCCCTGCTGACCGCCCGCCGGAAAACCCGTGGCGCGGACTCGGCCCGTCTTCCTAGAGTGATGCATGTCCAGGTGCGCAGGCAGGACCTACTTCCACTCATAATGGGGAGGCCACGGGTTCGAGTCCCGTCACCGGTACTCAGGCCGGTGTAGCTCAGGGGCCAGAGCACCAACACGTCGGTTCCGCCGAACTGTCCTCTGGACATCACAACTTCATGCACCTCCCGGTGCGCAGACTGCGGTTACTTGTCTCTCAAACAAATCCAACCGCCGTCACCTTGATCTCGGGAGGCTCAGCATTGACGAGCGTGCCCGGTGCGCAGGCAACGGATACTTCATGGGGAACCGCCGGTTGCGGGTTCGAGTCCCGTCACGTCCTCGGGACGTGTAGCTCAATCGGGTAGAGCAGCAGTTGTATGGACCGTCGCCGACCTCTGAACTCGGGCACCCCGTCATCGTCTCTTGGTGCTGTGCCTCCCCGACTCACATCGAATTCGGGGGAATTCACATGGCACGCTTCAACACCCGCGCCGCGCGTCGAGCGGGGGGCACCTCGCCCGTACGCTCCACCGGCCGCACCGTCACCCATCAGGGCGGCGTCGGTGCGCAGCGCGACGCGCGGTCCGAGCTCTTCCTGCTCGCCGTCGCCAACTTCGTCTCGCAGCAGACGTTCCACGAGTCCGGCGACGCCCGTGACAACCGCTTCGCCGCGCTCGTCCGCAAGCTCGCCGTCGAGGACCCCGAGTGGACCGCCGGTCTGCTCGGATGGCTGCGCGGCGATGCCAACATGCGTACGGCCTCGCTCGTCGGCGCCGCCGAGTACGTGAAGGCCCGCCTCGACGCGGGCGCCACCGAGGGCCCGGCGAACCGGCAGGTCATCGCCTCCGTGCTGCGACGCGCCGATGAGCCGGGCGAGCTGCTCGGCTACTGGACCTCGAGGTACGGGCGGGCCGTGCCCAAGCCCGTCAAGCGCGGAATCGCCGATGCCGTACGCCGTCTGTACAACGGCAAGTCGCTGCTGAAGTACGACACCGCCGCCAGGAGCTACCGCTTCGGTGACATCCTCAATCTGGTGCACGCCTCGCCCGACCCGGAGAAGCCCTGGCAGGGCGAGCTCTTCCAGTACGCACTCGACCGCCGGTACCACCCGGACACGGCCCTCCCGCCCGGCTCGAACCGGGTGCTCACGGCCCACCGGGCGCTGATGGCACTGCCGGTGCCCGAGCGGCGTGCCGTGGTCACCGGACCGGACGGCGCGGCCCGGCTGGCCGAGGCAGGGATGACCTGGGAGGTGCTGGCGGGCTGGCTGCAGGGGCCGATGGACGCGGCGGCATGGGAGGCCGTGATTCCCTCCATGGGCGCGATGGCGCTGGTCCGCAACCTGCGGAACTTCGACGAGGCGGGGGTCTCGGACGAGGCCGCCGCGCACATCGCGGCGAAGATATCGGATCCGGAAGTCGTCGCGGCCTCGCGTCAGTTCCCGTTCCGCTATCTGGCGGCCTACCAGCACGCGCCGTCGCTGCGCTGGTCCTACGCGCTGGAGAAGGCACTCGGCCACTCGCTCGCCCAGGTACCCGCGCTGCCCGGCCGCACGCTGATCCTGGTGGACCGATCGGGCTCCATGTGGGCACCGCTGTCGGACCGTTCGCAGCTCAACCGGGCCGACGCGGCAGCGATCTTCGGTTCTGCCGTGGCCATGCGGGCGGCCGACGCCGATCTGGTCGAGTTCGGCACCACGAGCGCCCGTGTGAAGTACCGCAAGGGCGAGTCCGTGCTCAAGGTGCTCGGGCGTTTCGGTGATCTCGGCGGCACCAACACCACCGAGGCGGTCCGCAGGCACTACAAGAAGCACGACCGGGTGCTGATCGTCACCGACGAGCAGGCGATGTACAGCCACCACGGCGATCCGACCGCCCAGGTCCCGGCGCACATTCCCGTCTACACCTGGAACCTGGCGGGGTACCGGGCCGGTCACGGCCCCTCCGGTGAGGGCAACCGCCATACCTTCGGAGGCCTGACCGACGCGGCCTTCCGGATGGTTCCGCTGCTGGAGGCGGGCCGCAACGCGCACTGGCCCTGGCTCACCGCCTGACCCTGGTCCCCGGCCGCCCCGAGGCGGCCGGGGACCAGGGGCGCGCGCTGGTGCGCGGTGCGCCGGAGAGGTTCACCGGCTCGCGACGCCCTGCACAACCCCCCTCCGGGCCGTTGCCGGCAGGTGCACCCGTGCTGCGTTGTCGCATCACGCGAGTACATCCGGTACGAGGGTGATCTCCCCCGGCCTCCGGCCGGTGGGGGGCACCCCCGCCGGGGCCAGGGGGTGCCCCCACCGCCTTGCGATGCTTCCCCTCGGCCCTGGCGGGCCCGGGGAGACCGGGGGTGCCGGACGCCGCGAGCTTCCCGGCAGGCCGCCCGGACAGGACCTGGGGCCTCTCGTTTGGATCTTGCCGGGCTCGTGTGCCCCGCTCACCGATCCGGCCTGATCCGGACGAAAGACCCTAGAGCGACTGGGCCGCGGGCTTGACCATGCCGCGGACGGTGCGGGACTTCACGAACTCGCCCATCGCAGTCATTTCCCACTCGCCGGAGAACTGCCTGATCAGCTTGGCCATCATCACCCCGGTCTGCGGTTCGGCACCGGTCAGGTCGAAGCGGACGAGCTCCTCGCCCGTCGCGGCGTCCATCAGCCGGCAGTACGCCTTCGCGACCTCGGTGAACTTCTGCCCGGAGAAGGAGTTGACCGTGAAGACGAGACCCGTCGCCTCGGCCGGAAGCCGGCCCAGATCGACCACGATCACCTCGTCGTCGCCCGCGCCCTCACCGGTCAGATTGTCGCCCGAGTGCTTGATCGCGCCGCCCAGGATGGAGAGCTTTCCGAAGTAGCAGCTGTCCAGATGGTTCCGCTGCGGGCCGTAGGCGATCACGGACGCGTCCAGGTCGATGTCCTTGCCGCGGAACGCCGGCTCCCAGCCGAGACCCATCTTGACCTGGGAGAGCAGCGGCCGGCCGCCCTTGACCAGGGACACCGTCTGGTTCTTCTGGAGACTGACGCGGCCCTTGTCCAGATTGATCTTCCCGGTGCCGGGCGCGGGCGTGGCGGCCGCGGGTGCCGCCGCCGGAGCGGGCGGTGCAGCCACGCGCGGGTCCGGGGCTGGGGTGGGCACGGGCGCCGGAGCGGCCGCGGGTGCCGCTGCGGCCTGCTCGTCCTCGACCGAGACCCCGAAGTCGGTGGCAATACCCGCCAGCCCGTTCGCATACCCCTGCCCGACCGCGCGGGCCTTCCACGCGCCGTTCCGCAGATAGATCTCGACGATCACCAGCGCCGTCTCCGTCGCCAGTCGTGGTGGTGTGAAGGTCGCCAGTACGGAGCTGTCGTCGGCGTTGCGGACCGTGGCTGTGGGCTCGATGCCCTGGAAGCTCTGGCCTGCGGCATCAGGGCTGGCCGTGACCACGATCTTCTCGATACCGGCCGGGACCGCGGCGGTGTCGACGATGATCGCGTCGGGCGCCGTGCCCCCGCCGGACCGGTACGTCACACCGGGGCCCGTGGGCTGGTTGTAGAAGATGAAGTCGTCGTCCGAGCGCACCTTGCCGTCGGCCGTGAGCAGCAGGCCCGAGACGTCGAGCCGCACCGGGGCGGCGACGTCCACCGCCACGCGCACGGCGGTCAGGGGGATGTTCGAGCCGGGGGTCATAGCTGTCATGCCTGGGCAACGAGCGAAGCGGCTTTGCCGTTCCCTTACCTTCGGCCGAACGGTCGGCCCGGTCGGCCGTCCGGCCGAGGTCAACCCCGGCCGGACCGGTTTCTCGGGTGCATCCGGGCCGTCCGCTCGTTGCCGAACCGGTAGGCACCTGTCCAGCGGGCCATCACCAGCTGGTCGTCTCCCGACTCCACCTCGGCCAGGAACTTGTCTGCTCGGCCACCGCGCAGCGTGCCGGCGGCACGGTTGTGGTGGGTGATGGTGACGGTGCCGTCGCCGCGTCGCTCGTATCGGAAACCGGATGGTCTGGGCATGGCCCGCATCCTCCCGGTCTCCCCTGCGCCGCGCATCCGAATTTCACAGGTCCGGGTCAGCGCGGCCACATCGGCGGGTCCGTGACGAACTGCCCGCCCAGATAGGCATGGGCCCGGTTGTCGGGGGCCAGCTCGTCCTGTTCCGCAACGAGTTTCGGAGCGAACTGCTCCGAGTCGTCCTGGGGCTCGTACCCGAGGGCACGCGCCGCCGAAAGGTCCCACCACAGCCTGGTGTTGGCCGACGATCCGTACACGACCGTATGGCCGATGGCCTCCGCGGTGAGCGCCGCGTGCAGGAGACGGCCGCAGTCACCCGGGCTCAGCCAGACGGACAGCATGCGCACATCGCTGGGCTCCATTTCACAGGCCCCGATCCGGACCGACACGGTCTCGATGCCGTGCCGGTCCCAGTAGAGCTGCGCCAGGTCCTCGCCGAAGCCCTTTGACAGGCCGTAGTAGGTGTCGGGGCGCCGGGGCGTGTCGACCGGGATGAGCGCATCGCCCGTGCGTGGACGTGGGGTGAAGCCGACCGCGTGGTTGCTGGACGCGAAGACGATGCGCCGCACGCCTTCCTCGCGGGCGGCCTCGTACAGGTGGTGGGTGCCTTCGACGTTCGACCGGATGATCTCCTCGAAGGGGGCCTCCAGGGAGATGCCCGCGAGATGGACGATTGCGTCGACACCCCGTACGGCCCGGTGCAGCGCCTTCCTGTCGGCGAGTTCGGCGATGACCGCGCCGGGTTCGCCCTCGATGGGTGTCACGTCGAACAGGCGGAGCTCATAGCCGTACGCGGGCAGCAGCCCCCGCATCAGGGTGCCGAGACCGCCGGCTGCGCCGGTGAGCAGGACGGTGCGGGGTGCGGGCATGGGTGGGTCCCCTCGATGCGGAATCACGACGGCCGTACACGGCGTTGACAGGCGTGGACGCTCCGGCGAACGTCCCGGTGCCGTCAAGTGTCCTGCCCGCGCGGTCGATTCGCGCCCCGGTTGCGGTTTTCGGTCAATTGCGGGTCGTCTCCTCGGCCCTGCGCGGCGAGGGCGCCCTGGAGCGTCTGCTCTCCACGCCCTCCCTGTCCATGTGCGATCCGGCCGGGCCATGCCGTGAGGACCGTCGACGCGGCCGGACCGTCCTGGCACGCTGCCTGTTTCACCCGGATGCCGGAGACCCGCGCGGCTCGGTCGTGCCGCAACCCCGGGTGACGACGCCCAGGGGATAGAGTCCCGCCCTGCGGTCTCCGAGGACCTCGGTCCCCACCGTGCGGGCATGCCGGCAGGAGCACCTGCGCGGCCGGATGCGGCAGTTGCGCCCATGTCCGGCAGGGCAGCGCCTCGGACGGCCGACGACGTAACACGGCGAAAACCTGAGCAGCCTTTCCGGTGGGAACAATCCAGCCAGCCAGCAGCGCAGGAAACGGGAGAGCTCATGCCGCAACCGCAGCCACCGCAGCCACACAACGCCGTCGACCGGTACTTCCGGATCAGCGAACGCGGGTCGACCGTCCCGCGGGAGATCCGTGGTGGCTTCGCCACGTTCTTCACGATGGCCTACATCCTCGTTCTGAACCCGATCATCCTGGGCGGCGCCGAGGACAAGTTCGGCCAGCAGCTCTCCGGCCCGGCGCTCGTCACGTCCACCGCGCTCGTGGCCGCCGTGATGACCGCGATCATGGGCCTCGGCGGCAATCTGCCGCTGGCGATCGCCGCGGGCCTCGGCCTGAACGCCGTCGTCGCCTTCCAGCTCGCTCCGCTGATGAGCTGGCCGGATGCCATGGGCCTGGTGGTCATCGAGGGCGTCATCATCTGCATCCTGGTCGTCACCGGACTGCGCGAGGCCGTCATGCACGCCATCCCGCAGCAGCTCAAGCAGGCGATCAGCGTCGGCATCGGACTCTTCATCGCGTTCATCGGCTTCATCGACGCGGGCTTTGCCACCCGTATCCCCGGTGAGACAGGAACCGTTCCGGTGCAACTGGGCACGACCGGCGAGCTCTCCGGCTGGCCGGTGCTGATCTTCTGCGCGGGTGTCCTGCTCACCATCTCGCTGATGGCCCGCAAAGTGCGGGGGGCGATCCTGATCTCCATCGTCGTGATGACGATCGCGGCGATCGTCGTCGATCAGGTCGCCGACATCGATCCGCTCGCCTGGGGTCTGACCGTCCCCGACCTTCCGGGCAGTGTCGTGGCCGCGCCCGACTTCGGCCTCGTCGGTGCCTTCAGCCTCTTCGGCGCCTTCGGACAGATCAGCGTGGTCACGCTGGTCCTTCTCGTCTTCACCCTCCTCCTGAGCGACTTCTTCGACACCATGGGCACGGTCGTCGGCGTCTCCAACGAGGCGGGCCTGCTCGACGAGAAGGGCGACGTCCCGAACCTCGGCCGCGTCCTGCTCATCGACGGAGCGGCGGCCGCCGCGGGCGGCATGGCCTCCTCCTCGTCCGCCACCTCCTACATCGAGTCGGCGGCGGGCGTCGGCGAAGGCGCCCGCACCGGACTCGCATCACTGGTCACGGGAGCGCTGTTCGCCCTCGCTCTCTTCTTCACACCGCTGGCCACGGTCGTCCCCGCCCAAGCGGCCGCACCCGCTCTCGTCGCGGTCGGCTTTCTGCTGATGACCCAGGTCCGGCACATCGACTGGCTACGGTACGAGATCGCGATCCCGGCCTTTCTGACGATCGCGGTGATGCCGTTCACGTACTCCATCACCAACGGCATCGGCGCGGGCTTCCTCGCCTACGTCGTCATCAAGACGGTGCTGGGCAAGGCACGTGAGGTCCACTGGCTGCTGTGGAGTGTCAGCGTGCTCTTCGTGGTCTATTTCGCGATCCATCCCATCGAGGAGCTGCTCGGCATCGCCTGAGGACTGTCCCGCACTTCCTGGTGGAGGTCGCCTTCGTACTGGCCTGCGGTGCATGGCATCAGCCCCCGCTCCCGATCCGGCCTGATCCGAATGCAGGGCCCTCACGATGCGAAGAGCCCGCCGCCCCAGGTCCGGTTCCGCGCCGACACCGAGAGCCCCCGCCCGAATTCTCCGGCGGGGGTTCTCGGCTGCGGTGGACGTGTGGCGACGCGGGCGGACCGAGGGCGTGGCCTATGGTGCGAGCCACTCCGCCTGGAGCTGGGGAGCCACGTTGGTCTCTCCTGTGAACAGCCAGGTCGAGGTGGCAGGACTTCCGGTGGTCTGGAAGGCCCTGAGGGAGATCACGTCACCGACATTCAGCTGAACAATCGTTGACACGTCCTGCGACGTGCCCGGGCCGACCGGTGCGTCCGCGGTGTCCTGCCCGTCGAAGGCGACGACACTGCCGTTGACGGAGATGCGAAGTTGCCGCTGCCCCTCGTCATTCGGAGTGAAGTTCCAGAGAATCCGTCCCTTGAGGAGATAGCGCCCGGCGGTGTTGACCTCCAGCGTCGAGTTCGTCGAGTCGAACATCGTGTCCGTGTCGTAGGCGGCGCCGCTGAAAGTGATCTGGGTCTCGGCGTTGGTCGGGACGGTCTGAGATTCGGCGGCGAAGATGCTCGCACCGACGTTGACCGTGGGCCCGGCGGGCCCCGGGGCCCCGGTCGGCCCCGTCGCACCCGGCCCGCCCGGGGCCCCGGTCGGCCCCGTCGCACCAGGGTCACCCGGCCCGCCCTGCGCGCCCGTCGGTCCGGTCGAGCCCGGGGCCCCCGTCGGTCCGGTCGAGCCCGGGGCCCCCGTCGGTCCCGTGGCACCAGGGTCACCCGGCTCGCCCTGCGCGCCCGTCGGTCCGGTCGAGCCCGTGGGCCCGGTCGCACCGGTCGCGCCCGTCGGGCCCCTCCTGCACCTGTCCTTGCCGCCGCGGTCCGACCCGTCCCTGCACTTGTCGTCTCCGCCGCCCAGGCTGCTCGACACGTTCACGCGTGCGCCCGTGCTCTGAGTCGCGACCGCGCCCGGACCGACGAGCCCGGCCGCCAGAACCAGCGCGAGTGAGCCCATCGCGCTGCCCGCGATCCAGGCGGCTCGACGGGGCAGGGGGCCCAGTCGGGACCCCGTCCCGTTGACAGGACCCATGTACGCGCTCCTCGTCTCGTCCGGTCGGGGCCTCGACCCACGACTCCCGAGGGCGAGTCTGACCCGCACGCAGCCGATCGTTCGGCACTCCCGGTCGGCACGCACTGATTGTCAATAACTCGGAGTAATCGACGTGACCTGCGCCGAGGGCGGGGCAGGGAGGGCAGGAGGAACGCGGGGTCCGGCGCGGTGGACCGTAGGCCGGAGGCTCGCCCCGTACGGCGCGTACCCGGGCGATCCGACCACGCGGCGAGGCGTCGTGCAGGGGTCGCGAGCCGGGCAGCCTTCCCGGCCACCGCACTGCTCGTCGCCCGGACCGGGACATCGCCGGGCCGGTCAGGACAGGCCGGCGGAGCGTGCCGACGGGCGGTCGGGGCGGTTCTCCCGTTCCCAGACACTGTGGTCGTGTGCGAACAGCGCACGCCGGACGCCGAGTGCGGCGAGCCGGTCCAGCCAGGGGCGGTACGGAGGCAGCGGCCCGGCAGCCGCGTCCGCCGCCGCCCGCCTGGCGAGCTCCGCGCACGCGAACTCACTCGCGAAGTCGTAGGCCTGGCCGGCCAGCAGGGTGTCCGAGACGACCAGCGACTGATGCCCCTCGACATGGCCCGGCGTGGGCACGATCCGCACCCCCGGCCACAGCTCGTGCTCGCCGTCGAGTTCCTCGTACGCTGCGCCGGGGTGGTCGACGAGCGCGTCGATGGTGTAGTTCCCCGCGCGCGCCGTGGCCAGTTCCTTCGCCTGGACGAGGACCGGGCGTCCGGCGAGGGCGGGATTGCCCCCGCAGTGGTCGAAGTGGAGATGGCAGTTGACCACCGCAGTGATGTCGTCCGGCCCGACGCCCGCCGCGGCGAGCGCAGCCGTGAGAGGACGGCGATGCGGGCGGTAGTGGGCGTCTGCCTCCGGACTGCCCTCGCCCATTCCGCTGTCGAAGAGCAGTACGCCCTTCTCGTGCCGGACGAGATACGCCAGGACCGCCTCGGCACGCGGATGCGGACCGCCCGTCTCGGCGGCGGGACGGACGAAGTACCCGAGGCCGAGCCTGCGGATCGCGGTCATCGGGCCACCCTCGCGGTCGCCTCGGCGGGGATACGTGAGGCCCGCCGCCTCTCGTGCCGCAGCGCAGCGCCCGTCACGACCGCGCCGAGGCCCTCCCACAGGCCGACCCCGAGGAAGCCGGACGGGGCACGCCCGGTGATGACCGCCAGGGTGAAGACCGTGCAGGTGAGGAGGCGAAACGGGACGGTCCAGCGGAAGAAGGGCTTCCAGTCGGCGAGCGACGCCAGTACGTAGTAGACGCCCATATTGACCGCGGCCATCGAGGAAGCGGTGAGAAAGACCAGGGTGTGGTCACCCTCTGCGCGGGGTGGGCCGGCCATCGGCCCGAAGCCCATGAGAGCGAGCAGCGCATCCGGAGCGATCAGTCCCACCACGCCCAGGGCGGCGGCGAGGACGCCGAACACTGCCATGGTCCAGCCGGACAGGGAACGAGGCAGGGCGCGCACTGAAGTCCTCCGGATATCAGGGGAGTCGAAGCCTGAATGACTCCTGCATACCGCGCGGCGTCCCCGTCCCGCCCACCGGGGTGCCCGGCCGGTCCCGGTCCGCCGGGGGGCTCCGCCCGTCCGCGGCCCGGCCGGGCGCGTCTACTCGAGCGCGGCCTCCATCATCTTCTGCGCGACCGGTGCCGCCTGGCCGTTGCCGCTGACCTCCGAGCGCGCCGCGCCCGAGTCCTCGACGACGACCGCGACCGCCACCTCCTTGCCGGAATCCGCGTCCTTCGCGTACGACGTGAACCAGGCGTAGGGCGTCTTGCTGTTGTTCTCGCCGTGCTGTGCCGTGCCGGTCTTGCCGCCCACCTCGGCGCCGCCGACCCTGGCATTGCTGCCGGTGCCGTCCTCGACGACCGTGACCATCGCGCTGCGCAGCTGCTCCGCCGTGGACGAGGACACGACCCGCCGGGTGTCGTCCTGGTGGCTCTCGAGGGTGTTGCCGTCCGCGTCGACCACCTCGGAAACCATACGGGGCGACGCCATGAGACCGTCGTTGGACAGTGCTGCTGACACCATGGCCATCTGCAACGGGGTCGCCGTCACATCGAACTGGCCAATACCCGTCAGCGCGGTCTGCGCCTCGTCCATCCCGGAGGGGTAGACGGATGTCGTGGCGCGCACCGGCACATCCTGCTCGGTGTCGTTGAAACCGAACTTCTCCGCCATGGCACGGACCTTGTCCTGCTCCAGATCGGCCGCCATCTTCCCGAAGACGTTGTTGCAGGAGTACCGCAGTGCGGTGCGAATGGAGGCGTTCTCGCAGGGCGCGGACTTGTTCTCGTTCTCCAGCACGGTGCGTGTGCCCGGCAGCGTGTACGGGGAGGGACTGTCCGTCCGCTCGTCGACCGACGAGTAGAGCCCGTCCTCCAGCGCCGCCGCCGCGACCACCAGCTTGAACGTCGACCCCGGGGGCAGCGGCTGGCGCAGCGCCCGGTTGAGCATCGGCTGGTCCTTGTCGCCGGTGAGCTCCTGCCAGGCCTCCCCGTCATTCGTACCGCTGATTCGCGACGGGTCGTACGACGGCGTGCTCACCATTCCCAGGATCCGGCCGTTCTTCGGGTCGATCGCGACCGCGGCACCCTTCTTGTTCCCGAGCGCCTCGAAACCGGCCTTCTGCACGGCCGGATCGATGGTGGTCAGGACGTTCCCGGGCTGTGCCTGTTTGCCGGTGAGCACGTCCAGCGGATTCTTCAGCCGGTTGTCGGTGCCGGCGAGCACGTCACCGTGGATGCCCTCGAGCTGGGTCGCGCCGTAGGCCTGGGAGCTGTAGCCGGTGACGGGCGCATAGAGCTCACCGTCGGTGTAGGTCCGCTTGTACGCGAGATCGTCTCCGTCCGTTCTCTTCGAGCCGGTGACCGGGGACCCGGCCACGACGATGTCCCCGAGCGGCTGCGCGTACTGCGCGATGGTGTTCCGCCGGTTGTGCTTGTCGTCTGCGAGAGCCTCGGCCCGGTACGCCTGCACCCAGGTGGCCCGCACCAGCAGGGCGAGCACCAGGAGCAGGCTGAAGACCGCGGCCCGCCTGATCGTCTTGTTCATCCTGTGCAGCAGGACGAGCGGCATGGACCCGTCCGTTCCGGTCTGCCGGGTTTCTCAGGAAATCCTCATCCGCGGCGCGCGGACACGGAAACGGCGGCCGCACCCGGCCGCCGTTCCCCTTCGCAGCGCTCAGCCCGGGACGATGAAGCCCGACTCGTACGCCGCGATCACCGCCTGTGTACGGTCCCGGGTACCCGTCTTCGCCAGCACCGCGGCCACATGGGTCTTCGCCGTGGCGGGGCCGACCTGCAGCTTCCGCGCGATCTCCGTGTTCGTCAGGCCGGTCGCCATCAGCCGCAGCACGTCCGCCTCGCGCGTGGTCAGGCGCGCGGCCCACGGCGGTGCGCCGGGGTCGCGGCGGGAGTGCACCGAGGCCAGGCCGCGGAGCGCTGCCGGGTAGAGCAGCGAGTCACTGCGCGCGACCAGCCGCACTGCCGCCACCAGGTCCGCCGCGGCGGCCCGCTTGAGCAGAAAGCCCGCGGCGCCGGCGCGCAGGGCGTCGTACACGTAGGAATCGTTCTCGAAGGTCGTCACGACCACGATCCGCGGGGGATCGTCGAGCGAGCCGAGTATCTGCTGAGTGGCGCGGATCCCGTCGATCTCGGGCATACGTACATCCATCAGCACCACGTCGGGCCGCAGCTCTCGCACCACCGACACCGCCTCGGCACCCGTGGCCGCCTCGCCGGCCACCTCCAGGTCCGGTTCGGCGTCGAGGATGACCCGCAACGCGGTACGGACCATCTGCTCGTCGTCGGCGAGGACGACCCTGACGGTGCTCATCGCGCGCCGTCCAGCGGCAGCCGGGCGGTCAGCCGCCAGTTGCCGTTGTGGGGGCCCGCCTCGGCACTGCCGCCGTGCAGGATTGCCCGCTCGACGATGCCAGGCACTCCGCGGCCGCCTCCCGGGCGGACGACCGGGGCGGTTTCCGGCAGTGGGTTCTCCATCGTGATCCGCAATTCTCCGTCCTTCGTCGAGATGTGCAGCGACGCCTGCCGGGCCCCGGGGCCGCGCCGGGCGCGCGGGGAGCCGCCGTGCCGCAGAGCGTTGCTGAGGCCTTCCTGCACGATGCGGTACGCGTCACGGGAGACCGGCCGGGGGACGGCCGCCAGATCGGGGGCGAGGTCGCAGGAGATGCTCAGCCCGCTGTGCGCGAGCAGGGTGTCCAGGCCCTCCAGGTCTGGTCCCGCGAGCTCGTCCGGATCGTCGTCCCGCCGCAACAGGCCGAGCACCGCGTCGAGTTCGCCCACCGTGCGGCGCGTCGTCCCCTCTATCGCCGCCAATGCCTCCCGTACGAACTCCCTGTCGCCCGGCGCATCGCTGTCGAGGACCTTGCGGGCGGCGCCCGCCTGCAAGGTCACCGCGCTCAGCGCATGGCCCACGGAGTCGTGCAGTTCACGGGCGAGGCGGTTGCGCACGGCGAGCTCGGCGGCCCGCCGCTCGGCCGCAGCCAGCCGGTCCTCGGGCGTCGGTCCCAGCAGCAGCGGGGCCTGACGGGCGAGCAGAGCACCCGCCCCGGCCGCGCATGCCGCGAGCGCCAGCAGCATTGCGATCCCGGCGAACGGGGCGAGTGCCAGGACCCAGGCCCGGTCCAGCGACTCGGGCAGACGCGCCCAGCGGCGGATGTCCGCCGAGAGCGGCAGCAGCGCCGTGGTCACCGCGAACGGCGGAAGCGCCAGCGAAGCCCCGCTGACCAGAGCGCCGAGCCCCAGATGAAGGGTGAACCAGCCCGCCGTGCGCACCTTGGCGGCCGGGGTCCTCGCGGGCCCGTCCGCGAACCGGTCACCGGCCACACCGCACAGTGCCCGTGCTGCCGCCACCGACATCGGCCGGGTCAGCGGGAACACCGCGGTCACGGCGGCGAGCGGCAGGGCGACCCCGTAGGCACCGAACTGCACCACGGGCGAGTTCAAGAACGTGTCGTCCCCTCCGGCGAGGGGACCGACGACGACCGTGCCGAGCAGCCAGTAGGGCATCAGCAGGGCGCCGCCGAGGATCAGATGGACCCAGCGCAGCCGGGCGCGGGACCCGAGCAGTACCCCGAACGCCCTTCTCATGCCCCGCGCCGCCGCACGAAGGACGCCGTTCCGGTGGCCACCAGCAGACCGATGATCATCCCGACAGCGTAGGCGGCCATCGACAGACCCGAGGTGCGTTCGGTGCCATTCGCGCCGGGCAGCACCGCGGCGATCAGCAGCCAGACGCCCCAGCAGCCCACTGCGCCCGACCCCAGCCAGGCCATGCCCAGCGGGACCTTCACCGGCAGCGACCGCCCCCGGGACCCGGCCGGGCGGAAGACGAGCAGCAGCAGGCCCGCCACGCCGATGGCCAGGTACAGGGCGCTGACCGCTTCGAGGACGAAGAAGTCCGTGGTACGCCGCCCTGCCTGGGACGCGGACAGCCCGGCCGTCCCGCCGGACGCCCAGTACAGCCGTACCCCGGCGGGGAAGAGCGCGAGTACGGCACCGGCCACGGCGGTCGCCCTGTGCAGCGCAGTGCCGTCGGGCACGTCGGCGATCCGTCCGCGCCAGACGTGGCCCCAGCGTTCGCGGGCACAGAGCACGAAGAGCGTGCCGAGAGCCAGCCCCTGCACGATGAAGCCGGTGTAGACGACGCCGAACACCCACTCGTCGAGGAACGGTTCGTCCGGGCCGCTCGTGGGACCGCTGCCGGTCGAGGCCCGGGTCAGCAGCTGAACCGGGAACCCGACCATGATCGGGACGAGCAGTCCGCCCGCGACCCACATCGGCACGGCGACCAGCCAGGCCGGAACCCGCCGCCCCCAGGCCTGACTGAGCAGCAGGGCGAGCACGATGACGGCGCTGTCCATCAGCACGGTGACGCTGTTGGCGACCATCATCAGGCCGCGGTGCTCCAGCAGCGCGCTGCCCTCGGGAATCCCGATCCGGCTCCCGGCGATCCAGGCGGTCTTGAGCGCCAGATACGGCACGCAGGACACCACGGCGACGGTGCGCAGGGCCCTTCGGCCGCGGCCGGGCGGGGGGCCGGGCAGCTGGGGAGCTGTGGTGAGCGGTGTCGATGTCATGCCCCACACACTTCCGGCCGACGTTCCGAGGCACCTCCTGCCCGATGACGAGCCGCCTCCGTCATATGGCGGAGGGGCCCATGCCGCCGCTCCCCTCGGCCGAGCGCGAGCAGCATTTCCTCGGTGTGCTCGGCGCGCACGGGCGAAGCCACGGTCCCGGCCCGACGGGGAAGCCGCGCGTGGCCGGGACACGGAGCGAGCCGGCGTTGCCGGCGGCGCGGGCGTCCAGCGGACGCCCGGGTACTTCGTCGAGCAGCGTACGCAGCGCGGCGGTCGCCACACCGAGTCCGCGGGAGGAGCGGGCGATCCGGTACGGATCGGGGTCCGGCCCCTCGACCCCGCGCAGGGCCACCTCCGTCAAAGCCTCCGCGTCGCCATCGTCAGCCGGTCCCGCGCATCGAAGAGCGCATCCTTGATCATCTGCTCGTGGGCGGGAGTCAGCCGGGCCACCGGGACCGAGCAGCTGATCGCGTCTCGCGCCGGGGTGCGACTGGGGATGGCGACGCCGAAGCAGCGCAGCCCCAGCGTGTTCTCCTCGCGGTCGACGGCGTACCCCTGTTCGCGGATCTGCCGCAGCTCCTCGATGAGCTGCTCGCGGTCGGTGATCGTGTGTTCGGTGACCGCGGGGAGCGTCTCCGGGAGCAATGTGCGGACCTGCTCGTCGCTGTGGGTGGCGAGCAACGCCTTGCCGAGCGAGGTGGAGTGGGCGGGAAGCCGACGGCCGACACGGGTGAAGGGCCGCAGGTAGTGCTGCGACTGGCGGGTGGCGAGATAGACCACGCTGGTGCCGTCGAGGCGGGCCAGGTGGATGGTCTCGGTGGTGTCGTCCGAAAGCCGGTCGAGCGTGGGCCGGGCGGCCGCGACGACCTCGTCGCCGTCGATGTACGACGTGCCGACGAGCAGGGCGCGTACCCCGATCCCGTAGCGCGTGCCCGTCGCGTCCGTCTCCACCCAGCCCAGCTCGACGAGGGTCCGCAGCAGCATGTAGAGGCTGGACTTGGGGTAGCCCATGGCTTCCTGAACCGAGGCGAGCGAGTGCATACCGGGGCGGCCCGCGAAGTACTCGAGCAGCTCCACCGTCCGCACCGCGGACTTGACCTGCGCCCCACCCTGCTCGGCAGCTGCCATGGCCCTTGACCCCTTCAAACGCCCGGAAATAGAGTCCCCACATTCCTGGGATTCACCATTGGGAACTCTGTTCAGAATACCGAACAGCTCCGGAAAGGAAGCGGCGGTGGGAGCAGCACCAGTCTGGAGCGTGGACCCCCGAACGGGGAAGGCACGCGAGCAGGTTGCGGTCGAGGCGACGGCCGAAGAGGTCGACCGGGCGGTGAGGGCCGCGGACGCCGCACGCCCCGCGCTCACCGACCGCGCGGCGCGGTCCGCCCTGCTCCGCACCGCCGCGGATCTTCTCGACGAGGCCGGATCGCACGTCATCGAGGCCGCCGACGCCGAGACGGCCCTGGGGCCGGTGCGGCTGACCGGCGAACTCGCCAGGACCACGGTCCAGTTGCGCGCCTTCGCCGACGTGGTCGACGACGGCGGCTTCCTCGACATCCGCATCGACCACGCGGACGCCGGCCGCACCCCGCCGTGGCCCGATCTGCGCCGCTGGAAGATCCCCCTCGGGGTCGTCGCCGTCTACTCCGCGAGCAACTTCCCCCTCGCCTTCTCCGTGCCCGGCGGCGACACCGCGAGCGCACTGGCCGCGGGCTGCCCCGTCGTCGTCAAGGTCCATCCGGACCATCCGGCCACCTCCGAACTGTGTGCGTCGGTCCTGCGCAGGGCCGCGCAGCGGGTCGGACTGCCCGAGGACGTGGTCGCGCTGGTGCACGGCTTCGACGCGGGCGTGGAACTCGTACGCCATCCCCTGGTCGCCGCCGCCGGTTTCACCGGGTCGGTGCGCGGTGGGCGTGCCCTGTTCGACGCCGCGGCCGCCCGCCCCGTGCCCATTCCGTTCCATGGTGAGCTCGGGTCCCTCAACCCGGTCGTGATCACCGAGGGCGCGGCGGACGAGCGTGCAGAGGCGATCGGCGGGGGCCTCGCCGGGTCGATGACCCTGGGGGAGGGGCAGTTCTGCACCAAGCCCGGTTTCGTCCTGGCACCGGCGGGCGACGCCGGCGACCGGCTGCTCAAGTCCCTGACGGCCGCGGTGAGCGAGACCGAGCCCGGTGTGATGCTCGACCACCGGATGCGGGACGCCTTCGTCGCAGGTGTCGCCGAGCGCGCCGCGCTGGACGGCGTGGAGGCGCCCGTGACCCCCGGCGCGGGCGGAGAGCACACGGTGAGCGCGGGCTTCCTGACCGTACCCGCACAGCGCCTGGTCGCCGACGGCCCGCACGATCTGCTGCTCGAGGAGTGCTTCGGGCCGGTCACGGTCGTCGCCCGGTACACGTCGCAGGACGAGATCGCCGGAATCCTGTCCCGGCTGCCCGGCAACCTCACCGCCACGCTGCACATCTCCGGCGAGGAGGCGGCCGGCCAGGCCGCGGACCTGCTGGCCGCACTCACCCCGCTCGCCGGCCGGGTGCTGGTGGACGGGTGGCCCACCGGAGTCGCCGTCGCCCCCGCCCAGCACCACGGGGGCCCCTACCCGGCCTCCACCTCCACCTCCACCTCGGTCGGCGCCACCGCGGTCGAACGCTGGCTGCGTCCGGTCACCTACCAGTCGGCGCCGCCCGCGCTGCTCCCGCCCGAGCTGCGTGACGAGAACCCGCTCGGCCTTCCGCGCCGGGTCGACGGGTGCCCGGAAGGTCTGGAAGGCTGACCGCGTGGCCGATGTGATCACCCTGCCCGAACTCCCGTTCCCACTCAGGTCCTACGGTCCCGACGCCGACTGGTCGTACGAGAACGGTGTGCTCTCGGGCTGGGCGGGGGCACGCCAGGACCGCTTCGTACCGCCCACCGGAGAGGCCCTGGAGCCGGCATCCGACGCACCCCGGCTCCTCGGCGCCCCGGAGGGCGACTTCCAGCTGATCGCGCGGGTCAAGGTGGGCTTCGGTGCCGCCTTCGACGCGGGCGTGCTCTATCTCCACGTCGACGAGCGGGAATGGGCCAAACTCTGCCTGGAGCTGTCCCCGGACAGACCGGCCGTCTGCACGGTCGTCACCCGGGGCCACTCGGACGACGCCAACTCGTTCGTGGTGGACGGCGACAGCGCCTGGCTTCGGATCAGCCGCACCGGTGGTGCCTTCGCCTTCCATGCGTCGGTCGACGGGGAGCACTGGACCTTCGTCCGCATCTTCACGCTCGGCGGCCGGGAGCGGGCGGAGGCGGCGCTCGTCGGGTTCATGGCCCAGTCGCCGGTCGGCGAGGGCTGTGTCGTCAGCTTCGACCGGATCGAGTTCAGACCGGTGTGGCCTGACGGGCTGCGCGACGGGTCCTGAGCAGCCGCTCCCGGAGTGCCGTGGAATGAACGGGGCGCCGTGACCGTCTTCATCCCTAGGACCTCCGGTGGAGGTGGTGACAGTGGTCGTGGGCACCCTTTGGAAGATCATCCCGGTCGTCGCGGTGTCCGCCGCGGTGGTGGTCAAGATCTGCAAGGTTCTTCTCTGGATGCGCAAGCACCGGCCCAAGAAGTGAGGGGCACCGCGCCCCGGGGACGAGCCGTGGGCGCGGGCGCGTCCCCCGGCCGTCCGGCCCGGCGATGGCGGCCGCCGTCCGGGCCCGGTGAGGGGTGCCGGGCCGCGCAGCGTCGCGTTGCTGCGGGCCGGGGAATGACGGGGGCCGCGCCGGCGTTGACCGCCCCGGGCAGGGCGCACATGTGCCCGCGCCCGGAGCCGTGACCCCGATCCGATCCGGAGAGAACCAGTCCTATGCGCGTCGAGATCTGGAGCGACATCGCCTGCCCGTGGTGCTACATCGGCAAGGCCCGCTTCGAGAAGGGGCTCGCGGCCTTCGCCCACCGCGACGAGGTCGAGGTGGTGCACCGTTCCTTCGAGCTCGACCCCGGTCGGGCCCAGGGCGACATCGCGCCGGTGATCGACATGCTGGCGAAGAAGTACGGCCGGACGCCCGACGAGGCCCGGGCCATGGAGGAGCACGTCGCCGCCAACGCACGCGCCGAGGGGCTCGACTACCGCACCGAGGGCCGTGACCACGGCAACACCTTCGACATCCACCGTCTGCTCCACTTCGCCGCGGCACGCGGACGCCGGAACGAGCTCCTGGACCTCGCCTACCGGGCGAACTTCGCCGAGGACCGCTCCGTGTTCGATGCCACGGTGCTGGTCGAGCTGGCCGTCGAGGCCGGTCTGGACGCCGAGGAGGCCCGGGCGGTGCTCGCCGACGGGGGCGCGTACGCCGAGGGGGTACGGGCGGACGAGCGCGAGGCAGCGGAGCTCGGGGCGAACGCGGTTCCGTTCTTCGTCCTCGACCGGCGCTACGGAGTCTCCGGCGGACAGCCCGCCGAGGTCTTCACCCGTGCGCTCGAGCAGGCATGGCAGGGCAGGGAGCCCGTCCCCGCGACCGCGGACGGCGCCCCGGCCTGCGACGCGGAGGGCGCGTGCGAGGTGCCGTCCCGGGACTGATCCGCGGCGCACGGCGGGTGGGCGCGACGTAGGGTCTGGACACATGGACATCCTGGGAGGCGCCGAGTTCGCGCCCACGTCGACGTATCTGAACACCTCCACCTGCGGTCTGTGGCCGCGCCGTTCGGTCGAGGCTGTCGGAAGGCTCGCGCAGGAGATCGCCGACGGCCGCCCGGAGGGCTCGGGCAGCTCCGGAGCGGTCGAGGCGGCCCGCGCCTCCTTCGCCCGTCTGATGGGCGTGCCCCCGGAGCGTGTCGCGATCGGAGGTTCGGTCGCCGTCCACGTCGGGCTGATCGCGGCCTCGCTGCCCGCCGGCGCCGAAGTCGTCGTGCCCGACGGTGAGTTCAGCTCCATGGTCACCCCCTTCAACGCCCGTGGCGATCTGAAGGTGAGGTCCGCGCCGCTGGACGGGATCGCCGCTGCCGTGGGGCCCGGCACCGCGCTGGTCGCCCTGTCCGCCGTGCAGTCCGCCGACGGCAGGATCGCGGACCTTCCCGCGGTCCGGGGCGCCGCGGCCGCGCACGGGGCCCGTGTCCTCCTCGACGCCAGCCAGGCCGCGGGCTGGCTGCCGCTGAATGCGGGGGACTACGACTACACCGTCACCGCCGGGTTCAAGTACCTGCTCTGTCCGCGCGGCGCGTCGTTCCTCACCGTCACCGAGGAGGCGCAGGAGTCACTGGCCCCGGTGCACGCGGGGATGTTCGCTGCCCAGGATCCGGCGGGGAGTACGTACGGGCCCGTCGAGGAGTTCGCCCGCTCCGCCCGGCGCTACGACGAGCCGCCGTCGTTCCTCGCCTACCACGCGGCCGAGCAGTCGCTTCCGTTGCTGGAGAAGATCGGGATCGACGTGCTGCACGCCCACAACACGGCACTCGCGGCGCGTTTCCGGGCAGGGCTGGTGGAGCTCGGTCATGCTCCCGTCCCGGGCGACTCGGGCATCGTCGCCGTACCCGGCCTGGGTGAGCGGCAGCCCCGGCTCGCCCGCGCCGGGATCGTCGTGTCCGCCCGCGCGGGCAATCTGCGGGCCTCCTTCCACCTCTACAACTCGGAGGCGGACGTGGACAGGGCGCTCGACGTGCTCTCTGCCTGAGCGGCGGCGCCCGGGGGCGTCACACCGGGGCACTCGGCCGTCTCCGTGCAGAGGTTCGCCTCCACCCTGGCCAGCAGGCGGCCGAGCTCCGCCCGCTCGTCCGGGTCGAGGCCGGCGAGCGTGTGCTCCTCCAGCTCACCCCAGGCGCGGGTCACATCGGTGAACAGCGCGCAGCTGTTCTCCGTCGCCTCGACGAGTACCGCACGCCGGTCCGCCGGGTCGGGCCGGCGCCGGACGTGTCCGGACTGCTCGAGGCGCTGGAGCATCTTGGTGATGGTCGACGGGTCGAGTTCGCAGAGCTTGATGAGTTCCGACTGCCGTACCGGTCCGGTCTGCCAGAGGTGCATCATCACCGTCTCCTGGCCGGGATAGAGCCCGACCTGCCGGAGCAGCTTGCCCGCGGCGATGCGATGGAGGCGGGCCACCCGAGTGACGGCATGGGTCACCGGGCCGCTGCGGGCGACGAGCGGCAGCCGGTCGCCGGGACAGGCGGGGTCGGCCTCGCGGTTCATCGGGCCTCCTCAGGGCTCTTCTGGCGGGACGCTCGGGCAGTCCCCGACGTTCCCACACATTCCTGCGACCAGATTACCTTGGTCGGCCAATTAATGAGCTACAGTGGGACTCGCGCCAGTTACTTGGCCGACCAACTTTGCCTGCCTCTGGAGCCCCCATGACCAGCGCCTTCGATCCGATCGACCTGTCCGGCACGCGGCTCGCCAACCGCATCGCCATGGCACCCATGACCCGCAGCCGCGCCTTCGGCCCGGGCCTGACCCCGACCGACTCCACCGTCGAGTACTACGCCCAGCGCGCGACGGCAGGGCTGATCATCACCGAGGGCGTCCAGCCCTCCGTCGTGGGCCAGGGCTACCCCGACACCCCGGGCCTGCACAGCGACGGGCAGATCGCCGCTTGGCGCCGGGTCACCGACGCCGTCCACGCCAGGGGCGGCCGGATCTTCGCCCAGCTCATGCACGCGGGCAGGATCGGCCACCCGTCGCTGCTGCCCGACGGGCACGTGCCCGTCAGTGCATCCGCCGTGAAGCCGGCGGGCCAGCTCTACACCCACGACGGGCCCGTCGACTTCGTGACCCCGCGCGAGCTGACGGGTGACGAGGTACGGGCCACCATCGCCGATTTCGCCACGGCAGCGCGCAACGCCGTCGAGGCCGGCTTCGACGGGGTCGAGCTGCACGGGGCCAACGGCTATCTCATCCACCAGTTCCTCGCGCCCAACACCAACCGGCGCACCGATGAGTGGGGCGGCGACGCCCGGGGCCGCATCCGCTTCGCCGTCGAGGTCACCAAGGCCGTCGCCGCAGCCATCGGCGCGGAGCGGACCGCGATCCGGATCTCGCCCACCAACCCGTACAACGACATCGCCGAGCCCCTCGAGGAGGCCGAGCAGGCCTACCACGCGCTCGTACGGGAACTGGAGGCGCTCGACCTCGCCTATCTGCACATCCTGGAGGCAACTCCCGAACTGCGCACACTCACGCTCGAGCTGCGCAAGGAGTACCCCGGAACGGTCGTCCTGAACGCGGCGACCGAAGGCCCGACCGGTCCCGGAGCGCTCGCCCTGATCGAGGACGGCATCGCCGACATCGTGTCGTACGGAGCGCTCTTCCTCGCCAACCCGGACCTGCCGGCGCGGCTCAAGGCGGGTGGCCCGTACAACACCCCTGATCCGGCGAGCTTCTTCGGCGGTGGCGACGAGGGCTACATCGACTACCCGGCCCTCGAGGCCTGACACCTCGCGCCTCGCGCGTCAGGGGCCCGGGGAGAATCCCCGGGCCCCTGACGGAGCGAGTCACCGCGCAGCGGTCACCGCACCGGTGCGAAGTCCCGCGCCCCGATGAACGACGGCCTCGGCACCGGCGCCGCGAACGGCTCCTGTGCCGTGTTCTCCACGCTGTTGAAGACGATGAAGACATTGCTGCGCGGATACGGGGTGATGTTGTCCCCGGAGCCGTGCATCGCGTTGCAGTCGAACCAGGTCGCCGAGCCCGCCTTGCCGGTGAACAGCCGGATGCCGTGCCGGTCCGCGAACGCGGTCAGCGCTTCGTCCGACGGCGTCCCGGCGTCCTGCATCTGCAGCGACTTCTTGTAGTTGTCCTTCGGCGTCTCGCCCGCGCAGCCCAGGAACGTCCTGTGCGACCCGGGCATGATCATCAGTCCGCCGTTGGTGTCGAGGTTCTCGGTCAGCGCGATCGACACCGACACCGTCCGCATCCGAGGCAGTCCGTCCTCGGCGTGCCAGGTCTCGAAGTCGGAGTGCCAGTAGAAGCCCGAAGCCCCGAACCCCGGCTTGACGTTGATCCTGGACTGGTGGACGTACACGTCCGAGCCGAGGATCTGCCGGGCTCTGCCGACCACCCGCTCGTCGCGCACCAGGCCCGCGAAGATCTCGCTGATCCGGTGCACCTCGAAAACGGAACGCACCTCCTGCGACGTGGGCTCGATGATCGAGCGCTCGTCGGCGCGCACCACCGGGTCGGAGATCAGCCGGTCAAGCTCGGCACGGTAGAGCGCGACCTCGTCCGGAGTGATCAGCTCCTCGATCGCCAGGAAGCCGTCGCGCTCGTACGACTGCAGCGCGGACGGGGCAATGGGGCCCGGCGCCCCGGGCGGCGACCAGACCACCGGGTCCTGGCGGGGAGTGGCCGTCTCGGTGGCGCCGCGGGTCGGGTAGAGATCGGTGATCGCGGTGGTCATGTGTCAGCCCTCCTCGGTCAGGAGCGGGTAGATGCCGTTCTCGTCGTGGTCCTCCCGTCCGGTGACGGGAGGGTTGAAGACGCAGACGCAGCGGAAGTCGGTCTTGGGACGCAGCGTGTGACGCTCATGGCCGTCCAGCAGATACATCGTGCCGGGCTCGATCCAGTGCGCCTCGCCGGTCTCGTCGTTCGTGAGCTCGGCCTCGCCCTCCACGCAGAGCACGGCCTCGATGTGGTTCGCGTACCACATCGACGTCTCCGTACCCGCGTACAGCACGGTCTCGTGCAGCGAGAAGCCGACCTTCTCCTTGGCGAGCACGATGCGCTTGCTCTCCCAGGTGCCGGACTTCGCCCTGACATGCCGGTCGGTGTTCTCGATGTCCTTGAACGATCGGACGATCACGGTGGTGCGCTTCCTCTCCAGCTTTCGGTGTTCAGGCGGTCTCGCGGACGGCTCGGGCGAGGGTGCTGAGGCCCTCGTCCAGCTCGTCGGGCGTCACGGTGAGCGGCGGCAGCAGCTTCACCACCTCGCTCTCAGGACCCGAGGTCTCCAGCAGCAGACCGAGCTCGAAGGCGCGGGCGCAGACGGCGGACGCCCGGGACTTGTCGGCGAACTCCAGGCCCCAGACCAGTCCCCGGCCCCGGAAGTGGGCTCCGTGGGCGGAGTTCTCGTCGGCGATCGCGAGCAGCGTCTGCTCGACCTGCTCACCGCGCGCGATGGTCTGCTTCTCCATCTGGCCATCGGCCCAGTAGGCGTCCAGTGCGGCGGCTGCGGTGACGAAAGCGGGGTTGTTGCCGCGGAATGTGCCGTTGTGCTCGCCCGGCTCCCAGACGTCCAGTTCCGGGTTGAACAGGCAGAGGGACATGGGCATTCCGTAGCCGCTGATGGACTTCGACAGGGTGACGATGTCCGGGGTGATGCCTGCCTCCTCGAAGGAGAAGAAGGCTCCCGTGCGGCCGCAGCCCATCTGGATGTCGTCGACGATGAGCAGCATGTCCTGGCGGTGGCAGAGGTCGGCGAGCGCCCGGAGCCACTCGGGGCGGGCGACATTGATGCCGCCCTCGCCCTGCACGGTCTCGACGATCACCGCGGCGGGCTTGTTGAGACCGGAGCCGTGGTCCTCGAGCAGCCGCTCGAACCAGAGGAAGTCCTGGACCTGGCCGTCGAGGTAGTTGTCGAACGGCATGGGCGTGCCGTGCACCAGCGGGATGCCCGCGCCGGCCCGCTTGAACGCGTTGCCGGTGACGGCGAGCGAGCCCAGCGACATGCCGTGGAAGGCGTTGGTGAACGAGACGATCGACTCGCGGCCCTTCACCTTGCGGGCGAGCTTCAGCGCAGCCTCGACGGCGTTGGTGCCGGTCGGGCCGGGGAACATCACCTTGTACGGCAGATCGCGCGGCCGAAGCACGATGTTCTGGAAGGACTCCAGGAAGGCGCGTTTCGCGGTCGTCGCCATGTCCAGGCCGTGGGTGATGCCGTCGCGCTCCAGGTAGTCGAGGAGCGCACGTTTCAGTACCGGGTTGTTGTGGCCGTAGTTGAGTGATCCTGCGCCGGCGAAGAAGTCCAGATAGGTGTGGCCGTCCTCGTCGGTGAGTCGGGCGCCCTGCGCGCGGTCGAACACGGCGGGCCAACCGCGGCAGTAGCTGCGCACCTCCGACTCCAGGGTCTCGAAGACACTCAGGGCGGGCGGGGTGATGGTCACAGCGATCTCTCCTGATGTGGGGGTCAGACGGTGACGGTGATCGGGCCGATGCGGTAAAGCACCTCGGGCTGGTGTGCCCCGTCGGGGAACAGCCCGCCGTCGAACAGGACTTCGCGTTCCAGGGACGCGCCCCGGCGGGCCGCGAAGGAGGTGAAGAGGCGGTCGGACGCGGTGTTGTCGGGGGTGACGGTCGTCTCGATCGCGCGGATGCCGTGTGCGGCGGCGACGCGCTGCGTCAGCGCCTCGAGGAGCGTCCCGGCCAGTCCGCGGCCGCGATGCGCCTCGTCGACGGCGACCTGCCAGACGACCAGCGTCTCCGGTCGCTCCGGCCTGATGTAGCCGGTGACGAATGCGATCGGCTCACCGTCCGTGCCACGGGCCACCACGGAGGTCGCGGCGAAGTCGCGGCACCACAGCAAATAGCTGTACGAGGAGTTCAGGTCCAGTACCTCGGAATCACGTGCGATCCGCCAGATCGCGGCTCCGTCCTCGACGCGTGGGCTGTCGATGCTCAGTGCGGTGGTCATGCGAATTCAATTTACCGAGCAAATTCGCGGATTGCATCGATGGAAGGGGTTGGGTGGAGAGCCGCTGTGTGTTATCGCGCGCGGGTGCGCACTGGCGCGAGCAGATGGCGAAGCCTCCCTATTTGTACGGGAGTTATCGGGCAAAAGATCTTGCGTGTGGAGTCGGTCACATGCTCGTGACTTCCGTGGAACGCGTCCGGAATGCGCGTTCCGTGAGGTCAGGCCACCTTGATGAAACTCTAGCGTTTAGGGTCACGGAAAGCGGGCAGGAGAATGCGGGGAGCCCCTTCCGATAAAAGGGCTCCTCTATTCTTTAATTCATATGCCATTTATTTCTCGCGTGCCGGAGGGCGGGAGGCATTGCTCGTCCGGCGGTCGGCCGCCGTCTGCACCGCTCCGGACGCCGCCCGCTCCGCTTGCGGCCGTGCCCGGCCGGGGCCGGGGCGGGGCTCGTAGAGTGCTGCTCATGAGCGATCGCGTGGTGCTGCATGTGAAGGGGCGGGTGCTCGTCGGGCCCGATGAGGTGCGGGACGAGCTCTGGGTGGTCGGCGGGCGCATCACGTTCCGGCGTCCATCGGGAGAGGCCAGGACGGTCGAGGGCTGGGCGCTCCCGGGGCTGGTCGATGCCCACTGCCATGTCGGGCTGGACCAGCACGGTGCGGTGGACGAGGCGACCAGCGAGAAACAGGCGCTGGCCGACCGGGATGCCGGCACGCTCCTCATCAGGGACGCCGGTTCACCCGCGGACACCCGCTGGATCGACGACCGCGACGATCTGCCGAAGATCATCAGGGCCGGCCGGCACATCGCCCGCACCCGTCGCTACATCCGCAACTACGCCCATGAGATCGAACCCGACGACCTTGTCGCGTACGTGGCGAGGGAGGCGCGCCGGGGTGACGGCTGGGTCAAGCTCGTCGGCGACTGGCTCGACCGCGAGGCGGGTGACCTGGGTGCGTGCTGGCCGCGTGAAGCCGTCGAGGCGGCCATTGCGGAGGCGCACCGGCTGGGCGCCCGCGTCACCGCGCACTGCTTCGCCGAGGACTCGCTGAGGGATCTCGTCGAGGCGGGCATCGACTGCATCGAGCATGCGACCGGGCTGACGGAAGAGACCATTCCGCTGTTCGCCGAGCGCGGTGTCGCCATCGTCCCGACGCTGGTCAACATCGCGACGTTCCCGCGCCTCGCGTCGGGTGGCGAGGCCAAGTTCCCGCGCTGGTCGGCTCATATGCGGCGACTGCACGAGCGCAGGTACGACACGGTCCGCTCGGCGTACGACGCGGGCATCCCGGTCTACGTCGGTACCGACGCGGGCGGCTCGCTGCCGCACGGGCTCGTCGCGGCGGAGGTGGCGGAGCTGGTGAAGGCCGGCATCCCGGCGCTCGACGCGCTCTCGGCCACGACGTGGGGCGCACGCAGCTGGCTGGGTCGCCCGGGACTCGAGGAGGGCGAGCCGGCGGACCTGGTGGTGTACGAAGCGGATCCGCGCGCGGACGTAAGGGTGCTGGCTGCGCCACGGCGGGTGATTGTCAGCGGCCGTGTGATGGACTGAACCACCGGGCCGCGGCCGGGTTGACGAAGCGTGACGCACGGTGGGCGTCGTTCGTTGAGCATGGTTCGGCGCACCCGGCCGAGAGCGACCGGCGCGCGCCCCCTGTCTCGCCGCAGTGGCTGTTTCCGGGAACACCCGTGCCCGATTAATCGAACGCGGGCGCGGAAACGCCACTTTTGAGTGAACTCACTCCAGGTGTCGGTCTGTTCACTCTCGGTGCGCGAGTATTCGGGTGTTCTCAGTCGCCGCCGACGCGCACGAGTCCCCGTGGCGGGCGGCCTGGCGATGCCATGTCTCTTGTGGGGGTTCCACCACCGTGAACAGCAACACCTTCCGTGTGCCCGCACGCCGTTCCGCAGCCGCGGCGGTCTCCGTCGCACTGGCCGCCGCGGGGCCCGCGGCGTTCGCCGCCCCGGCCCATGCGACGGGCGGCGACGGGCGGGCGAGCGCGGTCGTGCTCCGTACCGGTCTTGACGTCTCCCTGCTCAACCGGACGGTCAATGTGCCGCTCAAGGCTTCCCTCAACGAGGTCGAGGCCCCCGCGAGTGCCCAGAGGACCGCGCTCACCGTCCAGTTGGAGGGCGTCGACCAGGGGCGGCCGTTCAGTGTGCTGCGTGCGGACGCGGCGAGCGCGGAGGCGACCGCGGACCGGGAGAAGTCCGAGGGCCACGCCGACCTCGCCCGGGCGAAGGTGCATGTGCCGGGGCTGCCGCTGCTCTCGCTGATCGAGGTGGAGAAGGTCACCGCACGGGCGGTCTGCGAGGCGGGCGGGAAGCCGGTGGCCGAGTCGAATGTGCTCGGCACGGTCCGGGTGCTGGGCAAGAAGGTCAGGCTCACGGCGGGCGGCACGACACGGGTCGCAGTGCCCGGCGCCGGCGAGGTCACTCTCGTCCTGTCGCACAAGGAGACGACCTCGCGCACGGCGGCGGCGACCGCGCTCCGACTGAACGTGTCAGTGAATCCGCTGAAGCTCAACGTCGCCGAGGTCAAGGGCGTGGTGACGCTGGCTGCCGCGGCCTGCGAGGTGCCCGGTCCCGCCCCGGCGACCACGCCGGACGTGAAGCCCCAGACGGGTGTGGAACCCGCGACGCCGGCCGTCGCCGAGTCCGCGCCCTCCGACCCCGGCTCCGACAGTCTCGCGGCGACGGGCAGCAGCCCCACGACGGTGCTCGTCGCTGCCGGTGCAGTCGCGCTCCTCGCCACGGGCGCGGGCGCGGTGGCCCTGGCCCGCCGGCGGGCCCGCGACTAGGGCCTCTGCTCGATCTGCGGGGCACGGCCGCCCCCTTGCGCGGGCGCTACCGCCGCGGTCTCGGTGGCCCGTTCAGGCTGGGCGGCCGTGCGGCGCTGCCCGCCGTCAGCGTTCTCACGGTGCGGACCGAGGGGGACGACGCCTGCTTCTTCCTGCACCGGCGTGAGGGGGGTGTCGCGGTGGCCATGCACACCACGCACGTGGCCCCCGCCGGCGAGTTCCAGCCGCATGCGGACGTCCTGCCTGTGTGGGAGTCCGATCTCGACCTGTGGAGGACGGCGGTGCGCGAGTACGCGGAGGAGTTCCTCGCCGTCCCCGACGCCGTGGGGGGCGGCGGCGTGACCCTCGACTACGGGCACGACATACCGTTCGCGGACTTCGAGCGGGCGCGACGGGACGGGAAGGTCCGTGTGCGCTTCCTGGGGATCGGACTGGACCCGCTCACCTGGAAGCCGGAGATCTGTCTGGTCTGCGTGTGGGACGCGGAGGCATTCGACAGGATCTTCGCGTCCATGGGGCAGCGCAACGAGGAGGGCGTGCTCGTCGTCGGTCCCCGCGCCCGCTCGGGCTACCGCGGGATCAGGTTCAGCGAGGGGAACGTACTGGGTTACGCCTCCCACAAGGAGACCCTGCCAGCCGGCCGCGCCTGCCTCGCGCTGTCATGGCGCTGGCGGCACGAGCTGGGGCTGAACCCCACGGGCCGCTGACCACCGCGGCCCGCCCTCCACCTGCCCCCGGTGGCGGACGGCCCGGGCAGGGGGAACGGCTCCGCTCATCCGCCGACCATCGTCAGAGCCTGGTCCAGTGCCTGCAGGAAGCGGTTGGTCGTGGCGCGGTCGCGGACCGCCACACGGAGCCAGCGGTGGTCCAGGCCGGGAAACGTGTCCCCGCGCCGTGCCGCGAAACCCAGACCGCGCAGCCGCTCGCGCACCTCGTCCGCGCGTTCCGTACGGATCAGCACGAAGGGTCCCTCCGCCTCCGTCACCACCCGCACCTCGTCGAACTCCGCAAGTCCGGCCAGCAGATGCGCCCGGTCCTTGACGATGCGCTCCGCCGCCTCCGCCGCCTCCGTGAGCGCCCGCTGCGAGACACACGCCTCGGCCGCCGCCAGGGCCGGCGTCGACACCGGCCAGAGCGGCTGAGCACGCTCCAGCAGGGCGATCGTCTCCGGTGCGGCGAGTACGTAGCCGATCCGCAGCCCCGCCAGCCCCCAGGTCTTGGTGAGGCTGCGCAGCACCACCAGCCCCGGGACATCGGTGCGTGACGCCAGCTCCTCCGGCTCGCCCGGCACCGCGTCCATGAACGCCTCGTCCACCACGAGGACCCGGCCCGGCCGCGCCAGCCCGGCGATCGCGTCGGCCGGATGCAGGATCGACGTCGGGTTCGTCGGGTTGCCGATGACGACGAGGTCCGCCGACTCGGGCACGGCGTCCGGGTCGAGCCGGAAGCCGTCCTCCTCGCGCAGCACCACACGGCTCACCGGGTGGCCCGCGTCCCGCAGTGCCGCCTCGGGCTCCGTGAACTGGGGATGGACCACGAGCGGCCTGCTCACCCGCAGCGCCCGCGCGAGCAGCACGAACGCCTCCGCCGCCCCGGCCGTCAGCAGCACCCGCTCCGGAGGCAGACCGTGCCGCGTCGCGACCGCGGCCCGGGCGGCCCGCCCGTCGGGGTAGGCGGCGAGCGACGGCAGCGACCCGGCGATGTGGTCGCGCAGCCACTGCGGGGGAGTGCCGGTACGTACGTTGACCGCGAGATCGGTCAGCCTCCCGTCCCGGACCTCCGCGTCGCCGTGGTGGCGCAGATCATGGCTGTCGGCGTGCGAGTTCATGGTCGTCCTGCTCGTGAGGGCTGCTGCGGGGGTACGGGGACGGAGGCGGCCTCCCGGTAGAGCTGCACCACCAGATCGGCCAACTCGCCCACGGGGCCGATCACTTCGGCGAACCGCACATCGGTCTGCGGATGCACGGCCTGCCAGCCTTCCGCCTGCAGTCGCGCACGCTCCACCGGACCGCCGTCGAACAGGATGTACGGCAGCACGACGATACGACGGGCCCCGAGGCGCACACAGCGGTCGAGGCCGGCCGGTACATCGGGTGCGGCCGACGACACGAACGCCGTCTCGACCCCTGCGTACCCCCGCCCCTCCCAGAGCAGCCGCGCCGCCCGGTGCACCTCGGCGTTGGCATCGGGCGCGGTGGAGCCCGGAGCCACGAGCAGTGCGGTCACCTCTGCCCGGTCTCTCGGCGTACGGCCCGCCGCACCCACGCCCAGCGCCTCGTCCAGCCGCCGCTCCAGCACCGTGAGCAGGGCCGGAGCAGGGCCGAGCGACCGGCTCCGGGCGACGGACAGCCCGGGGTGCCGCCCGGGCACCGCCGCCAGGGCACCGGCCAACGCGTCCTCGGCCCGCGCGTCGGGGACCAGCGTCAGCGGGACCGTCGTGATCCGGCTCGCGCCCGCGGCAACGAGCTCGTCCACCGCCTCGGCGACCGGCCACCGGTCGGCACCGATCAGGCCGCCGGCCACCGGAACATCCGGGTGACGGCTGCCCAGCAGCGCCACGAAATCCTGGAACCCGGCGGCCGCGGCGTCGTGCCGGGCGCCGGGGGCGGCGATGAGCAGTGCGGGCGGGGAAGTCACACGATCTCCTCGGGGCGGGGCGGCGATGCCGGTGCTGCCGCTTGCGTCGCATCATGTCCAACGTCACCGGATCCACACCGGGCGGTGGCCTGCGGCGTCTCCCCGGCCGGCGCCGGCCCGGGGCGGGTCCTCGCGCCGCGGCCTGCCGTCCGGAGCACGGCCGGTTCCCGAACCTGTAGGTCCGGAACCGGGGAGTCCGGAAGGCGTACGATCGCACAGGTCACCCTGCCGGGTCGCCCCTGCGTCCCCGACTTCCGCTTCGGCACGAGCAGATCGCCACCACCCGCGAGCGCCGCCGCCTCGGCAACCGACGGTGTGCCCACAGCGCTCCGCACCGCCCCGGAGGGATGCGGCACCGGCACCCGTGCCAGCTCCTGCGCCGGATACCCGCGCAGCGGTACGCCGAGCGCCGCCGCGGCCCCGACGATCCCCGGCTCCGCCGCCCTGACGTCCACCGTCGCCAGCGCGACGACCGGACCGGCCCGCTCCCCGGCGTCCAGCAGTGCCGCCCGGATCAGCTCGAGTACTTCCTCGACCGGCGCCCCGGGCCGCGCACCGACCCCGACGACCACGCCGCTCATGGCGTGGCGCCCGGCGCCGGAGGGGCTGCATCCGCTAGCAAGAACCCATGGCGGTCTTCGTCGCGCTCGGCGCGTTCCTGATGACGCTGGCCGGCGGGTGGACGGCGCAGCGTGTGACCGACCGAAGGCACCTCGTGCTGGGCCTCGCGGGCGGGCTCATGCTGGGCGCCGCCGGGCTCGACCTGCTGCCGGAGGCGATGCACGCGGCGGGCCACGAGGTCTTCGGGGTGCCGCAGGCCCTGCTGCTGTTCGTGGGCGGATTCCTCCTCGCCCACCTCGTGGAGCGGCTGCTGGCGGCCCGTCAGGCCTCGCACGGTGCGTACAACGGACGTGTACACGACCATCGCGTGCCGGAGGTCGGCATGACCGTCGCCGCAGCGATGATCGGCCACAGCCTCATGGACGGCATCGCCATCGGAGCGGCCTTCCAGGCGGGCGGGGGCATGGGCGCCACGGTCGCGCTCGCCGTCATCAGCCATGACTTCGCCGACGGTTTCAACACGTACACGGTCACCAGCCTGTACGGGAACGAACGCCGCAAGGCCCTCGCCATGCTCTTCGCCGCCGCGCTCGCACCCGTCGCCGGCGCCGCGTCGACCCTGCTGTTCACCATGCCGGAAGAACTGCTGGGCAGCTATCTCGGCCTCTTCGGGGGTGTGCTCGTCTATCTGGCGGCGGCCGAGATCCTTCCCGAGGCGCACCACCAGCACCCCGCCCGGTCCACGCTGCTGTGCACAGTGGGGGGAGTGGCGTTCATCTGGCTCGTGACGGGTGTGGCGGAATGACGCCGGGCAGCCGCTCACGCCCGCCGGGACCATTCCGCGCATCTTCGGACGAGGCGGTGCGCCGTCTCCGGCACGCCGGCCCAGTGCGTATGCACATAACTTGCATGCACCCCCTGCTGGACGAAGCCTTCGACCCGTGCCTCCGGCTGCCGCAGCCCCCAGGCCGCCTGTGGCCCCGCGCCCGGCTCCAGGACCGTGCGATGGAACTCGTGCCCACGCATACGAGTCCCGGCCGCGGCCAGGACACTGTCGCTCACCGCCACCGCGTCCCGGTAGCCGAGTGTCAGCCGCTCCGACATCCGCGCCTCGGCGTCCAGCACCCCGCACATGGGTCTGCCGTCCAGTGAGCGTGCGAGGTAGAGCAGCCCCGCGCACTCCGCCGCGACCGGCGCGCCCGCCTGCGCCAGCTCGGAAACCGCCTTGCGCAGACGGGAGTTGGCTGACAGCTCGGGGGCGTAGACCTCGGGGAAACCGCCACCGATGACGATGCCGCCGGTGCCTTCGGGAAGTTCTTCGTCGCGCAGCGGATCGAAGGGGACCACCTCCGCTCCGGCAGCCTCCAGCAGCTCCGCGTGCTCGGCGTACGAGAACGTGAAGGCGGCGCCGCCCGCCACGGCGATCACCGGTCCCCGGCCGCCGCTCCGGTCCGGGCCGGTGGTGGGGGCCCAGGCCCCGGCCGTCACCGGCGGAGCGCTTCGCGCCAGCGCCAGCAACGCCTCCAGATCGCAGCCCGCCCGCACCTGCTCGGCCTGCGCCCGCACCGCGTCCACGGCCTCGGAGTGCCGCTCGGCCACCGGCACCAGGCCCAGGTGCCGTGACGGTGTGCTCACCGCGGGGGCGCGCCGCAGCACACCCAGCACCGGCACACCCGACTCCTCGAGTGCCTCGCGCAGCAGTGCCTCGTGCCGGTCGGTCGCGACCTTGTTGAGGATCACCCCGCCGAGCCGCACCTCCGGGTCCCACGAGGCGAAGCCGTGCACCAGCGCCGCAACCGACCGTGACTGCGACGAGGCGTCCACGACCAGCACCACGGGGGCCCGCAGCAGCT
This sequence comes from Streptomyces sp. NPDC043861, assembly GCF_056435905.1. Taxonomy (NCBI): domain Bacteria; kingdom Bacillati; phylum Actinomycetota; class Actinomycetes; order Kitasatosporales; family Streptomycetaceae; genus Streptomyces; species Streptomyces sp. NPDC043861. The sequence goes on along the minus strand of NZ_JBWKDP010000005.1, from coordinate 75,200 downwards.
TCGCCACCTGGGCGGTCGACGCGAGTTCACCCTGTCCCGCCGCACCGTCGTACAGCCCCATCACACCCTCGACCACCGCCAGATCGCAGCCCCGCGCGCCGTGTGCGAAGAGCGGTGCGATCAGGTCGGTGCCGCACATGTAGGCGTCGAGATTGCGCCCGGGCCGGCCGGTCGCCAGTGCGTGATAGCCGGGGTCGATGTAGTCCGGACCCACCTTGTGCGGGGACACGGCGAGACCGCCCGCCGTGAAGGCCGCCATCAGGCCCGTCGCGACGGTGGTCTTGCCGCTACCCGACGCCGGTGCGGCGATGACGAGACGTGCTACCACTCGATGCCCCGCTGGCCCTTCTGGCCCGCGTCCATCGGATGCTTGACCTTGGACATGTCGGTGACGAGGTCGGCGAAGTCGACCAGTTCCTGCGGCGCGTTGCGGCCCGTGATCACCACATGCTGGGTGCCGGGGCGCTCGCGCAGCACCTGCACCACCTCGGCGGTGTCGATCCAGCCCCAGTGCAGCAGATAAGCGAACTCGTCCAGGACGTAGAACGTGTACTTCTCCGCCGCGAGGTCGCGCTTGACCTGCTCCCAGCCCTCGCGCGCCTTGTCCTCGTGGGACTGCTCGCCCTCGGCGGGGGCGCGCTGGATCCAGGACCAGCCCTCACCCATCTTGTGCCAGTCGACGGCGCCGCCCTCACCGCTCGCGCCGAGGACCTTGAGCGCGTTCTCCTCGCCGACCTTCCACTTCGCCGACTTGACGAACTGGAACACCCCGACCGACCAGCCCTGGTTCCAGGCGCGCAGCGCCATTCCGAAGGCGGCGGTCGACTTCCCCTTGCCGATGCCCGTGTGCACCATCACCAGCGGGCGGTTGCGGCGCTGGCGGGTGGTGAGTCCGTCGTCCGGAACGGTGGTCGGCTGTCCCTGCGGCATTACGCGGCCCTCCTGTTGGTTCCCGTGCTTGCCTGTACGTCCCTGACCAGTCCGGCGATGCTGTCGGCGCGCAGCTCGTCGAGCGTGACGGCCGTGCCGCCGAGTTCACGGGCGAGATCGCCGGCCAGCCCGAGTCGTACCGGGCCGGATTCGCAGTCCACCACCACGCCCGCCGTGCCCTCGGCGGCGTGCAGCCGGGCGGCGCGCGAGGCGAGCGCGAGCGCGTCACCGCCACGTCCACCGGTCGCCCGGCCGTCCGTGACCACCACCAGCAGGGGGCGGCGCGCGGGATCGCGCAGCCGCTCGACCCGCAGCACGTCGTGGGCCTTGAGCAGGCCCGCGGCCAGGGGTGTGCGCCCGCCCGTCGGCAGCTGCTCCAGACGCGCGGCCGCCGCGTCCACCGACGACGTCGGCGGCAGCGCCACATCGGCGTCCTTGCCCCGGAAGGTGATCAGACCGACCTTGTCGCGCCGCTGGTACGCGTCAAGCAGCAGCGACAGCACCGCGCCCTTGACCGCCCCCATCCGCCGGCGTGCCGCCATCGACCCGGAGGCGTCCACGACGAACAGCACGAGGTTGCCCTCGCGGCCCTCACGGGTCGCCTGGCGCAGATCGTCCCGCCGGACCACCAGACCCGTGCCCGAACGACCGCGCGCCCGCTGGTGCGGGGCCGCGGCCTGCACGGTTGCCGACAGATGCAGCTTGGTGAGCGCTCCCTGGGGCCGCCGGGCCCCGGTGGTGCGGCCGTGCTCGGTACGGGCGCGTGAGCGGCGCCCGGCCGCGCCCTCGCCGAGCCCGGGCACGGTCAGCATCTTGGTGCGGAAGGGCTCGGCGGCCCTCACGGCGGTCTGCTCGCCCGCGCCCGGCCCCGGGGCGCCGGCCGCGGACGGTTCCTGCTCGGGGCCGTCCGCGGGCGGTTGCGCATCCGGACCTTCCCCCTGTGGCGGGATTCCGCCACCGCCTCCGGGTCCGCCGTCGGGCCCTTCGGGCCCTCCGTCCGGGTCGGGCTCCGGCTCGTCGTCGCCGCCGAACTGCTCCAGCGTCTCGTCGAGTTTGTCCTCGTCGAGGCCGGGCGCGTCGAAGGGATTGCGCCGCCGGCGGTGGGGGAGCGCGAGCAGGGCGGCCTGCCGTACGTCCTCCTCCCGTACGTCGGTACGCCCCGCCCAGGCGGCCAGCGCGGTGGCGGTCCGGGCCATCACGATGTCGGCGCGCATACCGTCCACCTCGAACGCCGCGCAGGTCGCCGCGATCTGCCGCAGCGCTGCATCACCGAGCTCGACCTGAGGCAGCAGATCCCGGGCTGCGACGATCCGCTCGCGCAGCGCCGCCTCCTCGTCCGCCCAGCGTGCGGCGAAGGCGGCCGGGTCGTCGTCGTACGAAAGCCGCCGCCGGACGACCTCCACCCGCTGGTCCGGTTCCCGTGAGGCAGCGACCTCCACGGTGAGCCCGAAACGGTCGAGCAACTGCGGCCGCAGCTCACCCTCTTCGGGGTTCATCGTTCCGACGAGCAGGAAGCGTGCGGCATGGCGCACGGACACGCCCTCGCGTTCCACGTACGAGGCGCCCATCGCGGCGGCGTCCAGAAGCAGGTCCACCAGGTGGTCGTGGAGAAGGTTGACCTCGTCGACGTAGAGCACCCCTCGGTGCGCGTCCGCGAGCAGACCCGGCTCGAAGGCCTTCACGCCGTCCGCGAGGGCCCGTTCGATGTCGAGCGCCCCCACCAGCCGGTCCTCCGAGGCACCGACGGGCAGTTCCACCATCCGCGTCGGACGTGCCATCCCGGCCCCGTCCCGATGCGGGCCGTCCGGGCAGGCGGGATCGGGCGCCCCCGGCGCACAGGAGAACCGGCATCCCGACACGACGTCCACGTCCGGCATGAGGGCCGCCAGCGCGCGCACGGCGGTCGACTTGGCGGTGCCCTTCTCGCCGCGCACGAGAACCCCGCCCACGGCGGGCGAAACCGCGTTCAGCAGTAGTCCCAGCCGCAGATCGTCCATGCCCACGATCGCGGTGAAGGGGTAATGAACAGCACCACTCATACGTTCCGATCCTCCCGCTCGCGCCCCACCGGCACGTCCAGTCGTTCGTCGGCCGGCCCGGGGATCTCTTCCCGCCCGAGCGGCATCCCGCCTCTCACGGCGCACCCGGCGCGACGAAAGGCAGCCCCGAGGGCGCTCCGCTCTCGATCAGCCGCAGCAGCGCGTCCGTGTCGGCGTGTTCCTCGATCAGATCGCCGAGGCGGTCCAGCTGTTCCTCGCGCAGCAGGCCGAAGCTCGTGTCCGGGGCCGGTACGAAACGGCGCCCGGCGGCCGCCGCCACTTCCCGCAGGAACGCCCGGCGGAAGCCGTCGCTCTCCAGCGAGCCGTGCCAGTGGGTGCCCCAGACGGCGCCGACCCGGCAGCCGTCCAGGAAGGGCTCACCGCCGGTCACTTCGGCGACTCCGTGATGGATCTCGTAGCCCTCGACCCGCTCCCCGAGCGCCTCCCCGGACGGTCGCGCCAGGGTCTTCTCCTGCGCGAACCGCACCCGTACCGGCAGCAGGCCGAGGCCCTCGACCTCGCCGGCCCGTGACTCGACGTCGTCCTCGATGCGCTCGCCCAGGGCCTGGAATCCGCCGCAGATGCCCAGCACCGGGCGGCCCTCCGACGCGCGCCGTGCGATGGCGTCCGCGAGCCCGCGCTCGCGCAGCCAGCCGAGCGCCTTCACGGTCCCGCGGGTACCGGGAACCACCACCAGATCGGCGTCGACGAGCTCCTCGGCGCGGTCCACGAAACGCACCACGACGCCGGGTTCGGCCGCCAGCGCGTCCACGTCGGTGAAGTTGGACATCAGCGGTACGGCGCACACAGCCACGCGCAGCACGTCCTCACCCACCGGGGCCGCGGTCAGGGACTCGCGAACGGCCCCCCGCAGTGAGACCCGCAGGCCGTCCTCCTCGTCGATGCCGAGTCCGTGCGCATACGGCAGGACGCCGTAGGTCCGGCGTCCGGTCAGCCCGTGCAGCATCTCCAAACCCGGCTCCAGCAGCGTCACATCGCCCCGGAACTTGTTGACCAGATAGCCCGCGACCAGTTCCTGGTCCTCGGGGGCGAGCAGTGCGGTCGTGCCGAAGAACTGCGCGAACACCCCGCCCCGGTCGATGTCCCCGACCACCAGCACGGGAAAACGCGCGGCCCGGGCGATGCCCATGTTCACGATGTCGGTGCGGCGGAGGTTGATCTCCGCGGGGCTGCCGGCTCCTTCGCAGATGACCGCGTCGTACGTGCTCCGGAGCTTCTCCAGGCACTCCACCACCGGCTCGAACAGCTCCCGCTGCCTCCCCCCGTGGTAGCCGCGCGCACTCAGTTCGCCCACCGGCCTGCCCATCAGGACGACCTGGCTGGAGCGGTCGCTGCCCGGCTTGAGCAGCACCGGGTTCATCAGCGCCGAGGGCTCCACACGGGCCGCCTGGGCCTGCATGGCCTGCGCCCGGCCGATCTCCGCCCCCTCGTGGGTCACAAAGGAATTGAGGGACATGTTCTGCCCCTTGAAGGGCGCTACCTTCACGCCCCGGCGCACCAGCCACCGGCAGATCCCCGCCGTGACGACGCTCTTGCCCGCGTCCGACGTGGTCCCGGCGACCAGCAGTCCACCACCGCTCATGTCCGCTTCCCCCTCACTGCCCCGTGCACGAGCCGCGTGCCCGCGCACACCGCAAGCGCCAGTACGCCCACGCGCCGCGACAGCCGCACCGCCCGCCCGATGTCCGCGACCTCGACGGCGCGCCCCGCTGCGTTGAGCACGGGCCGGTGCTCGACCCGCCCGCCGTACGAGAGCGTCCCCCCGAGCCTTACCCCGAGCGCGCCCGCGAACGACGCCTCCACCGGACCCGCGTTGGGGCTCGGATGCTTCGCGGCGTCCTGGCGCCAGGCCCGTACGGCACCGCGCGGATCGCCGCCCGCGACTGCCGCGAGTCCGGCGGTGAGGCGTGCACCCGGCCAGCCCGCCACGTCGTCCAGCCTCGCCGACGCCCAGCCGTACCGTCGGTAGCGGGCAGATCTGTGCCCCACCATGGCGTCCAGGGTGTTCACGGCGCGGAAGCCGACGAGCCCCGGCACCCCGGCGAGCGCGCCCCACACCAGGGCCCCGACGACGGCGTCGGAGGTGTTCTCGGCGACTGATTCGACGACGGCGCGGGCGATCCCGGGGCCGTCGAGTGCCTGCGGGTCACGCCCGCACAGATGGGGCAGCCGCTCGCGGGCGGCTTCGATGTCCCCGGCCGCCAGCGCCGCGCCGATCGCTTCGGCCTCCCGGCCCAGCGAAGTACCGCCGACGACCGTCCATGTGGCGGCCGCGACCAGGGCGACGGACGCGGTACGGGAACGGCTCAGGCCGGCAGCGGCGAACGCGCCCATCGCGACCGCGCCGCCGGCGCACACGGCGGTGTGCAGAGCGCCCCAGCCCCGGTGGTCGCGCCAGAGCGCCCGTTCGACGGCAGCGGCGGCCCGGCCGAACGCGGCGACCGGATGCCCGCGGCGCGGATCGCCGAGAAGCAGGTCGCCGGCAAGTCCGGCTGCGGCACCGCACGCAAAAGTGATCCCTGGGGAGACACCCCCCCAGCCTCCCGGCTCGGCAGGCATGTTCGTCCTCACTCAGGGTCCGCGCCCTGGCTCGACGTGACCGGCGGGAGAGAGTTCCTGGCTCCGGGAGTACACCCCGTGACAGTGGCGGGACCGCGCCGGATTCGCACCGGCTTCCTCTTCTGCCGCCGTAATGGCTCCGGAAGTCCACCATGGGCCGCGAACACCCGTCAACTCGCCTTTGACCTGCGCAGGGACAGTGTGCGGAGTCCCACACGGGTCCCGGACACGGCAGGAGCCGGACCTCTCGGAAGAGGTCCGGCTCCTGCCCTGTGGGATCGTCCGCGGTTCGGGGCCGTCAGATCACGATCAGATAGATGCCGTACGCGACCGCGGCCGCGCACAGCGCGAAGGAGGCGTAGGCGCCCGTGCGTGCGAGGGGCGCGGAGCCACCCTGCGCGGCGGCCGCTTCCTGCCGGGAGAGGCCCACGATGCCCAGGGTGAACATGCCCACCAGGGCGACGGTGACGACGAGGCTCACGCCGAAGACGGAGCCGAGAGCTGCCCAGTCGATCTTCATGCTGTTCGTTCTTTCCTTACACCGTGGCGGTGGGTGCGGGGGAGGTCTCACCGGCGGGTGCCGGGATGGTGGCCTTCAGCTCCTCGGCCGCGGCCACGGTGGGAGGCGGGGTGACGGCGGCGATGGCGGTGGTGATCACACCCGCGGGCTCCCCGATCTCGTCGTCGGTGACGTTCGTGTGGTCCACCGGCTTGCGGCGCGAGAGCGCCCAGATGGCGCCCGAGCCCGAGATCAGCAGCACCGCGACGGCGACGATGCCCCAGGTGCCCTGAGCGGTCAGGAACTCGGCGCCTGCTGCGGCCAGACCGGCGGCCGGCAGGGTCAGGCCCCAGGCGACGAACATCCGGGTCGCGGTGGACCAGCGGACCACACCGCCCTTGCGGCCGAGGCCCGCGCCCATCACGGCGCCGGAGCACGACTGGGTGGTGGAGAGCGAGAAGCCCAGGTTCGAGGAGGCCAGGATGACCGTGGCCGCGCTGGTCTGGGCGGCGAAGCCCTGCTGCGGCCGGAGGTCGGTCAGGCCCTTGCCCATGGTGCGGATGATGCGCCAGCCGCCGAGGTACGTGCCGAGCGCGATCGCCACACCGGCGGCGACGATGACCCACATCGGGGGGTTCGAGCCGGGGGCGAGGACGCCGCCCGTGACGAGGGCCAGGGTGATGACACCCATGGTCTTCTGCGCGTCATTCGTGCCGTGGGCGAGGGAGACGAGCCCGGCCGAGGCGATCTGGCCGGCGCGGTAGCCCTTGGAGGTGGCCTTGTCGTCGGCCGTGCTGCCGATCTTGTACGTCAGCTTCGTCGCGAAGAACGCGGCGAGGCCGGCGACGAGCGGGGCGGCGACGGCCGGGATCAGGACCTTGGTGACGATGGTGCCGCCGTCGACGGCGGAGAAGCCGGCGGACATCACGGCCGCACCGATCAGACCGCCGAAGAGTGCGTGCGAGGAGCTGGACGGCAGGCCCAGCAGCCAGGTGAAGAGGTTCCACAGGATGGCGCCGACGAGCGCCGCGAAGATCACTTCTGTGCGTATGCCCTCTTCGTTGATGATTCCGCCGGAGATCGTCTTGGCGACCTCGACGGACAGGAAGGCGCCGACGAGATTGAGCACGGCGGACATGGCCACCGCCGTCTTCGGCTTGAGTGCACCGGTCGAGATGGTCGTCGCCATCGCGTTGGCTGTGTCGTGGAAACCGTTCGTGAAATCGAACACGAGAGCGGTAATGATCACGATCCCGAGGAGAAGCGTGATGTTTTCCATTTACCCAGGCTTCTATTGGACGTCAGTGGCCCGCCGAACGTAGGCAATCTGGGTGAACGGAAGATGAACTGGGTCGGGCGTTGCGGTGTCACCAAGCGAGTTTCTCCCCCTCCGCTTGTGAAGCGGAGGGACCGCGGAGTCCGGTGGATCCGTGTCGGGGAGGGCCTGAAGGGCATTTCGCCACCGTGCCCCGGACCCCGCCGGCGCCGTCCGTGAACCGCCGAGGAGATTCCGGTCACCCCGGCCCGTGAGCGGTGGAGGGCCTGGAAGGATCACTGCATGACCGGGTGGCAGCAGGAGAAGCAGCGGCAGGACCTCATCGGGAAGGCATGGGCCGGCCTCGTGGCCACCGCCCGCCGGACCGTGGCGGACGGACTCGTCGTCGGGACCTCGGGAAACGTCTCCGTACGCGTCCCGACCGACGCCGGTGACCTCGTCCTCGTCACTCCGAGCGGAGTGCCCTACGACAGACTCGGCGCGCAGGACGTCGTCGCCGTCGGGCTGGACGGGAAGCGGCTGATCGGCGATCTCACCCCCACCAGTGAGCTGCCGATGCATCTGGAGATCTACCGCGCCACGGATGCGACCGCCGTCGTCCACACCCACGCCGTGCATGCCACCGCCGTGTCCACGCTGACCACCGAACTGCCGTTGATCCATTACATGGCCGCGGCCCTCGGCGGGCCCGTCCGCGTCGCCCCGTACGCCCTCTACGGAACGGACGAGCTGGCCGGGAACATGCTCGACGCGCTCGCGGACCGCACGGGGTGTCTGCTCCGGAACCACGGGACCGTCACGTACGGCGGTTCACTCGACCAGGCGTACGACCGGACCGCCCAGCTGGAATGGATGTGCAGGGTCTGGCTCGCCGCGAGCTCCCTGCCCGGCCGTGAGCCGTCCCTGCTCTCCCGGGCCCAGGTCGACGAGGTGCGCGACAAACTCCGTGGCTACGGCCAGCCGGGCTGAGCCCCGTCGGCAGCCGGGGCGCGTTCACTCCCTGGGACGCGCCCACTGGCAGCAGTGCCGGGGCATGACGACACTGGAACAGTGCGCCCGGCTACAGCGACGGCAGCGGCCGTCACCACCCTGCTAGGTATCGGTGCGGCCACGTTCGCGGCCGGCCGTTACGCGAGCGACGCCGCGCTCAAGGCACCCCCCGGACGGCCCCTGCCAGGCGAGCCCCGGCTGACGGTGCACGCCACGGGTCCCGGACGCATCACCCTCACCCGCAGCCTGGTCTCCCGGCGCCCCGGTACGTACGGACTCGTCGGGACCGGTGTGCACGCGGTCGTCGGACCGGTGCTCGAGGACGTGCCCCACGCCGCGGACACCGTGGTCCGCAGGCTGGAGAGCGTCGGCCACGGCGGCCTCGACATCGGCACCAAGGTGAGGTTCACCCCTCAGCTGCACGCCGGAACCCCGGACAGCGCCCTCGGGATCGACCACCAGGACGTGGAGATCCCCGGCGAACTCGGTCCCCTTCCCGCCTGGTTCGTTCCCGGACCCCGCACCACATGGGTCATTGCCGTGCACGGCCTGGGCGCCACCAGGGAACACACACTGAACCTGATGCCGTTCCTGGTCGGACTGCGCCTGCCCGTGCTGTCGATCGCCTACCGGGGCGACGCCGGTGCGCCCCGTCCCCCGGACGGCCTCGGGCACCTCGGTGATTCCGAGTGGCGCGACCTCGACGCCGCCATCCGCCACGCCGTGCGTTCCGGGGCCGAGCGCGTCCTGGTGCACGGCTGGTCCACCGGCGGCGCGATGGCCCTGCACGCCGCCGCCAGCTCCGCGCAACGGGACCGGATCGCAGGGCTCGTCCTCGACTCCCCGGTGCTCGACTGGGAAGCGACCCTGCGCGCCCTTGCCGGCGCCCGCCGCACGCCGTCCGTCCTGCTGCCGCTCGCCGTGCGCGCGGCCCAGGGCCGGACCGGGCTGCACGGCGACCGGCTGCGGGAGGCCGCCGATCCCGACGCGCTGCGCGTACCCGTCCTCGTCTTCCACGGCCCCGACGACAGGGTCGCCCCCTGGGGGCCCTCCCAGGAACTCGCCGCCCGCCGCCCGGACCTGGTCACCCTCCAGACCGTCCCGGACGCCCCGCACGGTGCCATGTGGAATGCCGACCCGGCCCGCTACGAAGAGGCCCTCCGACGCTTCCTCACGCCGCTCGTCTAGCAGGTGTCCGTCGGCGCTGTGCGGGCCCTGAACAGGGCGTGGACCCGGACGGAGGCGACTGCGCGCCGGAGGAGCGCCGGTTCCGTTTGGGCTTTCCGGCCCACAGCGGGAAGACTGCCCCCCGTGACGTCCCGTAACCTGCGCGACTCCAGACTCCGTCTTGTCCGCCCTCGTCCCACCGTCACGGCCCGCCGCGCCGTGTCGAACCGGCGTACGCGCCCCGCTCCGCGCCCGCCCGAGGGCACCCCGCCTCCCGCGGAACTGGCCCGCCAGGCCCGTGGGGTCCTCGCCGACGCGGTCCGCGTCGCCCGCTGGGCCGCCGACGCCCGTGACGCCGCGGTGGGCACCGCCGCTCGGGAACGGGCGGCCGGTGCACTGGAGCTGACGCCGGAGCAGGTCAGTGCGGGCTGGGACCGGGCCCGGCTCGCGGGACTCGTCGAACTCCACGGCGACACGGTGCGCCCCGGATGGCGGCTGAACGTCTGGGACAGGGACGACACCGCCGTGCTGCGTGGCTGGGTCGCCCTTTTCGACGCGTGGTCACTCGTCCACCCGGCGCCGGCGGGTGTCGCGCCCGCCGCCGTCGCCGAGGTCGTCGAAGCCGTCCCCCAGGTGCTCTCCCTGCTCCAGCTCTCCGCGGGCCCCGTGCTCGTTCCGGCCCTGCTCGACCTCCTGCGGCAGCGAGTCGAGGAACTCCGCGAGGAGCGCTGCGAAGTCCCCTACGGCCCGCAGCCAGATGCCGCTGCCGCGATCGCCACGACGGAGGCGGTCACGTCGGCTGCCGTGGGAACCGGCCCTGCCGGAGCGGCTCCCGCCACGAGGGCCGCCTCGGCCACAGCGTCCGGCGTGCCCCTCTCCGTCCTGCTCCGATGGGCCCTGGAGGGCCTCGCCGCCGTGGGCGCGCTGACCCTCGGCGAGGGCCAGGCCACCCTCACCCCGCTCGGCAACTGGGCGGTCTGGGTCAAGCTCGAGCAGATCTGCGTCGCCGCCCAGAGCCCTGCGGGCCATATCGAGCAGTCGGCCGAGGACATGCTCCGCGGCTGCGCCGGGCTCACCCCCGGACCCGCCCGTGACGAGTACCGTGCCTGGCTCGCGGCCCGCACCGTTTCCACCGCCGTCACCGAACTCCTCGCCGCCGCCCGGGGCGAGGACGCCCTGCTCCGTGGCCTTGCGTTCGAGGCGATGCGTGTCGTCGGAGCCCCCGCCGAGGCCGGAGTGCGCGCCGCGGCCGAGGAGCCGTCCCTGCGGCCGTACGCCCTGCTGTGGCTCGCCGAGTACGAGGGAGCCGACCCCGAGGACACCGCAGAGGTGCTCACCCGCGAAGAGGCGACGTGGCTCTGGGTGGACACTGCTGCCGCCGTCGCCGACCACGGCGAGAGCACGCTGCTGGTACGCCACCTCGACTCGGCGGTGCAGGGGACCATCCCCGCTCTGCTCGCGGAGGTCAGGGCCGTCGGCCACCCGCGCACCGTGCAGGTCCTCGTGGCCCTTGCGGCCGCACACCCCGACCCGGCCCTGGCCAAAGCCGTCCGGCGGGCGGCCTTCCAGGTCCACACGGGAGGCTCTTAGGTCCTGTCCGGCGATCCTCTCGGCCCGAGACGACAGCTGCGGCACTCCACCGGCCACCGCCGGGTGGGGGCACCCCCGGCGGAGCCAGGGGGAGTACCCCCGCGCTTCGTTGTCGGAGTCGCCCGAGTACGTCCGGTACGAGGGCGATCTCGGCGGGCTTCCGGCCGGAGTACCCCCGAGCGGGGCCAGGGGGAGCGGCCCCACCGCCTTGTGATGCCTCCCCTCGGCCCTGGCGGGCCCGGGGGACCCCATGCATGACGCCGCGGGCCGATCCTCAGAGACCGCCCGGACAGGACCTGGCCGTCCCCTGCGGCCCGGTCACCGCAGTGACCAGGACTGTCCCGCAATCCCGGGGGCGCACGATGACAGCCACGGCACTCCATGACGGAACGCCCGAACACATGCGGTAGGCGGTCGAGTCTCCCCGCCTACCGCCGGGGGCGTCCCACCGCCGTGCGGTCCTCGTGGGCCGGGAGCCCCGTGCATCCGACGCCACCCCCGAGCCGGCGGGGACGGCGGGACGACCCTCAACTCTCCGCCGCCCCCGGCCTGTAGGTCCCGAAACTCCAGATGTTGCCCTCCAGATCGCGCGTCATGTAGTCCCGGGAGCCGTAGTCCTGATCGGTGGGCGGCATCACGATCTCCACCCCGTACTCCACCGCTCTGCGGTGGTGCGCGTCCACATCGTCGACGTGGACGAAGACGCCGGCCGGACCGCAGCCCTCCATCAGCTTGTCGAACTTGCTCCCCGTGCCCTTGCTGCCCAGCATCACCATGCCGTTCCCGTACGACAGCTCGGCGTGGACGATCCTGCCGTCCTCGCCCTCGTACACGGCGTGCTCGGTGAAGCCGAACGCCTCGGTGAGCTGTTTGACCGCGGCCTTGGCATCCGCGTACACCAGGGTCGGACAGATGCTCGGTGCCTCCGACATCTCGATCACTCCTAACTCCGGACTCGACGCCAGGGATGTGAGCCGGGTCTCAGTCTGGCAGGAGGCGCCGACATCGCCCGGCACCGAGATGGCGGGGCGGCCGACGGGATCAGCGGAAGGTGTTGCACGCAGCCATGTCGCCCGTGCGGAAGCCGGTGTGGAACCACTGCTGGCGCTGGGCCGCGGAGCCGTGCGTCCAGGACTCCGGGGTGACCCGTCCCTGGAGCCTTTCCTGGATACGGTCGTCTCCCACGTGCGCGGCCGCGTTCAGACCGTCCTGGATGTCCGCGTCCGTCAGCCGTGTGAGCAACGGTCTGCCCGTCTTGTCGTCCGGGGTGGTCGTGGCGTGGTGCGCCCACACCCCGGCGTAGCAGTCCGCCTGCAGTTCCAGGCGCACCGCGTTGCTGCCCGCGCCCTGCTGCCCGTCCTGGGCCCTGGCCAGCGTGCCCATGAGGTTCTGGACGTGGTGACCGTACTCGTGGGCGACGACATACGCCTGCGCGAACGGGCCTCCGGTCGCACCGAACTTGGTGCGCAGCTCGTCGAAGAAGCCGAGATCCAGATACACCTTGTGGTCACCGGGGCAGTAGAAGGGCCCGACCGCCGAGCTCGCCGCTCCGCACGCGGTGCCGACCCGGCCGGTGAACATCACGGTCGGCGCGTCCGCGTAGCGGCCGCCGCGCCGCACGTACTCCGCGCGCCAGAAGTCCTGCACGCTGTTGACCACTCCGACGATCCGGCAGTCGTCCCGGGTGTTCGCGTTCACGCCCTTGCGGCAGGACTGCGCGACCTGGGCGGCGGAGGACGCGTCCGCCCGGGGGTCCTGACTCCCCTCCGTGAGCCCGAGCTGCTCGGGGCCCACCCCGAAGATCAGCCCCAGGATCAGCGCGATGAAGCCGACGATGCCGCCGCCGACGGTGGCTCTGCCACCCGGGATACGGCTTCCGCGCACATCCTGGACCTCCGAGGTGTCCAGATCGGCGTCGTCGTCGAACTGCATGTTCCCGAGTATCGATCAACGGGGAGCGCCCCGCCCCTTTTGTGGCATTCATACAGAATTGGTCGATCGGGGAGGGGTGGACGGCGCCGCTGCGAGCCCTCGCCGCCGGCCTGCCCGACAGCGCGCCCTGCCACCCCGCGCGGGCCCGTGACCGTGGGGAGCGCCACAGAAAACCGGTTGCGCAAGCCCGGTAGACTGGCCGTATGGCAATTCTCCTCGTGGATTAGACGGCGTCGAAGCTGCCTCGCGCCCGTCATCCTTCCGCCGTCCATCCGTCCTGGAGTCTTTCCGTGATCACCGCTTCCGGCATCGAGCTGCGTGCCGGCGCCCGCATTCTCATCGAGTCCGCCAATTTCCGTATCGCCAAGGGCGACCGCATCGGCCTCGTCGGCCGCAACGGAGCGGGCAAGACCACCCTCACCAAGTGCCTCGCGGGTGAAGGCATCCCCGCCGCGGGCCAGATCGCCCGTTCCGGTGAGGTCGGCTACCTTCCGCAGGACCCGCGCACCGGTGACCTCGACGTCCTCGCCCGCGACCGCATCCTGTCGGCCCGTGGCCTCGACGTCCTGATCCGCAAGATGCGCGACAACGAGCAGCGCATCGCCTCCGGCAAGGGCGCCACGCGCGACAAGGCGATGAAGCAGTACGAGCGCCAGGAGACCGAGTTCCTGACGAAGGGCGGTTACGCCGCGGAGGCGGAGGCCGCCACGATCGCCGCCGCCCTCAATCTGCCGGACCGTGTGCTCGGTCAGCCGCTGCACACGCTGTCCGGCGGTCAGCGCCGCCGGGTCGAGCTGGCCCGGATCCTGTTCTCGGACGCCGACACGCTGCTGCTCGACGAGCCCACCAACCACCTCGACGCCGACTCGATCGTCTGGCTGCGCGACTATCTGAAGACCTATCGCGGTGGCTTCATCGTCATCTCCCACGACGTCGATCTGGTGGAGACCGTCGTCAACAAGGTCTTCTACCTCGACGCGAACCGCTCGACGATCGATGTCTACAACATGGGCTGGAAGCTCTACCAGCAGCAGCGTGAGGCGGACGAGAAGCGCCGCAAGCGCGAGCGCCAGAACGCCGAGAAGAAGGCCGCCGCGCTCAACGCCCAGGCGGACAAGATGCGCGCCAAGGCCACCAAGACGGTCGCCGCGCAGAACATGGCCCGGCGCGCGGAGCGGCTGCTCTCCGGTCTCGAGGACGCCCGCGTCGCCGACAAGGTGGCCAAGCTGCGCTTCCCCGACCCCGCGCCCTGCGGCAGGACCCCGCTGACGGCCGAGGGTCTGTCCAAGTCGTACGGGTCCCTCGAGATCTTCACCGATGTCGACCTGGCCATCGACAAGGGTTCACGTGTGGTCATCCTCGGCCTCAACGGTGCGGGCAAGACCACGCTGCTGCGTCTGCTCGGCGGTGTCGAGAACCCCGACACCGGCCAGGTCGTCGAAGGTCACGGCCTCAAGCTCGGGTACTACGCCCAGGAGCACGAGACCCTCGACCCGGATCGCACGGTCCTGGAGAACATGCGCTCCTCGGCGCCCGATCTCGACCTGGTGGAGATCCGCAAGACCCTGGGCTCCTTCCTGTTCTCGGGCGATGACGTCGACAAACCGGCCGGGGTGCTCTCCGGAGGTGAGAAGACCCGGCTGGCCCTGGCCACCCTGGTGGTCTCGTCGGCGAACGTGCTGCTGCTCGACGAGCCCACCAACAACCTGGACCCGGCCAGCCGTGAGGAGATCCTGGGCGCGCTGCGTACGTACAAGGGCGCGGTCGTGCTCGTGACCCACGACGAGGGTGCGGTCGAGGCGCTGCAGCCGGAGCGGATCATTCTGCTGCCCGACGGGGTCGAGGACCTGTGGGGCGCGGATTACGCGGATCTGGTCGCCCTCGCCTGACCCGCGTCGCCGTGCGGGTTGCGCCGGCGGACCCTGATCCACTCCGTATGGATCATTCGGCTCATGGGTGATCCTTCATCTGTGTGAGTGCGTCTCGTACTCCGGCGTGGCGGTCGGACCGGAACGGGGCACCATGCCGCGCGGACACCCGGAACCGCTCCGTCCGGACGGCAGTGGCCCTGACCTGGATATTCGGCCCGAGGGAAGGCGAAACGTCTCGTCGGACACACTCGGAATCATTGATTCCGTCAACGGTCGCGTGCTTTCCGTCGCAAAAGCTTGTGGCACGGACCTTGTCGAATGGGTGGCCATGAAGCCCCGGAGGGGTGATCATGAGAGTCCAGAGCGCACTTCCCATGAGGAGGCACGGGTGGCCGAGACTCTGAAGAAGGGCAGCCGGGTGACCGGCGCCGCGCGCGACAAGCTCGCGGCAGACCTGAAGAAGAAGTACGACTCCGGTGCGAGCATCCGGGCGCTGGCCGAAGAGACCGGCCGCTCCTACGGATTCGTGCATCGGATGCTCAGTGAGTCCGGAGTCACGCTGCGAGGTCGCGGCGGAGCGACGCGGGGCAAGAAGGCCGCTTCGGCCTGACGGCCCCACCGCCGAGAGCGGCGTCTGAGGCCGACCGGCCGGTTCCGGTGCCGGCCACCCGGTCGATCGCATGGTCGGCGGGGTGGTTACTGTGCAGTCACTTGATGATTGTCGCTGCACTGACTGCACCGGAACCGGAGGCACCACATGACTTCGCTCGACTCGCTGGACTCTGTGCTCGACAAGGACGGCGTACGGCTCACCGTCGAAGACGCGGTGGCCACAGTGACCCTCACCAATCCGGAGAAGCGCAACGCCCAGTCCCCCGCTCTCTGGCGGGCGTTGACGGAAGCCGGACGGTCACTGCCGGGCAATGTACGGGTCGTCGTGCTGCGCGGTGAGGGCAAGTCCTTCTCCGCGGGGCTCGATCGGCAGGCGTTCACGCCCGAGGGCTTCGACGGCGAACCGTCGTTCATCGACCTCGCGCGCGGCTCCGACCAGGAGCTGGACGCGGTCATCGCCGAGTACCAGGAGGCGTTCACCTGGTGGCGCCGCAACGACATCGTGTCGATCGCGGCTGTCCAGGGTCATGCGATCGGTGCCGGGTTCCAGCTCGCCCTCGCCTGCGATCTGCGGATCGTGGCGCAGGATGTGCAGTTCGCCATGCGCGAGACCAGCCTGGGGCTGGTTCCCGACCTGACCGGGACCCACCCCCTCGTCTCGCTCGTCGGCTATGCCCGCGCGCTGGAGATCTGTGCCACCGGACGCTTCGTCCAGGCCGATGAGGCCGAGCGCATCGGCCTCGCCAATCTCGTGGTGGCCCGAGAGGAACTCGACGCGTCCGTGCGCGACTTGGCGGACGCCCTGCTCGCTGCACCGCGTGACGCCGTGGTCGAGACCAAGGCACTCCTGCGCGGTGCGCAGGGACGTACGTACGAGGAGCAGCGAACGGCCGAGCGCGCCGCACAGGCGCGGCGTCTGAGGGACCTCGCGGGCCTCGCGGACTGAGCGGCGCCGCGGAAACGGCCCCGTGGACCGAGCCGGCCTCACGGAACGAGCGGGCCGGGGCCGGGCGGTACCTCCGTGATCAGAATCGTCACCGGGACGGGTGACGGCAGCACCGCCGTGACCGCCTCCCTGACAGCCAGTGCCACCGCCAGGGGGCGGTGGCCGGGCGCCGTCGCGCATTCGACGCGCACGGAGTCCTCGCCCCTGTGGACCGGCACGCCCAGGGTGCCCGTCAGATGTGCGACACCCGGTACGGCGGCCGCGGCCCTGCCCACATCCCCCTGAGGGGACACGGCGCGCACCCGCGTCCGGGAATCCGCCGGTTCCGGTTCGGGTGCCTCGTCCAGGAGCGCCGTGATCCGTAGGTCGACCACCGTGACCGCGAGGTCCAGGTGCTCCACCGACAGGGTGAGCAGTGCCGCGCGGAGGCGTTCCGCCACGACCGGGATCGGTTCGTCGGGCGACGCGGCGCATTCCGCCTCGATACGCAAGGGGCCGGGCGGCAGAGCGGCGGGCGGGGGTGGAACCGCCGGTTTCCCCGCCGCCTCCGCATCGACGAGCCCGATCCGCAGCCCGCCCAGCACGGCACCGCCGACCGTCTGCGTCACTGCCGCGCGCAGGTAGGCCCGGGCTGCTTGTTCGGTCAGCCAGGCCCCGTCCGCCGCCTCGCCGAGAGGCAGCAGTCTGCCCGGACCCAGCCGGGCGCGTACCGCGCCGGCCCACCCGTCCGCCGTCGTCATTGATTCAGTCTCGTCATTGCTCCACCCTGGCGCATCCCCGGCGCGAGACCGGGCAGACGCACTTAGTGTGGTGCGCGGGGTCAGCAGCTCACCACCTCCCGGAAAGGGACGTATGGCGATGACCGACACCGACATCAACGTCAAGAACGAGCCGTCCGCCACCGGCAAGCGGGGCGGCGGCGATCCGGGCGCCCGCGGCCGTACGAGCATCTCCGACGGAGTCGTCGAGAAGATCGCGGGGCTCGCGGCCCGCGACGTGGTGGGCGTCCACGCCATGGGCGGCGGGATGTCCCGCACGCTCGGCGCCGTGCGCGACAGGGTGCCAGGAGGCGGTGGCCGTTCCAGCGTCACCCGTGGGGTGAAGGCCGAGGTCGGCGAGGTCCAGACGGCGCTCGATCTCGAGATCGTCGTCGACTACGGGGTAGCGATCTCGGACGTGGCACGCGCCGTCCGTGAGAACGTCGTCGCCTCGGTGGAACGCATGACCGGCCTCGAGGTCGTCGAGGTCAACATCGCGGTCACCGATGTGAAGCTGCCGGACGAGGAAGACGAAGAGCCTGAACCGCGAATCCAGTAACAGAGCTCACGAGAGGAGCTCACCATGAGCATGGCGGTGGCCGGCCTGCTGGCCGGCATGGCGCTCGGATTCGCCGGATACTTCGGCGGCTTCGGGGCCTTTCTCCTGGTGGCCGCGCTGGGCGCGGTCGGGTTCGTGGCCGGCCGTTTCCTGGACGGCGACCTCGAACCGGGCGACTTCTTCCGGGGCCGTGAACGCGGCGACCGGCGGAGGTGACAGGGCGTGGCCGCGGACCCGACTCCGCCCCGGGTGGGGGCCGAGGCGCGGGAAGCCGACGCGCAAGGGGCCGGGTCCCGGGGAATCGCGCCCCGGGAATCCGACCCGCGGGGGACCGGTACGCAGGGGATGCACGCGGCCGAGCGGGGAGCGACGACGATCGCCGACCGGGTCGTCGCGAAGATCGCCGCACGAGCGGCGAAGGAGGCGCTCGGGCGCGCTCCGGCGGGTGGCCCGGCACCCCATGCCACGGTCACGGTCCACCATGATCATGCCCGCGTCCGCGTGAGCCTCGAACTCGACTACCCCTCCGACCTCGGTGCGCAGTGCGGTGCGGTGCGTCGTCATGTCGCCCAGCAGGTGCAGACGTTGGCGGGGATGGAGGTGCCCGAGGTCGCCGTGGAGGTCGAACGGCTGCATTCCGTCCACACCCGCCGGGCGGCCCAGGGGAGGCTGGCATGACCGATCCCGTGGAAGCAGCGGCCGGACCGGTCGCGGAAACCGCATCGGTCGAGGAGACGGATCGGTCGGCACCCGCTGCCGACCACCGGTCGGCGGCCGCGGGCGGTGGCCGCCGTGGACGCTTCTGGTCCAGGCGACGGATCCCGGCCGGGCTGCTTGCGGCCCTGGTGATCGCCGCCGCCGGACTGTTTCTCTACGACATCGCGTCGGTGCGGGCCGACCGGCCGGGCATGGCATGGCGCCGCTCGCTCGCGGACCAGCTGGAGCAGCGGCCCCTCGACGACACCTGGGTGCTCGTGGGCGCGGGCGTCGCGGTCGCCCTCGGGGTCTGGCTGATCGTCCTCGCCGTGACCCCCGGGCTGCGCGGGTTGTTGCCGATGCGCCGGGACGCGTCCGATGCCGGTCTGAGGGCCGGACTGGACCGCGATGCGGCGTCGCTGGTGCTGCGCGACCGGGCGATGGAGGTGTCCGGTGTGCAGTCCGTACGGGTACGGATGGGGCGGACCCGGGCCGGGGTGCGGGCGGTGTCGCACTTCCGTGCACTCGACGACGTACGTGCCGACCTGGACACGGCGCTCGGCCAAGCCGCCCAGGAACTCGGGCTGACGCATCCGCCCGCACTGTCCGTACAAGTGCGCCGGGCGTCCAGGAAGGGGTGACCACGGATGCTCCGGACCGTCAATCGCGTACTGCTGGGGCTGGCCGGCCTGGTGCTGCTGGCCGTGGGGGGAGCGGTGCTCGCCGCCGGCCTCGGCCTGGCGGTGCCGTCCTGGTGGCCGTGGCAGCGGCCCGACGATGTGCTGCTCTCCCGGGAGGCCCGGCACCAGGTGCGGGCGGAGGACTGGTGGTGGCCCGCGGTGATCGCCGCCCTTGTGCTGATCGTGCTGCTCGCCCTGTGGTGGCTGCTGGCGCAGTTGCGCCGCTCCCGGCTGGCGGAGGTCCTGGTCGAGAGCGGCGACGGTGAGGGGGCGCTGCTCAGGGGCCGCGCCCTGGAGTCCGTTCTCGCCGGCGAGGCCGAGGACATGGAAGGAGTGGCCCGTGCGCGGGTCGTCCTCCACGGCCGTCGGACGGCCCCCGCCGTGCGCGTTCGTCTCCTCCTGGAGCCGTACGCGTCCCCGGGCGAAACCCTCCACCGCCTCTCGACGGAGGCCCTCACCCACGCACGCGAATCGGCGGGACTCGAAGCGCTGCCGTCGGAGATCCGCCTGCGCGCCGAGAAGCACCACGCCAGGCGGGTGATGTGACGCGGCACCCCGGAAGGTCCGGGCCCGGTCTGCCCGGTACCGCCACAGGCGGCTCGATGGGCCTCCACCTGCGGTGACCGCTGTGCTCGACCGTTCGGGATGCGAGGTCGCGAGGTCGCTGGTTCGCTGAAAGGTGCCCGCTCATCCCGATGTCCGAGGAGTGACCATGAGCGCAGATGAAACCGGTGGGCGCGTCCGGCAGATGCGTCAGAAGGCAGAGGAACTGAAGCAGGCCGCGGAGCGGGCCGGCGACCCCCAGGAGCGGAAGCGGCTCGAGGACAAGGCCCGCAGGCTGCAGGAACAGAGCGAGCAGGAGAGCGCCATGCGGGCTGGGGACATATTCCCCCAGGAGTGAGGAACTCCTGCACGCACCGGCCGGTGCCCGCCCACGGGCGGCACCGGCCGCAGGCTGCCCGCGGCCTTCTCAGAAGCCGTGCCGTGCCCCGCCGTCCACCGGCAGCATCACCCCTGTGAGGTACGAGGCCGCCGGGGAGAGCAGAAACGCCGCCGTGCGGCCGAACTCCTCCGGTGTGCCGTAGCGCCGCAGCGGGATGCGGGATTCGTTGGCCGTGCGCGAGGCGTCGGCGTCACCCGAGAGCGCATCGAGGTCGCGCACACGGTCCGTGTCGATCCGCGCCGGGAGGAGCCCCACGACGCGGATACCGCGGGGCCCCAGCTCGTCCGCGAGCGACTTGGCGAAACCGGCCAGACCGGGCCGCAGGCCGTTGGAGATCGTCAGGCCCGGGATGGGCTCATGCACCGAACCGGACAGGACGAAGCCGATGACACCGCCTTCTCCCAGCGCCGCAGCGGCAGCCCGCGCGAGTCGTACCGCCCCCAGGAAGACCGAATCGAACGCCGTCTGCCACTGGTCGTCCGTGTTGTCGGCGACGAAGCCGGGTGCCGGGCCGCCGACACTGATCAGGATCCCGTCGAAGCGGCCGAAGTGCTCACGCGCCGCGGCGATCAGACGCCCGGCGGCGGTGGGATCGGCGTTGTCGGCGGCGATGCCGACGGCATGGGGGCCGAGTTCGGCGGCAGCCGCCTCGGCCGACTTCTGATCCCGCCCCGTGACGACGAGTCTCGCGCCCTCCGCCGCCAGGGCGCGTGCCGACGCGTTCCCCAGTCCTCGGGTCGCTCCGGTGACGACGTACACACGATCCTTCAGTCCAAGATCCATGGATCTATCCTGCCGTCTCGTGCGCGGCCAGGGCGAGGGCGGATCCCACCAGCCCGAGATGGCTGAAGGCCTGGGGGAAATTGCCCAGCTGCCGCCCGGTCGCCGGTTCGTACTCCTCTGCCAGCAGTCCGACGTCGTTCCGCAGTGCGAGCAGCCGTGTGAAGAGCTCTTTCGCCTCCTTGGCCCGCCCCGTCATCAGCAACGCGTCGACCATCCAGAACGAGCACGCCAGGAACGTTCCGTCACGGCCCGGCAGCCCGTCCACCGGCTTGCCCTGCGGCGAATACCGGTGGACCAGCCCGTCCTGGCCCAGCTCCTCCCGTATCGCATCGATCGTCCCGGCGACCCGGGGGTCGTCGGGTGGAAGAAAGCCGACGCGGGGGATCAGCAGTGCCGCCGCGTCCAGTTCCTGCGATCCGTAGAACTGGGTGAAGGTGTTCCGCTCCGGGTCGAAGCCCTTCTCGCACACGTCGCTGTGCACCTCGTCCCGCATCGCGCGCCACCGCCCGGCGTCGCCGGGCAGCGACGGGTCCGCCTCCAGGGCCCGTACGGCACGGTCGGCCGCGACCCATGCCATCACCTTGGAGTAGACGAAGTGACGCCGTGGCCCGCGCACCTCCCACAGACTCTCGTCCGGCTCGCGCCACTTCGACTCCAGGAAGCCCAGCAGACTGAGCTGGATGTTCCAGGCGTGCGGCCGGGGCTCCAGGCCCGCCTCACGCGCGAGTTGCAGCGAGTTCATGACCTCGCCGTACACATCGAGCTGCAGCTGGTCGACGGCTGCGTTGCCGACCCGCACGGGGGCCGAGCCCGCATACCCCCGCAACCAGGGCAGTTCCAGTTCGGGCAGCCGGCGCTCCCCGGCCACCCCGTACATGATCTGCAGATCCGCCGGGTCGCCGGCGGCCGCGCGCAGCAGCCAGTCGCACCACGCCGAGGCCTCGTCGGTGAATCCGGTGGCCATCAGTGCGTCCAGCGTGAGCGTGGAGTCGCGCAGCCAGCAGAAGCGGTAGTCCCAGTTCCGCACCCCGCCGCGGTCCTCCGGCAGTGATGTGGTCGGAGCGGCGACGATCCCGCCCGTGGGGGCGTAGGTGAGCGCCTTGAGAGTGATCAGCGACCGCAGCACGGCATCGTGGTGCGGCCCTTCGTACCGGCACTTCCCGGACCAGTCCGCCCAGTCCGCCAGGCTCTGCTCCAGTGCCTCGAACGGCTCGATGAGCCTCGGCCGCGGCTCGTGGGAGGGGTGCCAGGTGAGCACGAACGCCACCTTCTCGCCCTCGCCGATGCTGAACGACGAGCATGTGCTGAGCTGCTGGCCCCACGTCTTCACCTGTACGGATTCGGGGTGTTCGATGCGCAGCCAGACCGAGTCGGGTCCGGCGACCGCCACCCGGTGCCCCTGGGCGCGGCGCATCCACGGCACGAGTGACCCGTAGTCGAAGCGGAGCCGGAGCGTCGCGGACATCTCCACGGTGCCGCTGACACCCTCCACGATCCGTACGACATCGGGGGCCGTGTCACGCTGCGGCATGAAGTCGACGACCTTGACGGTTCCGGTTCTGGTCTCCCACACGGACTCGAGAACGAGGGAGCCGGGCGCATAGGCGCGGCGGGTGCAGTTCCCCGCGTCCTTCGGAGCGAGTCGCCAGTGGCCGTTCTGCTCATTGCCGAGCAGTGCGGCGAAACAGGCCCCGGAGTCGAAGCGCGGCAGACAGAGCCAGTCGATGGAACCGTCCCTGCCGACCAGGCCGGCGGTCTGCAGATCTCCGATCAGGGCGTAGTCCTCGATGCGTTGCGTCACGCTCAGGCACTTTCCCGCGGCTCCGCCGCCTATGCGGAGGGCGTTGGCGGAGTCCGTTCAGACGGCCGCCGACTCCGGTTGGGCCGCGGTCCTCCCGGCCGCGGAATCCTCGGCCGCTGCCGACCGGTCGCGCTTCTCACGCCGTACGAGAATCACCCAGCCGACGGGAACGCCGGCCGCGAACAGCCACCACTGAACGGCGTAGGCCATGTGCGCGCCGATCGAGTCATGATCGGGGTCGGGGATCAGCTCCGGCGAGCCCCCGGCCGGCTCGGGCCCGGTCTGTTCCAGATAGCCGCCGAGCACTGCTCGGCCGAGCGTCTTCGCCTGCTGCTCGCTGTTGATCAGCATGATCTGACGGGGCGGCAGTCCGGACAGATCCTTGATGCCGCTGGACCCCGTCGTCTGGTCGGCCATCAGCCGGCCGGTGACTGTCACCTCGCCCTGGGGCACGGGCGGCACCTCGGGGAACGCCGCCTGGTCGGCCGCCGTGGGCACCCAGCCGCGGTTCACCAGCACCGCGCGGCCGTCGGTGAGGACCAGTGGGGTCAGCACATGGAAGCCGACCCGGTCGTCGGCGTTGGTGCGCCTGCGCACGACGACCTCATGGGCGGTGTCGTACGTGCCGGTGGCGGTGACCTTCCGCCAGTAGTCGGCGCGGGGAACGGTGTGACCGGGGGAGGTCAGCTCGGTGACCGGGACCGGGCGGGCGGTGAGGTTGTCCGAGATCAGCTCGTTCTGCGCGACCCTGTGCTGGTGCCGGTGCAGCTGCCAGAGGCCCAGCTCCGCCATCACGGGGATGAGGACGAGGCTGACGAGGGTGAGGATCACCCACTGCCGGGACAACAGGAAGCGGTACACCCCATGACCGTACAACTCGGCCATGGGGTGCTCGGAGGGAGGGGTGCCCGCGGGGCGGAGTCCCGGCCGGGCGGGATCGGCGGGACCGCTGGGGGACCGGGCGTACGGGGGCCGGTGCTGCGACCGCGTGGTTCACCGGCTCGCGATGCCCTGCACGCCCAGGACGGCTGCGTCCGCCTCGGACGCCTTGTCGAAGCGGCGCTCCCCGGCCGCCGCTGGAGGCACCCCCACGCTGCGTTGCCGGAGTCACCCGAGGACGTTCGGCGTGAGGGCGAGCTCTCCCCCGGCCGGAGGCCGGGCGAGCGCCCCGCCGCCTCATGGTCCTGCCCCTTGGTCCTGGCGGGCCCGGGAAGCCGTGTGCACCGGGCGCCGCGAGCTTCCCGGCGGACCGTTCCGGTTCAGCACCAGGGTCTTTCGTTTGGTTCTTGCCGGGCTCGTGTGACCCGGTACGCACGCTCGCCGCGTTGTCGTCGGTCGCCCACGCTCCGCGTGGGCTCCTTCCTCCGCCTTGCGATCGCACGCACCGGACCCGGCTCACCGATCCAGCCCGATCCGAACGAAAGACCCTAGACCTTGTCGACGATGCCCGTCCTTCCCTCGGCGCGGGCGCAGTGCCCACCGCAGTACCAGTGGCCCTCGACCTCGACGCCCTGGCCGATGATCTGGACCCGGCAGTGTTCACAGATGGGGGCCATCCGGTGGATGGCGCAGGAGAAGCAGTCGAAGACGTGCACCGCGCCCTGCGCGTGCACCTCGAAGGACATGCCGTAGTCGTTTCCGCAGACCTCGCAACGTGCCATGCGCCGCATGCTCCGGAGCGCGGGGGGCCGGAGCAAGGTCCGTCCTGGCGGGTCGCCGCGGCTGCACCCGACCGGCGCAGCGACGGCCCGGTGCTCCCCATGACCGGTTCCGGAGGGCCGCGGCCATCGCGATCGGCCGGGCGGTCGCGATGGCCCGGTGGTGGGGTGTCATTCCTCCGCGGGCGAAACGTCCCTGAGCAGCTGTGTGAACGCCGCCTCGTCGATGACCGGCGTGCCGTAGGACTTCGCCTTCAGCGTCTTGGACGTCGCCGAGCCGGGATCGTTGGTGACCAGCAGGCTGGTGAGCCGGGAAACACTCGTCGCGACATGCAGCCCGGCCTCGATGGCGCGGTCCTCCAGCAGCTCCCGCTCGATGGACGTGTCACCCGAAAAGGCCACACGCATGCCCTGTTTGAGTGGTTTGTCAGCTTCGTAGCGTCCGGGATTGGGATACGGGCATGCGGGCCGTCGACGTGACGGGCGCCAGCTGGTGGGCCGGTACGAGGATCCCGTCGCCTGGTGGCCGATACGGGGGACCGTGGGTGCGGACGACCACTCGGTGAGCGGCCGGCACTCCAGCAGGGGCAGTCGTACACCGCGCTCTGCCGCCGTGTGCAGACTGGGCCGGAACGCCTCGGCCAGCACCCGTGCGTCGTCCAGTGCATGGTGGGCGCGCTGCTGGACGACGCCGAAGTGGGCGGCCAGGGACGCCAGCTTGTGGTTGGGCAGCGGAAGGGCCAGCTCCTTGGCGAGGGCGATCGTGCAGAGCCGCTGCCGCACCGGGGCGACGTGATCCGCCCGTGCGTACTCCCTGGCGATCATGGACCAGTCGAAGATCGCGTTGTGCGCGACGAGGACCCGGCCGTCCAGGCGGTGCGCGAACTCGCGGGCGATATCGCTGAACAGCGGCGCGCCGTCGAGCACATCGCTCGTCAGCCCGTGGATCCACACCGGGCCCGGGTCCCGCTCGGGATTCACCAGCGTGTACCAGTGGTCCTCGACATTCCCCTGTGCATCCAGCCGGTAGACGGCAGCCGACACTATCCGGTCGTCGCGGGCGAGTCCGGTGGTCTCCACGTCGACGACCGCGTACCCCTGGGGGTACGCGGCCGGCCACGCTGCTGCGGTCGTAGGGTTGTCGAGCATGGTCACAGAGCTTACGGGCCACGACTGACAGCCAGGATCCGGCCCTTTGCCCGGCTCTCGTGGGAAGAGTCCGGCCGAGCACCGCGACGAGGTCGCCCGCGGTCGGCAGTTCCGGCCCGCTGACGTCAACTGGCCCGGCGCGTGGGCGGTGCCCGGCGTCACCGGCTGTCGACGGTGCGACGTTGACGCCGGCCGGGGCAACCGGCACCTCGCCGCCCTCGCGCGGCCTGCCCGCCCGCCGCCGCCCTCCTGCGGCTCCGTCAGCCCCCGTGCCGGATCGGCGCCGTGCCGGCGGACACCGTGGTGGCCCACACGCCAGGCGGATGCCGGTCCACCCGCAGGACGGTGCCCTGCTCCAGGTCCACGGCCATCGGCACATCCATGGGGGATTCCCCGTCCAGGTCGTCACGCCGACGGACCGCCCTCCCGTCTTCCGTGCCGCAACCGGCCTCTGGACGCCGGTGCCACCGGAGCGGCTCCCGGTCGACCGCCCCCGGCCGTGGGTCATTTCGCCGCCGCCCCGCGGGACAGCAGGGAGTCCACCAGAGCCCGCACGGACACCACGAACAGCTTCTCCGGATTCGCGGGCCGTGCCAGTGCACGGGCGAGACCGGTGTCCCGCTCTCCGGCCCCGGCACTCCACAGTTCTTCCTGACCCGGCGACTGCACGGGTGCACGCTCGCGGTTGCGCTCGACCAGGACGAAGCCGACTATCTGGAACTGCACCGCCCGCACGGCCTCGGCGGCGCGTGCACCGCGCAGCCCCGCGGCGTGCATCTCATGGACGAGTGCCCGCTGCGCCGGCAGGAACATCCGCTCGGTCAGGCCCCGTTCATGGACCATCGCGATGAGATGGGGGCGTGCGCGCAGCTCGTGACGCAGCCGGCGGGCGACGGACACGATCCTGGTGGCCGGGGTGCGCCCGGTGGGCCGGATCGCGCCCATCTCCCGGACGGTCCGCTCGACCAGCGCGTCGAGCAGGGACTCGCGGTTGCCGACGTGCCAGTAGATCGATGTCACGGCCGTGCCCAGTTTGGCGGCGAGCCCCCGCATGGTGAGGGCGTCCGGGCCGTGCCGGCGGACCAGGTCCGCGGCAGTGTCCAGTACTTCCTCGCGGGTCAGCGCGCTGCGTGGCATGTGTGAAGCTCCCAATTCCTGTGCGTGCACGGCTCTTTACCCTTCATCGGCATCGGTGTAACTGTGTTACAGGCCGACCCCGACGACGCACGACGAAGGGTGGTACGACATGGCACGCGTACGGTACGGCGCTCGCTCCGAGGCCGAGATCGCCGCTGCTCGGACAGCCGGAACCAGGTTCCCCGACATCTGGTCCATGGGTGTCGTGGCGGTCTGGGAGACCGACCCGGACGTGGTCGCGGCCGTGCTGCCGCCGCCGCTCAAGCCGACGGAACGGCCGTTGGTACGAGCCGTTGTCAGCAAGGTCGACCTGCCCGGCCACCCCCTCGGTGCGGGCTCGGTCGCGGTCGCCGCCGCCCACGGTGACCAGCACGGCTGGTACCCGCTCGTCATGCCGATGACCCACGAACGGGCCCTCATCGGCGGCCGCGAGGTCTTCGGGGAGCCGAAGAAGCTGGGTGAGGTGTCCCTCGAGCGCGACGGCCTGGTAGTGCGGGCGTCCCTCGCCAGGCACGGCATCGCGTTCGTCGAGATCCGGGGTGCGGTGTCCGGGCCCCTGCCGCTGCCCGAGCCCACCGAGAAGCTGGACTTCTACTTCAAGTTCCTCCCAGCGGTGGACGGTTCGGGCTTCGACGCCGACCCCGTGCTCATCCACTGCATACGCGACGAGAAGGTACGGGCACTGGAGCGGCTCACGGGCGATGTCGTGCTCCGCGAGTCGATGTACGACCCGGTTGCCGATCTGCCTGTACGCAGGCTCGTGGAGCTCACCGTGGGGGAGAAGACCACCGCCCAGAGGGGCCGGGTGGCCGAGCGGGTCAGCGCCCAGGCCCTTCTGCCCTATGTCCACCAGCGCTACGACGACCCGCAACAGATCCTCGACGGTCCCCCGGAGCGGAGCGTCCGGTGAGGCTGGAGGCGGGACAGGTCGCGGTCGTCACCGGGGCGGCGAGCGGGATCGGGCTGGCCCTGGCGCGGCGGTTCGCCGAGGAAGGGCTGAAGGTCGTCCTCGCCGACGTCGAGGAGGGCCCGCTGCACAAGGCGGCGGACCAACTCGCCGCAGGCGGCGCGGAGGTCCTCGCCCGGGTGGTCGACGTCTCGGACGCCGACTCCGTACGGGATCTCGCCGACGGCACGTACGAGACATTCGGCGCCGTCCATGTGCTGTGCAACAACGCGGGGGTGGGCTCGGGCGCCGAGGGCCGGATGTGGGAGCACGAGCCGAACGACTGGAAATGGGCGTTCGCCGTCAATGTGTGGGGCGTCTTCCACGGCATCCAGGCCTTCGTCCCGCGCATGATCGCGGGCGGTGGCCCGGGCCACGTGGTCAACACCTCGTCGAGCGACGGAGGGATCGCCCCGCTTCCCACCGCATCCGTGTATGCCGTCACCAAGGCGGCCGTCGTGACGATGACCGAGTCGCTCTACGCCCACCTCAGGGCGGAGGGCGCCCCCGTCGGAGCCTCCGTCCTGTTCCCGGGCCCGCACATGCTCCGCACCGGTCTGTGGGAGT
The DNA here is from genome assembly GCF_056435905.1 of Streptomyces sp. NPDC043861. NCBI lineage: Bacteria > Bacillati > Actinomycetota > Actinomycetes > Kitasatosporales > Streptomycetaceae > Streptomyces > Streptomyces sp. NPDC043861. Next base: position 47,091 of record NZ_JBWKDP010000005.1, on the reverse strand, counting down.
CGCACCGCAACCGGCCCGCGCGCTACGCCAAGCAGCGGCCGCGCAGGACCCCGTACCGGAGCCTGGACCAGTGGGAGGCCGCGATGAAGGAAGCCGGGCACGAGGTGGCCTTCACCCCGGTCGAGGAGGTCGCCGCCCATGTCGTGGACGGGATCAGGGCCGACCGCTTCTGGATGCTCCCCGCCGGCGAACACGGCGACCGCCAGATCCGCGCACGTGCGCAGTCGATGCTCGACCGCGCCAACCCGTCGTACCTGGAGAGCTTCGTACTCGATTGAGGGAGCCGTGATGACGGACCCGTACGCCCCGGACGACCCGTACCTGATCATCTCCTCCGACTGTCATGCCGGGCTGCCCACCGAGCAGTACCGGCCCTATCTCGACTCCCGCTTCCACCGGGACTTCGACGACTTCCTCGCGGGCCGCGACCGCCGCCGCGAGGAGATGACCCGCCTCGGCGTACGCAACGAGGCCTTTGCGAGCAAGTGGTTCAGCGACAACGAGGAAGGGCTGCGAGGCGGCTGGGACTCCGCGCAGCGGCTCAAGGAACTCGACGGGGACGGGGTGGCCGCAGAGGTCGTCTTCCCCGACGCGGACGCCGTCGACAGCAGGACCGCGGCGCCCTTCGGCGTCGGGCTCGGGCTCTCCGGCGACCAGGATCCGGACCTCGGTATGGCGGGGGCGCAGGCACACAACCGCTGGCTCGCGGAGTTCGTCTCGCACAATCCCGAACGGCACTGCGGCGTCGCCCTGCTTCCCGTCACCGGGGACGTGGACCGTGTCGTCGCCGAGATCCACCGCGCCAGGCAGTCCGGGCTCGGCGCGCTGATGATCCCGTCCATGTGGGTGGACAAGGCCCCCTACCACGACCGGCGTTACGACCCCGTCTGGGCGGCCGCTGCCGAGACCTCCATGCCACTGGTCACCCACTCGGGCGCCGCACCCCGCCATGAGTACGGCGACCACCTCGGGATCTATGTCTCCGAAGTGACCTGGTGGCCCGCCCGGCCGCTGTGGTTCCTGCTGTGGTCCGGAGTCTTCGAGCGCCACCCCGGTCTGAGGTTCGGTGTCGCGGAATCGGGCTGCTGGTGGCTGCCCAATCTGCTCTGGTTCATGGACCGGCTCTATCTGGGCGCACACGGCGGCAAGAAGCTGTCGCCGTTCGCCGAACTGAAGCGGCCACCGAGCGACTATCTGGACCGGCAGGTCTTCATCTGCGCCACCAACACCAAGCGGCGCGAACTCGCCCAGCGCTACGAGATCGGCATCGACAACATCCTCTGGGGCAGCGACTTCCCGCATCCCGAGGGCACCTGGCCCAACACCCGCGAGTGGCTCAGGAACACCTTCCACGACATCCCGGTCGCGGAGACCCGTCGCATCCTGGGGCTGGCCGCCGCGGAGGTCTTCGGTTTCGACACCGCAAGGCTCGCCCCCGTCGCCCGCCGTATCGGCCCGACCCCGGCCGAGCTGGGCCAGCCCGACGACCAGGCGGCGGTCGAGGCGTCCTGGGCGCGCTCGCGTGAGGTCGGCCGGCACTGGCTGACCGACCACGACTTCCCGTCCCTGGGGGTGGCGCCGTGAGCGAGGACCGCTACACGGTCGTCTCCGCGGACTGCCACGCAGGTGCGGACCTCCTCGACTACAAGCCCTACCTGGAGAAGCGCCACCACGACGACTTCGACGCCTGGGCGGCGACGTACGTCAATCCGTACGAGGACCTCCTCGCCGACACCGCCGACCGCAACTGGAACTCGGACCGCAGGATCGCCGAGCTGGAGGCCGACGGCATCGTCGCCGAGGTCGTCTACCCCAACACCGTCCCGCCCTTCTTCCCCTCGGCCTCGCTGATGGCGCCGCCGCCGACACGTGAGGAGTACGAGCAACGATGGGCGGGACTGCGCGCCCACAACCGCTGGCTCGCCGACTTCTGTTCCCTCGCCCCGGGCCGCCGGGCCGGTGTCGCCCAAATCCTGCTGAACGACGTGGGCGAAGCGGTGGCGGAGATCCGCCGCAGCAAGGAGGCGGGCCTCACCGGAGGCATCCTGCTGCCGGGCGCGCCGCCGGGATCGGGCGTCCCCGAGCTGTACTCGGCGGTGTACGACCCGCTGTGGGCCGTCTGCGAGGAGCTCGACGTGCCCGTGAACCACCACGGCGGCTCGGCGTCCCCGCCGCTCGGCGACGAACCCGCCGCCCGGGCCGTGTTCATGGTGGAGACGACCTGGTTCTCGCACCGGGCGCTGTGGCACCTGATCTTCGGCGGTGCCTTCCGCCGCCACCCCGGGCTCAAACTGGTTCTCACCGAGCAGGGTTCGGGCTGGATCCCGGCGGTCCTGGACATGCTGGACTACTACCACGGGCGCCTGGTCGCCGCGGCCTCCAGGGCCGCCCGGGCGTCCGGGCCCGCCACAGCGGAATCCAAGTTCGGCGCGGGGCTTGCCGACTCCATGGGCAAGGGCCCCGGCGAGGTCTGGCGCGACAACTGCTTCGTCGGTGCGAGCTTCATGCGCCCGCACGAGGTGCCGCTGCGTGACCGGATCGGCCTCGACAAGATCATGTGGGGGAGTGACTATCCGCACGACGAGGGCACCGCTCCCTATTCTCGCGAGGGCCTCCGCATCGCCTACGCGGGCCTGCCGCGCGACGAGGTCGCGGCGATGGCCGGGGGGAACGCGGCACGCGTGTACGGCTTCGACCTCGGCTTCCTCGCCGGACTGGCCGCCGTCCACGGCCCGACCGTCGAGGAGATCGCCGAGCCGTTGAAGGAGGTTCCCGCCGACGCCACGAGCCCCGCCTTCGCACCGGGCGGCTCGGTGCGCGTGTGGTGACTGTCCTCGTGAGGAATGGGATGAGACCCTCCCCGCGTGACCCAACCGACGCACCACGAGCCCCATGACGAATCCCTCGGCACCCGTCTCAACTGGCTGCGCGCCGCGGTACTGGGCGCCAACGACGGCATCGTCTCCACGGCGGGCCTCGTCGTCGGCGTCGCGGGCGCGACCAGCGACCGGGGAGCCCTGCTCACGGCAGGTCTCGCCGGGCTGCTCGCCGGCTCCATGTCCATGGCGGCCGGCGAGTACGTCTCGGTGTCCACCCAGCGGGACTCGGAGAAGGCCGCGCTGGCCGTCGAGAAGCGTGAGCTGCGCGAACAGCCCGAGGCCGAACTGGACGAACTCACCGACCTGCTGGAGGGCCGCGGCCTCTCGCGCGACCTGGCGCGCGAGGCCGCGGTCCAGCTCACCGAACGCGACGCCCTGCGCGCCCATGCGCGGGTGGAGCTCGGCATCAACCCGGACGAGCTGGCCAACCCCTGGCATGCGGCGAGCGCGAGCTTCCTCGCCTTCACCGTGGGTGCGCTGCTGCCGTTGCTGGCGATCGTGCTGCCGCCGACGGACGTCCGCCTGTACGTGACGGTCCTGTCGGTCCTGGCCGCGCTGACCTTCACGGGCTGGTGGAGCGCCCGTCTGGGGGCGGCGCCGGTGGGGCGGGCGGTGGTGCGCAATGTGGTCGGGGGAGCGCTGGCGATGGGCGTGACGTATGCGGCGGGGTCGTTGCTGGGGGCGGCGGGGGTCTAGTGCTGTGACCGGATGGGTTCACCGGCTCGCGACGCCCTGCACGGCGCTCCCCCTGGCTTCGCCGGGAGGTGCCCCCCACGCTGCGGTGTCGAACCGCCCGAGTACATCCAAGTACATCCGGTACGAGGGCGATACTCTGCCAGCCTCCGGCCGGTGGGGGTACCCCCGGGCGGAGCCAGGGGGAGCACCCCCACCGGCTTGCGATACGTCCCCTCGGCCGCAAGGGGCCGGGGGAGACCCCATGCCCTCGGCCCCGAGGGGCCGGGGGAGACCCCATGCCCTCGGCCCCGAGGGGCCGGGGGAGACCCCATGCCCTCGGCCTCAAGGGGCCGGGGGAGACCCCATGCCCTCGGCCTCAAGGGGCCGGGGGAGACCCCATGCCCTCGGCCTCAAGGGGCCGGGGGAGACCCCATGCACCGGACGCCGCGAGCTTCCCGGCAAACTATCCGGTCACAGCACCAGGGCCTTTCGTTTGGATCTTGCCGGGCTCGTGTGACCCGGCACGCACGCTCGCCGCGTTGTCGTCGGTCGCCCACGCTCCGCGTGGGCCCCTTCCTCCGCTTTGCGATCGCACGCACCGGACCCCGCTCACCGATCCAGCCCGATCCAAACGAAAGACCTCAGCGCCTGCGCTTGATCCGCTCCGGAGGGAACAGCTCTTCGCCGGTCAACTGTGTTCCGTGGTGGGCCACGACCGTGAGCCGGTCGTGGCCGGCGAGCGGTGAGACGTCCACGGAGCCGCAGGCATCGAGCGACAGCCGGGTCAGCCTGGGCAGTTCCCGCAGGGGTTCGAGGCCGGAGGCGAGTCGGCTGTCACCCACGTACAGCTCGGTGAGTTCCTGGTGGCGCACGACGGTGTCGAGGTCCAGCGCGGACTGGTCGAGCACCTGGAGGGTGTCGAGCGGGAACTCATGGGATTGTCCGGCCAGCGCCCTCGCCTGCGCGTCTCCCACGATCGTCAGCCACTCCAGGTGCGGCCAGCGTTCGAGACCGTCAAGGCTGATGGCCCGGGCCCCTCCGAAGAGACCGAGGTGCGTGAGTCCTGCCCCCGCGGGTATCTCGCCGACGCGGGAGACACCCGCCTGGAAATCGAGCGACAGCAGCTGGAGCGCGGGGAGGTCCTCGACCGGAGCGAGCGAGAGGCCCCCGACGAGATTGTTGAGGTAGAGCGTCCTCAGCGGCAGTCCGCGCAGGGAGCCGAGATCCGTGAGCGCGGGACAGCCGTCGACACCCAGCAGGGTCAGCCGGGGCAGTGCAGCCAACGGAGACAGATCGTGCAGCCCGCCGTCGCGGTTGAGGAACAGCGATTCGAGCGCGGTGTGCTGCGTGAGCACGGCCGGGATGCCGTGGTCGCCCGTGAGGTGGATCCAGGTGAGATGTCTCAAGTGTGCGAGCTCCGCCAGCTGCTGGGACGTACGCACTTTGACGTACGTCATGCCCGGCGTGACCTCCCTGAGCACCGTGCGTGCGTACTCCTGGGTGTCGAAGGCGCTCCAGCCGTACGACACCTCGTAACCGACCAGGTGGCGCGTGTCCTTCGCGAACCGCGCGATCACCTGCATCCCCGCGTCGCTGCCCACCAGCGTCGCCGTCCGCACCACCGCCGCGGCCGACTCCTCGTCCAGCCCCTCCGGTCCCGGCATCAGCTCCAGCACCAGCGGGCCGACCTTCGCCAGCTCCTCGGCCTCCATGACGCTCCGCGGCGGCACCAACTCCTCCGCACGTGCCCGGACCTCGGCCCGTACCGCCGGATCCAGCTCCGGCGCATGCTCGAGACACGCCGCCGCCAGCAGCACCAGTCGGTGCCTCAGCCTCGGTGCCCGGTCCGCGCGCCGCAGCAACTGCCTCAGCAGCCGGGCCCGTTCCTCCGGCCTGGCGTGCCCGACCGCCATCTGGACCACGTCGTCCCAGCGGTCGTCGTGTGCGTTGCGAACCAGCACACCGAAGTCGCGGGACTCCACCGCCGCCTTGGCCCCCAGATGGTCCTGGAAGGTCCGGTGGACGAAGTCCACGGCACCTGAGACCGGTTCGCGGAGCAGTCCGCTGCGGATCAGCAGATGGGCGAAGACCTGTTCGGCCGTGCCTCTCACCTGGGGCATGGCCACCAGCCACTCGGCGACCATCTCCACGGCCTCGCCGCGGTCCGCCTCCACCTGGCCGTTGCGGATCAGCCAGTACGCGAGCCGTTGCAGCAGCGCGGTCTGCTCCTCACGGGTGAGATCGACCCCCTCGACGCCGGTGATCTCCCGTTCCGTGTCGCGTCGTACGAGCAGCATGTCCAGCGCCGCGTCGTACAGCTCCTTGCGGGCCCGGGGCAGCTGCATCCGGCGGTCGCGGTTCAGCGCGCACAACAGGGCACACATCAGCGGGTTGGTGGCGAGCCGTCCCAGATCCCGACGGGTGCCCACGGCCTGGCGCAGGGAATCCTCGTACGTGTCCAGCTCCCCGCGCTCGGACGCGGAGGGGCACTCCAGCCGGGCCGCGTCGTGCCAGTGGCCGATGAACGAGCGGATGTCGTCGCGGTCCATGGGCAGCAGCGAGTGCGCGGTGAAGCCGAGCCGGGACAGCCAGTCCTCCGGCACCGCGGAGGGGCGGGTCGTCACCACGTACCGGGCGTCCGGATAGGCCGCGATCAGGGACTTCAGCCAGGCTTCGGTACGGGTCCGCAGGCGCATCGGGACTTCGTCCACGCCGTCCACCAGGATCAGCGCCCGGCCCTCGGCCAGCATGCGCTCGGTCCACCCCGCCGGAGCACCCAGCGGGACCCCCGTCGCCCGCAGAAGGTCCTCGGGCGTGGGCAGCGCATCTGCCGATGTGAATGCGCGCAGTCGCAGCACGAACGGCACGCAGCGGTTCCAGTCACCCGGATCGCCGCTGAAGCTGCGCCGGGCCGCGTTCAGCGCAAGCCACTGAACCAGCGTGCTCTTGCCGGAGCCCGCGGGCCCGCGCAGCAGCAGCCGGTCGTGGGCCGTCAGGATCTGCTCGACCCTGACGGCGGCCCGGCCCGTGCGGGGCGGACCGTCTCCTTCCGCCCGTGCGTCGTCGCCGCTCACCGTCAGGCTGATGTACGCCGTGTCCAGCGGCCACTCCCGAGCCGACCGCCCCAGCGTCAGCCCGAAGAGCTCCAGCCGCCCGTGCGTCGCCGCCACGTACTGCGCGTACCGCTCCTCGAACTCCAGCGCCGCCGCGTCCGGACTGCGCCCCGCCAGCGCCTCCACCGCATCCCGCGTGCTGCCCGCCGTGCGCACCTGCTCCACGGCCGCACGTGCCGTGAACGACGGCTGCGCGGTCGCCTGCTCCAGCAGATGCACGCAGCACAGGCCGAGCAGCTCCTCGTACAGATCCTCCGCGCGTGGGCTCAGCCCGGCGTCGCCCGGCGGGCGCAACTGGTCCCGCAGCCGCTCGGGATCGAGGTCGACCGCGAACAGCCGGTCCGCGTCGATGCTCCCCGCCACGGCGAAGGCGTCCCGTACCGCGTCGACCGCAGCCAGTCGCTCGTGCTCCGGGAGCGTCGCGTACGCGCCCGAGGAGAGCCGTCCCCCCAGCACCTTCGCCAGTCGGTCCGGGCCCGCCGGCCGCGGTAACGGTCTGACGGGCGATCCGACCAGACCCGCTCCCCGGGGTGGGGCGAGCAGTGATCTGGCGACGGCCCCCAGCACCGTGCCGGCGAGCCTGGTCAGCGCGACGTCCACCCCGTGCACCACAGATCCGAGTCCCCTCGTATGCCGTCCTCGGTGGTCCCCTGCGGCAGCAGCGTAGGACGATCACACGGCGGGAGTTGGTGGATTCCGCCAAAGCTCGCTGACAACTTGTCTCACATACTTGTTGGTAACGACATCTAGCCGTCCCCGCGCACCCGCCTCTACGGTCCTCGCATGCCGCCCAACCTGCCCGATGTCGTGCTCTGGTCGATACCGGCCTTCGTGCTGCTCACCGTCCTGGAGATGGTCAGCTACCGGCTCCATCCCGACGAGGACGCCGCCGGGTACGAGTCGAAGGACGCCGTCACCAGCCTCACCATGGGGCTCGGCAGTCTCTTCTTCGACCTGCTCTGGAAGATCCCGGTCGTCGCGGTCTACACAGTGGTGTACGAGCTCACCCCGCTCCGCGTCCCCGTCCTGTGGTGGACGATCCCGCTGATGCTTCTCGGGCAGGACTTCCTCTACTACTGGTCGCACCGCGGCCATCACGTCATCCGGATCCTGTGGGCGAGCCATGTCGTCCACCACTCCAGCCGGAAGTTCAACCTCAGCACTGCGCTGCGCCAGCCGTGGACGGGGTTCACCACCTGGCCGTTCTATCTGCCGCTGATCGCCTGCGGTGTCCACCCGGCCGCTCTCGCGTTCTGCTACTCCGTGAACCTCGTCTACCAGTTCTGGATCCACACCGAGCGGATCGACAAGCTGCCGAGGCCATTCGAGTACGTCTTCAACACCCCGTCCCACCACCGCGTCCACCACGCCTCCCAAGGCGGCTACCTGGACCGGAACTTCGGCGGGATACTCATCCTCTGGGACCGGCTGTTCCGCTCGTTCACCGCGGAGAAGGAGCGGCCGGTGTACGGGCTCACCAAGAACATCGGGACCTACAACCCGCTGCGTGTCGCGACCCACGAGTACGTGGCCATCGCCCGGGACCTGCGTGCGGCCGACGGCTGGCGCGAGCGGACCGGTCGGATGCTGCGGGGGCCCGGGTGGCAACCCGCCCGGTCCGTCGACCCCGGCCGGAGCGCCGCCTCCGTCCGGAGCGTTGCACCCGACCGCGGCGTCGCCTCCGCCCCTGAGCCGGAGAACGCCGTATGAGCCGCGAACGGTCCTCCCGGGTGCTGCTGGGCGCTTTCCTGGTGGCACTGGCCGCCGACCTCGTCGCGCTTCTCGCCGACTGGGACACCGGTCATACGCTCGCCAAACCGCTGCTCATGCCCCTGCTCGCCGCATATGCGGCGACCCGCGGCGCGCCCCGGACCCTGATCGCGGCGCTGCTGCTCGGATGGAGCGGGGACGTGTTCCTGCTCTCCGAGGCCGACTGGGCGTTCCTCGTCGGAATGGGGTCGTTCGCCGCGGGTCACGTCTGCTACCTGGTGCTGTTCGGGAGGCGGCGTACGAGTCCGGCGGCCGCCGTCGCGTACGCGGCCGTCCTCGTGTGCGCGGTCGGGCTCCTCTGGCCGGGCCTGCCCGCCGGCCTGCGGATCCCCGTCGCCGGGTACTCGCTGCTGCTGACCGCCATGGCGTACCGGTCGGGTGCACTGGGGCGTGCGGCCGCCGTCGGCGGGGCGCTGTTCCTGGTCTCCGACACGCTCATCGCGACGGGTGTCGCCGAGTGGCCCCAGCTTCCCGCACCCGACTTCTGGATCATGCTCACCTATGCGGCCGCGCAGTACCTCCTGACGACCGGCGCTCTGGCCACGCTCGGGTGCACGCCCGAACCGGACCGGGCGTACGGTGAAGCGCGTACCGCCGTCTGAGAAGTCGAAGCGTCGAAGCGAGGATCTGTCCGTCATGCGTGCCACTACCATCCACGCCCCGTACGACATGCGCGTGGAGGACGTCCCGGACCCGGGGCTGCAGCAACCCACCGATGTCGTGGTGCGAGTCCTGCGGGCCTGTATCTGCGGCAGCGACCTGTGGGCATACCGTGGTGACTCGGCCCGGCAGCCGGGTCAGCGCATCGGCCACGAGTTCCTGGGCATCGTCGAGGACGCCGGCGCCGAGGTGACCGGTTTCGTGCCCGGTGATCTGGTGGTCGCACCGTTCGTCTGGTCCGACGGCACCTGCGACTACTGCGCCCAGGGCCTGCAGACCTCCTGTCCCCAGGGCGGTTTCTGGGGCTCCGTCGGCTCCGACGGCGGCCAGGGGGAGGCCGTGCGAGTGCCCTTCGCCGACGGCACCCTCGTCAAGCTCCCCGCGGCCGCGGCCTCCGAGGACCACCTGCTCACCGCACTCCTCGCGCTCTCCGACGTCCTCGGCACCGGCCACCACGCCGCCATCGGCGCGGGGGTCGCCAAGGGCCGCACGGTCGCCGTGGTCGGTGACGGCGCGGTCGGACTGTGCGGGGTGCTGGCCGCGAAGCGGCTGGGCGCCGAGCGGATCATCGCGCTCGGCCGCCACCGGGTGCGCACCGACATCGCCCGCACCTTCGGTGCCACGGACGTCGTCGCGGCCCGCGGCGACGAGGCCGTCGCGGCTGTCCGTGAGCTGACCGGCGGCCACGGGGCACACGCCGTCATCGAGGCCGTCGGCACCGAGCAGTCGATGCGCACTGCCGTCGGGATCACCCGTGACGGCGGCTCCATCGGCTACGTCGGCGTCCCGCACGGCAGCGGAACCGGCCTCGACCTGGACGTCATGTTCGACCGCAACATCGCGCTGCGCGGCGGTGTCGCCCCCGTCCGCGCCTACATCCCGGAGCTGCTGCCGGACGTGCTGGACGGCACCGTCGACCCGTCCCCGGTCTTCGACCTGACCGTCGGCCTGGAGGGTGTCCCGGGCGGCTACAAGGCCATGGACGAGCGCACCGCCCTGAAGGTTCTCGTCAAGCCGTGATCCACTCCGGGGCGTCCGCGCCCCAGATGCCCGGCGGGCGCGACCAGTCCGCCGGGCAGCCGTCGTACGCCACCGGGGGCAGAGCATGCCGCAGCCTGCCGAGCGGACTGTCGCATTCGGCCAGCCGGCGCCTCACATCGTGGGCACCCGCCTCCGGCCCGCCCGGCCCGGCGGCCGTCAGCCCGTGTGTCAGAAAGCGGGCCGTGCGGGCCAGGGCCAGCCGCACCAGCCGGGTGCCGCCCTCGGCCTTCTGCTCGGTCAGGGATCTGAGCACCGCCGCCGCGAGGAGATATCCCGTGCCGTGGTCGAGGGCCTGTGCGGGCAGCGCACCCGGACGGTCCCCCATGCCCTCGGTCACGGCGATCCCGCTCGCCACCTGTACCAGGCTGTCGAAGCCGCGCCTCCCGCTCCAGGGCCCCTCGTCGCCCCAGGCCGACAGCTGCGCGACGACCAGACCGGGCCGGACGGGGCGGTAGCGGTCGAGCGCACCGGGGCGGTAGCCGGTGACCAGTACATCGGCCCGGTCGAGGAGGTCGTCGAAGGTCCGTCGGTCGGCAGGGCTGTCCAGGTCCAGCGTCGCGGACCGCTTGCCGAAGCCGGTGTCGGCATGCTGGTCCGGGAGCTCGGGCAGCCGGGGCGGGTCGATGCGCAGCACATCCGCGCCGAGCAGCGCGAGCGTCCGGGTGGCGACGGGCCCTGCGATGACCCGGGTGAGGTCGAGGACCCGCAGCGGGCCCCCGGCACGTCGTGGTGCCGTCTCGTCGAGCCGGTCCCGCATCAGCAGCGGCTGCCGGGCCACAGTCGCGCCCTGCGGGTGCGCCGTCCACTCCTCGGGGGTGCGCAGGGCGACCGCGAGGCCGCCGGCCGCGTACACCGCGTCCTCGACGTCCAGCGACCGCCGCTCGACGAGCGCGGCCTCCACACCGTCCTCGTCCGTGCCCAGCGCGGCCAGCAGCGCGGCCCTGTGGTGCGGGTAGTTGGCGTGGGTGCGCACCCATCCGTCCGCGGTGCGCCAGAAACGGGAGAGCGGGGCGAACGCCACCGGGGCCCGTCCGTCCACCAGCAGATGCCGCTCGCTCACGAAAGCCGTGGCGACTGCTCCGTCGTCGACCCGCACTGCGGGCACCGGACCCCCGGCGCCGCTCGCCGCGTGCTCGGCGGCCGCGAGCGAGCAGACCGCGACCGTGGCGCGGGCCAGTTCCATGACGGGCAGCCGGGCCGCGAGCAGTCCGGGAGGGCCACCGTGGGAAACGCGCGCAGTCAGCGCCGGATCACCGCCGAGAGCCGCCCAGAGGGCCTCTGTTCCGTGCGAAGCAGTGTCGATCATGACCGCACTATGGCACTCCGTGCCAGGGTGCGGCCAGGGGGAGGGCCCGGGTGTGATCACGCACCCGGGCCCTCACACGACTGCCGTCAGCGGCGCACTGCGTCCAGCGCGTCCGTCAGGCCGGTTCCGTAGAACCCGTTCTTGCTCTTGCCACCCTCGCAGACGGCGTCGATCGTTCCGTCCTTGTTGATGTCGTACGGCTCACCGCACGCCGTGTCGTCGGCCTGTGCGTAGAGCATGGCCTTGACCTCGGCGGCCGAGGCCCGCGGGTGGGTCGACTTGATGAGCGCGGCGACGCCCGCGACATGCGGGGACGCCATCGACGTACCGGCCTTGTAGCCGTAGCCGCCGTTCATCACCGTGGACAGGATGAGTCCGTTGGTGGCCGGGGCGTCCGGCGCCTGGAAGGCCGTCGAGTCGCCGCCCGGGGCGGAGATGTCGACAACGCCCTTGCCGTAGTTCGAGTACGACGACTTCAGACCCTTGGCGCCCGTCGCCGAGACCGTCACGACACCCGGCAGCATCGTCGGGTAGTCCAGGCACTCGCGCGGGTTGATGGGCCGCGTCACCGGCGTGGTGTCGTTGGGGCTGGTGGTGTCGGTGAGCTGCTCGGCCGCCAGGTCCATCCTGGAGTTGCCGGCCGCGGCGACGTTCACCGCGCCCTTGCGCTCGGCGTACTTCGCGGCCCGGGTGACCGACTCGAGGAGGGCCTTCTGGTCCTCGTCGTTCTTGCACGCGAACAGCCACGGGTCGGTGTAGTAGCTGTTGTTGGTGACATCGACATCGTGCTCGGCGGCCCAGACGAAGCCGCAGACCACCGACTCGGTGTAGAAGAAGCCGTCCGGGTTGGAGACCTTGATGCCGGACACCTTCACGCCCGGGGCGACACCGGTGACCCCGACGCCGTTCTTCGCAGCGGCGATGGTGCCCGCCACATGGGTGCCGTGGTCGCTCTCGCCCGGTGCCGGGCGCCAGGAGCCGGGGGCGGTGTCGGGCTTGCCCGACACACAGTTGGCCGACGCCCTGACATCGAAGTTGGGCGCGAGATCGGGGTGGGTGTCGTCGACACCCGTGTCGATGACGCCGACCGTCACCTTCTTGCTGCCCAGAGTCTTCTTGTGGGCCTTGTCCGCCTTGATGGCGGGCAGATCCCACTGCAACGGCTCGAAAGGGTCCTGCTCGTCGGTGGCCTGCGCCGCCGCCCGGACCGCCTCGGACGAGCTGAGCGGCTGCTCCGCACCGATCGAGGTGTCCGTCTGCGGGGCGATCGGGTTGGTGCGGGTGGCACCGGCCGAGCTGACGCCCTTGACCGTGCGGATCTGCTTGGCGAAGTCCGGGTTCTGCGAGTGGACGACGATGACGCCGATCTGGTCGTAGGCGATCACCACCGTGCCACCGGCCTTCTCGATCGCCCGCTGCACGGACTTGGCCGTGGAGCGACCGCCGTGCGTGTTGACGACGTACGACAGCTTCGGGCCGTCGGCGGTGACGGCGGCGGTTGCCGATCCGTCGGCGGTGACGGCCGAGGCCGCACCCGCGGGCAGGAAACCGAGCGAGGCCGTGAGCGCCAGACCCGCGGGCAGAGCTATTGCGCGCGTTCGTCTGGATCGCAGATGAGCCATGGGTTCTCCACATCATCCGTGTCCGCCCAGACACCCCTGTTGCGAATGGGCGGGTACATGACGAGTGAAGTTATCCCGATCATCGGGGTACATCAACGACTTCCGATGGAAAACCCTGACGAGATGAAGACCGGAAGTGAACCGCTTCGCCATCGCTGCCGTGCCGTTGTCGGGGAGGAGCACCATCGGCCCCGGCATCCGGGGTCCCCCTTCCTGATGCCTATCGCACCAGCGTCGCGAGGAGATTCCGTGTCTATCGATGCACCGCCGCCCACGGGCGCTACGGACACCAGCCCTGCTCAGCCCACGACGGAACAGTTCGCCGAGGTGCAGGAGAGTGCGGAATTCGGCGAGCTGCGCCGCACGTACCGCTCCTTCGCCTTCCCCCTGACCTTCGCCTTCATCGCCTGGTACCTGCTGTACGTCCTGCTGTCCAACTACGCGGGCGGCTTCATGGGCACCAAGCTCTTCGGCAACATCAACGTCGCCCTGGTCCTCGGCCTCGCCCAGTTCGCGACCACCTTCCTGATCGCCTGGTTCTACGCGCGGCACGCTGCCGAGAAGCTCGATCCCAAGGCGGAAGCGATCAAGTCCCGTATGGAGGCCGGCGCATGAGCAGCACCGCTTTCCAGGGCGTGCAGCTGGCGGCATCGAGTGCCACGAGCGAGCACCGGCCGCTGATCATCTCCCTTTTCGCCGCCTTCGTCGTCGCCACGCTGTGCATTACGGTCTGGGCCGGCCGGCAGACCAAGGACGCCGCCGACTTCTACGCCGGCGGACGCCAGTTCACCGGTTTCCAGAACGGACTCGCCATCTCCGGCGACTACATGTCGGCCGCGTCCTTCCTGGGCATCGCGGGCGCCATCGCCCTGTTCGGCTACGACGGATTCCTCTACTCCATCGGCTTCCTCGTCGCCTGGCTGGTCGCCCTGCTGCTGGTCGCTGAACCGCTGCGCAACTCCGGCCGCTTCACCATGGGCGACGTGCTCGCGTACCGCATGCGTCAGCGCCCGGTCCGTACCGCCGCGGGGACTTCCACGATCGTCGTGTCGATCTTCTATCTGCTCGCCCAGATGGCCGGTGCGGGTGTGCTCGTCTCGCTGCTGCTCGGTATCACCAGTGACGTGGGCAAGGTCGGGATCGTGGGTCTCGTCGGCATCCTGATGATCCTCTACGTGACCATCGGCGGAATGAAGGGCACCACCTGGGTGCAGATGGTCAAGGCGGTCCTGCTCATCGCGGGCACCCTGCTCATCACCTTCCTGGTGCTGCTGAAGTTCAACTTCAATGTCTCCGACCTGCTCGGCACGGCGGCCGAGAAGAGCGGCAAGGGCGCCGCCTTCCTGGAGCCCGGCCTCAAGTACGGCGCGACCGGCACCTCCAAGCTGGACTTCATCTCGCTCGGTGTCGCCCTCGTCCTCGGCACCGCCGGTCTGCCGCACATCCTGATCCGCTTCTACACCGTGCCGACCGCCAAAGCAGCCCGTAAGTCCGTCATCTGGGCCATCGGCATCATCGGTGCCTTCTACCTGATGACCATCGCGCTCGGCTTCGGCGCGGCGGCACTCGTCGGACCCGAGGAGATCACCCGGTCCAACAAGGCGGGCAACACCGCGGCCCCGCTGCTCGCCCTGCACATCGGCGGGGCCGACTCGACGGGCGGCGCGATCCTGCTCGCCGTGATCTCCGCGGTCGCCTTCGCCACCATCCTCGCGGTCGTCGCCGGACTCACCCTGGCGTCCTCGTCCTCCTTCGCGCACGACATCTACGCCAACGTCATCCGCAGGGGACGGGCGAGCGAGCAAGAAGAGGTCCGCGCGGCGCGCTGGGCGACCGTCCTCATCGGCATCGTCTCCATCGCACTCGGTGCGATGGCCCGTGACCTGAATGTGGCAGGGCTGGTCGCGCTCGCCTTCGCGGTCGCCGCATCCGCCAATCTCCCGACGATCCTCTACAGCCTGTTCTGGAAGAGGTTCACCACGGGGGGTGCCCTCTGGTCCATCTACGGTGGCCTGATCTCGTCCGTGCTGCTCGTACTGATCTCCCCGGTCGTCTCCGGCAAGCCCACGTCGATGTTCCCCACGGCGGACTTCGCCTGGTTCCCGCTCGAGAACCCCGGCCTCGTCTCCATCCCGCTGGGCTTCCTGCTCGGCTGGCTCGGCACCGTCCTCTCCAAGGAGGAGCCGGACCCGGGCAAGTACGCCGAGCTCGAGGTCAAGTCCCTCACAGGAGTCGGTGCCCACTGAGGAGGAAACCGTCATACGCCTGATCGCTGCCGCGTCGTAGAGTCCTACGACGCGGCAGCGCCATACCTCGTGTCAATCTGCACCCGTCGTTGTCCGAGCAGTCGCGTAGGCTCGGTCGTGCAGATGAGTTCAGTTACGACTTCCGCACAGGGGGAGGGGGCCCGCAGTGCTTATCGACACATACGGCCGCGTCGCCACCGACCTGAGGGTTTCCCTCACGGACCGGTGCAATCTGCGCTGCGCCTACTGCATGCCCGAAGAGGGCCTTCAGTGGCTGGCCAAGCCCGATCTGCTGAGCGATGACGAGATCGTCCGGCTGATCCGCATCGCCGTCACCGGCCTGGGGATCACCGAGGTCCGCTTCACCGGCGGGGAGCCGCTGCTGCGGCCCGGCCTGGTGGGCATCGTCGAGCAGTGCGCGGCGCTGGCCCCCCGCCCCAAGATGTCGCTGACCACCAACGGCATCGGCCTGAAGCGCACCGCGACCGCGCTCAAGGCGGCCGGTCTGGACCGTGTCAACGTCTCCCTCGACACCCTGCGCCCCGAGGTCTTCAAGACCCTCACCCGCCGCGACCGCCACCACGATGTGCTGGACGGCCTCCAAGCCGCACGTGATGCCGGGCTGAACCCCGTCAAGGTCAACACCGTCCTGATGCCCGGGCTCAACGACGACGAGGCTCCGGACCTGCTGGCCTGGGCCATCGAGCACGACTACGAGCTGCGCTTCATCGAGCAGATGCCGCTCGACGCCCAGCACGGCTGGAAGCGCGACGGCATGATCACCGCCGGTGAAATCCTGGATTCGCTGCGTACGCGCTTCGCCCTCACCTCCGAGGCCGAGGAGGCTCGTGGCTCCGCGCCCGCCGAGCGCTGGCTGGTGGACGGCGGGCCGCACCGCGTCGGGGTCATAGCCTCCGTCACGCGCCCCTTCTGCAGCGCTTGCGACCGCACCCGCCTCACCGCCGACGGACAGGTCCGCACCTGCCTCTTCGCTCAGGAGGAGACCGATCTGCGCGGTGCCCTGCGCTCCGGCGCGACGGACGAGGAGATCGCCGGGATCTGGAAGACCGCGATGTGGGGCAAGAAAGCCGGATCCGGTCTGGACGACCCGACCTTCCTCCAGCCCGTGCGCCCCATGTCAGCCATCGGCGGCTGAGCCCGGGCCGTCGGCCGCCGAGCCGCCCTCCCACTCGTCGAGCGTCACCACATCCTTCAGGAAGCCGCGCACCCCGAGGAACTGTGAGAGATGCTCACGGTGCTCCTCGCACGCGAGCCACGTCTTGCGGCGCTCCGGCGTATGGAGCTTCGGGTTGTTCCAGGCGAGTACCCAGACGGCGGCGGCACGGCAGCCCTTGGCGGAACAGATCGGGATCGCGTCACTCACTCGATCATTGTCCATGACGGCGGGGACGCCCATGACGGCCGGACACCGATGACGACCCACGACGGTCACACCGGCCACGCCAGGAACGGCGTGGCGACGGTGCCGGGAACAAAGGCGACGCCGGGCAGCCACGGGGGGAGCTGCCCGGCGTCGGTCCGTCGCTCCGACGGGGGATGCGGAGCGCACAGGCAGTATGTCACGCGGAACGGGCCGCAGTGCACTGGAACTTCACGATTGATCTGAGGATTTCTTGAGCCTGGGGGTCGAGGTGAATCAGCTCTGGTGCGCGGGCCGTTCCGCCTGGTCTTCCGCTACGGGGTCGCCGGGGCCGAGCATCGGCTGCGCCGGCGGGGACACGAAGGTCGACGGCAGCGAGGGAGCGCTCTCCCGTCCGGCGTTGGCGATGACCACGGCGATGTAGGGGAGCAGCGCGCCCAGCACCAGCGCCACGATGGCCACATGCCGTTCCACGTTCCAGAGCGTCGCCGCCAGGATCACGGACACGGTCCGCACGGACATCGAGATCACATAGCGGCGCTGCCGGCCGCGCACATCGTCGGCGAGTCCCTGCCGGGCCCCGGTGATCCGGAAGACCTCGGTCGTGTTGTGCTTCCGCATGACATTCCACCGCCCGACCGCCGTGCCGGACACTCCCCGGCCCGATCCTCACCCCACGGTACGCCGCGGCTGCGACACGTTCGAGACCGGGGCGTCCCTCATCCGGGCACAGCCCGATGGCCCCACCGCGCAGTGAGCGTCCGACATGCGCCGTATGGCGGATAGGCCGACACTGTCCCGTAACGGCTCACGTCGGGCCGAACCGGGAGGCAGCCATGAGCTGGTTGTGGGCGATCATTGTCGGGTTCGTACTGGGGTTGCTGGCCAAGGCGATCCTGCCGGGGAAACAGCACAGCCCGCTCTGGCTCGTCACGATCTTCGGAATCATCGGCGGGATCGCCGGCAACGCACTCGCCGGAGCGTTCGGAATCGCGGAGACCCCGGGCATCGACTGGGGCCGGCACATCCTGCAGATCATCGCGGCCCTGGTCGTCGTGGGGCTCGGTGACATGCTCTACATGTCGTTGCGCCGCAGGAAACAGAGCGCCTGACCGACGCCTCGGGCGGCGCCACGGCGGCCATCCGGGCGCGGCGGGAAAGACCACATGGCTGCGGCCGGGTGAGCGGAGGATTCACCCGGCCGCAGCCATGCGTGCCCGGACCGCCTCCGGGGCTGTGCTCAGTCCGTGGCGCCGACCTCGACCGCGGCCAGGTTCTTCTTGCCGCGGCGCAGCACCAGCCATCGCCCGTGCAGGAGGTCCCCGGTCACCGGGACGGCGTCCTCGGCCGTCACCTTCACGTTGTTCACGTAGGCCCCGCCCTCCTTGATGGTCCTGCGGGCGGCCGACTTGCTCGCCGCCAGACCGACCTCCGCGAAGAGATCGGCCACCGGGCCGGGCGCGGCGACACGTGCGTGAGGCAGTTCCGAGAGCGCCGCATCGAGCGTCGCCTCGTCCAGTTCCGTGAGCTCGCCCTGGCCGAAGAGCGCCTTGGACGCGGCGATGACCGCCGCGCACTGCTCGGCGCCGTGCACCAGCGTCGTCAGCTCTTCGGCGAGCGCCCGCTGTGCCGCCCGCGCCTGGGGACGCTCCTCGGTCTGCTTCTCCAGCTCCTCGAGCTCCTGGCGGCTCCTGAAGCTGAGGATGCGCATGTAGGTGGAGACGTCCCGGTCGTCCACGTTCAGCCAGAACTGGTAGAACGCGTACGGCGTGGTCATCTCCGGGTCCAGCCAGACCGCCCCGCCCTCGGTCTTGCCGAACTTGGTGCCGTCCGCCTTCGTCATCAGCGGCGTGGCCAGCGCATGGGCGGTGGCGTGCGGCTCCAGGCGGTGGATCAGATCCAGGCCGGCGGTGAGATTGCCCCACTGGTCGCTGCCGCCCTGCTGCAGGGTGCAGCCGTAGCGGCGGTAGAGCTCCAGGAAGTCCATGCCCTGCAGCAGCTGGTAACTGAACTCGGTGTAGCTGATGCCCTGGTCGGACTCGAGCCGGCGGGCGACCGAGTCCTTGGTCAGCATCTTGTTGACGCGGAAGTGCTTGCCGATGTCCCGCAGGAACTCGATGGCGGACATCCCCGCCGTCCAGTCCAGGTTGTTGACCATGACGGCGGCGTTATCGCCCTCGAAGGACAGGAACGGCTCGATCTGTGCGCGCACGCGCTCCACCCAGGCCGCGACGGTCTCCGGGTCGTTCAGCGTGCGCTCCGCGGTCGGCTTCGGGTCGCCGATCTGACCCGTCGCCCCGCCCACCAGCGCCAGCGGGCGATGGCCCGCCTGCTGCAGCCGGCGCATGGTGAGCGCCTGCACCAGATGTCCCACGTGCAGGCTGGGCGCGGTCGGGTCGAAGCCGCAATAGAAGGTGACGGGACCGTCCGCGAGCGCCTTGCGCAAAGCGTCCTCGTCAGTGGACAGGGCGAACAGCCCGCGCCACTTCAGCTCGTCGACGATGTCCGTCACGGTTCTGTTTCTCCTCGAGCACTCGAACAAAGGGATGGGCGCTGTTGCCCCCGGAGCAGTCTATTGGCTCATACGCCCTTGCTCACCGAGCTCATGTTGAAGTCCGGGATGCGCAGTGCGGGCATGGCGGCCCTGGTGAACCAGTCGCTCCACTCGCGCGGCAGCGTCTTCTCCGTCCGGCCCGCCTCGGCGGCCCTGGAGAGCAGGTCGACGGGCGACTCGTTGAACCGGAAGTTGTTCACCTCGCCGGTGACCTCGCCGTTCTCGACGAGATACACGCCGTCCCTGGTCAGCCCGGTCAGCAGCAGTGTCGCCGGATCGACCTCGCGGATGTACCAGAGGCAGGTGACCAGCAGCCCCCGCTCCGTACGCGCGACCATCTCCTCGAGGGAGGCCTCGCCGCCGCCGTCCAGGATCAGGTTGCCGATCCCGGGCGCGACCGGCAGCCCGGTCAGACCGGCGCTGTGCCGGGTGGTGACCAGACGCTCCAGCCTGCCGTCCTGCATCCACTCGGTCGGGGGGAGGGGAAGACCGTTGTCGAAGACGGAGGCGTCGTCGCCCGAGGCGTGCGCGATGACGAACGGTGCGGACTCCAGGCCCGGCTCATGCGGGTCGCTGCGCAGGGTGAGCGGCAGCCCGGACAGGGTTTCGCCGAGACGTGTACCGCCGCCCGGCTTCGAGAAGACCGTGCGGCCCTCCGCGGCGTCCCGGCCGGTCGACGACCACATCTGGTAGATCAGCAGGTCCGCGACCGCGGTCGGGGGCAGCAGCGTCTCGTAGCGGCCTGCGGGCAGTTCGATGCGCCGCTCGGCCCAGCCCAGACGTGTCGCCAGCTCCGCGTCCAGCGCCGCCGGGTCGATGTCCTTGAGGTCCCGGAAGTCCCGCGTCGAACGCCCCACCCACGCGGACCGTGTGCGGTCGGGGGACTTGGCGTTGAGCTCCAGTGTCCCGTTGGGCTGATCGTGGCGCAGCCGCACCCCCGTCGACGTACCGAGATAGGTCGAGGTCAGCTCGTGGTTGGCAAAGCCGTACAGCTCGCGGCCACCGGACCGGGCCCGGGCGAACGCCTCTCCGAGCGCCGGAGCGAAGTCCGTGAACACCGCCGAGGAGGTCTCGGCCGGTGCGTCCGTGAAGTCGCCGGCCACCGGGACCCCGGTGATCAGCGGCTGCGCGTCCTCCGCGGGGCTGCCGGCCCGAGCGGCGGCCTCCGCGGCCCGCACCAGGGGCTCCAGGTCGTCGGCGGTCACGGCCGACCGGGACACCACACCGGACGCCGTGCCCTGCGCTCCGTCGACGGTGGCGACGACGGTGAGGGTGCGGCCCCGGGTGACGCCGTTGGTGGTGAGGGCGTTCCCGGCCCAGCGGAGATTGGCGGACGAGTTCTCGTCGGCGATGACGACACAGCCGTCCGCGGTGGACAGTTCGAGGGCGCGCTCGACGATTTCGTGCGGCTTGATGACAGGGCTCATCGGCCGGCCTCCTGGGTCGTGTTCAAGATGTTGACGCCGCGGAACAGCGCGGAGGGACAGCCGTGCGAGACCGCCGCGACCTGTCCCGGCTGAGCCTTGCCGCAGTTGAAGGCGCCGCCCAGCACGTACGTCTGCGGCCCGCCGACCTTCTCCATGGAGCCCCAGAAGTCCGTCGTCGTCGCCTGGTAGGCGACATCGCGCAGCTGACCGGTCAGCCGGCCGTTCTCGATCCGGAAGAACCGCTGTCCGGTGAACTGGAAGTTGTAGCGCTGCATGTCGATCGACCACGAGCGGTCGCCGACCACATAGATCCCGCGCTCCACGCCGCCGATCAGATCCTCCGTCGACAGTCCACCCTGCTCCGGCTGGAGCGACACGTTCGCCATCCGTTGCACCGGGACGTGCGCGGGGGAGTCGGCGAAGGCGCAGCCGTTGGACCGGCCGAGCCCCGTCAGCCGAGCGATGCGACGGTCCAGCTGGTAGCCGACGAGCGTGCCGTCCTTGACCAGGTCCCAGCTCTGCCCCTCGACGCCCTCGTCGTCGTAGCCGATCGTGGCGAGACCGTGCTCGGCGGTCCTGTCACCGGTCACGTTCATCACGGGCGATCCGTACCGCAGCTTGCCCAGTTGATCGAACGTGGCGAACGACGTGCCTGCGTATGCCGCCTCGTAGCCCAGGGCCCGGTCCAGTTCGGTGGCGTGCCCGATCGACTCATGGATCGTCAGCCACAGGTTGGACGGGTCCACGACCAGGTCGTACCGCCCCGCCTCGACGCCGGGCGCGCGCATCTTCTCCGCGAGCAGTGCCGGGATCTGCTCGAGCTCGGTGTCCCAGTCCCAGCCGGTGCCGGTCAGATACTCCCAGCCGCGGCCCACCGGCGGCGCGATCGTTCGCATGGAGTCGAACTCGCCGGTCGTCTCGTCCACCGCCACCGCGGTGAGCTGCGGATGCAGCCGCACGCGCTGCTGTGTGGTGACGGTGCCCGCCGTGTCCGCATAGAACTTGTTCTCGTGGACCGTGAGCAGCGAGGCGTCCACATGTGCCACGCCGTCCGCCCCCAGCAGTCGCGCGCTCCAGTCCGCGAGCAGGGCGGACTTCTCCGCGTCGGGGACCGTGAACGGGTCGACTTCGTAGGACGAGACCCAGGTCCGCTCCGCGTGCACAGGCTCCTCGGCGAGCTCCACCCTCTCGTCCGAACCGGCCGCCGCGATCACCTGCGCGGACAGCTTCGCCATCGCCACGGCCTGGCCGGCCACCCTGGCGGCGCCGTCCATGGTGAGATCGACACCGGACGCAAAGCCCCACGCCCCGCCGTGCACCACCCGCACCGCATAGCCGAGGTCCGTCGTGTCGGACGAACCCGCCGGCTTGGCGTCCCTCAGCCGCCACGCCGCGCTGCGCACCCGCTCCAGCCGGAAGTCCGCGTGCTCGGCGCCGAGCGCACGGGCCCGGGCGAGCGCCGCGTCTGCGAGCGCCCGCAGGGGCAGCGCAAGAAACGTCTGATCGATGTCATGGGCCACAGGCGGCCTCTCCTCTTCACGTGTGCGTGCTCGGATCGCTACGCGAAGTCAAGCACGCGCCAGGGTTCACATCGAAGGTGTTTCCGCACTTGTCGGCTGCCTTGGGCAGGGCGCAGGGGCGCGGACCGCCGCCCGGGGCCGTCGAAGGCTCGACTGTAGGGTCCCCACAGCAGACAAAGGTCGCCACTGTCGGTGGTCGATTCCCTCCGGGGCGGGTGGGACCGATAGGTTTTCGCTGTACCAGTCCGCAATCGAAAGGGTGATCCGTTGAGCCGCTCGGTTCTCGTCACCGGAGGAAACCGGGGCATCGGCCTCGCCATCGCCCGCGCTTTCGCCGAGGTCGGCGACAAGGTCGCGATCACATACCGGTCGGGGGAGCCCCCGGAGGCCCTGACCGAGCTCGGCTGCCTGGCCGTCAGGTGCGACATCACCGACGCAGAGCAGGTGGAGCAGGCCTACAAGGAGATCGAGGAGAAGCACGGTCCCGTGGAGGTGCTGGTGGCCAACGCCGGCGTCACCAAGGACCAGCTGCTGATGCGGATGTCCGAGGAAGACTTCGTCTCCGTCCTGGACACCAACCTCACCGGCACCTTCCGGGTCGTGAAGCGCGCCAACCGCGGCATGCTGCGCGCCAAGAAGGGCCGCGTCGTGCTGATCTCGTCGGTGGTCGGTCTGCTCGGCTCGGCAGGACAGGCCAACTACGCCGCCTCCAAGGCCGGACTGGTCGGGTTCGCCCGCTCCCTCGCCCGCGAACTCGGCTCGCGGAACATCACGTTCAACGTCGTCGCGCCCGGTTTCGTCGACACCGACATGACCAGGGCGCTGAACGACGAGCAGCGCGCGGGCATCGTCTCGCAGGTGCCGCTCGGCCGTTACGCGCAGCCGGAGGAGATCGCCGCCGCGGTGAAGTTCCTCGCCTCCGACGACGCCTCGTACATCACTGGAGCCGTCATCCCGGTTGACGGCGGATTGGGCATGGGTCACTGATCACATGAGCGGAATCCTCGCCGGCAAGCGCATCCTCATCACCGGTGTGCTGATGGAGTCCTCCATCGCCTTCCACACCGCGAAGCTGGCCCAGGAGCAGGGTGCGGAGATCATCCTGACGGCCTTCCCCCGGCCCACCCTGACCGAGCGGATCGCCAAGAAGCTTCCCGAGCCCACCAAGGTCATCGAGCTCGACGTCACCAACGACGAGCACCTGGCCCGCCTCGCCGATCTGGTCCGGGAGGAGCTCGGCAGCCTCGACGGTGTCGTGCACTCCATCGGCTTCGCGCCGCAGGACGCGCTCGGCGGCAACTTCCTGAACACGCCGTTCGAGTCCGTCTCGACCGCGATGCATGTGTCGGCCTTCTCGCTGAAGTCGCTGACCATGGCCTGTCTTCCGCTGATGCCGGAGGGCGGCTCGGTCGTCGGTCTGACGTTCGACGCACAGTTCGCATGGCCGCAGTACGACTGGATGGGACCGGCGAAGGCCGCCCTGGAGGCCACGTCGCGCTACCTCGCCCGTGATCTGGGCAAGCAGAACGTCCGCTGCAACCTGATCTCGGCCGGCCCGATCGGCTCGATGGCGGCCAAGTCCATCCCGGGCTTCAGCGAGCTCGCGGACGTGTGGAACCACCGCTCGCCGCTGGAGTGGAACATGGCCGACCCGGACCCGGCCGGCCGTGGAGTCGTGGCGCTGCTGTCCGACTGGTTCCCGAAGACCACCGGCGAGATCGTCCATGTCGACGGTGGCGTGCACATGATGGGCGCCTGAAGCCCGTCGGACACCCGAGGACGCATCGGGCGCACCGCACTCGGTGACGCACCGTTACGAGGTCGATCCGTATCACCCGTATGTCCTGGACGCCCCGGTCACCCGCTGTGTGCGGGGGCCGGGGCGTCGCCCGTTCGGCGTACCGGAACGGGCGCCCCTGCCCCCGGCCGGGTGAGGCTGGAACGGCAATCCCTTCCTTGTGGTGCAGCAGCGGCTGGTGCCGCCGTACGGCCGAGGAGGTCTGCTTGTGCGTACGACCTGGTATTCCATGTCCGCGCTGGGGGCGCTGGCCGTTCTGCTCCTGCCGGCGTCCACTGCTGCCGCCCTGCCCCGGGGGGAGCCCGCACCCCGGCCCTTCGGAGCCGACTGCGACGTCGTCGTCGAGGGCTCCCGGGCCACGGCCTACTGCCGCAACTCCTATCTCGACGTCGACCGGGTCCAGCTGCACGTCGAGTGCTTCCGATGGTGGGACATCGACGCGGACAGCCATCCGGTCGACGTGGCCCCCACGGCCTACGCCACGCTCACCGAACGCTGCTGGAAGGAGATAGACCGTGCCTGGGTGAGCCATGTACGCCTCCCCTCGGAGTGACGGGCAGGGGCTGTCCGGACAAGTGTCCCGCCAAGGGGGCCTCCGACGGGACCTGCCGTCCGTTCCCCGGCGCGAGCCGAAAGGGGACGACCTCATGGGCTGTCCCGTGATCCCGGCTGACGCGTGATCCCCGGCGGGCGACGACGGCAGCCACGGCGCTCCACCGGCCGCCGCTGGGAGGGCGCCCCCACCTCGCGTTGCCGGAGTGCCCGAACACGCCCGGCCATGAGCACACCACTCCGCCCTGCGATGCTTCCCCTCGGCCCTGGCGGGCGGGCGCGGGGAGTCCCTGTGCATCCGACGCCGTGCGCTGATCCACCGGGGATTGCGGGACAGCCCTCAGGGCCGGGGCGGGTTCCGCAGGCACATGAAGGGATAGCTCGCCGCCTCGGAGGCGGCCGTGTCGCCGTCGCCCGCACGGATCGCCTCCACGAGCCGGGCGTGGTCCATGTGGTTCTCCGGGTGCAGTTCGTGACCGACGTCGTCCCGGAGCCAGTCGCGGAGGAGATCGCCGAGGTCCGCGTAGAGCCCGGTCAGCACGTCGTTGTGGGACGCGGCCACCACGGCCAGGTGGAAGGTCGCATCGGCCGTGACGAACTGCTCCGCGTCGCCTGATCCCCAGGCCTCCTCACGGCGCGCCAGCAGCGTGTCCAGCTGCTTCAGGTCCCGCTCAGTCCGGTGCCCGGCCGCCAGCCGGGCCGCCGACGACTCCAGGGTGCTGCGCACCTCCGCCACATGGCGCGGATCGGCGTCGGCGAACCTGCGGTGCATGACCCCGGCCAGTTCGCTGGTGGCCACGACATAGGTGCCCGAGCCCTGACGGATGTCCAGGAGGCCGTTGTGGGCGAGTGCGCGGACGGCCTCGCGGACCGTGTTGCGGGCGACGCCCAACTGCTCGACCAGCTCGGGTTCGGTCGGGATCCGTGAGCCCACGGGCCACTCGCCCGAGGTGATCTGGTTCCGCAGCTCGGTGATCACCTGATCCGAGAGCGCGGAGCGCCGGGGTGAGGTCAGGGCCATGGTGCTCCTTGGGCTCTTGCTCGGTCCTCGAGAGATCGTCCGGGATTGGACAATCAATCATCCCATGATTCTATGATGGCTCCATGTCCGACGAGCCCCAGATCCAGCCGCTGAGTCCTGCCGGCACGGCCGTCCGTACATCCGCAGCATCTCCTGCGGAACCCCCTTCCGCGGCTTCCGCTGCTTCAGTCTCCACGGGCTCCGTCTCCCTCGGCGCTGCCGACGCCGGGCCCCCGGTCCGGCTCACCCGGCTCGTGGCCGTCGGTCTCGTCCTCGCCGCACTGAATCTCCGTCCGGCGATCACCAGTCTCGGCGCGCTCTTCGACGAGGTGCGCAACGGGCTCGGCATGAGCGGCAGTGCGGCCGGCGTGCTGACCTCCCTGCCGCCGCTCTGCTTCGCCGTCTTCGGTCTCACTGCACCACGGCTCGCCCGCCGGTTCGGCCCCGCCGCCATCGTCTGCGCCGGCATGGCGGCCATAGCCGCAGGTCTGCTGGTACGACCCCTCGCACACGGCACGACGGGCTTTCTCGCGGCCAGCGCCCTCGCCCTGATGGGCATCGCCGTCAGCAATGTCCTGATGCCGGTGATCGTCAAGCGGTACTTCCCCGACCGTATCGGCAGCGTCACCGGGCTGTACTCCATGGCGCTGTCGCTGGGCACCGCGGTGGCCGCTGCCGCGACCGTCCCCATGGCCGAGACCCTGGGCGGCAGTTGGCGTACCGGTCTCGCCGTCTGGGCCTGTCTCGCCGCCGTGGCGGTGCTGCCGTGGCTCGCGCTGCGGCGCGACCCGGGCCGGGACGGTGACCGGGGCCGGGACCGTGACCGGGGCCGGGACGGTGACCCGGGCCGGGACCGTGACCGGGGCCGGGACCGTGACCCGGTCCGGGCGGCCGCAGCGCCTCCGCCCGGCCGCACCGGGTCGGCGCAGGCAGGGCCCGAATCGGGCCTGCGCATCACCCGAAGCCGCACCGCCTGGGCTCTCGCCTGCTTCTTCGGCCTCCAGGCCACCGGCGCCTACATCACGATGGGCTGGATGCCGCAGATCTTCCGTGACGCCGGGGTCGGCGCGGGCACCGCCGGTGTGCTGCTCGCGGTGACGATGGTCATGGGAGTCCCGCTCGCGTTCGTGATCCCGCGCGTGGCCACGCGGCTGCCGAGCCAGGGCCCGATCGTGGTCGCCCTCGGCCTGTGCGGACTGACGGGCTACGCGGGCCTGTACGCCGCACCGGCCGCGGGTGCCTGGGCGTGGGCGCTGCTCCTGGGCATCTCCAACTGCGCCTTTCCGCTCGCCCTGACGATGATCGGCATGCGGGCGCGGACCGGCGCGGGCGTCGTGCGGCTCTCCGCCTTCGCCCAGAGCACCGGCTATCTGATCTCCATTCCCGGACCGACCCTGGTCGGCGCCCTCTACGGCCACAGCGGTGGCTGGGGGCTTCCGCTCGCGCTGATGGCGGGGCTCATGGTGCCGCAGATCGTCGTCGGCATTCTGGCCGGGCGGGACCGGACGATCGAGGCCGAAGCGGGGATGCGAGACTGAACGTATGCCAGTGCTCGACCCGAATCCCCGTGACGGCCAGAAGAAGCTCCTGCTGATCTTCGGCGCGATGATCGCCATAGGTGTGGTCATCGGCATCATCGCCACGATCGCGGCGCCCTGAGCCCCGGCCCGGCGGACCGGGCCGTACGGCCGGGTCGGGCCGGTGCCCCCGTCCCCTAGGGGGCAGGTGTCAGGGTGAAGTGGGTGGCTCACCGGATGGGAGGGCGTGCCCGGGATCCGTAGGTTTGAAGCAGCTCAGCAGCTCACCTCAGACCTCGCGGAGGCGGCCATGGCGGCCCGTACCCACACCCGGTCCCACGCCAGGACCGGCGGCGGCGTCGACATACGGCTGCCGTGGTGGGCCGTCGCGCTGCCGGTGATCGCCTTCTCGGCGCTGCTGGTGCTGATCACCGCCCCAGGCCAGGCCCACGCCGCCACCGGAGAGTCCTCGGTCGGGTTCGTCCTGGACCGCATCCAGACCCTGACCGGCTCCTGAGCGAGCTCACCCGGCCCATGTCACCCGCGACGGTCCTGCACGTCAACACCCTGCGCCTGATGGCTGATTTCATGCGAAGCTGGGGAACATGAGCGCCGCTGAGTTCTCCGAGGGGACGCCCCCCGGATCCCCCGAAACCCGAAGGATCGTCCTACTCCGCCATGCCAAGGCCGACTGGCCCGAGGTGTCCGACCACGAGCGGCCGCTCGCCGAGCGGGGCCGCGCGGAGGCCTCCGTCGCCGGGCGCAAGCTGGCCGACACCGGTATCACCTTCGACCTTGCCCTGTGCTCGACCGCGGTGAGAACCCGCGAGACCTGGAAGCTGGCCGTCCACGAGCTGCCGCATCGCCCTCGCACGGTGTACGAGGAGCGACTGTACGAGGCTTCCCTCGGGGACCTTCTCGCGCTGCTCAACGAGACCCCGGACGACATCGGCGATCTCCTGGTGATCGGCCACAACCCCGGGATGCACGCCCTCGCCGACGCGCTTGCGGGTGAGGTGGACGGCGACGCCCTGGCCAGGATGAACCGGGGCGGCTTCCCGACCGGCGCCTTCGCCGTCCTCGGGTTCTCCGGGTCCTGGAAGACGGTCGAGCACGGTGCGGGCAAGCTCCTCGACTACTGGGCCCCGCACGAGTAACCGAACCGCCCCGTACGACGGACCGGTTGGCCCCGTTGCGCTGCGCGCACCGGGGCCTTTCCGTCCCGTCACCGGTCGGGCTCCGTCATGAGCCGGAGCTGTCACCGGCCGTTCGGTCAGGGCTCCGGCCCGCCCCGGCCGTCACGGGCCGTGTCGGCGGCCGGTGCCGGCGCACAGCCGGACCGGCCCCTCCCGTCGCCGCCCGTGTCCGGTCGCCGACAGCGTGACTCAGTGGTCGACGACGTCCGCCGCCTCGACCTCTTCGCGCGTCACCCCGAGCAGATACAGCACCGCGTCGAGGAAGGGCACGTTCACCGCCGTGTCGGCGGCCTTCCGCACCACCGGCTTGGCGTTGAACGCGACCCCGAGCCCCGCCGCGTTGAGCATGTCCAGATCGTTGGCCCCGTCGCCGATCGCGACCGTCTGCGCCAGCGGTACGCCCGCCTCCGACGCGAACCGGCGCAGCAGCCGTGCCTTGCCCGCACGGTCCACGATCTCGCCGGTCACCCGTCCGGTCAGCTTCCCGTCCATGATCTCGAGCGTGTTGGCGGAGGCGAAATCAAGGCCGAGACGTTCCTTCAGATCATCCGTGACCTGGGTGAACCCGCCCGAGACCACGCCGACTTGATAGCCGAGCCGCTTCAGCGTGCGGATCAGTGTGCGGGCGCCGGGCGTGAGCCGGACCTCCGCGCGCACCTTGTCGACCACGGAGGCGTCGAGTCCGGCCAGCAGCGCCACACGCGCATGCAGCGATTGCTCGAAGTCCAGCTCGCCGCGCATCGCCGCCGCCGTCACCTCGGCCACCCGGTCCTCGCAGCCGGCGTGGGCCGCGAACAGCTCGATGACCTCGTCCTGGATCAGGGTGGAGTCCACGTCCATGACCACCAGCCGCTGCGCCCTGCGGTGCAGCCCGGCCGACACGACGGCGACATCCACGCCGATCTCCGCTGCCTCGGTCGCGAGCGCGGTGCGCAGCGGCTCGGTCTCGCAGCCGGACACCGCGAACTCCACCGCGGTCACCGGATACTTCGCCAGCCGGAAGATACGGTCGATGTTGCCCCCGGTGCCGGTGATCCTCGCCGCTATGGCGGCAGTGGACTCCGCGGTCAGGGGGTGTCCGAGCACGGTGACATGGGAACGGCCGCTGCCTCGTGGCCGGTTGTCGCCGGTGCCCGAGATGATCTCGGCCTGCAACTTCAGCGACTCGGCCCAGCTGTGCACGGTGGACCGCAGCTCGCCCTCGGTCCCGACGGACGGCTCCGTGACGAGTGCGCACAGGGTGATACGGCCACGTGTGACGACCTGCTCGATGTCGACCACGTCGACCGAGTAGGCAGCGAGGGTGTCGAAGAGCCCGGCCGTGATCCCGGGGCGGTCCTTCCCGAAGATCTTGACGAGAAGGGTGGGGACGTCGGTCGTCTTGAGGGGCTGCGATGCGCTCATGGTGGTACCCACGTTATCGGGCACTCCGTGCCACGCGCCGCCCCGTCCCGCGTACCGGACACCACGGGTGCGGCGAGGGCCCGCTCTCCGGAGTCCAGCCGGTGACTTCCGGGTTTCGGCAGGTCGGACCTGAGATGTCGGCAGCGTACGGCCGGCCTGTCGCGAGCAGCCGTTCATGGGCGGTGGGAGCAGCGCCGGCCGGGTGAGGCCCCGTGCACGGACCGTCCGCGGGCCTCAGCGCCGGCTCGGCGGGACCCCCGGCGGCGGCGGTCCGTCGGGGGGCCGGTCCTGCGGCAGCCCTGTCCGCCGGGGACGCCGAGGCGGACGAGGAGGCGGGTTCCGGGGCGGACACGGCGTTGGCAGGACCGGCCCCGCCACCGTCGGCGCCCCGTGTACGCCGTCCCCCGGCAACCGCAGATACGGGTTCGTATCCGCGTTCGGAGGGCGATACGGCACGGAGGGCCGGTACGGCCCCGCCGCCGGGGCCGGATCCGCCCGCCCGGCCCTCGCGAACGGTGCCGCACGACGCCCGGCCGTATCGGTGGCGGACGCCAGGAGAGCGCCGAGACCACCCGCCCCCGCCCCCCACAACGCCCCCAGCACCACGGCCGTCCCGGGATTTCCGTGCAGCTCGACCCCGGCCCCGAACGCGTCGAATCCGAGCACCGTGAGCGACGCATCCGCCGACACCGCCGTCAGCATCACCAGCAGTGGCAGCGCCATCGCCGTCACCGCTCCCAGCGACACGGCGCACCGTCCCGCGAACCGCGCCGCACCGGCCCCGTCCTGCCGCGGTGTACGTACCGCGACCAGTGCACCGGCGCACAGCATCAGCAGCGCGCAGGCCACCGCCAGCAGCCACACCCGGGTGTCGAGCTCCGCCAGCCGGCCGACCGTCACCGGCTCGTCCGCAGACACCCGCAGCAGCTCGTCCAGCGGATCGGGCAGCACCTTCGCCGGCTCGCCGGTCACCCGTCCTTCCCAGGGCACGAAGAGGCCCAGCGCAGTACCCAGCCACGCACCGTTCGGGGCCCCGAGCAGGGCCGCTCCGCCGATCCTCGCCGGGTGCTCGTCGTCGACAGCCGCAGAGGCGGCCGCTGCGGCCCCTGCGGCAACGGCGAGCAGCAGGATCGTGACCACTGCGGACGCCGCCGGCCGCACCGTCCGGTGCACGGCGTCCCAGCCCTGCGGCAGGGGCGTGCGGCGTGAGGCGAGCAGGGCGACGAGCAGCACTCCGAGTACCCAGAACAGGGCGCCCGCCAGTGAGTCCGCGGTGTTCACGCTGAAACCGACCGATGCCTTCGCCCGCACCAGGTCCCCGAGCCGGTCGGGCAGCAACCCCCCGATGTCACCGATGTCCCCGAGCCCGGGCACCTCGATCCCGCCGCCGCCCCCGTCCGGCAGGTCCTCGAGGCCGAGTGCACCGCCGTCGAGGGTGATGACGTCGTGTCCCGCCCAGGCCAGACCGCCGACCACGCCGAGGAACAGCGCCACCAACACAGCGGCCCGCGCTGCCAGTTCCGCCGCCGAGATCCGGGCGTCCGCACCGCGCAGCGACCGGAGGAAGAAGTGGGCGAGCAGCAGCGCTCCGACCAGTCCCACCCCAAGTGGCGTGAAGTCGACGGCCGTGGACGCCTCGGCGCTCTCCAGTCCGAACACGGACACATCACCGGAAGGCGTGACGGATCCTCCGACCGCGAGCACCGTCACCGCGGCGGTCATCGGTCCGAGCGAGCCGCCCGCATCCGCGCCCAGCAGATGCAGTCCGAGTGCCGCCGCCCCCGCCATCCCGGCCATCGCCCAGCTCACCGCGGCGATCGAGGCGAGCACCACATCACCCCATGGCACCGGGCGTTCGAGGTCCTTGCTGTCGCTCGCCGCCATCAGGACCCCCCGATCCGTACGGACTTGTCCCCTTCATGCCTGATCCGTGCGCACTCATGGGTGCTTACCACTCTCCGGGTGCGTTTCTCCTCCGTCAACGGCGCGTGGGTGCGGGCCCGGACTCCGTCTTCGCACAGCCCGGCTTTCGGATACGGGAGCGGGCCTGAAATAGTTCCTCACGATGTTCGCCATCCCTAGACTCCCTCTGACGGGGGTAACTCGGGGGACAACTAGTGGGGCATGGAGTGCCGGAACTCGTACTGGAATTGAACGGAAGGACCTGGACCCTCGACCCGTCCAGGTCGTACACCCTGGGGCGGGATCCGCAGGGGGACATGGTGGTCGACGACGCCAGAGTCTCGTGGCGGCACGCCACGATCAGCTGGAGCGGCCGGAGTTGGTCCATTGAGGACCACGGCAGCACCAACGGCACCTATGTGCAGGGCCAGCGGATCCACCAGATGGAGATCGGCCCCGGCTCCTCGGTACACCTCGGCAACGCCACCGACGGCCCGCGGCTGAGCCTCACGGGCTCCGCGGCCGACGCGTACAGCGCCCAGGGCGCCGCTCCGCAGCAGGTCCCGCAGCAGGTCCCGCAGGCGGCCGCCCAGGCGCCGGCTCCGCAGTGGCAGCAGCAGGCTGCCCAGGCGCCGGCTCCGCAGTGGCAGCAGCAGGCCCCGGCGCCGCACCAGGCGCAGGTCCCGCACCAGCAGGGCCCCGCCGAACGCCTCGCACAGAAGGACCCGGGCATGGCGCCCCCGGTGTACGGCGACCGCAGCCCGACCACCTTCCACCAGTTCTCCCTCGGCCGTGTCATGCGCATCGGCCGTGCACTCGAGAACGAGCTCGTGGTCTCCGACCTGCAGGTCTCCCGCCACCACGCCGAGTTCCACGCCACGCCCGACGGCCGCTTCGAGATCCGCGACCTCGGTTCCCACAACGGCACCTATGTCAACGGCCAGCCGCTCGCCAAGTCCGGCTCGGCGCTCATCGGCCCGAACGACATCGTCGGTGTGGGCCACTCCACCTTCCGGCTCGTCGGCGACCGCCTCGAGGAGTTCGTCGACACCGGTGAGGTCACCTTCTCCGCCCGCCACCTCACGGTGACGGTCGACGGTGGCAAGCAGATCCTCAAGGACGTCTCGTTCGGTGTGCCGGAGAAGTCGCTGATCGGCGTCATCGGCCCCTCGGGCTCCGGCAAGTCGACGCTGCTGAAGGCGCTCACCGGCTACCGTCCCGCCAACGAGGGCGACGTCCTCTACGACAACCGCAGTCTCTACAAGCAGTTCGCCGAGCTGCGCCAGCGCATCGGTCTGGTCCCGCAGGACGACATCCTGCACAAGGAGCTGACCGTCCAGAAGGCCCTCAGGTACGCCGCGAAGCTCCGCTTCCCCGGTGACACCGCCGCGGCCGAGCGCGAGGCCCGCATCGACGAGGTGCTGCGCGAGCTCAAGCTCGACATCCACAAGGAGAAGAAGGTCACCTCCCTCTCCGGTGGCCAGCGCAAGCGTGTGTCCGTTGCCCTGGAGCTGCTGACCAAGCCCTCGCTGATATTCCTGGACGAGCCGACCTCCGGCCTCGACCCGGGCATGGACCGCGACGTCATGCAGCTGCTGCGCGGCCTCGCCGACGACGGCCGTACGGTCCTGGTGGTCACGCACTCGGTGGCCGAGCTCGGCCTGTGCGACAAGCTGCTGGTGATGGCCCCGGGCGGCGCGGTGGCCTACTTCGGCCCGCCCGAGGAGGCGCTCAACTTCTTCGGCTACGACACCTGGGCCGACGTCTTCTCCGCCTTCGAGAACTACCGCGACTACGACTGGGCGGGCCGCTGGAAGGGCTCG
Source organism: Streptomyces sp. NPDC043861 (assembly GCF_056435905.1). Lineage (NCBI taxonomy): Bacteria > Bacillati > Actinomycetota > Actinomycetes > Kitasatosporales > Streptomycetaceae > Streptomyces > Streptomyces sp. NPDC043861. The sequence continues at coordinate 13,684 of NZ_JBWKDP010000005.1, read as the reverse complement.
CAGCACTACCAGATGTACGCCGCGGACATCGATGCGGTTGCTGCACAGCCCGTACAGATGCCCCCGCAGGCCGCGGTCAAGCCGCCGAAGCCGCAGGGCTGGGGCTCCCAGCTGTGGACCCTGATCCGCCGCTACGCCTCGGTCATCGCGTCCGACAAGGGCTTCCTGGGCCTGATGGTGGTGCTGCCGGCCGTCCTCGGCGTGGTCAGCGTGGTCATCCCGGCCGACTTCGGTCTGGCGGCGCCGAAACCCCCGTCCCGGTTCAACGGCGACGCCGGCACGATCATGCTGATCCTCGCGGTCGGCATGTGCTTCTCGGGTGCCGCGAACTCGGTCCGAGAGCTGATCAAGGAACGGGTGATCTACGAACGGGAGCGGGCCACCGGTCTGTCCCGCTCGGCGTATCTGATGTCCAAGGTGATCGTGCTCGGCGTGATCACGGCCATCCAGGGCGTGATCATCTGCGCCATCGGTTTCGCCTCCCGCGAGCTGCCCGAAGAGGGCCTGGTCATGCCGCCTGCCGTCGAGCTCTGCGTCACGATCACCGCGCTCGGTTTCACCTCGATGATGTTCGGCCTGGTCATCTCCTCGCTGGTGAAGACCGCCGAGAAGACGATGCCGCTGCTGGTCATGTTCGCGATCGTCCAGGTCGTGTTCACCGGCATCCTCTTCCAGGTGTACGGCTCGCCCGGCCTGGAGCAGTTCGCCTGGCTCATGCCGTCCCGCTGGGCCATCGCCGGTGCCGGCGCCACTCTCGACCTGGGGCATCTGATGCCGCCGTGGGACCCGAAGAACCCCGGCGACCTGGATCCGCTGTGGGAGCACACGGCCGGTCAGTGGGGCGTCAACATCACCATCCTGCTGCTCATCGGCATCGCCTGCGGCTTCGCGGTGGCGCGTCTGCTGCGCCGTCATGAGCCCGAGGTCATGCGCAAGTAGGCACGGCCCGTACACGCGCCGAGGGCGGCACCCGCACGGGTGCCGCCCTTCGGCGTATGTGTGACGCCACACAGCCCTGAGGCCCTGAGGCCCGCAGCGTCCGTCAGTAGGCGCTGTTCACGTTGTCCATCGAGCCGTAGCGGTCGGCCGCGTAGTTGCAGGACGCGACGATGTTGGCGACCGGGTCGTACTGGTCCCAGGCGGTGCCGGGGACGTGGTACGCGTCGAAGGTGGGCTTGATGATCTGCAGCAGGCCCTTCGACGGGACGCCGTTGATGGCGTTGATGTCCCAGTTGTTGATCGCACGCGGGTTGCCGGAGGACTCGCGCATGATGTTGCGGTGGATGCCCTCGTAGGTGCCCGGGATGTTGTGCTTCTTCATGATGTCCATGGCCTCGCGGATCCAGCCGTCCAGGTTGTTCGCGTAGACGGGCTTACGGGCGGCGGCGCGGCTGGCGGCCTGCTCCACGGCGCGCTTCTTGGCAGCGGCCTTGGCGGCAGCGGCGGCCTTCGCCTTGGCGGCGGCCTGGGCCTCGGCCTTCGCCTTCAGCGCGGCGGCGGCGTCGGCCTTGGCCTTCGCCGCCAGCTTGGCCTGCGCGTCGACGAACGAGGACTGGTTGGCGATGCTCGCCTGCAGCGCGGCGGCCTTGGCCGTGTCGACACCGGTCGACCATGCGACGTTCGCGGAAGAGACAGCCTGCGTCTCCGCTTCGGCGGAAGCGTTGCCCGGGACGAGGGAGAACGCGAGAGCCGAGACGCCAACGGCGGCCACACCGGCGATCGAGAACTTGTGGGTCTTGGACAGACGAGCGGAACCGGAAGTGCGGGACGCGAACATGCGAGACGTACCTCTTCGAATAGCGGGAGTCGCGACGGCCGGGGTGGCTCAGCGCCATCTCGGCGGCGACGGACGCAATTCTTAGCGGCCGCAAAATCCTGTGGCAAAGGTGTGACGTACGATCCCACGTAGTAGAGCCGGAAGCCGCAAAATCGGACAAGTCACCCACACTGCCCTGCTCAGATGTCCTATATGTATCCACTAGCGAGCTTCGTAAGTGATGTGGGTCCTATGTCAGGGCTCACATCCGGGTCGAGGCGGCCTTACGCGGAGTTGCTCGCGCAATGCAATGTGTCACCGGTGTCATTCGGGAGGACGAGGTGCAGATCCCCGAACTCGTGCCAGAGGTAGAGACGCCGTAGTGCCTCGGCATAACCGGCCGCCAGGGCTTCGCGCCCGGCTATCGCCTCCAGCATCAGCAGATGCGAGGCCTCGGGCTCGTGCAGCCCGGTCAGCAGGCCGTCAACCGCCCGCACCCCACGTCCCGGGGTGACCACGAGACCGGTCCAGCCCGAGGCCGCCCGCACCACCCCGTCCGGCCCGGCCGCCGACTCCAGTGCCCGGACCGCCGTCGTCCCCACGGCGAGGATCCTCCCGCCGCCCGCACGGGCGGCGTTCACCAGCCATGCCGTCGTCGCAGGCACCTCGAAGCGCTCCGGGTACGGCGGCTCGTGCGCCTCCGCCGAGGCCACACCCGTGTGCAGGGTGATCGGGGCGAACTGCACCCCCCGGCGCACCAGCTCCGCCACCAGCCCTTCCGTGAACGGCCGGGCGGCGCTCGGCATCTCGGCGGAACCCGAGCCGTCGGACCCGGGCAGCGCGAACACCGTCTGGTACGCGGACAGCGGCTGATCACGCTCCGTGTAGCGGTACCGGATGGGCCTTCCGCAGCGGCTCATCAGCTCGGGAACGGAGACCGACACGGACGCCCACCACAGCCGGTCCGCGCCCGCGACCAGCTGCTCCTCCAGGCGCAGCACTCCACCGTCCGGCAGCCGTATCCGCGCCCCCGCCGGACCGCCGGCCCTGGGCAGCGTGCTGCCCGCCCCGTCCGGGGTGCGCAGCTCGACCGCCCAGCGGCCGTCGTCCCCGCGCAGGGAGAAGTGCACCACCAGCGGCTCCGCGCGCAGCCGACCGTCCACCGCGGCGGGCAGCGTCGGGGACCTGTTCACCACCAGGACGTCCCCGGCCCTCAGCAGCTCCGGCAGCTGCCGGAACGCATGGTGCGACACCGCTGTCCCGCGCGACACCATCAGCCGCACGTCGTCACGCCCGCTCCCGCGCACCTCGGCGGGTACGCGTGCCGACAGCTCGTCCGGCACCCGCAGCGCCTCCAGCACGTTCACCGGGCCCCCAGCAGCGAGGACGCCGTGTACCGTCCGCTGGCCGGACGTTCCTCCAGCAGCCCCAGGAATGCCGGGACCACGGACTGCGGGGCCGGCCGGGGCCCGTCGTCGCCGGGCACGGCGGCCGCGTACAGATCGGTCTGCATGTCCCCCGGATCCACCGTCCAGATCCGCAGCCACGGCTCCTCCACCGACAGGACCGCGGCGAGATGGTCCAGCGCGGCCTTCGACGCGCCGTATCCGCCCCATGTCTCGTACGCCTCCGCCGCGGCGTCGGAGCTCACCGCGATCACCGCACCCGGCGTGCCCGCGGAGCCCGCCCGCAGGAGCGGCAGAGCCTTCTGCACGAGCCCGAGCGCCGCCACCGCATTGGTCTCCAGCGCCACTCGCAGGCCCTCGAGCGGCAACTCCGCCAGCCGCAGCAGCGGCTCCGCGCCCAGTGCGCTCGCATTGCTGACCAGCAGATCGAGCGAGCCGAGGTCCCGGGCGGCGGACACCAGCTCCGCACGGTGCTCCGGATCCGTGACATCCCCGGGCAGTGCCACCACCCGGGTCCCGTACCGCTCCAGTTCGCCGGCGGTCCCCTCCAGTACCTTCGCCGTCCTCGCGTCCAGCACCAGATCCCACCCCCGCTGTGCGAGCGCCGCACCCAGCGCACGCCCCAGCCCCTTCGACGCACCCGTGATGATCGCGACAGGCATGCCGTCCATCCCCTCTGTCCCTCTGCGGCTCCGTTCCGGTGCACCCAGACTGGGGCCCCCGCCCTCCCCGCCGCCTCGTCCCCGGGCCCCTACCGGCCAGGGCATTTGGGCCTACGTCCCGGGTCCCGCACAGCGGCCGTCCACAGCCCGATACGCACGGTCACATCGCGCCGGTACGGTGATCCCATGAGCCATCGACCCAGCGCCGGCCTGGCCGCCGTGAGCACCGCTCTGCTCGCCATGAGCAGGCATCTCGAGGTACGCGACGTCCTCAAGACGATCGTGGCCTCGGCCCGCGAGCTGCTCGACGCCGAGTACGCGGCGCTGGGCGTGCCGGATGATCACGGAGGCTTCGCCCAGTTCGTCGTCGACGGCGTCAGCGACGAGCAGTGGCGGGCCATCGGGCCGCTCCCACGCCAGCACGGCATCCTCGCCGCGATGCTCAGGGATGCGAAGACCGAGCGGCTCGCGGATGTGCGCAAGGACCCCCGCTTCGAGGGCTGGCCCTCTGCGCACCCCGATATGTCGGACTTCCTGGGCGTTCCCATCAAGGACGGCGAAGAGACGATCGGCGCGCTCTTCCTCGCCAACAAGAGGTGCTCCCGGGGCACTGACGCACGGGAGGACAGCTGCAGATTCACCGCGGACGACGAGCAGCTGCTCTCGATCCTCGCCCAGCACGCCGCGATCGCCCTCACCAACGCCCGGCTGTACGAGCGGAGCCGCGAGCTCACCATCTCCGAGGAGCGCTCCCGGCTGGCCCATGAACTGCACGACGCCGTCAGTCAGAAGCTCTTCTCCCTGCGGCTGACCGCGCAGGCAGCCGCCACGCTGGTGGACCGGGACCCGGTACGGGCAAAGGGCGAGCTCCAGCAGGTCGCCGCACTCGCCGCCGAGGCCGCCGACGAACTGCGGGCGGCGGTCGTGGAGCTGCGCCCCGCCGCGCTCGACGAGGACGGCCTCGTCAACACGCTCCGTACGCAGATCCAGGTCCTCGACCGCGCCCACACCGCACGGGTCACCTTCGACGGCGGCGGGGTGCGCGCCCTGCCCGCGGCACAGGAGGAGGCCATGCTGCGGGTCGCCCAGGAGGCCCTGCACAACGCTCTGCGGCACGCGGGCGCCGGGCTGGTGGCCGTCAGCCTGGCCCGCCGCGGCCATGGCGCGGTCCTCAGCGTCAAGGACGACGGCAAGGGCTTCGAGCCCGGTTCCGTCCGCAGGGCCGGCCGCCACCTCGGCCTCGTCTCGATGCGCGACCGGGCGAGCGGAGTCGGCGGCACACTCACGGTGGAGTCGACGCCCGGCAAGGGCACGACGATCGAGATGGAGGTCCCCGGTGGCTGACAGGACTATCCGTGTGCTGCTGGTCGACGACCACCAGGTCGTCCGGCGGGGCCTGCGCACCTTCCTCGAGGTGCAGGACGACATCGAGGTGGTGGGGGAGGCCGGGGACGGAGCCGAGGGCGTGGCCCGTGCCGAGGAGCTGAAGCCGGACGTCGTCCTGATGGACGTGAAGATGCCGGGCACCGACGGGATCGAGGCTCTGCGCAAGCTCCGCGCCCTCGACAACCCGGCGAAGGTGCTCGTGGTCACGAGCTTCACCGAGCAGCGGACCGTGGTCCCCGCGCTGCGCGCGGGAGCCTCCGGCTACGTCTACAAGGACGTGGACCCCGACGCACTGGCCGGCGCCATCCGCTCGGTGCACGCGGGCCATGTGCTGCTGCAGCCCGAGGTCGCCGTGGCACTGCTCTCCCAGGACGACCTCGGCACCGGGCCGGGCCGGGGCACATCACTGACCGAGCGGGAACGCGAGGTGCTCGGTCTGATCGCCGACGGCCGCTCCAACCGCGAGATCGCCCGCGCCCTGGTCCTCTCCGAGAAGACCGTGAAGACCCATGTGTCGAACATTCTGATGAAGCTGGATCTGGCGGACCGGACACAGGCGGCGCTCTGGGCGGTGCGCCATGGGCTCGCCGGCTGATCAGAACGTTTCAGCAGGTAGCCGGTGCGCCGACCGGGCCGGTTCCCGCGCAGTGTGAGATTCATACCGTCGTGTGTATGTCGCCCATACGGCGTATCCGGACGGGCGGGCCGACGTTCTTCATGGCGTGCTGCGGCGATCCCGCTGCAGCGAGACCAGGAGGATCGTGAAGTGAAGAACCTGAAGAAGGCCGTTGCCGTCTCCATGGTCGCCGGTGGCCTCGTCGCTGCTGCGGCCGGTGCCGCATCCGCGACCAGCGCGCACGCGGGCGGCCAGGCCGTGAACTCCCCGGGTGTCGGCTCCGGCAACCTGATTCAGGCCCCGGTCCACGTCCCCGTCAACGCCGTGGGCAACACCGTCAACGTCATCGGCGCGCTCAACCCGGCCTTCGGCAACCTGGGCGTCAACGGCTGATCGAGCACCGCCGGGACTCCCTCTTGCAGGAGTGACCACCGGACCCCGGGCGACCTCGCCCGGGGTCCGGTCGCGTCATGGCCTGTCCCGCTCGCGCTCCTCCACATACGCGTTGTACGCCGCCACCTGGGCGCGCCGGGCCACCCGCTCCACCGGCCGCAGCGCCGCGCCCCGCGCCGCCATCTCGGAGGCGCTCACCGCTCCGCCGTGTCCGTTGTCGTAGGCCAGCGAGATCAGCAGCCCGACCCGCTGTGCCAGCTCCAGCACCCGTGCCGCACGCGGCGGATACCCGGGGGCCAGCACCTCCCGCCCCGCGCCCGTCTCGGCCCGTGCGCGGTATGCGTCCATCGCGGCCTCCGCCACCGGGCCCGACCCGGCCACATCGAGCCGCGACAGCACCGCTGTCGCCTCCCGCAGGGCCTCCGCGAGCTCCCGCTCGGCCTCCCCGAGCGAGGGCACATCGGCAGGAGGAGCCTCCCGTACCGGCAGACAGTGCCAGACCACCTGCACATGCACATCGCCGGCCGGCCCCGCCTCGTGCACCTCCGGCACCAGCCCGTACGCCGCACCGTGGCCGACGACGGCCTCCTCGGCCTCCAGGGCCCGCGCATTGAAGTCGGGCGGCCCGCTGAGCCCCAGCGGATGTCCCGGCGCCGGCAGCGCGACGCGGAAGCCGCTCACACCGAGCCCGCGCAGCCGCCCCAGCGCCAGCGAGAGCCCGACCGGGCCCGGTTCGCCCGGCAGGCCCTCCACACGGTGCACCGCGTCGTCACCGACGATCGCCTGCACCGCGTCATCGGGTGATACAAACCCAGCCAACAGGGCATTTCCCCATGAGGCCAGTCGTCCTGAGCGAGGTTCCGAGAGCATGGACCCAGCCTAGGTACCGGACCGGGCCGTCGGCGCACCCGGCCGGTGGCGTAGGTTTTCCCTGGGAGCTGCGCCCACGGGCACACCGGACTCCCGAGACCTCTCGACGATTGCATGGGGAGACAACGCGCTCATGAGCGATGTACTGGAGCTGGTGGACGTATCCGTGGTCCGCGAGGGACGCGCTCTGGTGGACGACGTCTCCTGGTCGGTCAAGGAGGGCGAGCGCTGGGTGATCCTCGGACCCAACGGTGCGGGCAAGACCACCCTCCTCAACATCGCCTCCAGCTACCTCTTCCCCACCACCGGGTCCGCGACCGTTCTCGGTGACCGGCTCGGCAAGGTCGACGTCTTCGAGCTCCGCCCCCGTATCGGCATGGCCGGTATCGCCATGGCCGAGAAGCTGCCCAAGCGCCAGACCGTGCTGGAAACCGTCCTCACCGCCGCCTACGGCATGACCGCCACCTGGCACGAGGACTACGACGCCGTCGACGAGGAGCGCGCCCGCGCCTTCCTCGACCGCCTCGGGATGTCCGACTACCTCGAGCGCAAGTTCGGCACCCTCTCCGAGGGCGAGCGCAAGCGCACCCTCATCGCCCGCGCACTGATGACCGACCCGGAGCTGCTCCTCCTCGACGAGCCCGCGGCGGGACTCGACCTCGGCGGTCGTGAGGACCTGGTGCGCCGGCTCGGACGGCTCGCGCGCGACCCGTACGCGCCCTCAATGATCATGGTCACCCACCATGTCGAGGAGATCGCGCCCGGCTTCACCCATGTTCTGATGATCCGTCAGGGCAAGGTCCTCGCGGCCGGCCCCATGGAGACCGAGCTGACGTCCCGCAACCTCTCCCTCTGCTTCGGCCTGCCGCTCCTCGTCGAGCGCAACGGCGACCGCTGGACCGCCCAGGGGCTCCCGCTCTCCTGATCCCGCCCGGTACGGAAGGCAGTTCGCGAGCGTTCGCGCCCTGTCGGGGCGGCGTTCTCGGAATTACCATGCCCATGTGGACATCGACGCTTGGGTGTGGTGGCTCATCGCAGCAGTCGGACTGGGCATCCCGCTCGTCCTCACCGCCATGCCCGAATTCGGCATGCTCTCCGCCGGAGCCGTGGCGGGAGCCGTCACCGCGGCCCTGGGCTTCGGCCTGGTGGCACAAGTGGTGGTCTTCGCCGCGGTGTCGGTCGCGCTCATCGCGGTCGTACGGCCCATCGCGGCGCGGCACAGCGCGCAGTTTCCCCGACTCGCCACCGGAGTCGACGCACTGAGAGGCCGTCAGGCCGTCGTACTGGAACGCGTCGACGCCAACGGAGGCCGGATCAAGCTCGCCGGCGAGGTCTGGTCGGCGCGCGCACTCGACACCGAACGGGCCTTCGACCCCGGCGAACAGGTCGACGTCGTCGAGATCGACGGAGCGACAGCCGTGGTGATGTGACCATTCGTCATGAGTATGTGACCGAACCACTCCCACGACCACCCGCGGTCTGGGAAGCTTGATCATCAGACTCGTCCGGCAGCGAAGGGCACGGGAAGCACGATGCCATCGATCATCATCGTCCTGATCATTCTGGTGGTGCTTGTCTTCATCGCCCTGATCAAGACGATCCAGGTCATCCCGCAGGCCAGCGCCGCCATCGTCGAACGATTCGGCCGCTACACCCGCACCCTCAACGCGGGCCTGAACATCGTCGTCCCGTTCATCGACTCGATCCGCAACCGGATCGACCTGCGTGAACAGGTCGTCCCGTTCCCGCCCCAGCCGGTGATCACCCAGGACAACCTCGTCGTCAACATCGACACCGTCATCTACTACCAGGTGACCGACGCACGCGCGGCGACATACGAAGTCGCCAGCTACATCCAGGCGATCGAGCAGCTCACCGTCACCACGCTGCGCAACATCATCGGTGGCATGGACCTGGAGCGGACCCTCACCTCCCGTGAGGAAATCAACGCGGCCCTGCGCGGCGTCCTCGACGAGGCCACCGGCAAGTGGGGCATCCGTGTCAACCGCGTCGAGCTGAAGGCCATCGAGCCCCCGACCTCCATCCAGGACTCGATGGAGAAGCAGATGCGCGCCGACCGTGACAAGCGCGCCGCGATCCTCACCGCCGAAGGCATCCGCCAGTCCCAGATCCTCACCGCCGAAGGCGAGAAGCAGTCGGCCATCCTTCGTGCCGAGGGTGAGGCCAAGGCCGCCGCCCTGCGTGCCGAGGGCGAGGCCCAGGCCATCCGTACGGTCTTCGAGTCCATCCACGCCGGCGACCCGGACCAGAAGCTGCTTTCGTACCAGTACCTCCAGATGCTCCCGAAGATCGCCGAGGGCGACGCCAACAAGCTCTGGATCGTGCCCAGCGAGATCGGGGACGCACTCAAGGGCCTCTCGGGCGCCATCGGAAGCTTCGGCGGCCCCCTCTCCGGCAACAACGGCAACAACGGGGGCAACATCCCGCCGCAGGGCGGCGGTACGGAACGACGCGAGCAGCCCCCGATCGACTGACACCTACACGCAGTCGGGCATGATCGGTGCGGCCCCTCGACCTCCATGGCGGGGAGGCGACACACTGATCATGTGAGGAGATGGCTTTGTCCATCTGGGAAGTACTCGCAGTCTTCGCCGCCGGTACGGCAGCCGGCACCATCAACGCCATCGTCGGTTCAGGAACGCTCATCACCTTCCCGGTACTCCTGGCCACCGGCCTCCCACCGGTCACCGCGACGGTGTCGAACGCCCTCGGCCTGATACCGGGGGCGATCAGCGGGGCCATCGGCTACCGCAAGGAGCTCAGGGGCCAGCGCCGCCGCGTCCTGCGCCTCGGCCTCGCCTCGCTCATCGGCGGCCTCGGCGGGGCGATGCTTCTGCTCCTGCTGCCCTCGACGGCCTTCGAGACGATCGTCCCCGTCCTGGTCGCGCTCGCCCTCGTACTCGTGATCCTGCAACCCCGGATCTCCAAGGCCGTGCAGCGCCGCCGCGAACACGGCGGAACAGAGGACCCCCACCCCGACGGCGGGCCGCTCCTCTTCATCACCCTGATGCTCGCCAGCGTCTACGGCGGCTACTTCACCGCCGCCCAGGGCGTCATGTATCTGTCCCTGATGGGCATCCTGCTCAACGACACCCTCCAGCGCCTCAACGCCGTGAAGAACGTCCTCGCCGCGATCGTCAACAGCGTTGCCGCGCTCTTCTTCGTCTTCGTCGCCGACATCGACTGGACCGCGGCCCTGCTCATCGCGGTCGGTTCGACCATCGGCGGCCAGATCGGTGCCAAGGTCGGCCGCAAGCTCTCTCCGGTGGTGCTGCGAACCGTGATCGTGCTCGTGGGCACGCTCGCCATCGTCCAGCTGGTGCTGCGCTGACGGACGGAAGCCCGCCTCCTGAGGAGGCGGGCTTCCCGGCCCTTGCCCGTCCCCGCGCTGCTTCCGCAATGCCGGATCCGCGCGCCCGTCCCAGCCGCTGAGGGCTGTCCCGCAACCCCCGGCGGCGCACGACGGCAGCACCAGGTAGTGAGGGACGGCCCTCAGGCCGCCGACCGGGCGACAGGCTCCGGCACTTGCTGCCCCGCCAGCCACTCGGGCAGTGCCGACCGCTCACCCGACCGCAGTGCCAGCAGCATCGCATCCGCCGGAGTCGGGACGAAGGGCTCGTGCAGCAGCGGCATGCCCGCCTGCTCCGGAGTACGGTCCGCCTTGCGGTGGTTGTCCTCGGCGCAGGAGGCGACCGTGTTCAGCCAGCTGTCCGCACCGCCCCGCGAGCGCGGCACCACGTGGTCCACGGTCGTGGCGCGCCTTCCGCAGTAGGCGCACCGGTGCTGGTCACGCACCAGCACACCCCGTCTCGACCATGGCGCCTGTCTTCGGAACGGCACCCGTACGTATCTGCACAGCCTGATCACCCGGGGCACCGGAAGCTCCACCGCGGCCGCACGGACAAGGAGTGCGGGGTGGGCCTGCTCGACGACGGCCTTGTCCTGCAGCACCAGCACCACCGCACGGTTGAGTGTCACCGTCGACAGTGGCTCGAAGCTCGCATTCAGTACCAGTGTGTCCCGCATTGTGCCCACCTCCCGTGTGCCGGCCCAGCCCTTGTGGCGGGCTCTGGGCTGGGATCAACTCTGGCCGGGCACGCCGCGATGGACAACGCAATATCCGCGCACAACGAAAGATGCCCGCTCCTGGTCTCTCCAAGACCAGGAGCGGGCAAACAACCGGCGAAGCCTCGGGGCGCTACCCGCGGTTCTCGTACTCGCCGACGAGCTGAGCGCGCGCCAGCGCATGGAACCGCAGGTTGAAGCCCACGGCCGCCGGCGACGCATCGTCATCCGGACCGAGCTTCTCCTTGTCCACCGCGTACACGGTGAAGACATAGCGGTGCGGACCGTCTCCGGGAGGCGGCGCGGCCCCGCCGAAGTCCTTCGACCCGTAGTCGTTGCGGACGTGGACGGCACCTTCCGGCAGCCCGTCGAACTTTCCGCTGCCCGCACCCGCCGGCAGCTCCGTCACCGATGCCGGGATGTCGAACAGCACCCAGTGCCAGAAGCCGCTGCCCGTCGGCGCGTCCGGGTCGAAGCACGTCACCGCGAAGCTCTTCGTCTCCGCAGGGAAGCCCTCCCATCGCAGTGCCGGAGAGGTGTTGCCACCCGAGTGGACCTGGGCGTCCTTCAGGGATGCCCCGGCCTCGATGTCGGCACTCGTCACCGTGAACGACGGCACCGGCGGGTGGAAGTCATGAGGCAGCGGAGCCCTCTTCGCCTCGGTCACGTCTGAACCTCCGAATCGGCGTTCCTGCGCTTTACGCGCCTACGGCACCGAGCCTAGAGCCAGTTACGACGGCCGCTGACATCGGCGAGCCACTGGTTGAGGTAGGCGGCGTAATCCGTCCCCTGGAAGTTGTGCAGGTCCACCTGGAATGCGCGGTAGGAGTCGCTGCCCTCGCTGAACAGCCCGGGCTTCTTGTCCATCTCGAGCACGACGTCCATCTCCCGGTTGTCGGCGATGAAGGTCAGCTCGACCTGGTTCAGGCCCCGGTACTGCTGCGGCGGGTAGAACTCGATCTCCTGGTAGAACGGAAGCCGCTGCCGGGTCCCGCGGATGTGCCCGCGCTCCATGTCGGCGCTCTTGAAACGGAAGCCCAGCTGGATGAACGCATCGAGGATCGCCTGCTGAGCGGGCAGCGGGTGCACATTGATCGGGTCCAGGTCACCGGAGTCGACGGCCCGGGCGATCTCCAGCTCGGTGGTCACACCGATGTTCATCCCGTGCAGCCGCTGACCGGCGATCGTCGTGACCGGCGTCTCCCAGGGGATCTCCAGCCCGAACGGCACCACGTGCACCGCCCCGGCCTGCACCTCGAACGCGCCTCCGAGACGCTGCTTGGTGAACTCGATGTCCTGCTTGACCTCCTGGTCGCCGCCCTCCACCTCGACGCGCGCCTGCAGACCGACGGAGAGCCCCTCGATCTGCTGGTTCACCGAACCACCCTGGATCCGCACCTCACCCTGGACGACACCGCCCGGGACGACGTTCGCCTCGGTCAGCTCCGTCTCGACGGACGCACCGCCGGCTCCCAGGCTTGCGAGCATCTTCTTGAAGCCCATGTTCACTCCTTCTTGGTTCTGACCCCTACATACGCGCGAAGACGGTAGCCGGTTCCCTGCTGAGGGCGAGTACCCTCTCACGGCATGATCGAGAGCCCCGACCGTATGCCGCTGCCCCGGGACTTCTTCGACCGCCCCGTACTCGACGTCGCCCCCGACCTTCTCGGCCGCACGCTGGTACGGCTGACCGACGACGGCCCGGTCGAACTGCGGCTGACAGAGGTAGAGGCATACGCGGGCCAGGCCGACCCCGGCTCGCATGCCTATCGAGGCCGCACCGCCCGCAACGGAGTGATGTTCGGTCCGCCCGGACACGCGTACGTCTACTTCACCTACGGCATGTGGCACTGCCTCAATCTGGTGTGCGGCCCCGAGGGAACCGCGAGCGGAGTCCTGCTGCGTGCCGGAGAGATCACCGTGGGTGCCGAGCTCGCCCGCAAACGTCGAATCTCGGCCCGGAATGACAAGGAACTGGCCAAAGGTCCGGCCCGGCTGGCAACGGCCCTCGACGTCGACCGAGTCCTGGACGGCGCCGACGTCTGCGCCGGCCCCGGCGCCCCGCTGCGCATCCTCACCGGCACGCCTGTCACCCCTGACCAGGTACGCAACGGTCCTCGCACTGGAGTGGGCGGTGAGGGCGCAGATCATCCCTGGCGTTACTGGATCCTCGACGACCCCACGGTGAGCCCCTATCGAGCCCACACGCCGCGTCGTAGATCAACTTGACTCGGCGTTTGGGGATGCCTAACGTAGTCCGAGCCGCCTGAAAAGGGACTGCTGTTCTACAGCCCCCGAAGCGGCCATCCACTACCTACGACGAACCCCCAACGGGTGGCAATTTCGGCATGCCGAAATTCAGCTCGGTCGACTCGATTATGAGCGGTCAGGGAAATCGGCTAACGTAGTGAACACGCCGAAAGGCAAAGGCCCTCCAACGGCCACCGGAAACAGAATCCGAACCGGAAACGGAACGGAAAATGAATCTGGTAGGGTTGGAAACAACGAA